>NZ_BFBX01000095.1:0-8351 GCF_003851045.1 Paenibacillus sp. 598K | reverse complement strand
GTCCGACACTACCCGCTAGACGAGGACGCCTGCCGATTCGAGACCAGCGACCCGATGCTGCAGCAGATCTGGGACATCTGCCGACGGGGCGTGCAGCTCTGCTCGCAGGAGGGCTATGTCGATTGTCCATCCCGCGAGAAGGGGCAGTACCTCGGCGACAATACGATCATCGGACCAACGCATATGTACATCAGCGGCGACGCTGAGCTCTTCAAAAAAGCGATCCGCGAGTTCGCCCGATCCGCAGACATCTGCCCGGGCCTGCTCGCCGTTACGCCGGGCAACTTCATGCAGGAAATCGCCGACTACTCGCTCCAATGGCCGATGCAGTTGCTCGCTTATTATCGCTACAGCGGCGATCTCGCTTTCCTGCAGGAGATGTATCCGATCGCCGAACAGATGCTGGACTACTTCCGCGCCTATGCACGGGAGGATGGACTGCTGCATAATCTCAACGACAAATGGAATATGGTCGACTGGCCCGACAACCTGCGCGACGGCTACGACTTCCCGCTCACCCGGCCTGGCACCGACGGCTGTCACAATGTGTTGAACAGCTATTATTACGGCTGTGTCCAGATGGTCCAGACGATCCGGGAGCTGCTGGGGGTGCCGTATGAGGATGAGCTGCCGCGACTGCGCCGCGCCTTCGTCGAGGCTTTCTATTGTGAAGAGACAGGGTTGTTCGTCGATGCAGTCGGCTCGGCACACAGCGCCCTGCACGCCAATGTGTTGCCGCTGCTGTTCGGACTCGCGCCAGAGCGTGCGATCGAACCGATCCTCGGACTTATCGCAGAGCGGCGGTTCAGCTGTGGGGTGTATATGAGCTACTTCGTCATGAAGGCGCTGGCAGCGCATGGCCGTACGGAGATGATCTATGAGCTGATCATGGGCGAGGACGAGCGCTCCTGGAGCAATATGGTTCGCGAAGGAGCGACGACCTGTTACGAGGCATGGGGCAAGGAGCAGAAGTGGAACACCAGCCTTTGCCACGGCTGGGCAGCGGCGCCGATCCCGTTGCTGATCGAGGACATCATCGGACTTCAGCCGGCAGAGCCAGGCTGGGGCCGGGTACGCTTCGCGCCGCGCTTGCCGCAGGGGATGCCGGACTTCTCCCTGCGACTGCCGACGCCGCGCGGTCCGATCCTCGTCGCCTATGTCGGCGGCGAGGTGACGCTGGGGGCGCCGGAGGGCGTCGAGGTGATCGAGGAACGCACGTAGTCCTTCAGAGCACAGGGGAGCAGCGAATCCCTCCCCTGTCAGACCCGCATCCTCCACCTGGCGCGATCGCTACCCTACTGCTCGATATAGATGCTGTTATCCTGCGGCGACCAACGGACCTTGGCGCCCAGCGCCTCGCTCATGAAGCGTACCGGGATCATCGTATGGCCCCGGTGCAAGGCGGGCGGCTGCGTCAACGTATAGGCGCTGCCGTTCACCTGTGCCCGGCGATCGCCGACCCGCATCGTCACCTCGCGATCGCCGATTTTTACCTTCAGCTCTCCGCCTTGCCATTGCACATTTCCTCCCAGGAAGGCGACGCTGTCGCGCAAAGGCAGCATGACCGTGCCGTCGATGTTTTGCGGCGCGACGGCCAGCTGCTGCTTTTCGCCATTGACATAGACGCGGATCGGCGGATGATACAGATCGAGCTTTTGGAGCACATTGTGCTTGCTGACCGTGTAGACGATCCCTTGTCCCTCGTAGAGGAACACCGTGCCCGGCGACAGATCCGACAGCTCCGCCGTATACAGCCGCTTCAGCCCAGGCGTCTGGTAGATGTCCAGCTTGCCGTCGCGACGCTGCAGGATCGTGCCGTCCGAGGCCGTCTGGAAGTAGAAGTCCGCGCTCGGCAGCGCGTGGTAATTGCCCTTGGGGTCAAAGAAGAAAAATGCCCCGCCCACCGATCCGGCATACCCCGCCGCAAAGCTGCCCGGTCCCGGATGATGATGATCGTACAGGCTGTCCCGCCCCGGCTCGCCTTTGAGCTGCTTGCTCCAGACAACCTTGCCGCTTGGACTGACTGCGGAATAGGTCGTCGTGCCCGCACTCTCGTTGTAGCGGTAAAGGTACATCTGCCCATCCGGCCCGACACCGGCATAGCGATCCTCCTTGTCGAACGAAAGCTCGTGACTGAACTTCAGCCGCATCTGGTCATCGTAAAAGGAGAACCGCGACGTCCCTTTGCGCACCATTCTGGCCGTCACCAGATACCCGTTCTGATAACCGAGGATTGCGCCGGTCCACTGCTTCTTCTCCAGCAATCGCCCCGATCGATCATACCGATAGCTCACATACTGCTCCGACCCCGTCTCCAGATAAGCCAGGATCGTCCCATCCGACAGGATATCCAGCCCGACCAGCGAGCGAATTTTCTCCGAATAGGTCTTCTGCCACCGCTTTTCCCCAGACTGACTGTAGGCATGGAGCGTATACACATCCTGATCTTTATCATTCTTCGCTGCCGTAAATGCGTAGACGCTGCCATCCTTGCCGATCTCGGCATAGCTGCCGAAGAATTCATAGTAGAAGTTGGACCCTTTCAGATACTCGATGACCGTGATAAGCTTGCCCGTCGTCGTATCTACGATATATAAGCGATGATCGGCAAAAAAATAGAGCGCATCGGCGGCGATCTGCGCCCGGAAGGAATCGATCTGAATCGCATCGGCGAGCTCCTCGTTTTCATAGACCCATTCGGGGTCGGGCCACGCGGTCGTCGTCTGCGCCTGCGCATACAGCGGAAGGAGCGACAGCAGCATCAGCGCTGCCAGCATCCCTGCCGCGATTCGTTTTATTCCCATTCTCTCTCGTTCCTCTCCTGCTTGATCTCTGTCGGCCAGGGTAGTTGCTATCCCGCCTACTCATTCCATCGGCGTCAGAGCCTTCGGATGTGAGTCAGGATGGGGATGCCCCTTTGACGCTGACGTTGTCCCTAGGTGATTGCACCTATCTATTTAGCAATGAAGTTTGCCGATAGAGTTCAATAAGACTCCAATTCAGGAAGGATGATACGAATATGGAAATCGGCAAGCGAACGTTACTGCTCCTGCTAGCTTTTTGCCTCCTATGTACGGCGGCGGTGCAGGCGCGAGAAGTGGTCTGGGAAGAGCAAGAAGAAGAGGAGGAACAGGAAGATACGGGATGGTGGCAAATCGTTTCAATGCCGCCTAGAGACACAGATGGCCATTGGTCGGAAACGCTTTTTAGCTGGGCTCGCAGAATGCTCATTATCGATGGTTATCGAGAGGATGGCACCTATAGACCGGACCGGCTGGTGACAGAGGCAGAGTTCCTCAAGATGCTGTATCGTTCGATGGGCTTGCCGGCGGGAGCAGCGTCGTACAACGACTACAGGGACTGGACGGATAGTCTTTATAGTATGGCCCTAACCTACAATTATCCTGTGAAAGGGGCGAAGGAGAAGCAACTGCGCTCGCAGCCGCTCACGAGACAGACGGCAGCGGAGCTGCTCATTGGCGTACAGGGGCTTCACTATACGGGCGAGGCCGCCCAGATCTATCTAATTACTAAAGGCTTGGCCAATCGTGAGATCGCCGATCCATCGGAATTCGGCGGGGAGGAGTATTTCAGCAGAGCCGAGGCGCTGTCATGGATACGTCAGCACTTGCTGCGGGGTGCTTGGAAACTACATGTGAGGCCTACCGAGCCATCTGATCCGGTAACGCTGCCTGTCTTGTCCAAGACTCCCGTGCCTGTCTTGCCGGACTTCAGCCTCCGTTCGGCGTCGGCGGAAGATTTTGACTTATGGTCCGGCGATACGTCCGTTGCGTCGATCGGAGCTGCCAAAGCCTCACTTGACGCAGTGCTGGGTGCGGAACCGGATTTCATGCTGGACTGGTTCGACTACTTGTCATTCGATGCCAAGCTTGATTCCAAAGGCCATCTGCAATTCTGGCTGGCTAACGAATACAACTCTGCCAACAGCGAGCAGCGTGTCCACACCTACAAAGGGATTGCCGTAGGAGTGAGCACCCTGTCGGATGTCATCGAGGCTTATGGGACGGCTGGAATCATCAAGGATCATCAAGCACTATATTATTACTTAAAAAATAACGATGGTAGCTATACTCCGTTTGTGCCCGACTTCCGCGTGATGAATTTAGAAAAAATCTACACCATTGCCTTCGGCTTTGATCCCGAGACACAACTCGTCACGATCGCCATGGCGGGCTGGCTGCCTTATCTGAATGGCAGGCCAGAATAGTCCATCACTGCAAGAGCCCTTCACCTTGGAAGAGACGCTTGGCGACTAGGTTAATGCCTACTAGAACTCCCGAACTTAGATTATACTTAATACAGAAAGTCGATTTCTCGGATTTTTTGTTCCACGAAAGGAGGGACTTGAATTGCATTCGAATTCAAATTTGAGTAAATTCACGGTTGCGGGCGTTCTCATTAGTATTCTTATATTGGGATTCTCGTGTTACGGTCTTATACTCCTTTTCGATCGACGCTATCTTTTGCCTTCTGATTATGATTTAATTTTCTTTTTTGGCGCCTTTTCTGTTGTTGCTCTACCTCTGATCTCTATTTTCATCACTCTCTTGGCCCACCGAACAAATAAGACGATGTATGAAGAGTTGGAAATCTTGCATAGGAGAATAGCAGAAATGGAGAAAAAACAAACCGCCAACCGACCATAACAAGGGGTGTCCCTCCGTCATCCAACGATGACAGGCGGGCACCCCTTGTCCTTGTCTGGCGCGATTGCTTAGAGCTGCCGCTCTCTATCAGAGGCGAGCTTGAAGGCCGTCGGTTGTTGTCCGGTCAGCGCGCGACTGCGGCTGTCCGGCTGCGAGGTGCCGACATAGACCGTATAGTCTCCGGCATACAGCATCCGCTTGCCCTGTTCGTCGTAGAGCCCAAAAGCCTCGAGCGGCAGGTCCAGCGTGATCTCCTGCTCCTCCTGCGGCTGCAGCCGCACCTTGCGGAACGCCTTGAGCTGCGGATTCGGCGTGCCCTCGCGCTCCGCCTTCACGTACACCTGCAGCGCCTCGCCCCCGGCTATGCCGCCGTCGTTGCGCAGCCTGGCGCTCACCTGTATGCCACGCTCGCTGGACAACTCGCCGTCCACCCGCACATCGCTCAGGCTGAACTGTGTGTACGAGAGACCATAGCCGAACGGATAGAGCGCCTCCTGCTGCATGTACCGATACGTGCGGCCTTGCATCGCATAGTCCGTGAATTCCGGCAGCTCATCTACTGAATGATAGAGTGTGATCGGCAGCTTGCCCTCCGGCGAGAATGCCCCGAAGATCGCGTCGGCGATGACGCGTCCGCCCTGCGAGCCGGGATACCAGCCCTGGAGGATCGCCGGCACATGCGCCTCGGCCCAGCCCAGACCCATCGCGCTGCCAGCGAGCACGACCAGGATGACCGGCTTGCCGCTCTCATAGGCCGTCCGCAGCACCTCCTCCTGCAAGCCCGGGAACGCGAGATCCCGCTTGTCGCCGCTGCCGTACTGATTGCCAGTGTCGCCCTCCTCGCCTTCGAGGCTGGCGTCCAGACCGAGGCAGACGACGACTACGTCGCTCTGCGCGCAGACGCCCTTCACCTCCGAGAGCCGGTCGCCGACCTCGCCGAGCGCCTCGACCTTATCCTTGTAGAGATGGCAGCCCTCCGAGTAAAAGACGCGGATGTCGTCGCCGACAGCATCCTGGATGCCTTCGAGCACCGTGATATAGCGGGAGGCCGTGCCCTCATAGTTGCCCACTAGCGCCCGCCGGTTGTTGGCGTTGGGGCCGATGACGCCAATCGTGCGGATCGTGGAGCGATCGAGCGGCAGCAGGCCGTCGTTTTTGAGCAGCACCAGACTCGACTGCGCCGCCTGCCGATTCAGCGCCTGCATCGGCGGCGAGTCGACCTCAGCATAGCCGATCGCGCTGTACGGCACGCGCTCCGGCGCGTCGAACATGCCGAGCTTCATCCGCGTCGTGAACAGGCGGGTCACCGCCCGATCGATCGTCTCCTCGGTCACCAGGCCGCGCTCCACCGCCTCGGTCAAGTGGATGAACAGGCTGCCGCAGTTGATGTCGCAGCCCCGATTGACCGCGAGCGCGACGGATTCGACCTCATCGGCCGTTACCTTGTGATGCAGATGGAAGTCCCGGATCGCCCAGCAGTCGGATACGACATGACCGTCGAAGCCCCACTCGCCGCGTAGGATCCGCTCCAGCAGCAGCTCGCTGCCGCAGCACGGCTCGCCGTTGGTTCGGTTGTACGCGCCCATCACGGCCTCGACGCCAGCCTCCTGCACGCAAGCCTGGAACGCCGGCAGGTACGTCTCGTACAGATCCTGGATCGATGTCTCGGCATTAAAGCTGTGACGGATGTCCTCCGGCCCCGAGTGGACGGCAAAATGCTTGGCGCAGGCAGCGCTCTTCAGATAATCCTCGTCATTGCCTTGCAAGCCGTTGATGTAGCGCACGCCCAATCTGCCGGACAGAAACGGGTCCTCGCCATACGTCTCATGCCCCCGTCCCCAGCGCGGGTCGCGGAAGATATTCACGTTGGGCGCCCAGAAGGTCAGCCCCTTGTAGATGTCCGTATCTCCGTACTGCTGCTGCATGTTGTACTTCGCCCGGCCCTCGGTCGCCGTCGCGTCGGCCACCGCCTCCAGCAGCTCCTCGTCGAAGGTCGCCGCCAGACCGATCGCCTGCGGGAATACCGTCGCCACCCCTGCCCGGGCGACGCCATGCAGCGCCTCGTTCCACCAGTTGTATGCCGGGATACCGAGCCGCTCGATCGCTGGCGCGGCATGCAGCATCTGCCGTACCTTCTCCTTCAGCGTCATCTGCGCGACGAGCGCCTCCGCCCGTTGCTTGTAGCCATCGATCTTTGCCTGATTTTGCACCCGTTTTGCCATTCAAATCTCGCTCCTTTGGATGAAAGATTCCGCTCGTGTATCCGATTACAACGGTGGATCGAAGCCATCGTTGATGCTATTATAACGACATACGAACCACTGACGCTTCATATCGCGTGCGGGATGCTCCTCAAATCTTGCGATTTGGGACCGCCCGCCGAGCAGAGGGGAAGAAGGTGCATGATCGAACAACTAGACGGCATCCGGGAGACGGTAATGTTCCATGCAGACTCTGGCATCCGTCTCTATCATAATAGCGAGTCCGAGGACTATCCGCTTCACTGGCATACGGCCGCCGAGATCATCCTGCCGCTCCATAATGGCTACACGGTGCGGGTCAGCGACGTCACCTACACCCCCGGACCGGGCGATATCCTCATCATCCCGCCCGGCGAGCTGCATGAGATCAAGGCGCCCGAGACCGGCGAGCGGCTCATCCTGCAGGTCGATGTCGGGCTGCTGCAACGGCTGCAGCTGCTCGAGCCAGCGCTCCATCTGATGCGTCCCGCCGCTCTCGTGTCTGCCGCTGACAAGACATCGATCGAGGTGGATGCGACCACGCCGCGCGGACTGCTGCTCCAGCTGCAGGGGGAGCATCTCGGCGATGCACCGCTGCGGGAGGCTGCGGCCTATGGGCTGCTGATTCAGTTTTTCGTGCGCGTCGGACGCGACCTCGCGCAGCAGGACGGGCGGCGCAGCGCCCCTCGCGACAGCAAGCGCCGCCGTCAGATCGAGATCTTCCTGCGCGTATGCCGCCATATCGACGAGCACTGCGTGCGCGAGCTTGCGATCGACGAGCTGGCCGAGCTGGCGGGGTACAGCAAGTTCCACTTCGCCCGGATGTTCAAGTCGTGCATCGGCGTCTCCTGCCATGACTATGTGACGCGCCAGCGCATCCTGCGCGCCGAGCAGTTGCTCGCCGACCCTCTCCTGCCGGTGACGGAGGTGGCGATGCGCGCGGGTTTCGGCAGCCTGGCCACGTTCAACCGCGCCTTCAAGCACCGGCATCGCTGCTCGCCGACGCAGTACAGGCAGCTCCATGTCACCGGGCTGCGCTGATGGGCGCGCGGTTCGGCCCTTAAGCCTGCCGTAGCTGCTCTAACGCTCGCCCTCGCGCTTATTTCCGCTATTTTGCGCTTTTTGAAATTCTTACGCTCGCCACGGCGCTTATTTGTGAGAATGGGCTCTTTTTGGCGTGGTTTTATCAAAATAAGCTCGCTGGTGGACGTTAGCCTCGGAGAGGTCGACTTTTCGACCCAATAAGGCCAAGGGCGAGCGTTAGAATCACGGACGAGCTCACCAGCGGACAGGCAGTCGAACGGATAGCAAGCGAGCGCGTCGGAAGGACAGATACCAGGATTGTGCTACTAGGTAAAGGTGCGAAAAACAGCCATGACAAGAGAAGCCTTGTCACCCCCAGGAATGAAAATATGCCGGGTGCCTCAGTCGCATCCCGACTTTT
>NZ_BFBX01000094.1 GCF_003851045.1 Paenibacillus sp. 598K | reverse complement strand
CTTTCGTAATTCAGGTTTATCGGCCCTCAAATTCGAAACTCTCGCAGGGAACCAACTTGACCATGACACAAGTTCCCCACTTTCTTTATATGGTAATTTTTAGTGGTTCCATACCTTTTATTTTTCGTATTTATCACGTGCCGCGGCAAACCCAATAAAATCAACCAAATTGGTTCCAGAGATTTTTTACACCTGACAAGGGCAACCTGAACCATTGCGGGTCGCCCTCTTTTTCGATTTTTTAAGCTAATGGCAAGACGAGCGAAAATTTATAATGGCCATCCACATGATCCAGCAGGATGTCGCCGCCATGCAATTGCATAATATTTTTTGTAATCGACAGTCCCAGGCCTGCGCCAATCTGAATATCCTCACTGCTCCGAGAATGATCCGCTTTATAAAAGCGTTCAAATATCTTTTGTTCTTGTTCTTTCGTTAACGACTGCCCTTTATTCTCAATCCTTAACGTAACATAAGTATCATTGGATGTCATATGAATCTCCACAGTGCCCGGCTTTGTCGAATATTTTAACGCATTCATGAGCAAGTTGTCGATGGCGCGCGCTATTTTATCGCTGTCGGCTACGATCATCATCGGCTTTTCACCAAGCTTTGTTATGAGGGAGATGTCATTTTCTAGAGCGATCGGTTCAAATTCAAAGAGCAATTGACCGACCAGCTTGCTCAGATCAAAGGAATTTAATTTCAGTCGGGCTTCATTTGAAGACAACTGCGTATACTCAAATAAATCGTCCAGCATTCTTTTTAAATGGACCGATTTATTTAAAGTGTTCTCAATGAATCGGTTGTATTCTTCTTTGGTTTGGAAAGCATTGGCTCGCAGAAGCTCGATATAGCCGATAATACTGGTCAGCGGTGTACGAAGGTCATGCGATACGCCTGAAATCATCTCCATTTTTGATTTTTCGAGTTCGCGCTCTCGGGCAATCTGCTCCTGTAAGCGCTCGGCCATAAGATTAATGTTCGCCGCGACTCTCCCCAGTTCATCTCTTCGCTCGACCGGAACGCGGTAGTCCAGATCGCCTTCAGCAATAATTTGCAGTCCCCGCTCTAGGGTGACAAAGTCGGTAACGATCCGCCTAGTGAGCAGGAAAAAAGTCCTCACAAAGATGCCTATTAAGACAATAAGGGTGATACCGTCTAATCCCGGCAACTGCCAATAATTAACGGCATACTGAAAGAGTATGGTCAAAATGAGAGCGATAAAGTAGCTGTACACCGCATTCAGCATAAAACTGACTTGTATTTTTTGGGGTCTGTCTTTTTTTTAGTCAACTTTATAGCCCACTCCCCATACCGTCTTTATATACTGTGGCGCTCTAGGATTGTCCTCAATCTTTTCCCTCAAGTTGCGAATATGGACCATGACGGTGTTATCCGAATCCCCAAACGGTTCTTTCCATACGCTTTCGTAAATTTTCTCTGTGCTAAACACTTGACCTTGGTGGTTTGCTAGAAGCTCGAGGATTCCAAATTCCAATGGCGTGAGCGAGATATCCTTGCCTCTTAACGTCACCGTATGTTTGTTCCGATCGATGGCCAGATCACGGATATGCAGGATGGCACGCTCGTTGACTTTACCTTGCAGCGCATTGCGTCGGAATTGGGCTTTGACCCTCGCGAGTAATTCTAAAGGATTGAAGGGCTTGACCATATAATCGTCGGCTCCGGACGTAAGTCCGGTAATTTTATCGATATCCTCTTGTTTAGCCGAGAGCATAATAATCGGGACATCCGACTTCTCCCTAATCTTGAAGCAGGCATGAATGCCATCCATTTTGGGCATCATCACATCCAGGATCACTAGCTGTACATTTACAAGCTCGATTGTTTTTAGCGCCTCTAGACCGTTTTCGGCTTCTATAACCTGGTATCTTCGTTCCGTAAATAAACATGGATAATATCCCGGATCTCCGAATCGTCATCAACGACTAATACAGTGTTCATACGACGAACTCCTTTAAGAAGGCTCTCATTTTTTGCGGCATACATATACAAAAGCAGGAGGGAAGTCAAGGGGCACGAACCCAATCCGCTCCAAGATGAATTTTTCGGACAATAGCTTTTTCATTTGCAGGGAATACTGAAAGGCGATAAACTGACCGCCTGGCCTTAAAGCTTGATGAACCTGATCCAACAGCTTCATTCTAAGCGCAGGAGGGAAATTAAAAAACGGCAGTCCGCTAATAATACAATCCAGCGCGTTCAAGCCCGCACGAGACAAAACGTCCGTGAGTTGGCAAGCATTCGCATGAACTTGAAAGTCAGGATAATCCTGTTTTAGTTGACTCCGCATGGCCTCGTCCATTTCAAACAATAATACATGCATGTTCTCCGTCGTGTGTCTCTTCAGCACGCGTGTGATCGCGCCTGTCCCTGAGCCTAGCTCCGCCACGGCGCTTACCTCATGCCAAGCGACAGCATTAGTCATGCGGGCGGACAAATGCCGGGAGCTGGGAATAACGCTGCCCACTTGTCTGGGTTGTCTAAGAAAGCTTCGAATAAACTGACCATATACCTTTTTGGTCAAGTTGTCCACCTCGTCTTTAGCGTTCCATTCTAGGTCGATCTCATTCAAAAATAGGTGCCCGCAATAGAGCCTGCGCCAAAAAAGGCTGCCGTCCAAAAAATGGCGCTGCTATACGAAAGTACGATAAACGTACGGGCGTTCACCCGGCTTAAGCCAACCAGGAGAGGCATCAAATATCTAACCACGGAAATGAAAAACCCGATGCAAATCGCCCATTTCCCGTGTTTGTGCAGCAAGAGCCGGGCTTTTAGAAAGTGCCGATTTTCCTGCAACTTCGAACCGAAGTATCCGCCAAAGATGCGACCTGTCGTATAGGAGATCGTGACGGCAATTAAAAGTCCGGACAAAATGGACAGATACGTTACAAATGGATTGAGAATGCCATTCACACTCAGGATGGAGCCTGTAACGATCGTTACTTCGTTCGGAACGGGAATGCCGAAGGGGCCTAAGGAAAAAGCAAGGAAGAAAAGAAAATATCCATACGCATCAATTAAGTTCAAAATGGTGTCGTTGATCATCGATATCTCCTTATCTCGATTTGATATAAGAAGAGTAACAAAAACTTCTGAGATTACACGGGGGATTTTTCTGAAGAGTTTCTGAAGACAACGCAAAAAAGCCCGCTCGGAGGTATCGCTAGTCCGGGCGGGTTAAACTTTTATTATGCATCTTCTTGCGGTTCTTGAAGCAATTCATCAACTAAATACTTGTTATTTCCATCCTGCACCCCAAAGTATTTCAGAAGGTAGCCGTCTTTGAACTTTTGTCGTAATGGATCAATCAACGGATCGTTATCGAATGCGATGTGACCGGTAAGATAGAGAACCACCAGAAATTCTTCAAAACGCTTATTGCCTAGGTAGGCTTCCTCCTGGTCAAATCCACTGAAAACATCCAGCTCCAACTCAAGAAGGAAAGACATGCCTTGAGGCGTTGCCCCAGACATAAATACGTTATCTTCCGAATTCAAGATCAAGTTGATCTCACGAGAGATGAGATGCACATCGGCATGGTTCAGCATCATTAGTTGAGAGACAGCTTCCTCATCCCGAAAGATATAGGCAGTGACTGCTGTTTCAAATTTGGCATAGGGATCATTTTGCAAGCTTGAAAATTGGCCCACATTCACTTGCTGTGCTTTATATTTTAGGACTAGATAGTGCTGAATATCTTGCAATGTAAAAGGATTGGGTATTTTGTTTTCAAGGTATTTCTGGTATAGCTTGTTCAAATCAATCATGATTCCTACACTCCCAGTAACTTGTTTTGTTTTCAGAGGGTATTTAAAATCCCCCTCTGTCAGAATAGTTGTCGTACCCCAAAAATGAAAGTATAGTGGGGATAACGAGGACGAGGTGAGGACAATGAACCAATTAAATGAGAAATTGAAGCAGAGCATGGTAGAGCGAATGTTGCCCCCGAATAACGAATCGGTGAGTCGTTTAGCCAAGGAGAGCGGGGTCTCCGAGACGACGTTATATAAATGGAAAAAGGCGGCGCTGGGCCAAGGGCAACCGAATTCGGGTGACGGATCCCCTGAGCGATGGGATACAAGGGAGAAGTTCGCGATCGTCATGGAGACGGCAAGCTTAAGCGAAATCGAGTTGGCCGAGTACTGCCGGACCAAAGGGTTATACGTGGAGCAGGTGGAGGCCTGGCGGGAGGCATGCATGCAAGCCAATGGAGGCGTTCCCGCCCAGGCGGGCAAGCTGCAGAAGGAGCTTCGCACCAAAGAGCAAGAGAACAAAGCCTTGAGCCGAGAACTGAGGCGCAAAGAAGCTGCACTCGCGGAGGCCGCAGCCTTGTTGGTGCTGCGAAAAAAGGCCCAAGCGATTTGGGGGGACCCCGAGGACGAATGATCCCTGCCTCAGATCGCGAGCACGCCATCACCTTAATTCAGGAAGCTGTCGTGGCTGGGGCGAGAGAGGCCAGAGCGTGCCAGGAGCTGGGGCTGGCGCAGCGAACCCTGCAACGTTGGCGGAAGCAAGGCGGCACCGAGGACGGACGTCCTCTCGCTTCACGTCCGACGCCTGCCAACAAGCTAAGCGAGGTGGAAGAGCAGCAGGTGCTGGAGGTGCTTCAACAGCCGCATAACCGGAGCCTGCCGCCAAGCCAGATTGTGCCTGCCTTGGCGGACGAAGGCATCTACATCGCTTCGGAGTCGAGCTTCTATCGCATCCTGCATAAGCACCATCAACAGCACCATCGTGGGCGTAGCAAGAAGCCCACCGCGAGGCCGCTCACCAGCCATGCTGCGCACGGGCCAAATGAAGTGTGGATGTGGGACATTACCTGGCTGCCGGGGCCGGCAAAGGGGCTGTTCCTCTACCTGTATTTCATCCTGGATCTGTACAGTCGTAAGATCGTCGGCTGGGAGATTTGGGAGGACGAGTCGGCCGTGCACGCGAGTCAACTGATTCGACGCACCGTCATCCGGGAGCAATGTGTGATCCGTCATCATCCGCTCGTGCTTCACTCGGATAATGGGAGTCCGATGAAAGGCGCTACGTTACTGGAGACGTTGTACAGCTTAGGTATCACGCCCTCCCGAAGCCGACCGCGCGTGAGCAACGACAACCCCTATGCGGAATCCATTTTCCGCACGTGCAAGTACCGCCCGGACTTCCCGGCCAAAGGTTTTCGAGATCTCACGGAAGCCCGGATATGGGTAAAGTCCTTTGCGCACTGGTACAACGAGGAACACCGACATAGTGGTCTGAACTTCATTACACCGAGCCAGCGCCATCGAGGACTGGCAGAGGACGTCTTCAGAAAACGCCAAGCCGTGTACGAGGCGGCAAAAGCCAAGCATCCCAACCGTTGGTCTGGCGACGTGCGTGACTGGCGCTTGGACGATGAAGTCTGGCTCAATCCGGAACGCGCGACGCCTATTCAGGCTGCACCCCACACATCATCAGGGCAACATTCTGTTTTTTGAGAATTCGCGACAACTATCTTGACAAATACCGAAATACTTAGCGTTTATTAAGACCTAAGTGACTACTTGTGCCATAGAAGATATGTCCGGTCTGGTAGAAAGTCCTATCATCTCCACCATGGTAGTGATAGAAATATCTCGTGTCATTGAAACCAGTCCGATAGTGATTTTCGGGACCTCTAAATCTTCCTTGTCCAATTCTCATTGCCAAAGCTTTAGCATCCTTTTCATTAGGGGTCCACACTTCATTTTGGGTGCTTGCTAGCAGATAGTCAACAGCACCTTGTTCAGTTAAAGGAGCATGAACATACAAACCATTCGTATCTCTTGCTATTGATTTTGCTTTGAGTCGGTACAAAGCTTCAAATATCACCGTTTAAAGATTGGGCTTTTTAATTGGGAAATAGCAATGACGGAGAAGCATTTGGACAAACTGCCGAAAACGATAAATTTTACGATGGAATAAGTAGGAGGTGGTTGGAATTTGTCGAATTAAGGATAAAAACTTATAGCTGTCATATTTGCTTGGTTTGAATGGATTTATATCACAAACATTCCTTTCATCGAGGTGGCTTAATGAAATATTTTGATCCGATCATGGACGCTGCATTACAACGAAATGATTATGAAGCTGTGAAATCGCTTCTCGTGGACGGTTTTGATCTTGCCCCTATACCAGGACATGGAACTTACCTTGATCGTGCATGGTTTCACCAGGAAGAGTATGACTTTAACATTGTGAAGCTATTAATAGATTACGGAGAGGACTTGAATTACCCTGGTCATCCTTCTATAGTTACGGCAGCTCATCGTAGAAATATTGAGGAAATTCAATATGTCCTAAATAAAGGAGCAGACATCAATGCTGTTACTCATACGGGAGTGTCGGCGTTATGGTCTGCAGTATACAACAATGATAAAGAAACCATGGAGTTCGTTTTAGGTGCAGGAATCGATTTGAAGGCTCATGGGGGAAAGGCACTGCAATTAGCTTCCTTTAATGGTAATTTGGAGTTCGTAAAAATATTAATCAATGCTGGTGTAGATCTTAATTTTCAAAGCTTCGAGGAGAATCCGGATATGACTTGTACTCCTCTTCATAATGCAGCCTATGGGCAAATCTCCGTGGTTCACTATTTGCTGGAGGCAGGTGCGGATACCAGGCTGAAAAATTACTATGGAGAACGAGCCGTTCATATCGCAAGGGCAAATAATAAAGAGATTGCGGAGCTGATCTCAAAATATGAACCGGCAGACTTACATGATAGAGATGCAATAATTGCAGAGCTTAAGCGTATGAGGCTTCCGAAAGAGATCATTCTAGATCTTGGAGAAGAAAGACAGAGAGTAGACATTGCAAATTCTAACAGTGTTAATTACATTACCTACTGTTCTATTTATGATGTGGCCGAAGTCACCTTTAACGGAAATCGTCTTATAAACCTGCTGGCGGAAACGGAAGGTTATGATTCTTACGGAGTGCTGGTCTGGATGCCGGCAAAGAAAGTACTTGGTACATATGACACAGAGCATGAGACACTAGCCATATTGGATAAAGTAACATGGAACGAGTTTAGAAGTAATCCAGGAAAGTACATCGATTTAATTCTAGACGGTGAGTATGACCCCATTGAAGAGTTTGATTGATATTTAATTTAATTGGAGGACTCTGGTGGTGATTAGAATAAACCATTTAGAAGTAAAATTAACTAGCAGATACAATGAGGATGAACGGAACGAAGGTAACAATTCAGTATTTGCCGACTTAATTATTGATGACGTATCCTTATTTTATTGAATGGAGCAACTTCTACATCGAACCTAATAAACAATCTCTCGACATTGGCCCTTTCTATTTTCAATGGAATGATTACAAGGCTGCAATAAGACAAGCTTATAAATTGGGACGGCTAGGATAGAGGGCAACAAGATATTCTTAGTATAAAGGGTACCTCGGAGTAAGCTTTCTGCTTTTTATGATTCCCGACGTAAGCCAGTAATTTATGGAACTCTCAATACTGCGAAACGTAATTCTCTGATGATGCATTAAGTTCCTAAAAAGCGAGGTGTAACGTTGGAGACAAGCTTATTACTATTCGTCTTTTCGTTGAGTTTTGCTCTACTGCTGTTACATGAAATGGATGCCATCCGGGCTAAGGAATGGCGAATGTTTATCATCTTAAAAGATATGGAGGAAAAACGGGCATTTCAAGTATTTACCCTATTGCATCTCCCCCTTTATGCAATTTTATTGTATTCCTTTATACAGCAGCATCGATTATCTTTCGTCATTGTTGATGTGTTCTTAATTGTGCATGCAATCGCTCATTTTTTCTTCGAAAAACATCCCCAGAACCAATTTAAAAATGGATTCTCGCGATTCATTATCCATTCCATGGGCATGTTGGCCTTGTTGCATCTTCTCGGTATTGTCTATCTTTAAAGGTTACTACTCAGGTACC
>NZ_BFBX01000093.1:57704-58362 GCF_003851045.1 Paenibacillus sp. 598K | reverse complement strand
GTCCGGCGATGCGTGCGGCTCTTGAAGGCGTCGCGGTCATGCGTGCGGAAGTACGCCAGCACTGCCGTCGTATACGCGGGCACGAAGCCTCGCGGCCGCATGAACGCCGGGTGCTCCTCCGACCACTGGAAAAACTGATAGATCGTCTCCGGACTCTTGGCGTGCTGGCGCAGGAACTCGATCAGCCCTGGATAGTCGATCGCCGTCACGTCGGAGCTGTTGCAGAAGGCGATCGTAATCCGCGCGAACTGCGCGGGCTCGATCGAGACGGCCAGCCAGCGGCGGCCGAGCTGCTGCGCCCGGTCGATCTCCGCCGGGTCGAGCCCGTCGAAGACACGGTTGTCCGGCTTGGGTTGCACGAACCAGCGGTGCAACGCCTGCAGGACGGCCGCCGCCGACTGCTGTCTGCCGTCGCCGAGCCGTTCATTCCACAGCGCCAGCCGCTCATGATCCTTGAGGAACTCGGCCTGACCGAGCTGCTCACGCGTCAGCGACTCCCACGACAGCTCGGTCAGCATCGTCCGGTAGACCGTCATCTCCAGCTGCTGGGTCAGCTCGCTCAGCTCGGTCTTCTCTACCTGCGGCAACGCCGCCTGCGCTTCCCCGGCGAACTTGCCCAGCGCCTCGTACGCCTTGGCCGCTGCCGTCAGCGGCTGCC
>NZ_BFBX01000093.1:46113-57609 GCF_003851045.1 Paenibacillus sp. 598K | reverse complement strand
TCCCCGCCAGCCGCATCCGCACCAGCGCCGAGAACGCTGCGGAGGAGAGCAGCTCGACGTTGCGCGTCAGCCATTGCAGCGTCACCTGCAGGACATCGCGCAGCTGCGAGGCATCCTTAAGCTTGCGCGCCAGATAAGGCTCGAAGAGCTGCGCTGTCAGTCGTTCATCGGCGAGCACCTTGCGGAAAAACGCTTCGCTCAGTCGGGGCTGCGACTCCAGCGCCCGGTAGTAGGCGGCGGCTTCGTCGCCCCGCTGCTCCCGGACGGCGGCCTGAATCGCCATCATAAAGTAGCGGACGAGCTGGGACTCGATCGCCGTGCCGCCAGCCCCGTAGAAGTCGGCGAACACCTGCGCCACCGCCGGCTCGGGCAGCCGCCCGGCTTGCAGCGCCGCATTCTCGTCCTGGAAGCGCGCGCCCATCAGCTGCAGCAGCTGCGGCTTGCGCGGCAGCGCGCCGTCCGGCTTCAGGTAGCTGAGCGCGCTGCGCAGCACAGTCAGCCGCTCGGCCTCGTAGGCGGCGCGATCGCCCTCGCCGACACGATAGAGCAGCGCCAGGTGGTGATAATCCGCCATCGACGTATGATGCTCGGCGCCCATGTCCGCCAGTATCCGCTCGGCGAACTCGGCGAACTGCGCGGCCCGCTCCGGCTGCTCCAGATTCGCCCAGGCGAGGTCGAGGAACGCTTGGCCGTCGCCCTCGTAGTTCACATTAACGACGCGGTCGCTGGGCAGATCGAACACGAACTCGCGCTCCAGCGTTCGGTCTCCCGGCCGCAGACTGCCCTTCTCGACGAAGATCAGATGGACCGACTTGCGGCTTTGCGGGTCCTTGGCATACGTGATGAAGCCGAGCTGCCGACGGAAGGCGGGAGGCAGCGACGTATAGAGCAGCTGCAGCAGCTGCCGGGCCCGCAACGGCAGCTCGCCGATCGGCACATCGAGCGCGAGGTAGACCTTCTTTTTGCCGCCGACAGCGGTCATCACGGCGAACAGCAGCTGCTTGTAGCGCTTCTCGTCCAGGCCCATCCGGCGCAGCGCGTCGCGCGCAGGCTCATCTAGCGCGGGAGCGCGCATCGGCAGCTCGTCCAGCTCGGGCAGCTCGCTGCCCTGGTCGATCGCATAGCTGCTCTGGAAGTCGGCGTTCAGCCAGCTTGGGACGTCCGCGCTTTCTTGCTCCAGCCGCCCGGCCGGGATGACATAGTTGTGCGTGAAGAAGGTGCTGCGCAGACCAGTGAAGTCCGCTGGCACATAGACGCTGCGGCCGAGCAGCAGGTCGCCGTTGTCCAGACGTACGGCGTGCATCGTCTCCGGGTAGGCGCTCGCGTCCTTCTCGCCGCGTCCCGCCAGCTCGGCGGGCGCATCGTAGACGCAGTAAGGATGAAGTTGTTTTTTGACCAGCTGACTGTCCAGTCCAGTCGATAGCGCGATCGTGTCGTAGCCCTCGGTGGAGCGGAACACGCCTCGGCGCTCGCGCGTATACATCTGCTGCTGGATTCTGGCGGGAGTCGGTGTTGGCACTAGTCTCGTCTCCCCTCGATGTAGTTCAGCTTGTAGAGCAGCCAGATGAACGGCTCATCGACCCGGATCGGCTGGACCACCGTCTGCATCTTCTGATCGACCGGATTGCTGCCGAGCGCGGACACGGCGTAATAGGCGGTATCCTTGAAGTAGACGTCCATCGTCCCCTTGAATGGCCGGTCGACCTTCTCGATGAAGCGGCGGATCTCGCCGTCGATATTCTCGAACTCGTTCAGGTTGAAGTAATCCCGATGCACCATATTATTAAAAATGTTGCTGTTTGACTTGATATACTCGCCGTCCTCGTCCTTGAGCGCATGCAGCATGTCGCT
Source organism: Paenibacillus sp. 598K (assembly GCF_003851045.1). Lineage (GTDB taxonomy): Bacteria > Bacillota > Bacilli > Paenibacillales > Paenibacillaceae > Paenibacillus_D. The sequence goes on along the minus strand of NZ_BFBX01000093.1, from coordinate 55,758 downwards.
CTTGGTCAGGACGACCGCCGTCGGGATGTCGGTCTTGCTGTTGTCCTGATAGGCGATGAAGTCGCCGAACAGACTGAGCACGACGTCGCGCGGCTCGTCGTATTGCGAGACCCATTCGCCGGGCGCGTCGCCGAGCTGGATGCGGATGCGATCGCGGATCGAGCGGATCTGCAGCGGATCGACGAGCAGCAGGATACCGGCGGAGTTTTTGATATGCTGGCCGTGCAAGCTCAGATAGTCCTGCTCCACCATGCCCTCGCCGGCGACATCGAAGAACACCAGCGTCAGCGGCGGCTTGCGCTCGTCGCGGAAGACAAACTGGAAGATGAAGGGCTCCTGCATCTTCTCCTTCTGGGTCGAGGCGAGCAGATCGCCCCGCTCGAACAGCGGCTCCTCGTACAGCGTGCGGAACTTGCGGCTGATCTCGGTCGTCAACGGCATGCAGGCGGCGCCGAAATGATCGGCCGTCGTATGCTGCAGCGTATGGATGAGCGAGGTCATGTACACCGACTTGCCGACCTGGGAGGCGCCGATGATCGAGATGATGTTGCTCGGCACCTTGCCTGCCGTCACCGGCAGCTCGTTGTGGCATCTCGGGCAAAGCCGTCGCCGGGTGATCTCGCCGTAGCGGTCATTGAGCCCGATCAGCACCTCGTCGGAGTAGATGCGGCGCTCCTCTGGCACATCGCGCGGGTCGAGCACCGCCTCGATATCGTGGACGGAGTCGAGGCCGAACCGCTCCCGGTATCGATTCAGCTCCTCGTCCTCGCCGAGCGCGTAGTCCTCGTCGTCCTCCCGGTAATGGATGGCGCGGAAGACGACATCGTCCGGCGTGAACTTGCTGAAGCAAAAAGGGCAGACGATATCGTAAAACGGCGGTTCCGGCTCGGGCTCCGGCTTCCGCTTGAACAGGTCGAATAAACCCATGGCGTACTCCTCCTTAAAGTAAGCTCAACTGCCGCTCCTCGCAGCACCTAAAAGGAACGTCGTTCCAGGAGCCGATAACTAGTAGCACGATCCTGGTATACCGTTACTATAGACATTGCACGGTCACGCGTCTTCCTCTTGCTTATTGAGACTCGCTCCATTCGCGATACGCGCATGACTTGCGTATATGCATCCTAAAGCGATTCCTTTCATTGCGTAACTGCAAAAATACCTTTATTTATGCTCCAAAGCGGGTGCAAAGGGAATTTTAATGCAAAAGTGCAGTTATTTTTGGAAAATGGGACATGAGGAGGCAATTTCAACAAGATTAAGTGCACATTTGCATTTATTTACCTGTTTCTACCTCATTTCGCCGCAAATAAAGGTACTTTTGCATTTATCGCTCTATCATCCGGCCCATTGTCCCCGGATTTCGAAAGCTTCTGCTGTCAGATCATCAAGAAATCTGGGGACAAGCCTTCAAGGTGAATGGAGTGGCGCACCGCAAGCTGTTCAGCATCCTGCAGCCGCCCAGGTCACAGGTACCAGCTCGTAGACCTGGTAAGCGCTCAGCTCTCTGAAGCCAGCTCGCGGACTGCGTAAGCGCTCAGGTCTCGGGCACCAGCTCGTAGATCGAATAAGCGCTCAGATCTCAGGCACCAGCTCGTAGATCGAATAAGCGCTCAGGTCTCGGGCATCAGCTCGTAGACCGCGCCGTAGAGCTGACGATCGGTAAAGAATAGCCGGATCTGCTCCTCCTTGGCGATCTCGATCGGCGGCAGCTCGTTGCGTCCGGCCGCAAACGGCGTGATGAACGGATAACGGATGCCGTCGTCGATGCTGGTCGGCGGGCCGCCCGATTTCTTCACGTAGCAGAGCACATCCTCGCCGATCGGCACCTCGGGCGAGACGTGGATCTGCACCGTTTTGCGCTTGCTGAGCCAGCCGCTCTTATATCGGATCGCATAGCGAATCTTGGCGCGTCCAGCGCTGACGGCGGCGGTGTTGTCTGCGTCCGGCTGCAGGATGAGCAGCGGGTCGCTGCCGCTCTCCAGGCAGGCGTAGACGGTATAGTATGAGGTGCCGACGCCCTCTATGCGGAAAGAGTAGCCATGATTGGCCTTGTACTCGGCCCGCGTATAGAGCTTGAGTCCGCGTCGCTCCGGTTCGCCGCCATGCGGCGGCTCCGGCGTGCAGCCGATATAGACGGCGTCGACGCCGGTCGGCCATATCCAGCGCAGCGTGCAGCGGCCGTCCTGGATCGTGCGGGTCAGTTGCGTAATAACAGGTGAATCCGGCTCAGCCGGCTGGAATCGCATGCGTATCCCTCCGTTGGTAATGTAGAGATCGGGTGACGAGTTCGTCGGCGTCTCCTCAGAAGCCCCGGTTGCGACGGTCGCGGGTCGACCTTCGATCCTCGTCGTCGGTCGGGCGTCCGACCCGAGCCGCCCGGCGCGGCTTGCCGCTGCCGGCGTTCTGGCCGCGCGTATTCTCGCGGACCGCCACGAACAGCGGGAAGAGGCCGATGAAGAAGGCGATCAGCAGCAACGCGCCCAGGCGCGAGAGGCCATCGGTGAAGCCGATGCCCGACAGACTGCCCTCCAGCAGCCAGCCGCCGATCAGGCCGCCGACCGCGCCGCCGATGCCAAAGCTGCGGGCGAGGTAACGGTTGTCGAAGAAGACGCCCATCCCAACGCCAATCAACGCGCCCAGCGCCGCGATCGAGAGGATGCGCAGCCATTGGTAGAAGCCGCTGTCCGCCGAAGCGCCGTCCCGCTCGGTGACGAGCGTCCGATCCTCGACCGATTCGTCGTACAGCGAGCGATAGACGAGCGATAGCTCGCCCGCTTCGCGGACGTCATGGTACGAGCCGCCGGTCGCTGTCGCGATCGATTGCAGCGCTGCGACGCCGCTCGCATCGTCGAGGGCCAGGCCGACCGTATGCAGGACGATCTCCTGACTGACGAAGCGGTCAAGCTGGCTCTGGATGTCCGCATCGCTCTGCCCATCGGAGAGCAGGATCGCCATGACGCCGCGATCAGGCTCGGTGCGCGTGTCGATTAGGCTGAGCGTCTGCTCGAGCGCCACAGCGAAGTCGGTGCCGCCCTCGGCGGTCTGCAAGCTGTCGATCGCGGCATACACCTCGTCCTTCTCGATCTGCCGGTCCATCCGCGTGAACGGCTGTACGACCTGGGCCTGATCGGTGAAGACGACGACGGCGACGCGAGTCTTCTCGTTCATCCGGTCGACCAGCTCGCGAGCGGCGGCGAACCGCTCGTCACCCGGATCAGTCTCGGTCATGCTGCCGGAGTTGTCGATGACGAGCACATAGTCGCGAACCTGCCGCTCGCCGCCCAGATGGAGGCCGTACAGCAGCTGGAACAGACTGCCGCCGACGAACAGCAGCACCAGCGTCGCTGGCGCCAACAGCTTCCAGGACAGATCGGTATAGCGAGCTCGCCAGGAGGAGCCGCTCAGCAGCGGCTGCATCAGCTCGGCGATCAGACAGCCGAGGCCGATGGCGAGGGCGGCGACGCCGAAGTACAGTCCGATCAGGACCGGTCGCGGCATGCTGTCGCCGTATGCGCCGAGCAGCAGCTCGCCGAGGGCGAAGCCGACGACCGCGCCGATCAGGCCGAACAGGAGGAGCAGGACATTTACTTTTCGTTGCATGACATTCCCCTTCTTCCATCATATATCACCACTTGTGTCTCGCGCGCTGATCCGGCGCCGCTCTGGAAGCTACAGCAGCTCCGGCAGCGTCTCGGGACTCGGGCCATGCAACTGGTAGCCGTTGCGCAGATACGTCTCGTAGTAGACCTTGTTGTTGCGATAATAGATCAGATCCTCCAGGTGGAAGCCGCCCATCAGGCTCAGCTTGTCCACGCTGCTGCTGCGCCGCTCGTGGACGACGCCGAGCTTGTGGATGCGGGAGGAAGCGTCCGCGCCGAGCGCATAACGGACGAAGGCGCTCTCGCCGTCGCCGAACAGATAGCTCTCCTCGTGTCGATGCTCGTGCGTGTAGTCCAGCAGCCGGATGCGGATGATCGCTTGCTCCTGCAGCGTCCGGTACAGACGGAGGAACAGGTCCTCGCGCGAGAGCGCCTCGCGGTTGCCGTACTCGACCGAGACGTTGGCGCGGCGCAGCAGCTCCTCCTCAAAGGAAAGCGTGAACGGCTCCGCCGTCAGCAGCTGCTCGCGGCAGAAGACGATAAGCCGCTCGAGCAGCGGATCTGCGCTGTCTGCTAGCAGGGCATCGACATCGCCGATGGCTCGCGGCTCGCGGAGGAAGCCGGGGCCGCGCCGTTCCTCCATCTCGGCGAACAGCTCGGCGGTGACGCGCTCGTAGTAGGCGAGGATATTCTGACCGGTATAGTCGTCGGTCTGTCGGATACTCGCCTGCGCCGCCTCGAGGATCGTCTGCTCCAGCGCGACCAGCCGATCGGCCTTGTGCTGCGCCTCCGGGTGCAGACGGGCTAGCGCCTCCAGGAAGCGCCGGCACAGCTCGCGCTCGAGGCGGAGCTGCAGCAGATCCCACTTCTGACCGTACACCTGCTCGAAGAAGACACGCAGGAACGCCCGCGTGTTGTGCTTGCTGAGCAGGGGCAGGCGTGGGAACTTGAGGTCGTCGACCCGCAGCGCAAGCGTCTGCTCCAGCTCCTGCTCGGCGACCTGCATCGCCGTACCCAGCTCGCGAATGCGCGCTTGCAGCAGCCGTACCGCCTCGCCCGGCTCGGGCTGCTCACGCGTCCAGGCGGCCAACTGCATGAAGCTGACGCCGCGCTCGCGCGCCTGACTGCGAGCCAGTGCCCGCCGCAGCTCCTCGTCGACGCGCAGCTCTGCCAGCCGCGCCCGCATCGCATCCTCGAACATGCTGCGGAAGAAGCGCTCGCCGCCCTCGCCGAGCAGCGCCGCCTCGGCCTCCCGCAGCGTCATGCGGCGGAGCTGGTCGAAGCCGACCGGATGCGTCAGCATGCCGTTCATGTCCTCCAGCCGCTCGGGGCCTGGCAGCAGGTCCGCCATCCGGGCATACGTCGACGGCTCGTCGAGGCCGAATACGGCCAGCACCGCCTGCGCATCGAGCCCCGGATCGGCGGCGAGCCGCCCTCGCAGCTCGCGAGCGCTGTGGTAGAGAACCGCCAGCGCGATCGCGTGGTTCGGCCGCCGCACAGCAGCCAGACCCGCGGAGACGTAGCCCTGCCGACCAGAGTCGGCCTTGAGGCTGCTGCGGAAGGAGGCGTTGTTGTAGCTGTCCGCTCGCATGGCTGCGCCCTCGCCGTCCTCGGGGCGCGGCTTGCGGTTCTTCAGCAGCAGGATCGCGCCGATCAGCGCCGCATTGTCCTCGAGGCCGCCGGGCACGCTGAGGCCGCGCTCGTCGCGGTCGGAGAGCATGTAGACGAGATCGAACAGCGGCGCCGGGCCATGCGACACCGGGATCGCCAGCCCGTCGCCGGTCACTAGCAGCTCCGCTTCATAGCGGTAGTCCGGCTGCTGCATGCCTGACAGCTCGCGCAGGAAGCCGATCCCGGCCGCTCCCGCGTAGCCGTAGCCCTCGTCCTGGTCGCGCTCCTGGATGAGCGTATACAGGTCAAGCTGCACCGACTTGAAGAGCTGCTGGAAGATCGTCCGCGCCAGCAGCGTCAGCTCCGGCGCCAGCACATTGAGCGGATCGTCGACGCGCGTGACGACGGCCATGTGCAACCGGTCGAACGAATGGTACAGCCGTCCGTAGTCGGCGATCCGGTCGCTGATCTGACGCAGCGCCCGGTTCAGCTGCCGCAAGCAGTCGGGGTTGCTGTGGAAGGCTTGCCAGACGGCCTGCCGCGCCGTCTTCTTGTCGCCAGCGGCCGCCTCCCCGATGCCTTGCAGCACGGTGCGCATCATGCCGGCGGTCATCCCGGCAGCGTCTTGCCGACCATCGGCTGTCAGCGCCGCTTCCTCGCCATGTCCGGCAATCTCGTAGTAGATGACGCCGGCATGATTGTCCCAACGGACGGCGTTGGCCTCCATCATCGGCCCGACCGTCTCGGCGACGCTGTCGCCGACGAACAAGAAGACGGTCGGGTAGTGGATGCTGCTCTGATCGTCCTGACGGCCGCTCAGCTTGCGCTGGGCGGCCTCGTACTCGGCGGCGAATGCCTGTAGCCTCGGCCGCGCCATTACTTCAGCTTCCTGCGGATGTCATGCAGCTTGGTTGTCATGTTCCGGTAGAACTGGTAGAGCTCCTCGCCGCCCGCCAGCTCCAGCTTCTCGTATTCGAGCCGCTCGCGCGCTTCGAGGAAGCTGTTGAACATCGCGTTCAGCCGCTCCAGCAGCGGCGAGGTGTCCTCGGCCGACGTCAGCTCGTCCACCCGGCGCGAGCTCTTGCGCAGCAGCGTGCTGCGGCTGCGGTCGTCGAGCTTGCGGAAGCTCTCGAAGATCTCGTACTCCACATAGTTGCCGCTCTTGACGAGGTTGGCAAACGGGCTCCACGGCTCCTCCTCCGGATCGCGATCATAGACATAGAGCGCGCCCTTCTTCTGGATCGTGTCGGTGTAGAGCGCCTCGATGAATTGATCGTACCACTTGTCCTCGTCCTCGTGCAGGGCGAGCAGTTGCTCCAGCTCCGCCGCCTTGCGCTCGATCGCCTCGTATTTGGCCAGCTCCTCGCGCACCCGGGCCAGCAGCTCCGGCGAGCGGATCAGATTCTCCTTGGCGAGGTCCTCGTTGTAGCTGCCGAAGATGTCCTTGGTCGACTCGCTTTCCAGTCTGTCTGTCAGCAGGCGGCGCAGCTCATGGTAGGCGCGCTTCACCTCGCCGAGGTTCGGCTTGGATGAGCCGAGCTGCATATGATACGCCTCGAGCGTCGCGCCCAGGTCGAAATGCTTGGTCATCCGCACCGTATAGCGGCTGCTCGTCGTATTGTCGACGTCCTTGGCGAGGATGATGCCGTAGGCAGTCGCCTTGTCGAAGGTCTCACGGACCCGCGCGTTATGGGCGCGCACCCGGGGATTGGTATACGTATCGCCCCATGACTTCTCCGGGATCGGGGACGGCAGGTACGTCCAGTTGACCTTGTCCGTCTGCACGAGATGGCGGCCGACGCCTTCCTTGTCGAGGATCGTCCGCTCGTAGCTCTCCTCATACACCTTGAGCGGCGTATAGACGAACAGCGGCACGCCATTGCGCGTGTTGAGCCAGAAGATGCGGTTTTTGACCTCGCTCTCCTTGATCGTGAAGTGCGACTTGCCGATCGCGTTGTTCTGATAGTTGCGGATGCCCTTGAGGATGCTCGGCGCCTTCAGCGGCACGGAGACGAAGCCCCAGGACGGCACATGCAGATTGCCGGAGCTGTTGCTCAGATGGAACACCGGCACGGCTTCCTCGTCGAGCTTGCTGGCGATATGCCGCTCCACGAACTTCTCGATCGACTCGTCGTTCCCGTACTTCAGCACGAGGAACTCCTCCATCGACTGCGTGATCAGATCGCCGAACTTGTCGGTCAGGAAGGCCGAGATCGAGCCGACGATGTCGATCTCCTGCTCCTTGAGCCACAGATCGGAGTGGTCGAGCAGCGCCTGCGTAAAGTCGCGGATCAGATCGTCGCCGTCGCGCTTGTCCATCATCTTGGTGATCATCTCGGAGATATCGGGTACGCTGACCAGATTCCAGTAGTACGTTTTGTTGCCCTTGTGATCGACCTGCTCCTCGCCGCTGGTCAGCAGCTCGCTGTTTTTGGAGAAGATGCCGTTCAGCACATTGAGCGTCTCGGTGAACACATTGTAGATGCGGCTATTCTCCTGATTGAGCAGCTGGTAGAGGTCCTCGTAAAATTCGATCATCTGCTCATTGCGCTCGATGTCCGCGCGCAGCCAGTACTCGTGAATCTTCGCTTCGATATAGTTGTTTTTCTTCTTGTCCTTGGAGACGAAGGCGCTCTTGGCGTCGCCCATCCGCTCGTCGGCGACATCCTGCGCCTCTTCGATCTCGCGCGGGATGCGGGTCAGATTTTCCTTGAGCGTCTCGATATAGGAGAGCAGCATCTTGAGGATGCAAAAGCCCTTCTCCGTATAGAGCAGCCGCGACACATAGAACGGCCCTTGCTCGGGATGGAGGAAGAGGCGGCGCACCTGATCGGTGAACTGCCCGGCGATCTCGCCCGGCAGCTGCTTCTTCGCCTTGATGTATTCCTCGCGGGCGCGCGAGAGGAAGGTCATCTCCAGCTCCGTGTCCATGCTGACCGACTGCATTTTGATGACGTTGTTATAGTTCAGACGCTCGCTGTTCTCGAAGCCCGGCAGCGGGTCCGGCACGCGCGCTTCGAACGCCTTGACGACCGAGTCGAGGTCGATGCCCAGCTTGCGGGCGAACTTCTCCACGTCCTCCTGATTCGGCGCTTTGTCGAACATCGTGTCCATCTTGGCGAACAGACGATACGCCAGATACGTCGTCATCTCCTCGATCGGCAGGACGGCCGACGAGGCGCCGATGATGTTGTAGTCGTAGTTGGCCGGATACAGCTTGTTCATCTGCGCGATGTTGGTGCGGATGTTGCTGATATAGTCATGGATGGCGAACTCTTCGCCAGATTGCTTGTCCTCGCTGGCCATGAAGTTGGTGATGTTCTCGGCCGTGACGTTCATACAGTAGTCGTAGGCGTTCTCCAGCAGCTTGCCTTCGGCGTTGGTGGCCGAGATCAGGTGGCACAGGTTAAACGGCGGCAGCGGCGAATTGACGGTCAGGATGTTGCCGTACTGCTGACGGAACCGGTCGCCGCGGCTGTCGACGTTCATCCAGTAGTCCAGCTCCTTGAGCGCGGCGTAGCCGTTTTTGCGGATATATTCGCGCGTATGCTCGCTGAGGCTCTTGTTGGCCAGATTGATGTCCGGCGTGAACAGATAACCGAGCGTATTGACGCGGTCGATGCCTGCCGAGCCGTGGTCGCGCTCGATGATGCCGCGCACGATGTAGGCGATATCGAGGAAGGTGCCGCTGCCGGTGCCGCCGGAGAGGCCGGTCAGCAGGAACACCATCAGCTTTTTGTTCGTGCCGACGGACAGCGTCTTGATCTTCTTGTCGATGCTCTGGACGACCTGGTTGATCTTGGTGAACAGCAGCAGACGCCCGGCCTGGCGGACGCCGGCGGCGCCGTTCATGCCGTCGGTGATGCTCAGCTCCGGCGACAGCCACTCGGTGATGTACGGCTCGAGGATGCTGCGGTTTTGCAGCAGTCCGCCGACCTCGGCGTTGGAGAGCAGCACGAACTCATTGATCGGGTCGAGGCCGATCCCTTTGTAGCGCTTGTTGCGATCCTGCTCGTTGGTCTCGAAGGCGAGGAACTCGACGTTGTTCGGCTTCTCCATCTTGCGGCGGGACACCGGGTCCTCCGGCAGCTTGAAGCGACGGTTGATCTGGTATTTGAGCCGCAGCAGCGCATCGATGCCGGTACCGCCCAGACCGATGATGAGGATCGGATTGTCGATCGTATCGACGCGGATCTTCTCGCTGACGATGCCTCCGCCCAGCGAGACGTCGAGCTGTTGGATATGTTCTCGAATGACTGGTTTCATAGTTTCTACCCCCTAGTGGTGGTTCATTTTTTAGACGATATATTCGATGTGGATCGTTTTATCTACCTGCTGCAGGACGACGGTGACGCGGTCGCCGTTTTTGAGCTCGAGGCCCTTGCTGGCGTCGACGGCGCGGCCGGAGCGTTCGATGACGCTGCCTGAGCCGTTT
>NZ_BFBX01000093.1:41021-46027 GCF_003851045.1 Paenibacillus sp. 598K | reverse complement strand
GACGCTGCCTGAGCCGTTTTGCAGCAGCAGCCGGTCGTTTTTGCCGGGACGGAAGACGATGCGCTCGGTTTCCTTTAATTCAGGAGCCAACTGCAAGAGCTGGTGCAGATGGAATTTGCCCTTGAACAGGTTCAGCTTCTTGTACTGCGGATGCGAGCGGTCGCCGGTATTCTCGTCGCGAATCTCCAGCACGAGCTGGCCGACGAAGCCGCGACCCGCCTGTTTCAGATAACGCATCAGGAAGTACCCGGCTACGAGCAGCCCGCCGACGATCCCGCCGATCAGCGGCAGCAGCGAGGAGGATGACTCCTGCTCGTCTTCAGGGCCGGTCAGCGGCGGCTTGCTGGCCGCGCCACCCTTGGCGCTGACGGTGACGGGCGGGCTCTCGCGATAGAAGCTCGTCTCCTCGGCGCGCACGAAAATCTCGTAGTCATGCGCCTCTGGCAGCTCGTAGCTTCCCTCGAAGCTGGCGCCGTTTGCGGTCATCGCGACCTCCTCGGTCTTACCGGTGTCTATATCTTTGACGTGCATGACGGCAGTCATGTTGCTATATTGCGCCGCATCCGCCAGCGGCTGTCCGCCGCTGACGAGCGATGCGGCGATCTTCACCGAGTCGCCGGGCGCGTAGGCGGTCTGGCTGAGCGGCTCGATCGCGAGCTCCAGATCGTAGGTGAAGATCAGGTTAATATCGATTTTGTCCTGCGGCACGCCCTTGATCTGCAGCGTCCACTGCCCCTGAGCGGGCCGGAGCAGCTTGATCAGCGAGTAGCTCGACGAGCGGGTGAGCAGCACCTCGTCCGACGGGATCGCGACCTCTGCGCCGCTCGGATCGAGCAACCGGGCCTCGACAGGCTGCGAGGACATGACCGAGATGTTGGCCTCCAGTACGTTGGCATTGGGCACCTGGATCGGGATGTCGCGGACAGTGCCATCGGCGGTAAACGAGTCCACCGGCACGATGTTCAACTCCTGATGGGCGGCGAAGATCTCGCTCAGGATTCTCGGCAGATCGTCGGCGGTGTTGGTGGCGAACGACTTGCCGCCGGTCTGATCGGAGATGCCGGCCAGCACATCGCTGTTGAGCGAGCCGTTGGCATTGAGTCCGATCGTGTAGACCGGGATGCCTTCCGCTTGCGCCTGCTGCAGCGCTGCCGCCTTCTCCTGATCCGAGTCGGCGGCGGTGCGTCCGGTCTTCGGATCGTAATCGTTGTTGCCGTCGGTGAACAGGATGATCAACGGCTCGTGATTGGGATCGGCAGCATCCCGGAGCTGCTGCAGGGCGGCGGTCAGGCCGACGGACGTATCGGTATAGGTGCCGCGACCGAGCTGGTCGATGAAGGTCTTGAGCGTCTCCTTGTCGGCTTGCGACTGGATCGAGAGCAGCGCCTTCTCCCGCTCGATACGATCTGTGTAGGCGACGACCCCGACCTTGTCGCCCTGGGCGGAGAGCATGTCGATGAACATCTTCATCGCTTCTGCGCCGATATTGTTCGGGTCGCTGCTGTTCATCGACTTGCTCACATCGAGCAACAGCACGGCGTCCAGCTTGGCGCTCGCTCCGCCCTGCGATGCCGGAGGCGAAGCGTGCGCAGGCGCTGCGACAGCTAGCAGCAGGGAGAGGACGAGCAGGATGTATAGATATCGATGCGTTGCGCGTATACGTAATGGCATAGGTTTTACTCCTTTGGACAGATTGAGTGGCATGGTTCGCCAAGTTCTCGTGGACCTACCAATAGTGATATACTATAGAGTATAACTGATGATTGCCTAACTTTCACATTTTCCACCGCCTGCGCGCCGCGAGCAACAGAAGAGAGGTGTCTGCCTATGGTTACATACGTATGTATCGGGATCGTGTTTCTTTTTACGGGAATAAGAATTGCGCTGTACTATATCCGGGCCCGTCGGACGCCGGAGCCGCGCGATCTGGAGCACTCGCTGTTGTCGGTGCTGCGACAGGGCAGGCGTGAGACGCGATGACGACGAGAGAAGCAGTGCTGCTGAAGCCGTTCGAGCGGCCGGAGTACGCCTACCAGAAGCTGAGCCGGTGCAGGGGCTGCGGCGCTTATACGGTGCTCCGGGAGGAGGAATGCCCTGCCTGCCATAAGCGCAAGCTCATCCCGATCGAGGAGGAGGCGGCGGCGCGGGCGCGCCAGTCGATGTGGTTCGAGCGGCTCGTCGTGCTCGTGTTCGGCGCGGCGGCCGTCTACTTCGCCGGGGAGGATGTGCCGCTCTTGGCGCTCGCGCTCGGCGGCGGCATCCTGTCGCTGGTCCTGCTCTGGCGCGTCCAGCTGCGGATGCTGCCGGGTCAGCGGCTGCGGCGGCTGGCACAGCTCTTCGAGCGGGAGGGCGATCGGGTCATTCACGGACTGATGGAGGACCGGGAGGATGCGATCGCGGTGTTCCGCAGCGGCGACAAGCCGCGCACCTACGAGATGCTGCGGGAGATCGGCTATCTGATGCGCACCGACCCGATCAAGATGGAGCAGGTGCTGCTGCTGCAGACCTTCATCCTGCGCAAGGACATGGACCTGATGCTGGAGCCGCTCTTGATGGACCAGTTCAATGTCGATCTGGCCGCCTACATCGGCGAGATCGCCCGGCTCCGCAAGGATCTGATCAAGGAGAAGACGCTGCGTTATGTGATGGTGCATGAAGCGCAGTTCCGCCGGATGGAGGACGGCGAGGAGATCCTGACGCTGGTCGCGTCCGCCGCCGTGCGCCGCGCCAGGTACGTCAAGCTGTATCCGCATCTGCTGCTGCGCTACGCGCATCGGCTGCCGCGCGACCGCTTCATGCGGCTGTACCGGATCATCGCCGAGCGTCCGGCGGCGTATCGGGATGAGTTGGTCGCCGAGACATACAGGGTATATAAGGAGAAGTACCAGTCTTGAATGGAGAGGATGATAGCGATGACTGTATTTCGTAGCATGATTCCGCTGTTCCGAATGTTTGATGTGGAGAAGGCCAAGTCGTTTTACCTCGATTATCTCGGCTTCCAGCTCGACTGGGAGCAAGGTCCCTCGGAGGGGCTGCCGACGTATATGCAGATCTCGCTTCAGGACTGTACGCTTCATCTGACGGAGCATCACGGCGATTGTTGTCCGGGCGCAGCGGTCCGTATCGAGGTTGCAGGCATCGAGCGGCTGCACGCCGAGCTGCTGGGCAAAAACTATCTGTTCTCCCGGCCCGGCATCGAGAGCACGCCATGGGACAGCCGGGAGGTCAGCGTGCTCGACCCGTTCGGCAATCGCATCACGTTTTACGAGCAGGATAGCATCGGTTAGACAGATCAAGCTAGGACGACTGCGAGGCGTGCTTGTGTTAAGTTTTGCGCGTTGACACTCGAAGAACCCATACCATATAATAAACTTCTTTGCAAGATATCTTACGCTTCGCTATTGCCTGACAGCAGTGGAGAAATTACTGGAGGATTGTTATTCATGCAAGCAGCCGCCAATGGCAGCTACAACACCCCGCAGCCGAAGAGCATTCGTGTGATGCCGATTATGATCTCGCTGCTCATCAGCGGATTTATCGGACTGTTCAGCGAGACGGCTCTTAATATTGCGATTCATGAGCTGACGGGTTATTTTGATATTTCGAAGGCGACGGCGCAATGGCTGACGACAGGCTACCTGCTCACGCTAGGCGTGCTGGTGCCATTCTCGGGCGTCCTGTTGCAGTGGTTCACGACGAGGCAACTGTTCATCGCCTCTCTTGCCTTCTCGATCGTCGGTACGGTGATCGCCGCGATGGCGCCCAGCTTCGCCATCCTGATGACAGCGCGCGTCCTGCAAGCTGCAGGCACAGGTCTGCTGCTGCCGCTGATGTTCAACACGATCCTGATCGTCTTCCCTGTGGAGAAGCGGGGCGCGGCGATGGGCGTGATCGGTCTGGTCATCATGTTCGCGCCTGCGATCGGCCCGACCGCTGCCGGTCTGCTCATCGACAAGCTGGATTGGCACTGGATCTTCTGGCTGTCGCTGCCGTTCCTCATCCTGGCCCTGATCTGCGGCTTACTCTTCATGCAGAATGTGACGACGCCCACCAGACCACGCATTGATGTACTGTCGATCCTGCTCTCGACGATCGGCTTCGGCGGCATCGTCTTTGGCTTCAGCAGCGCCGGCGAAGGCGGCGGCGGCTGGAGCAGCCCGCTCGTCGTCGCTCCGATGGCGGTCGGATTCGTCGCCTTGTTGTTCTTTACCTTGCGTCAGCTGCGGATGGAGCAGCCGATGATCAATATGCGCGTCTTCCGTTATCCGATGTTCGTCCTCGGGCTGGCGATGGTGCTGTTCTGCATGATGATCATTCTCTCGTCGATGCTGATCCTGCCGCTCTACCTGCAGGGTGCGATGATGCTCTCGGCGCTGGCTGCCGGTCTGATGCTGCTGCCTGGCGGTCTGATGAACGGCTTGCTCTCGCCGGTGATGGGACGCCTGTTCGACCGGTTCGGTCCGCGTGGTCTAGTCATCCCGGGTCTGGTCATCGTCTCGATCGCGATGTGGCAGCTCTCGGGCATCACCCCGGAGACGCCGATCGCCTTTATCATCGTGATGCACTCGGCGATCATGGTCGGGATCTCGATGGTATGGATGCCGTCGCAGACCAACGGCCTGAACCAGCTGCCGCCAGAGCTGTACCCGGACGGCACAGCGGTCATGAACACGCTCCAGCAGGTTGCAGGCGCGATCGGCACGGCCGTAGCGGTCAGCATCCTCTCCAACGGCATCGCCCGCCAGCTGGCCGGAGCTTCCGACATTGCTGATCCCGCCGTACTCCTGCAAGCCAACACCGTTGGCACGCAGCAAGCGCTGCTGTTCTCGCTGGCTGTAACGGTAGCGGGCCTGATTCTCGCCCTGTTCATCCGCCGCGTCGTCGTCGACGGATCGACTCGTCAGGCGCCATCACACTAAATTTAAAAAAAGAGATTGCCCTCAAAATGGCCGAAGAGGCAGGGGATCGAATCTGTAGAAATGAAATTTATGCTTCCGAAGTCGCTT
>NZ_BFBX01000093.1:1392-40872 GCF_003851045.1 Paenibacillus sp. 598K | reverse complement strand
GGACAACAGCGATCGGAAGATCGATCTCTTGACCGTAGGTCTCTTTTTGAGAGCAGTTATATTCAAGACGTGGGAGCGTGTCAAGCAGTGGCCAATTGGATCGCGATGATTAAGAAGGGCAATACCTCCTCGGCTGTAGCAGCGCTGGGCAATACCGGACTTGCGGTAATCAAGGCGATCGCCGCCTCGGTCAGCGGCAGCGGCACGATGTTCGCCTCGGCGATGCATTCCGTCGCAGACGCGATCAATCAGGCGTTCGTATTTTTCGGCAGCGTGCTGGCGGAGCGTCCGCCGACTCGTCGATTCCCTACCGGCTTCGGCCGCGTGATCAATCTGTTCTGCATGGTCGCCGTCATCGTCGTCACCGTGATGGCGTACGAGACGATCCTCAAAGGGTACAAGCTGCTGCAGCATCCCGAGGAGGCCAGCAACTTCTGGCTGAACGTCATCGTCCTGCTGATCGCCGTCCTCATCGACGGCAGCATCCTCGTCAAAGCGATGAAGGAGATTGTAAAGGAGACGCGCAGCGGCGCCAAAGGGCTGGCTGTTATCCCTTCGGCCTTCCGCAATGCCGGTCGCGCCGCACCGCCGACGCGTCTCGTCTTCTATGAGGATATCGTGGCTACGCTCGGAGCTGCGTTTGCCTTGTTCGCCATTGTCGTCACGCAGTTTCTCGATTTCCCGATGCTCGACGGCATCGCGACGATTCTGATCGGCTGTCTGATGGTATTCGTCGCCTTCAAGGTCGGCTACGACAACATGGTCGGGCTGATCGGCGTCGCTGCGCCGAAGGATATCGAGGAGCGGGTCGCCGGCCTGATCATCAGCGATCCCGATGTCGCCGATGTGACGCGGCTGCGGATCGTCCAGGAGGGGCGCACCTACCACGTCGAGGCGTACATCGAGCTGCGCAAGGGCTTCACGCTGGCTGACGCCGGTCTGGTCAAGCAGCGCCTCCGTGAGCGGCTGCTCAGCGACCCCGATCTGTCGGATGTGACGCTCGGCTTGACCGAGGACGACGGCGTTCGTTCATGGGGCGCGGGCAGCGGCAATTGACGGGCATGCTATACTAAAAAGAAAAAAGGAGAGAAGTAGATGTCCCTGATTCAGAGCTTGCTTGATTTCAATCGCACCTTTGTTGAAGACAAACAGTATGAGGCGTACCTGAGCGACAAATTGCCCCAGAAAAAAATGGTGATCCTCACCTGCATGGATACACGTCTGTTCGAGCTGATGCCAAAGGCGCTCAACCTGCGCAACGGCGATGCCAAGATCATTAAAAATGCCGGCGCGATCCTGACCCAGCCGTTCGGCAGCGCCATGCGCTCCCTGCTCGTAGCGGTCTACGAGATGGGCGCGCAGGATATTCTGGTCATCGGCCATCATGGCTGCGGCATGACCAACCTCGATACGAAGGCGTTGATCGCCAAGTTCGCTGAACGGGGCATCCCCGAGCTCGCCGTGCAGACGCTGGAAAACTCTGGCATTCGCATGGACAAGTTCCTCCGCGGCTTCCGCAGTCCCGAAGAAGGCGTCATGCACAGCGCCAAGATGATCCGCAATCATCCGCTGATGCCCAAGGACGTCCGTGTCCACGGGCTCATCATCCATCCGGAGACAGGCAAGCTCGACGTCCTCGTCGAGGATTATCAAGTCGAAGAGGTTTAATACGTTATGGATCAGCCGGCTTCCTTGCCCGACCCGAGTCGGGTGCAGGGGCCGGCTGATTGCTTTATAATAAAACGATGAGCACTTATACCGATATACCTATGAAACTGGCGCCTGCGATGCATCACTCGATGAGGCAGCCGGCAGCGCCTGTACGGACGCGACCGCCGGTCCGGCGAGCTCCGGCAATGCCGCCGCGGCGCAAGAAAAGCCGATTCGGGCGATTTGTATTTTATGCGTTGGCGATCCTGCTCGTCTATCTCTACCTGGATGAGAGCCAGATGCTGGAGCGGAGCCTGCCGGAGGTCGTGCAGTTGGAGCCGCCCCCGCCAGTCACTGGATTGCATCCGCATGTCGAGCAGCAGAAGCGCGAGCTGATCGCCCGCACCGAGCGACTCGGCATCAAGATCCTGATCACCGACGGCCACCGCTCGGTAGAGGAGCAGGATGCGCTATATCGTCAAGGTCGATCCGAGGAAGGCCAGATCGTTACGCATGTGCGCGGTGGCGGATCTTTTCATAACTATGGATTGGCGATCGACTTCGCGCTGCGCACACCGGATGGACAGGTACTGTGGGATCTGGAGTACGACGGCAACGGCAATGGCGTCTCCGACTGGATGGAGGTCGTGGCGATCGCCAAGGAGTTGGGCTTTTCCTGGGGCGGCGACTGGGAGGGCTTCAAGGACTATCCCCATCTTCAGATGGACTTCGGCTACAGCATCGCCGAGCTGCAGCGCGGCAAACGTCCGCCGGATACGCCGCAATAACGCGACATAGAGGAGCGAACGGATGAGAGGTACAGGGCTAAGAGGGTGGAAGCTGGGTATCCTGATACTGCTCCTGGTCTTCGCGGCGGGCTGCGCCAAGGGGACAGGGCACATCGTCATACATAAAGACGGCAGTATTGACCTCCAGGCCGAGGCCGCGATCGGCGAACGAGTGCAGGCATTGCTCGGCGAGGGGACGCTGGAGCGGCTGCGGCAGACGCTGGAGGAGCGAGGCTTGACCCTGGAGCAGGGGACGGATGGGTCGTCGGCGACCTATCGCATCTCTCGTCACTTCGCCTCGATCGAGGCGCTGCGCGAGGATCTGAGCTGGCTCGATCCGGACCGCGACGCGATCCTGGACGTCGTGTCCAGGGACCGCTGGCTCTTCACAACCTATGAGATCAGTGGGCGGCTCGATCTGGAGCGGCAGATGTCGGATGCGGCGCTGCTGGCCGGCAGTCTCATCCCCGGGCCGATGGTGAAGCTGTTGCTCCGCCAGGTTGATCTGGACATCCGGGTGACCTTCCCGTACAAGCTATATGGCGACAACAACGCCGACCGCATCGACGGCAACACGCTCATCTGGGAGCTGCCGCTTAGCCGGCCGACGCCGATCGAGTTGGACGTGCATGTGCCGAATCTGCGCAATATCGTCATCGCCGCCGCCGGACTGATCGTCGTCGCTGTCATTGCCGTGCCATTGCTGCTGCGCAAGCGCAAGCGCCCTTCGGGTCGATTCTGACCGGACTTGTCATACTTTCTCTGAACCTCCCATATACTCTGGTAGATTGCAAGTTACTAGAGTTGATATGGGAGGTTGTTCGTGATGGGAGCTGTCGGGTGGGGAGCGCGTGATGTGTCGTCGGGACACAGTTGCAACGAGAGGAGGATAGCGTCGCTCTGTGAGTGTGGCGGGGCGACATTCTATGAATGCGCCGGGGCGACAATCTATGAATGCTTTGGGACGAGATTGTATGAATGCTCCGAGTCGACATTCATAAGCCGCGCCTTGACTTGGTTATGCAGAGTGGGAGCAACGACCTGTATCCTCCTGGGGCTGCTGGCGGCAGGTGTCCTGGGACAGGCTACGGCGGCCCAAACGGCCACAGGGTTGTCCGCTTCTTCCCCAATCGCGGCTGACGACGACTTCGCTGCCCTGCGGCGAGGCGAGCGCGTCGCCATACGGCCCGAGCCTGCCTATATTCGACCCTCTCAACCGACAGTGTACCTGTCCTTCGACGACGGCCCGAGCGAGTGGACGCCGCAGGTGCTCGATATCCTGCAGGAGGAGCAGGTATCGGCGACCTTCTTCGTCCTCGGCTCGCAGGCGGAGCGGCGAGGCGAGACGATCCGCCGCATCGTCCGCGAGGGACATGCCCTTGGCAATCATACCTATAATCATAAGTATGACGAGCTATACAGCAGCTTCGATGGATTGTGGCAGCAGGTGGAGCGGACGGGCCGCATTCTCGCCGAGCTGACCGGCAGCGAGCCTGCGCTGATGCGCGCACCGGGCGGCACGCATGGCCACTTCGACGCCTTCTATTATTACTATCTCGAGCGAGCGGGCTACACCGTGTACGACTGGAATGTCGACAGCGGCGACTCGCGGCGGCGCGGCGTCCCGGCGGCGGATATACTCGCCAATGTCAAGGCGGGCAAGCTGCAGCATGAGGTGCATGTGCTGATGCATGATAGCGCCGGTCACGGCGAGACGGTCAAAGCGCTGCCCGACATCATCGCCTATTACAAGGCCAAGGGCTATCGGTTCGCAGCCTACGACAGCACGGTCCGGCCGGTCCAGTACACGCTGGCGCCGTCCAAGCACCAACGAGTCTATACGGCTGCCGGGCATCGCGTAATGCTGGAGCAGCTGCGGGCGTATGAGGAGACGCGCCAAGTCGCGGCAGCGACAGAGTCGGGAGCAGTGGTGTCGGGCGAGAAGGCGGCGAACGAGGCGATGACCGAGCTATCGATCGAGCGGGCGTTCGCCGCTCGTCTGCAGGAGACCCGCAAGGAGACGGCGGCTGCTCTGGCGACAGTCAGGCCGCTGCTGCTGCATAGCGGCGAGGAGACGCTCCGTCTGGATGCAGGCGAATACGAGATGTTGGATGGGCGGTTAGCGGTCCCGCTGCGGTCGCTCACGGACTGGTTGGGAGATGCTGTCTGGTGGGACGACAAGCGGAGGCTCGCTTATGCCGAGCATGACGGACAGACACTGGTCTTCGATCCCGGGACGAGTCGCGTCGGCACCGAGGAGAGCGGTAGGGTGCAGCCGTTGGCAGGCATGCAGCTGCGGCAGGGCAGCCTCTATGTGCCGCTGCGCGAGGTCGCCGAGCTATTCGGATACGAGGTGACAGGCTACTCGCCGGGAACAGAACAGTTGGAAGTGAAACTGCGGCTGCTGGGCGGACCATCGGTTGCTGTCGCTGCGGCTTCTGTACGCTCGCCGGGCACGGCAGAGCTGCTGCCATCGCTCCTGCTTCGGTGGAGCCGTATCCCGGAGGAGCTCGCCCATTCGTCATGGCGCTCCTTCCTCGCCTTCGGCGGATCATGGTCGATCTGGTCGCAGCATGCGCGGCGAAGCGCGAACGAGCGCCTGCTCTGAGCAGCGCCGGCAGGTTGCGTCACGGGAGCGCGTTGGCGTATAGTGGAGTCACACATAGGAAAGCGAGGCTGCAAGCGATGAAGACCATGCGATCCATCGACCCGGCGCAACAGAGCGATCGGGACAACTATAAGCTGCTGATCGGCAGCATCATTCCGCGTCCGATCGCCCTGGTGACGACGCTGTCGCCTGCCGGAGTGCTCAATGCAGCGCCGTTCAGCTTTTTTTATATCGTCAATAGCCATCCGCCGATGGTGTCCGTCTCGGTCCAGCGCCGTCAAGGGCAGCCCAAGGACACGGCCAGTCATGCGATGGCTGCCGGCGAGTTCGTCGTCCACATCACCGACACCTCCTATCTGGAGCAGATGAATCTGACGGCGTCGCAGTTGCCGCCGGATGCGAGCGAGGTCGAGCTGGCCGGACTGACGGCAGTGCCGAGCGAGGCGATCGCGGTGCCAGGGCTGGCGGAGGCGCGTATCCGTATGGAATGCGTGCTAGAGCATGCACTGCCGCTCGGCGGGACGCCAGATTCGCCGACAAGCGACTTGCTCATCGGCCGGGTGGTACGGTTCCATATCGACGAAGCGCTGCTGCATGGAGGGCGCATCAACGCAGCGGCTCTCGATCCGGTCAGTCGACTAGCCGGGTCGGACTATGCCCGGATCGGCGAGGTGATCACGCTCGCGCGTCCCGAGTAAGGGCAGCGTCTGCTTATGTGTTCATGTGCTTGTGCGCTGCGGGATGCGATTGCTTGCTGCTGACGTGCGCGGGTATGAAAAGCTGGCGGACGTGGCATAATCAGGAGTGTCTAATGTAGGGGCTGCACATATGCGGCTCCGATCCTGAATATGCAGGAGGAATCCGATGATGCATCCTTTGTATACCGCCTCGGTGACTGTAGAGGGCGGCCGCGACGGCAAGCTGGCCTCCAGCGACGGCGTGCTGGAGCTGCCGCTGCGCATGCCCAAGGAGCTGGGCGGCCAGGGCGGCGCGGCGACCAATCCCGAGCAGCTGTTCGCAGCAGGCTACGCCGCCTGCTTCGAGAGCGCGCTGAATGTCGCCTGTCGCCAGCGCAAGGTGAAGTTCGAGAGCACCCGCGTCACGGGACATGTGACGCTTGGCAAGGACGAGGGCGACAACTATGTGCTCGCGGTCAAGCTGGAGATCGCCCTCGGCGGCGTCGAGGAGGGCACCGCTCGCGAGCTGATCGATGCGGCTCACGAGATCTGTCCCTACTCCCGGGCGACCCGGGGCAATATCGAGGTCGAGCTGGTCTATGTAGGCTGAGGAGGCGCTCTGCTGAGCCAGACGTCAAATCAACTGCGTGCGATACCAGAGCCATACCACACTTACACCAAGAACCTTCACCAACGTATCGCAGGGTGAAGGTTCTTGGCGTTGGGGAACAGATGAAGCCAGGGGGGAGAGGAAATTTAGTGGATAAGTACAAAAAGATTCATTGTGTTCTATTAGGTCTATATTCATTGTTATTATTAGTCGTTGGCGTACTCCGCGCGCCATTTTACGTTGTCTGGGGGCCCGAGGAAAATATAGCTACTCATACACATGCGTTCATTTGGAGCAGTGTGGTCCCGAATCGGGAAATAAACGGGTATGATTTGATTTACCAACTAGACTTCCATAGACTGCTTTTCGAAGTCGTCGTTGTTACGCTGATAGCAGCAGCCTTAATATTGCTTGTTGATCGTGTTTCAAAAGAGTGAATTTGTATCTTGCACTTGAACTCCGCTCTCTGTCGAGGGCGGAGTTTTTTATGTTGACCAAGCGGCAGATAAATAATGGTCAAATGCCTAGTCGATACCTCAGCCAGTTGTGTAATATCAATGTCATTTATATTGTTGAAGAACAATTAAAGAATAAAATGACTATGTTTTCACACCAAAGAAAAATTTATTTTTCCATACTATAATCAAGTTACGTTAAATAAACTGACACGAAAAACGATTGTGTAAAGGGGCGAACGAACAGTGGATAAACCGGCTTCTGTAGATAAACGATCAAGCAACATACTGCTGCAAGCCCGGGGACTGACGAAGCGATTCGGCTCGCTGCTCGCGAGCAACGGCATCAACCTGGAGGTAGCCAGCGGATCGATCCATGCGGTGCTCGGAGAGAACGGAGCGGGCAAGAGCACGCTGATGAAAATGCTGTATGGCGTTTACGTGCCTGATGACGGAGAGGTATGGATGGACGGGGAGCGGACGACGCTGCATCCGCCGATCAGAGCTCGCGCTAAGGGCATCGGCATGGTGTTCCAGGATTTCCGCCTGGTACCGGCGCTATCGGTGCTGGACAACATCGCGCTTGCGGTATCGACGGGCGGCTGGCGCATCCGGCGCAGAGAGCTGCGCGAGCAGATCCTCGCCGTGTCGGCCAAGTACGGACTCGCCGTCAACCCGGATGCCGAGGTATGGCAGCTCGATCTCGGACAGCGGCAGCGACTGGAGATCGTCAAGGTGCTGCTGGTGCCGGGGACCCGGGTCATCATTTTCGACGAGCCGACGAGCGTGCTCGTGCCGCAAGAGGTCGAGTCGTTCCTGCATATGCTCGATCTGCTGCGCAAGGACGGCTACGGCATACTGCTGATTACGCACAAGATCAACGAGGTGCTGGCTTGCGCCGACCAAGTGACGGTGCTGCGGAGCGGGCAGATCACCTACCAGGCCAGTCGCAGCGACGGGCTGGACGGGGACACGCTCATCCAGGCGATGATGGGGGTGCGCCCGTTGCAGACGGTGACGAAGCAAGGCTCTTCCGAAGCGGACGAAGCCCGGACGGTGATGGAGGTGCAAGCCGGTGTCGTCAAGGGCAACCACGGGGAGACCGTCATCGAGTCGCTGGCGCTAACCTTGCGGGCCGGTGAGATTACCGGCGTCGCCGGCATCTCGGGCAGCGGCCAGCGAGAGCTCGCCGAGGTGATGTTCGGGCTACGTCCGCTGGCCGCCGGGCGGCTGGAGATCAAAGGCAAGTCCGTCACTGGCGGCCCGCAAGCCTTCATGGCCGCTGGCGTCAGCTTCGTCTCGGAGGACCCGCTCAAGGAGTCGGTCATCCCTGGCTTTACGATCCTCGAGCATATGGTACTGGACGGCATCCCTGCGCGCCTGCGGGGCGCAGGTCTCGACTGGCGGCAGATCCGCAGCGAGTTGACGGCAAGCGAGGAGGCGCGCGCGCTGGCGCTCGCCGACCCGGACCGACGGGCGGATGAACTGTCTGGCGGCAATGTGCAGCGGATGGTGCTCGCCCGGGCGCTGATCCGCAGGCCCGATATCCTCGTCATCAGCTACCCAAGCCGGGGTCTGGATATCGGCACGACGCGTACGATCCAGCAGCAGTTGATCACACTCGCCGAGCAGGGTACGGCGATTCTGTTATTCTCCGAGGACTTGGATGAACTGTTCAAGCTGTCCGATCGTCTCGTCGTCCTGGCGGGCAAGCGTCTCGTCGAAGGCGGCAGGCCGGCAGATACGACGCCACCGGAGATTGGCCATCTGATGTTGAGAGGAGAATCGGCATGAAGCAGCAAGCGACAGCAGCACCACCCCTGGCAGCGAGGCTATGGAGCCGCGCGCGCTGGAAGCCGCTTGGCATCCAGATCGGTCTGACCATGGCGCCATTCCTGCTATTCGGTCTCTTCTTGATGCTCTACGATGTGAATCCGATCCGATTGTATGGCTCGATGGTCGCATCGACGTTCGGCGACCTGTACGGCTTCGGCGAGGTGCTGATCAAGGCGACACCGATCATCCTGACCGGACTCGCGGCGGCTCTTCCAGCCAGAGCCGGGATGATCAATGTCGGCGGCGAGGGGCAACTGGCGATCGGCGCGCTGTTTGCCACCTGGTTTGCCGTCTTCTACCTTTACAGTCTGCCGTTCTGGCTGGGCATCCCGTTGATGCTGCTGGCCGGCGCGCTCGGCGGGGCTTCGTGGGCGGGCATTACGGCGTTCCTGAAGGTCAAGGGAAACCTGAACGAGACGATCTCCAGCCTGCTGCTGAACTATGTAGCGGTGTTCACGGTCGGATTTTTCGTCCATGGGCTGCTGAAGGACCCCGAGTCGTTCAACTGGCCGTTCTCGCCGGAGATCGCCGCTACGCTGCGGCTGCCGATCGTCAATGGCACGCGGCTGCACGTCGGCATCGTCATCGCGCTGGCGCTAGTCGCGATCGTCTGGTATGTTCTCCGGCATACGCGGCTCGGCTTTCGCATCCGGGTGCTGGGCAGCAATCATCTGGCCGCCGAGCGCGCAGGCTTCAAGGTAAGCTGGATGCAGTTCGGCGTCCTGCTGGCGGCGGGAGCGCTCGCCGGAGTGGCCGGTATGATCGAGATCGCCGGCATTGAGGGGCGGTTGCGTCCATCGACGGGCGTCAATTACGGATATCTCGGCTTCCTCGCCGCCTGGATGGCCTGGAACAGTCCGATTCGGCTCGTCTTGACGGCCTTTATTCTGGGGATGATCACGGTCGCGGGCAACTCGCTGGAGATTTCCTCGGGGCTGCCTTCCTCATCGGTACACATTCTGATGGGCCTGGTGTTGTTCTTCTTGCTCGGTATCGGAAGGAGGTTCGGCAGATGATTACAGATATCCTGACAGGAGCGATCCGATCCGGCACCTCGGTCATGTACGCCAGCCAAGGCGAGCTGATCTCGGAGCGCGCTGGCGTCATCAACCTCGGCACGGAGGGCTCGATGCTGTGCGGCGCGCTGGGCGGCTTTGCGGTCACGGTTTGGACCGGCAATCCTTGGCTTGGTACGCTGGCGGGCGGACTATGCGGACTGCTCATCTCGCTCATCCACGCCTTTCTTGTGCTCACTTGCGGCGCCAATCAACTGGCGACGGGGCTGACGATCATGTTTTTCGGAATGGGGATTACATCCTTCTTTGGACGCGGGTTCGTCAGCGAGCAGATCGTCGGCTTCAACCCGGTGCCGATCCCGCTGCTCTCGGACATCCCCTTCCTGGGCAAGGTGCTGTTCAACCATGATCCGCTCACTTACCTGTCCTTCCTCCTGGTGCCGCTGCTCTGGTATGTGCTGTTCCGTACCCGTCTCGGCGTCATCCTGCGGGCGACCGGCGAGCGCGAGGACGTCCTGTTCGCCAGTGGCTTGAATCCTCAGTTGATCCGATATGCAGCCGTACTGGCCGGGGGTTTCCTTGCAGGCATTGGCGGAGTGCAGCTGTCGGTCGCCTTTACGCATAGCTGGGTCGAGAACATGGTGCAGGGACGCGGCGTAGTCGCGGTAGCGCTCGTCATCTTCGCCTCCTGGCTGCCGTTCCGGGCGATGCTGGGCGCGTATCTGTTCGGCGCGGCGCAGGCGTTGCAGCTTACGGTGCAGCAGACCGGCCTGGCGATCTCGCCATTCTTCCTCTTCATGGTGCCGTATCTCCTGACGCTGGCGGCGCTGTATGTCGTCGAGCGCAAGAAACGGAGTCAGACGCCTGAGGCGCTGAGCAAGGTATTCACCGGAACGTCCGCAGGCTGACCTGCGCAATGGCATCCCGCGATCGGCGGGGTAACGATCCGCAGCGCGGCTGCGGCAATGATGGCAGTCCGCATGCAAATTACGAATCTATCATACAAAGTGGAGGGTACTATCATGTCAATGCAACGATCCAGCAAGCTGTTCGGTCTCTTGATGGCCTTTGTCCTGCTCGTCACTGGCTGCAGTCAGCCCGGCACAACAAGCCCGGCCTCTGGCGCTTCTTCCGAATCTACGGAGACTGCGGCCGATCCGGGCACAGGCGGTACAGCGGTCGGCTTTATCTTCGTCGGCGCTCGCGACGACTTCGGCTACAACCAGGCCGCTTATCTCGGCAGCATGGCCGTAGAGAAGGCTTATCCCGACCTGAAGGTACTGCGTGCGGAGAATGTCCCGGAGACCGCAGAGGCGGAGCGCGTCATGGAGCAGATGATCAAGGACGGCGCCAAGATTATCTTCCCGACCTCTTACGGTCACCTCGATCCGGCGCTTAATGTTGCCAAGCGTCACCCTGACGTCGTCTTTTTCCATCAGGGAGGACTGAAGACAGCCGACAATCTAGGCACCTACTTTGGCACGATCTGGGAGCCTGTCTATCTGGCAGGCGTCGCCGCAGGCAAGATGTCCAAAACCGGCAAGCTCGGCTATATCGTCTCGGTGCCGATCCCGCAAGTGCTGCTGAACGTGAACGCGTTCCAACTCGGCGCGCAATCGGTCAACCCGGATGCGACAACCTCCGTCGTCTTCACCGGCAGCTGGTGCGATCCCGGCCAGCAGGCCAATGCCGCCAACTCGCTCATCGACGGCGGTGTCGATGTGCTGAGCCAACATCAGGACTGCACCAAGACGGTTATCGAAACCTCGGAGCGCCGAGGCGCGATGACGGTCGGCTATCATGCCAATGCCGCCACGCTGGCGCCAAAAGGCTGGATCACTGGCTCGGTATGGAACTGGCCGGATCTGTTCGTCGATATGGTAGACACGGCGATCAAGGGCGAATTCAAGGGCAGCTCGTACGACGGTAAGTTCCGTGGCCGCCTCAGCGACAATATCGTGCAACTGACGGAAATGGGCGCAGAGGTGCCGGAGGATGTGAAGCAACTTGTCGAGGAGAAAAAAGCCGAACTGATCGCAGGCACGCTAAAACCGTTCGCCGGGCCGGTGCTGGATCAGTCAGGGGAAGTTCGGATCGCTGAAGGCGCCGAGCCGACGCTAGACGAGCTGGAGGCGGCTGACTTCCTCGTGCAGGGGGTTATCGGCAATATCCCTAAGTAAGCGGCAAACTCACAACTATGAGGTGGAGGTGAATCCCCCATGAGCGGACTGGGTGGACTAAATAAATCGCCAGATGGCGTCGTCATCGGGCTGGCGCAGCTGGGGCTGCCGGTCGTGGAGACGCAGCAGCAACTGGCAGAGCAGACGGCGCGCATCGTAGCGATGACCGCCAAGGCAAGACGAGGGCTGGCGACGATGGATCTGATCGTATTCCCGGAGTATTCGCTGCACGGCTTGTCGATGAACATGGACCCGGCGCTGATGTGCCGTATCGACGGGCCGGAGGTGGCGGCCTTCCGCCAGGCCTGTATCAATAACCGGATATGGGGTTGCTTTTCGATCATGGAGGCCAACCCACACGGCAACCCTTACAACACGGGCCTCATCATCGACGACCAGGGAGAGATTCGGCTGAACTACCGCAAGCTCCATCCGTGGGTGCCCGTCGAGCCGTGGGAGCCTGGCAATCTCGGCATCCCGGTGTGCGACGGGCCGAACGGCAGCAAGCTGGCGCTCATCATCTGCCACGACGGCATGTTCCCTGAGATGGCGAGGGAGTGCGCGTATCTCGGCGCCGATATTATGATCCGGACGGCGGGTTACACCGCGCCGATCCGCCATTCATGGCAGATTACGAACCAGGCCAATGCCTTTTGCAATCTGATGTACACGGTCTCGGTCTGCATGAGCGGCAGCGACGGCACCTTCGACTCGATGGGAGAGGCGATGATCGTCGGCTTCGACGGCGTACCGCTCGTCGCCGGCGGCGGTCGTCCCGACGAGATCGTCAGCGGCGAGGTGCGGCCGGCACTGGCCCGCGAGGCCAGACGACTCTGGGGCGTGGAGAACAACATCTACCAGCTCGGTCATCGCGGCTATGTGGCGGTGGACGGCGGGGCGACAGATTGTCCCTATACGTATATGCACGATCTGGTGAAGGGTCGTTACCGGCTGCCGTGGGAGGATGCAGTGGAGGTCAAGGACGGCACGGGCGAAGGCTATGCCAAGCCGGAGCGCACATACAACGGCGACTGACAAAGCCGCGCGCTCCGCTCGGGACAGGCGAGCAGCGGCTGAGAGAGGAGGCGGATTACGTTGGCACAACGGGACGACGGCTACCGCCGCACGGCGGGCGCGGGGGCACGCGCCGAGGAGATGCTGCCGCAGCCATCTCGCCGTCCCGAATCGTCCGATACGGTCGGGACGAGGCGGCGGGCGCGCGCTGGCGGCGTGGTGATGGCGAGCCCGTATGCATGGCCGTATGACGGGCAGTTGACGCCGTCTCGAACGGCGCTGCTCGTGCTGGATATGCAGACGGACTTTTGCGGCAAGAGCGGGTATGTCGATCGAATGGGCTATGATGTCTTCTCTACCGCACGAGCCATCGAGCCGACGCGGCGACTGTTGGAGGTCGTACGCTCGATACCGGAATTAACCGTCATCTATACGCGCGAGGGACATCGCCCCGACCTGGCCGATCTTGCGCCTAACAAACGGTGGCGGAGCCGGCAGATCGGCGCGGAGATCGGCGCTCAGGGCCCGGCTGGCCGCATCCTCGTGCGGGGCGAGTCAGGATGGCAGATCGTGTCGCAGCTGACGCCGCTGCCGGGGGAGTTGATCGTAGACAAGCCGGGCAAGGGCAGCTTCTATGCGAGCGATCTCGATCTGATCCTGCGCTCGCGCGGGATTACGCATCTCATCCTGACCGGAATGACGACCGATGTCGGCGTCCAGTCGACGATGCGCGAGGCCAACGATCGCGGCTACGAGTGTCTGATCCTGGAGGACTGTACCGGCGCGACGGATATCGATAATCATATCGCGGCGCTCAGGATGGTGACGATGCAGGGCGGCGTGTTCGGGGCAGTCACCTCCTCCGACCAGCTCATCCGCGCACTGCTGCGTCTGTCGCTGGAGTCGGCGCGGCAGGCGGCGGGCGAGCCGCAGTTGAACGGCCCTGTATCCACAAGATATGAAAGGGGAGAATGGCGAATGCCGCGCAACATTCACATAGACGACGCCCGGCCGTATGCTTTTGCGTCTCGTCTGTCGCAGACGGCGCTCGTCGTCATCGATATGCAGAACGACTTTTGCAGTCCGGGCGGATTCGGCGAGCTGCTCGGCAACGATATCGCCCCGGCGCGAGCGATCATCCCGATCATCGGTGAGGCGCTGGCGGCGGCGCGCGCAGCCGGACTCATGGTGATCCACACTCGCGAAGGGCATCGACCGGATCTCTCGGACTGCCCGCCGTCCAAGCTGGCGCGCAGCCGCGCGCAAGGAGCCGGCATCGGCGATGTAGGACCGATGGGGCGTATCCTGGTGCGGGGCGAGCCTGGCCATGCGATCGTCCCGGAGCTGGCGCCGCTCCCCGGCGAGCCGGTAATCGACAAGCCCGGCAAGGGAGCCTTCTACGAGACGTCGCTGCAAGAGCTGCTGGAGGCTCGGGGCGTGACATCGTTGATCGTGTGCGGGGTGACGACGCATGTCTGCGTACATACGACGATCCGCGAAGCCAATGACCGGGGCTACGAGTGCCTGCTGCTGGAGGACGCATCGGCAGCGTTTGATCCTGCGGATCACGAGGCGGCGGTTCGGATGATCTGGCAGCAGGGCGGCATCTTCGGCTGGACAGCGCCAGCGGCGGCGTTCCGGTCGGCGCTGCAGGACCGGTGATACGAGCATTCTGTCAGACCCTGCACCCCGCAGGCGGTTCTTTCGGGACGCGCCAGCGGGGCTTTGGCGCGGCTTGGCGAGTCTGGTCGCGATCTGGTACAGTAGGCAGTAGAAGAGCGCGAAGCTGCAACTGACGATCATCGGGCTGACAGAGCAGCGGGAGGAGCTGGGAGGACGGGTATGGAAGAAGAACTCGGGTTAACGGTTCAGGAACTGTTCCGGATCGCCCATTTCAAGGAAGCGGAGCTGCTGGGCGGCGAGAGCGGGCTGGAGCAACGGATCAGCCGGATCAATGTGATGGAAGTACCGGATGTGATCGATTGGGTGCGCCCTGGCGAATTCCTGATCACGACGGGGTATCCGTTCCGCAACAATGCCGCCATACTTGCGCCCCTGATCGCTCAACTGGCAGAGCGCGGCGTCGTGGCGCTCGGCATCAAGACGGCGCGCTTTATCGGCGAGGTGCCGGCAGATGCCATCGAGGCGGCAGATCGTCATGGCCTGCCGCTCATCGAGCTTCCGCCAGACATGGCTTTTTCGGATGTCGTGCGCAGTGTCATGGAGCGCGTGCTGGTCGCCGAGTCTCGTCAGCTCTCGACGCTCCAGAGCCGCGTCCAGCGTCTGTCCCAGGTGCTGCTGCATGGGGGCGGACTTTCGGCCTTTCTGGAGCATCTGGAGCTGCTGGTGCGCAATCCGGTATGCTTGCTGGAGCCAGGAGGGCGCTGGATGGCTTCGCCGTTGGCGGAGGAGATGTGTCGGCAGACAGACCCGGAGGCGTGGGATAGGCTGAGGCGGGAGCGGACGCTGGAGACGGGGTTCGTGAAGCTCGCCGACCGTTCGGTGCGCGCATATGTAACCGAGATCGAGGACGGCAGACAGCAGCCGTTCCTGCTCATCCTGCTCGAGGCTCAGGTGGAATACGGAATCGTCGATACGCTGACGATGAACTGGGCGGGCGAGCTGGTCGGCTTCGAGATCAGCAATGCCCAGGCGCGGAGCCGGATCGAGGCCAAGTACGTCGATCAGTTCGTCCAGGACTGGCTGGCAGGGCGGATCATCTCGCCGGTCGATCTGCGCTTGCGGGCAGAGGCATGCGGCAGTCCGATCGTCGAGGGCGCCCGCTACGTTGCAGGCATCCTGAGATTCCGGGAGGAGCGTCCGAGCGTGAGCCAGCTCCAGGAGCTGGCGCGGCGGATGGCCTGGGATACGGCTGGAGAGTCTGGCGAGCCATTCGTCCGCTGGACGGTGTTGGAGGAGGAACTGACGATCCTGTTATCGTTGACCCCGGAGCCCCGAGCTGGCGATGGGGTAGCGCGCGGAGAGGCCGAGCGCCAAGCCGCATCGACGGCCGGCAGCTCCGACGAGGGGAGCTGGACCCGGCTGGCGACAGCGCAGCTCGCTCGCTTCCAGCAGCTCTTCCCGGATCTGGAGGTGCAGCTCTGTCTAGGTCGGTCATCGACGGGGCAGAGCGAGGTGCCGACGAGCTATCGGGAGGCGAAGCGGACGGCAGAGGTAGCCCTCGTCTGCAGCATGGCCCAGTCCATCGTGCGATATGACCAGCTTGGCGTCTACCTGCTGCTCTATCGACTGCGGGGGACGCCGGAGCTGGAGGAGTTCAAAGCGACCTATCTGGAGCCGCTGCTGCGCTACGATGCCAGGCATCAGGGCTCGCTGCTTCATACGCTTCGCATCTATTTTGCCTGCAATGGCAATGCTCGGGAGACGGCTAATCGGCTATTCATCCACTACAACACCGTTACGTACCGTCTGGAGCGTATCCGGACCGAGCTGGGGCTGCGGCTCGACGATCCGGAGGCGCGGCTGCAACTGCAGCTGGCGGTGAAGCTGTATGAGATCCAGGACTATGATTAGCACATCAGATTACCATAAATAGATATGCCTCTACCCTACACTGGTTCGCTCCCCCGGCCTACAATGATGGAGAGTGATTGCGTTAGGCTGCTCCATGGACGGAGGGGTCATTCCATAACGGCAAGGGAGAGAGATATGATGAATCAGGAACTGCGCGCCGATCTGGTCATCCTGGGTGGCGGTACGGGCGGTACGGCTGCGGCGCTGGCTGCGGCCCGGAGCGGCAAGAGCGTCATCATGACGGAGGAGACTACGTGGATCGGCGGCCAGTTGACCAGCCAGGCGGTGCCGCCCGACGAGCACCGCTGGATCGAGTCGTTCGGCTGCACGCGCACCTATCGCCAATTCCGCGAAGGCGTGCGCGAGTACTATCGCCGCCACTTCCCGCTGACGGCGGAGGCGATGGCCGAGCCGCACTTCAACCCCGGACGGGCGATCGTCAGCCGCGTCGCCCATGAGCCGCGCGCGGCTGTGGCGGTGCTCGGCGAGATGCTGGCCCCGTATGTGCATAGCGGACGCATCCGCATCCTCTATCGCCATGTGCTGGAGGGAGCCGAGACCGAGGGCGACCGGGTTGTCTCGGCGACGGTCCGCGACCTGGAGAGCGACACGCGCCGCACCCTGCTGGCGCCTTATTATATCGATGCGACGGAGTGCGGCGACCTGCTGCCGCTGGCCGGCATCGAGTACGTGACCGGAGCGGAGTCCGTCAGCGATACGGGCGAGCCCCATGCGCTGGAGGGCGCGGCCGATCCGATGGAGATGCAGGGCTTCACCCACTGCTTTGCGATGGACTATCTGGAGGGCGAGGATCATACGATCGCCCGTCCGCAGATGTACGACTTCTGGCGCGACTACAAGCCGGACTTCTGGCCAGATCGCCTGCTCAGCATGGCCGGCGTGCGGCCGATGACGCTGCAGCCGATCGAGTACGGATTGTTCCCGGATTCGGACAAGTTCTCGCTGTACCTCTATCGGCAGCTGATCGACCATCGTCAGTTCGCGCCTGGAACCTTCGACGGCTCGCTGACGCTCGTCAACTGGCCGCAAAACGATTACTGGCTCGGCTCGATCATCGATGTGAGCGAGGAGGAGCGACAGCGTCATCTGGAGGGTGCCCGGCAGCTCAGCCTCTCGTGGCTGTACTGGCTGCAGACTGAAGCGCCGCGTCCCGACGGCAAGCGCGGATATCCCGGTCTGCGGCTGCGCCCGGACGTCGTCGGCACGCATGACGGGCTGGCGATGTATCCGTATATCCGCGAGTCGCGGCGCATCGTCCCCGAGTTCCGCGTGCTGGAGCAGCATGTGGCGACGGACTGCCGTCCGAGCGGCATCGCCGAGCGCTTCGACGATACGGTCGGCATCGGCTGCTACCGGATCGACCTGCATCCGAGCACGGCTAACCGGACGTATATCGACATCTCGTCGCTGCCGTTCCAGATCCCGCTCGGCAGCCTCATCCCGAAGCGGGTGACCAATGTGCTGGCCGCCGCCAAAAATATCGGCGTCACCCACATCACCAACGGCTGCTACCGGCTCCATCCGGTCGAGTGGAATATCGGCGAAGCGGCAGGCTACTGCGTCAGCTATTGTCTGGATCGCGACCTGACGCCTTCGGCGGTGCGGAGCACGGAGTCCGAGCTGACAGCCTTCCAGCGCAACCTGACACAGGCGGGCATCGAGCTGGCCTGGCCGACGATTACCGGCGTGTAGAGGAGCGCTCTAGCCCGCTCCTGACGTCAATATGCATAAGCCAAGACGCTTTCAATCCCCGAATCTATCGTGGGTTGGAAGCGTCTTTGCGCATGCAGTACCGCTGGATCGCTAATTTTACGGATAATCACAGGATGAGCGATTGCCCTACAATAGTGACGATTTTCTTTGTCGCCAGAGAAGGTATGCTTAGGGCTGTGAATATCGATCCAGCGAGGAGGATATCTGTGTTACCGACTATACCGCAGACCAAGCAGACCCGGTATCTGGAGACAGCGGGCGCAAGAGTGGAGCAGCTGCTCTTGATTCATATGACGATGGAGGCAGCGGACGAGCGGCTGCCGCTGGCGGCGAGCAGACAGTTCCCGGCCATGGCGCTCGAAGCTGAGGAGACGCGTAGCGTGCAGGGCTTCCGCATGCGCATGGCGCGGCATAGAGAGCAAGCGTCGACCCCGGAGGCTCCGCTCATCGCGGATACGCCGCCGGAAGGCTACCGGCTGCGAATCGCCGAGGGGGCGATCGATGTCGTCTCGTCGGATGCCGCAGGGTTATTCTACGGCATGCAGACAGTGACGCAGCTCCTGCGCTCGGGCCCGGAGCTGCCCGCGCTTGAGATGACCGATTGGCCCGATATCCCGTTGCGCTGCATGAACCTGGATTTTCGTCAGACGTTCTCGACCTTTGAGCATATTCTACAGGCGATCCGAGGGTTTGCCGCCTACAAGACGAACGCAGTTCTGATCGAATACGAGGACAAGCTGCCGTTTGATCGCCACCGGCAGCTTCGACATCCGAGGTATGCGTTCACCGAGCAGGAGCTGGAGCAGCTTCGCAGGACGGCATGGGAGCATTACCTCGAGATCATCCCGCTGCAGCAGTCGTTTGGCCATCTGGAGTATGTGCTGCAGCACGAGGAATATAGCGCGCTCCGGGAGACGCCCGCATCGATCGGCGAGCTATGCCCCTCCAAGCCGGCCTCCTACGAGCTCTCCACGGGGTTGATCGCCGAGATGATCG
This sequence comes from Paenibacillus sp. 598K, assembly GCF_003851045.1. Lineage (GTDB taxonomy): Bacteria > Bacillota > Bacilli > Paenibacillales > Paenibacillaceae > Paenibacillus_D. The sequence continues at coordinate 21,774 of NZ_BFBX01000093.1, read as the reverse complement.
CCCAGCATCCCGACTCGCGCTATCTGCATCTGGGCTGCGACGAGGTGTACAGCCTGAGTGAATGCGAGGCTTGTCAGCAGGCATTCGCCGGCTCGCGTACAGCGGCATTTATCGCCTATGTGAATCGGCTGATCGACTATACGGTCGCGCAAGGGAAACGTCCGATCATCTGGCACGACATGATCGAGCAGTGCTCGGACGAAGAGCTGAGCCGCCTGGATCGTCGCGCCGTGGTGATGATCTGGATGTATTACGGGAGGAATATCGAATCGAAGGCAAGCGCCCTGACGGAGCGACTGCGCAGGCTGGGCATCGAGGTGATGGGGGCCTCTGCGGTGCGCTGCTTCGACCGGCTCGACGACCAGAACTATCCGGTCATCGAGAGCCGGATCGGCAATGTGACCCAGTGGGCGAACGCCGCGCACAAGTTGAATTTAAGCGGTCTGGTCGGCACCAATTGGACAGCCGTATTCAGCCTGGGCGTACCGTACGGCATTTTCGAGACGACCTGGTACCCGATGGCGTGGTTCGCGGAGACCTGCTGGCACGCATCGTCGGACACCACGCGATTGATCGATCGCTTCCTGTTCCACTTCCACGGCGTCGCGCCCGAGACGGCGGCCCGTCTCGCAGGCAACTATACCAATGAAGATTATTACCAGCTCCTCCCGCGCATCCTCGAGGAGGTCCGCGACCATCGGGAGGTCGCCGAGCTGATCGCAGTGATGCTCGCCTATGAGATGGCGCTCGACCGCTCGCGCACGATTCATAAGTACATCTATCGTCTGGAGCGGTTCCCCGGTCACGCGTCGGAGCGGCAGTCGGTGCTGAACAACTACCGCATCACCGTCGACGCCCTGCGACGCATCAAGCCGGATATGACCAGACTGCTCCGGCAGTTCCAGCCGGAGGAGATGGCCGACCATTACCTTCAGTCCCGGTTCTACATCCATGAATACCTCGATGAGCATCTGTACCGGCCTGCGCTAGGGCAGCATAAGATGCCCCGGAGCGAGTGTGCAGACACGCCCTAGGAGAGGGCTCCGAATTGCTTTCGGAACTCGCCGGGGGTTAGCCCGTTCAGCTTTTTGAAGTTGCGGATGAACGTATTGGAATTATAGAAGCCGACGATTTTGCCGATTTCCTGAACGGTGAGATCCTTGTGCTCGAGCAGCAGCGTTTTGGCCTTGCCGAGCCGGACGCCGTTCACGTATTCGCTGAAGTTCATATGATTCTTCTCCTTGAAGTAGGAGGACAAGTAGTTGCTCGTAATGTTCAGCTTGCTGGCCAGGAGCTCCAGCGAGATATCCTCCTCCGGGTGCTCCTCGACATAGCGCATGACGAAGCGCGAAATGGGGTCGAGCTGTTCGTTCTTCGCTTTCAGCAGGCGAACCGCCACGCCCAAGTACCGATCGAAGAAATCGATGTATTGCTCCAAGGTGCTGTATTCAGCGACAGTCTCGTAGGGGAGCATGGCGTCCAGCGAGTGCAGCTGCTCGGGATTGCGGGCAGCGACAGCCTGATTCACTTTATTGACGATCAGCAAGGAGAAGCGTTGGAACTCGTCGAGCGTGCCCCCTGCGCGCTGCAGCGGGGACAGGTAGTCCAGCACCTTGTCGACAGCCTCCATGCTGCCGGAGAGCAACAGGTTGGCGAATTCCTCCTCTGCGAATACCGGCAGTCGCGTCGGACCATCCGAAGCGGTCTCGCCCAGCAGAGCGGTAGTCGAGGTCAACGGCCGCTGCCGGATTCTTTTTTGCAGTCGTTCATATTGCTCGGGCAGCTCCTCTGCGCTCTCGAATACCGGACTGACGGCGATGGTCGCGATGTAGTGATCGCGGTCGACCGTCAACACCTGCACGATGCTCTCCAGCACCTCGGGCAATGCATGTTGTCCCTCCGGAAGCCTGACCAGCGCTAGCACTTGCCTGGGCTCGAGCTGGAACAGCAGCGATTCGGGCAATGCTCCCGACAGGGAGACCTGGATGTAATCGCGGATTCGGACGATGACATCGTCCTGCGGCTGTCTGGCTTCGGCATGCGCTAGCGTTCGGAAGAAGGTAATGTCGAACAGGATGAATACATGCGGGCCGCCCTTGAACACCTCGTCATTGATCTCATGCAGACGATTGCGGATCCGCTTGAGGATATTGAAGTAAGCATATTTTCGGATCACGTTGTTTTTCCTGGACAGCTCCTGATCCTGCTGCATGACCGATTGCATCTTGCGGTGGATGACGTTGAATTCGTGAATCCGCGTGTCGACCGGAGCGATCTCCGCAGCATCCTCGATCCCGGCGATCATCTGTCGGATCGGGTTGTTGATGCGGCGGACGAACCATAAGGAGAAGAGAATGCCGAACCCTATCGATAGACCGATCAACGCCGTCGATATCGCCGACAGTCTATGAATCTGCGAGGTGATCGATTGGACCGGGACGAGATTGACATAGGAAAAGCCAGTGGACTCGCCTCGTTGCTGGAAGTAGAAATAATCGCCGTCTCGCACGCCATCTCCGCCCTTTTGTGAAAGCGCTTCAAAGTCAGGAAGGTCGCTTGCATGCGCGGACGGATACAGGATGCTGTTGTTCGAGTCCAGGATATAGAACCTGTCGTCGGTTGACGACTGATGGAACTGCTCGACCAGCCGGTTGGCTCGACTGAAGGAGAGGATCGTAATATTGCTCTGGAAATGGTTGTTGGTCATCAACGTAAAAAAGGTCCCGGAGGAAGATGTATGCTTCATATTCACTTGTTTGAAGGGGGAAGCTGGCATAACCGCAAACAAGTCGGTTTCCTTCATGCGCCGAAGCCAGGTCTCGGGCGGGGCATCGTCGAGCAGATACTCCTTGGTGAACATTTCCTCGGGCGTCCACACGCCATTTTTGTCAATGACCCGATCGAGGTTCTGGATATAGACGGCCAGATTATCGAGATAGAGATTGTTATTGGCTTGCACGGACTGGAGGTACAAGCGCAGCTTGTCCGCCGTAATATAGTTCAACTCGTTGGCATTTTCCAGCAGATTGACGTATTCATTGAAATAGACGCTGTTCATCATGTTGCGCACGAGTACAAAATAACGCTCATAGTTGTCTACGGTATGCGACATATTTTGCCGGCTCAGCTTGCGGATCTCCTGCTGCATGCTGTTTTTCAGCAAAAGAAAAGCCAGGCTCTGGAAGGCGAAGAAAAGAAAAATGATCAACAGAAAACCGCTCAACAGTCTCACGAACAACGTATTCTTTTTAGTGAGCAGCATCGGCATTCCCCCGGTTTATCCTCGTGTAGTATGGTATCGTTTCGGCCTGTTTTTAGCGTAGAGTGGCCGCTATCGTTTGTCAACCAACGGGGGCGGGCGCGCGACCGTCAATTTTCAGGATCGATCTACAAAGCTACCGATTTCTTGCGCAGCTGCGATATAGCGGTTGATTTGACGATTGAAGAATAGCCCGTCGGCAAGTACGCTGAGAGCAGTCCAAGCGACGCACCGGTGAATTTCGCGAAAGGAAACAGACGCTGCTCTATCGATGACATGACCTAAAGGGGAACGTACCATGACTGCAAGATTGTTTAAGAGTCGCCATTTGCTCCTGCTGGTTTTGCCCTGCCTGCTGTTCTACATCATCTTCAAGTATTTGCCGATGTTCGGCATCGCCATCTCGTTTATGGATTACAATCTGTTCAAGGGCATCTCCGGCAGCTCGTGGGTCGGATTCAAGTATTACGAGATGTTCGTACAGAGTCCCGATTTTTTCGTGCTTCTAAAAAACACCTTTTTGCTTGGCGTGTGGAAGCTCGTGTTCGGATTTCCGGCGCCGATCATTTTGGCGCTCCTGCTCAATGAGCTCGGAAACGCCGTTTTCAAACGCTTTGTACAAACTGTCAGCTATTTGCCCCACTTTATTTCAAATGTCGTGACAGCGGGCATGGTCACCTTGTTCCTGTCGCCCTCAACTGGCATCGTCAACAAGCTGATCGAGGCGCTTGGCATGGAGAAGATCAATTTTCTCGTGCTGCCCGAGATGTTCCGCCCCGTCTATGTCACCTCGGAGATCTGGCAGCATGTCGGGTGGGAGGCGATCATCTATCTGGCGGCGCTGTCGGCCATTAATCCGATGCTGTACGAGGCCGCCGAGATCGACGGCGCGAGCCGGTGGAGGAAGCTGTACCATGTCACGCTGCCGGGCATCTCGCCCGTCATTGTCATTCTGTTGATCATCAATATCGGTCAAGTGATGGAGATCGGCTTCGAAAAGGTGTTTTTGCTCTATACGCCCACGACCTATGTGACGGCGGACATTATAAGCACCTATGTCTATCGTACGGGCTTGAATCATGGCAATTACAGCTACGCAACAGCGATTGATGTGTTCACAGGCATCATCAGCTTCATCTTTATCTATACGGCCAACCGGGTCAGCAGAAGGGTAAGCGAGACGAGCTTATGGTAGCTGGAAGCATACAACGACCAAGAAAGGAAGTGCGAAGGTGAAGCCAGCCAAACGATCCCTGTTTCCCATCGTGAACACGGCATTGCTGCTCGGTCTGGTCGCGGCGACGGTATACCCGTTCCTCTATATGGCTGCCATATCGCTGAGCGACCCCTTGCCTGTATTGAAGGGTCAGGTATGGCTGCTGCCCAAGGGCTGGAACTTCGAAGCCTACAGCATCGTACTCGGCGACCAGCGCATCGGCCGGGCATACCTCAACACCGTGCTCTATGTCGCGCTCGGCACCTGTCTCTCCCTGATCGTCACCTCTGCCGGGGCATATGCGTTATCTCGCAAGGATCTGGCAGGCCATCGCGTCATGATGGCGATGATTATCTTTACGATGTTTTTCGGCGGCGGCATGATTCCGACCTTCCTCACGGTCCGGTCGCTCGGATTGGTGGACACGATATGGGCGATGGTTGTCCCCGGCATCGTATCGACATGGAATCTGATTGTGATGCGCACGTTTTTTAGCGGTATCCCCAAGGAGCTGGAGGAATCGGGGAAGGTCGACGGGCTGAACGACATCACCTTGTTTATTCGTATCGTGATCCCGCTATCCAAGGCGGTGTTTGCCACGGTAGGGTTGTTCTATGCGGTGCATATCTGGAACAATTTCTATACCCCGCTGCTCTACTTGCGCGATCAGAACCTTTTCCCGCTCCAGGTGATCGTCCGCGATATCGTCCTGGCCGGGCAAGTGAACAATAGCGATGCGACGAGTGTAGGAGGTGATGCGCTGGTCATCGAGGACTCGCTCAAGTTTGCGACGATCCTCATTACGACCTTGCCGATCTTGCTGGTCTATCCATTCCTGCAAAAGCACTTCGTCAAGGGGGCGTTGGTCGGTGCAGTGAAGGGCTGACCCAAGTAGTACGCGTGTGACAGTATCGTAGGACAGCATGATCAAAAGGAGAGAAGAACCAATGAAAAAGTGGACCCACGTATTCGCATCCTCCGTGTTGACGATATCGCTGCTGGCAGGCTGCAGCGCAGCGCCGACCGAACAGAACAAGCCGAGCTCGCCGCAGGAGCCGACGACCAATCAGGACAATAAGACGGAGCCAGCCGCTTCTGGGAAGGATCTGAAATTCTCGATGCTGACGGAGAACCATCCGACCTGGCCCTATGACCCGGAGTGGCCGATCTGGCAGATGCTCAAGGAACAGACAGGGGTCTCGCTGGAGGTGCAGACCGCCCAGGGCAATCTGGGGGAGAGCCTCAACCTGGCGATCGCCTCCAACAGCATGCCTGACCTGATGTTCATGGACAAGCTCGCCAGCGCCAATAAATACGGTCAGCAAGGCGCGCTGGTCAACATTCTCGACCATCTCGACAGCATGCCGCATCTGCAGGCGTGGAGCGAGAAATTCCCGGAGAGCTTCCAGCAGAATATTGCCTCTGACGGCAACATGTACATGTTTCCTAATGAAGGCTTTGGCGAGACGAACCGGATGATCTGGCTATATCGGGAAGATATTTTTGCCAAGCATGAGCTTGCGGTTCCGACCAACTACGACGAGCTGTATGCGACGCTACAGGAGCTGAAGCGGCTCTATCCGGACAGTACGCCCTTAAGCTTCCGCCACGGGATCCGAATCTTGCGCAACATGGCGCCGAATTTCGGCATCCACTCGGAGTTCTACTACGACTCGGACGCCAAGCAGTGGCGCTACGGCTCGACCGAGCCGGAGATGAAGGCGCTGGTCGAAGCGCTGCATACCTTCTACAAGGAAGGGCTGATCTCGCCGGAATGGCTGACGATGAATACGAAGCAGTGGCAGGATATTATGTCTACCGATCTTTCGTTTATTACGATCGACTACATTAGCCGCGTCGACTTCTTCAACGATGCGCTGCGCGAGGAGAACCCGGACTTCAGCATCCAGTTTATGGCCCCTCCGGCAGGGACGCCGGGCGGGACGCAGCAGAATCCGAATCTTCAATATTTGGAGACGGGGCTGACCGTGGCTTCCACCTCCAAGCAGATTGACGATATCATGACGTTCATGGACTTCTTCTATTCGGAGGAAGGGCGCAATCTGGCAAGCTGGGGCAAGGAAGGCGTCACGTATGCCGTAGAGAACGGCCAAAAGAAATTCCTGCCTGAATTCACCGATCTGACCGACCTTCGGGTGAAGACCGGCCTGGCCTCGTCGGGCACGTACGCCTGGCTGGACTTCGACGCGCATCTGTCGATGGGCTCGGAGGAGCTGCAGCATGCCTTCGCCGAAGCGGCAAAGTACGATATGCCTCGGCAGCCGATGCCGGCCTTCAACGAGCAGGAGTCGGAGCTGCTAAGCATCAAGGGAGAGAATATTCGTAAGGCGCGCGAGGAAGGTCTGGCTAACTTCATCTATGGCGTGCGTGACTTGGCGGAGTGGGACAAGTTCGTGAGCGAGATCAACAGTCTGGGGCTGGATGAGCTGCTGCAAACCTATACGGCTGCGCATGAGCGGATGGTAGCTTCAGCTAACTAAAAAGGGGAGTGGTCGTATGAATAGACGCACATTCATCGTTGCGCTGGTGGCGCTGGCTCTCGTCTGGACCGGGCTTGCCCCGGCTGCGCCCGTCCAGGCAGGATTAATGGCGGATTATGTCAAAAACGCGGCCGGGCAGTACTTGCAGGTGTCCGGCTATAATACGGCCCGAGGCTCCAATCAGCTCATCGTCTATACGCCGGACTATTCGTCGCCGACGACAGGCAATAATGCCTTCGGCATCGAGATTGTCGTCCGGAATTCGATCGTGACCGAGATCCGGGACGGCAAGGCGAACGGCAGCCTGTCCAACGCCGCGATCCCGGCGGACGGGTACGTCCTGTCCGGACATGGCACATCGCCGTCCTCCCCCTATATGTGGCTGAAGGACAATATCGCGCTCGGGGAGCAAGTTACGATCGAGCGAGATCAGATCCTGAACCCGGAATACGAGGTGGAGGGCGTCCTGTCCAAGCGCAATCCGGCAGCGCCGTTTGCCTTTCCTGGAGGGCGAGGCTCCGGCGAGCTGGTCTATTACGATGCCGCTTACGGCTATCCGACGACGGGCACCAACGAGTTCGGCTATGAGATCGTGGTGAGCGACGGCATCGTCGTGAGCGTCGGCGGCAATGACTCTGCCATCCCTGTCGATGGCTTCGTGCTGTCGGGTCATGGCGCGTCCAAGACGTATCTGCAGCAAGCGATGGTCGGCGCCGAGGCGCTCGTCGACGGCATGCAGGTGACGATCCGGGTGACGCCGCAGTCGTATCTGGAGGCCGCCGCGCTCCGTATCTCCGAAGCGGAGCAGCGCCTGGGTATCGCCCTGTCGGAGTATCGCGACATCCCGGCGGATCAGGCGCAGACGCAGATCGACGATGCGCATACGCTCTTGGCCGCAGCCCAGGCCTCGTATGCGCAGCAACAGTGGACCGAGACCGCCGTCACGGCGCAGCAGGCGCAGGACAAGGCGCTGATGGCGATCTACTCGACGATGGAATCGTCTGTCGTCGACGGGCGGGCCGTATGGTATCGGGCCAATGAAGACTCGCCCCAGCAGGTTGCCGCGACGATGGAGCGCATCCAGGCGGCAGGCATCAATACGCTGTTCCTGGAGACGGTCTATCGAGGCTATGCGATCTATCAGGGAAGCCCGTCCTTCCAGCAGAACCCGGCTTTCGTCGGATGGGACCCGCTGCAAGCCTTCGTCACCGAGGGCGCACGGTTAGGCATCGAGGTCCATGCCTGGGTGCATACGTTCTATGTCGGCTATGAAGGCGAGGACCCGCTCTATCCGAGAGGTCCGGTGCTGGCCGCCCATCCGGGCTGGACCGCGCTCGACCGTAATCTGCAGGCGCGCACGACGCTGGAGTCCAATCATTACTACGTGAGCCCGGGCAATCCGGCGGTACAGGATTTCCTGGCCGATGGATTCCTGGACCTGACGGACCGCTATGCGGTTCAGGGACTGCAGCTGGACTACATCCGCTATCCGGTCAGCTCCACCGCCGCCGTGCCTTATGAGATGGGATACAGCTATGACCAGGTGAGCCGCAACAGAGTGCAGCAGCAGCTCGGCTTCGATCCGTTAACCATTACGCCGGACGACGATCCCCTGCAGTGGGCGCAATGGGTGAACTGGAGGCAGGATCAGGTCACTACGTTCGTAGAGCGGATCGCCGACGAGCTGCCTGCCGGAATGCTGCTGTCCACCGCCGTATTCCCGGAGGAGGAGGTCGCCGAGACGAAGTTTCAGAACTGGGCGTTATGGGCGCAGCAGGGAAGACTGGACTTGATCGCTCCGATGGTCTACAAGACCGATGCGCTGGCCGTGGTGGCGAGCGCCAGTCAATTCCTCGCCCAGATGAATGGCGATACGCTCCTCTATGTCGGTCTTGGACCTTATCTGGAGGGCTTCGATCCCTATCTGCTCGCTCGGCAGGTCGACGCTGTGAACCGGATCGGCGCGGCCGGTTCGGCCAGCTTCTCTCTCAATACGATCTCGCAATCGTATCTGGATGGCTTGCGGGCCGGACCTTATCGCTCCGATGCGACGCCTCCGCATCGGCCGGAGGCTGTGGCTCTGCTCGCGCAGGATGTGATCCGCAAGATCGACGACATCTATCTGCCTGGCGCAGGATTGTCCCTGGTCGATGCCGATGAGCTGAAGCTATCCCTTCAGCGCATCCTGGCTGCCACGCCAGGTGGCGGAGCAGGCGGACCGAATACGGCGATCGCTCAGGAAATCGCCTGGGCGCAGGACTACCTTGATCAGCATCAAGGCGGCATGGACGCACAAGTGTATCTGCGGCTGATGGAGTCCTTCGAGACGCTGGCCGAGCTGTAGAAGCTGGACGATCTTAGGCACGCTCTGCCAAAAAAGCTATAGTTTTGCTGTGCAAAAGCCCGGCCCGCTGTCTTCGGACAGCGGGTTTTTTCGTAAAATCGTCCATGAACTTAAGGGCGATTGTTCATTCTAGGTGAGCTCCTCCCGCCTTATAATGAAGGGCAACAGAGTAGACGGACCGATACGATGAGAGGAAACGGAGGGATCGCATGAGCAAAACTGGAGCGCGCAAGCAGGGCGTCTGGCTGATAGCCGCATTGTTGGTGGCGGCAGCGGTCGTCCTGCTGGCGGTCATGCTGCCGAAGGAGAGCGAGCCAGCTGTCGCAACGCTCGATGGACATGCCGTCACCGAGGCCGAGCTGGCCTTCCACATGTCGCGGTTGGAGCGGCAGGTGCGCAGCGAGCTCCGCAGCCGACATCAGTGGACGCTGGGCCAAGGGGAATGGGAGAGCGAGCGCGATGGTGTGCAGCCGTTGCGGCTGCTGCGCGAGCGGGCGCTCGCCGCCGCCTTGCAGGATAAGGCGCTGCTGGCGGTGGCTCGGGAGCAGCAGCTCATCGACGAGACGGACTTCTCGTCGATCGTCCGCCGCATGGAGCAGGACAATCGCAGCCGGGCAGCCGCCTCGGCGAGGGGGGAGGTCGTCTATGGCCTGCAGCGCTTCACGCTGGCGTCGTATTACCCCCATCTGATGACCGCCCTGCGTACGGGCGTGAAGCGGGAGCTTAGCCAGCGCGAGGGCGATCCCTTGCATCTGCCGAGGGAGGAGGTGGAGGCATATTTCGACGCGCATCGATCGGAGTGGTCGGTCAATGGGACGAGCTATCGGGTGACCCGGCTGCTCATCCCGGCGGCCCAGGCGGACAAGTCCGCGATGCTCGCGGAGGCGAGCCGGATGGTCGAGGAGGGGAGCGAGCTGGCGGCGCTGCAATCTCGGTATGCCGGGGCCGAGCTGAGCGAGCAGACGCTCGCCCCGTCTCAGGTGGCCAATCTCAATGCTTACGACCATGAAGCGGTCGCCCGCATCGACGCGCTGGCCCCTGGCGAGCTGGCGTTGCCTGTGGAGACGCGGCAGGGCGTGGCCGTGTACCGGCTGGACGAGCGGCTCTTCGACAGGGACAAGGCTTGGCAAGCGTACAGCGCCCCGATCCGGGAGCAGCTGCTCGAGGAGCGGCTGCAGCGTTATCTGGACGAGCGGCTGGAGCGCGGCGAGGTGCAGATCGATGACGCGCGACTGGCGCAAGTGACGAGCTGGCGATGATCGCCAGAGCTATGATTTGCAATCCGCAATCTGTAATCGTGACCAGCGTTCCATGACAAAGGAGGATGATCGATAGTGAGAACACGCAGTAGAAGCGCGATCCTGTTGTTCCTGGCTATGCTCCTGGCATTCCCGCCGTTCCTGTCGTCAGGCAGCGCCTGGGCCGCAGAGCCTGGCGCGGCTGCTCCGGCTACGCTGCCGGAGGAGCAGGGCAATCTGCCCAATCCGTATGGCGGTACCGACTACTATCTCGACGCCAGCGGCGGCGACGATGCGCATGACGGCCTCACGCCGACGACGGCCTGGCAGAGCTTCGACAATGTCAATGCCAAGGTGTTCGAGCCGGGGGACCGCATCCTGCTGAAGGCTGGCGAGGTGTGGGAGGATCAGCAGCTCTGGCCCAAGGGCTCCGGCGCGCCCGGCCTGCCGATTACGATCGACCGCTACGGCGACCCCGAGGCGGGCAAGCCCTATATCGCGGTCAACGGCAACGTCGACAATCCGGTCACCTGGCAGAATGGCGACTTCCGCAAGGACAAGCACAAGGTCGGTCTGACCGGAGCGATCGTGCTGCGCAACCAGCAGTACTGGGAGATTCACAATATGGAGATCTCCAACGACGACGACTTCGACACGGATATCCAGGGCTCTGCGCGGCTGCCGGGCAACTCGTATGTGCGGGACGGCATCTCGATCACGATCAACGCCGATCTGCTGGCGCCCGGCGACGACAAGATTATGGATTACTTCCGCATCACCAACAACTACATCCACCACATCGACGGTCCAAGCGACTGGCAGAAGATCCATTACGGCGGCATCGTCTTCCAGGTGTTTGGCGAGAAGAGCTACAAGGAATACGATGAGGGCGCCTACTACTTCCAGGATGTGCGGATCGAGAACAACCACTTCTACAAAACCGAGTTGCATGCGATCCAGTTCGCCTTCAACTGGTTTTACGACCGCGACCTCGCCTCCGGGGAGTATGACGAGACCGGCAAGTTCCACGAGGGCTGGGAGCAGCTATGGGTACGCAATCGCGACCTCTACAGCCGCGACGTCTATATCGGCCACAACTACGCGGAGGATATCGGGCAGGGGGCGATCCAGCTCGCCAATACGAAGGATATGCTGGTCGAATACAATGAGGTGAATGGCTATCTGCAGCGCTATGACGCGGTGTCCTGCGGTCTGTATCTGTGGGCGGGAGCGGACAGCGTTATGCAATTCAACGAGGTATACGGCGGTCCGTGGGGCGAGTACGACGGCACGCCGTGGGATCTGGAGTACACCAACTTCAACGTGACGTATCAGTACAATTACTCGCATGACAATGCGGCGGGCTGGATGGCGTATATGGGCAACAGCTCTAACTCGGTCGCCCGCTACAACCTGAGCGTCAACGACAACGGCGTGCTCGTGAAAAATATGCTCTCGACGAATTACGCGCCGACGTATTTCCTGAACAACGTATTCGTATACGACGCCGAGCAGATGGACTGGTTCCACGACGAGGTGTTCATCGACACCGTGTACTTCCTGAACAATGTGTTCTACAACGTCTCGGAGACGACGCCGACCAAGTGGTACCGCAAGCCGGGCGCGCTGGACAAGGCCGTATTCTCCAACAATGCCTTCTATGAGGCAGGCGGCGTCCACTCGGCGCAGCAGCCGCATGATCCGCAGGCGGTGCTGGCCGATCCGAAGTTCGTGGCCGATCCGATGGACTACAAGGTCGATAACGGCGTGCTGAACATCGTCGATTCGGCGGCCAACTATCAGGTGGCGAGCGACTCGCCGCTCATCGACGCCGGACGTTACAACCCGCGTGTAGGCGGAGAGGACTTTTTCGGCACGCATCTGTACTACGGCGACAGCATCGATATCGGCATCCATGAGCGTCAGGTCGGCGTACGGGTTGATGATCCGGTCGATACCGATCCCATCGAGGAGGAGGGCGAGGAGACGCGCGTCAATCTGGCGCTCGGCAAGCCGATCACGGCCAATACGACGCATCCGAGTCCCGGTCTGGGCGCAGACAAGCTGGTCGACGGCAGCACCGCGACCCGGTGGGCGAGCGCCGACCCCGACGACATGCCGGACGGGTATCCGATCATCATTACGATCGACTTCGAGGAGGAGATCGTCTTCGACGAGATCTATCTCGACGAATACACCGACAGCGGCACCAATCTGCGGATTCAGGCGTATGAGCTGCAGCGCTACGATGCCGTCGGCGGCACATGGCATACGTTCAAGACCGTAGCGGACGGCATGGGGCATGATGTGACGCTGGATGACTTTGGCGCGGTCACTACCTCGCAGCTGCGGCTGCGCATCACCGAGCAGATCGCTACGGAGTACTGGACGCCGACGATGACGGAGATTCAGGTCTATTACTCGGGCGGTGCGTAGTGCTCACCCCGCACGTGTATTAGCAGGACCCAGGCTGTTCCCGAAAGGCGTGTGCGCCTCGGGGGCAGCCTTCCTGCGTCCAAGAGCATTATCCGCATCGAGACGAACTGTCGGTCCCCGGGCGTTTGGTCCGTCGTCGTCGGCCGAGAGGCCGCTGCCGTTATCAGGCCCTGTCCGTCGCCGTCATTCGATATTGCGCCATGCCCTGCCCGGCGCGTGCCGATGTGGTAGAATGGGGCTAATTTTGGAGCACAAGGAGGTCTGCAAGTGGGTAGCGCATCCTCTGCCAGTCGCCGGCACATCTCGTTCCTGAGGCGATTCTCGATCAAGCATCGACTGATCACCGCGCTCATCGTCACCTCGATCCTCCCCGTCGTCCTCGTCGCTTACTATGCCAACCACTTCTATGAGGCGTCGATCTCGGACAAGCTGAGCGACTTCTCCTTGCAGGTGCTGTCGGAGTCGGCGATCAACGTCTCGCGGGAGCTGGACCAGTACGAGGCGCTGAGCGAGTCGATCATCATCAGCCGCTCGATCCAGGGAGGACTGCGGCAGGCTGACAGCCTATCCGACTATGGCAAAAACGAGCTGACGAAGACGATCAACGACGAGCTCGGGGAGTATGCCTTCCGACTCAGCAATCTCTCCAATATCATCGTCCTGACGAGGGAGGGCGAGCCGTTCTACGATCTCGGGTACGAATGGTACAAGGACAATCGGATCAGCCGCTCGCTGTACGGGCTGGAGGCGTCGGTCGGCAACCTGAAGTGGAGTCATCTGCTCTCCAACCGCGGGGCCAACAAGATCGCTCTGAGCCGCATCATCTACTCGGAGGACAAGCTGACCGAGCGGATCGGCTATCTGATCATCGTCATCGACGAGAAGGCGTTCCTGCGCAATACGTACGACCATGTCAGCCTCGGCGAAGGCGGGCGCATCTACATCGCGGACAAGCAGGGGCTGGTCGTCTCCTCGGCGGCCCCGGATATCCGGCTCGGCGCTACGTATATGCAGGAGGGGCTGTTCCGACAGCTGCAGCCCGGCGAGCCGAGCCAGTCGTTGTACACCAAGATCGACGGCAAGCGGACGCTCGTGTCCGCTGCCCACATCCGCTCGACGGAGTGGTACATGATCGGCCTGATCCCGCATAGCTACATCATCGCCGAGATGGCCGAGGTGAGGGGCAATCTGCCCTACATCTGGTTGCTCGTCGTCGTCGTCTCGGCCGTGGCGGGGACGTGGATCTACCAGAGCATCAGCACGCCGATGCTCGAGCTGCTGCAGTACGCCTCCAGGGTGAAGACTGGCAATCCCGACCCGCCGCTGTCGGTGCGGTATCCCGACGAGATGGGCAAGCTGACCGATACGATCGATCAGATGGTGCGCCGGCTCCGGCAGCTGATCGGCCAGGTCGAGCAGGAGCAGCAGGGCAAGCGGGAGGCGGAGCTGAAGATGCTGCAGGCGCAGATCAACCCGCACTTCCTCTTCAATACGCTCAACTCCCTGAAGTGGAGCGCGATGATGAGCGGCAATGGCTCGGTCGAGCAAGGCATCGAATCGCTCAGCGAGCTGCTGCGGCAGACGATCCTCGATCAGGACGAGCTGATCCCGCTGGAGCAGGAGATCGGCAATCTGTTCCATTATGCCGTCATCCAGCAGATCCGCTACGGCGACTCCTTCAAGCTGCGTTGCAATTGGCAGTCGGACGAGCTGGGCGCCTGTCTGGTGCCGCGCTTCATCCTGCAGCCGATCGTGGAGAACTCGATCCTGCACGGCGGCAGCGAGGACGGCAGGCGCGTCACGATCACGGTCGAGGTGACGGCGGCCGAGGGGCGGCTGCAGCTCAGGATCGCCGACGACGGTCGGGGCTTCGATGTGCAGGAGGCGCAGAGCAAGCGGCACTCGCATGCCAAGCTGTCCGGCATCGGCATCGGCAACGTCGAGGAGCGCATCCGGCTCTATGCCGGATCGCCGTATGGCATGGAGACTCGCAGCGAGCCAGGGGGCGGCACGGAGACGATCATCCGGCTGCCGGTACGACGGAGGGAGGAAGAGAGCGATGTACAAAATCGTCATCGTCGATGATGAGATGATCGTCAGGCACGCGGTGAAATCGATGATCGACTGGGAGACGTATGAGTGGGCGGGCTCGGCCGCCAGCGGCCAGGAGGCGCTGGAGCTGGTGCGGCGCAGCGAGGCGGAGCTCGTCATCACCGATATGAAGATGCCGGGGATGGATGGTCTGGCGCTGATCCGGGAGCTCAAGGACAGCGGCTATGGCGGGGAGATCCTCGTGCTCAGCAACTACAGCGACTTCGAGCTGGTCCGCGAGGCGCTGCGCTGCGGCGCCCATGACTACGTGCTGAAGCTGACGCTGAAGTCGGAGCAATTCGCCGAGACGCTGCGGGAGATGGCGGCGAAGCTGGACGAGCGGCGCGCGAGTCGTCCCGAGCAGCCGCTTGCGAGCCGGTCCGCCGCAGATCGGGAGCAGGCGCTCGCCTGGCTGCAGGCGGCCGACGCCGACGTGGAGGACGGGGAGGAGGAGACGCTCGCCTCGATGCTGCCAGCCGCGTATCGCGAGCTGCAGGGGCTGGTGTTCGTCTTTTACCGCCAGTCGTCCGACGAGGAGGTCGAGCGGCCGGAGCCGGCGACGGACTTCGCCGACACGCTGACCAAGCTGGCGGACGGGGTGTTCCCCGGGCGGCACAGCCTGATCGTGCTGCCCTCGCCAGGCGAGCGGTATGTGCTGGCTGTGCTGTACCCTGCCGGGGCCCGGATGGCCGAGGCCGAGGAGTCGGCGCGGCGGATCGTCCGGCTGGCTCAGATCTACTACAACACGGCGATCAGCGGCATCTATGGCCAGCCTGCCGCGAGCTGCGGGGCGCTCGGCGAGCAGCTGCGCCGCTGCCGGGAGGCGGCACAGCTGAGATTTTACGGCGCCTGCAGGGAGAGCTGCATCGCCAGTACGGAGCTGCCGCTGCAGGAGGCAGACGCCTTGCGCCGAGTGGAGCAAGGGCTGCGCGACAGTCTGCGCACCTCCGGGGAGAGCGTCGTCGAGCTGTGGATGGAGCGAGCGGTCGAGCTGGTCGAGGCGGCCGCCGCCGTCAGGCTGGCGCCCGCTGTGCTGAAGCGAGCGATCGCCCGCACCGTCTGGGGCATGGCGGGGACGGCGATGGTCGACGCCGAGACGTCGTGGAGCGAGCAGCCGTGGATCGACCGGATCGAGCAGGCCGAGTCGGAGGCGGAGTTGTTGCTGCTGATCCGGGAGATGACCGAGGAGATGGTCGGCGTGCTGGAGACGAGCGTCCCGCAGGCGACGATCCGCGAGGAGATCCGGCGGGCGGTCGCCTATCTGGAGGAGCGCTACGGCGAGCGGATCGCGATCGCTGATGTCGCCCGTCATGTCGGGCTGTCGGAGGCGTATCTGTGCCAGCTGTTCAAGTCCGAGACGGGCAGCAGCATGATCTCGCGGCTCAACGAGATTCGGATGGCCAAGGCCTACGAGATGCTCGCATCGGGTCGATACTTGATCAAGCAGGTCGCGATCTCGGTCGGCATCCCCGATCCGTTCTATTTTAACCGGCTGTTCCGCAAGCGCTTCGGCATCGCGCCGAAGCTGGTGAAGAACGGCGGCGACAAAAAAATGGACGATCTTCAGCCGGACAAAAAGAAACTCTAGGTCGCCCGCGGACGGCGGCAGCACGGGGGGGCGGCGACGATGGCCGCTCCGTAAAATTGTCCATAACCCTTGGAGGGATTCTGTATATGGCCCCTTGAGGATCGAATCTATAATGGAGATACCTTGCGAGAGGGGTTCAACCATGAGTAGAAAGGGGTCGCAACAACGATGAAAACAGCAACAACGATGAAAACAAGCCGCAAAGCAAGTCTGATTACCGTAGCGCTGGCCTTGACGCTTACCGCCTGCGCTGGCAACGACAACGCCCCGGGAACGGGCAAGCCGGCGGAGCCTGCCGCTCCGGGAAATGCAGCGGGAGCCGAGCAAGCCTTCGACAATCCCGAGCTGAACATCGCTGTCTTCCAGGGCGGCTATGGCCGCGAATATTGGGACAGTGTCGCCGAGGCCTTCATGGCGGCCAACCCGGGCACGAAGATCAGCATTACCGCTTCGCCGAAAATCGCCGAGATGGTCCGTCCGAAGATTGTCGCCGGCAATCCGCCGGACTTCATGTACATCTCCGGCAGCGACAATACGCCGATCCTCGATGGCCTGATCAAGGATCAGGCGCTCCTTGACCTGACCGATATTTTTGACGGACCGGCAGGCGATGGCGAGGGGGCGCTGCGGGATAAGATCCTGCCTGGCGTGCTCGAGTCCAGATCCAGCTCGCCCTACGGCGACGGCAAGATCTACCTGGCGCCCTATAACTTCGGCGTGATGGGGCTGTGGTACAACAAGACGCTGTTCGACGATCAGGGCATCGAGCCGCCGCGCACCTGGGATGCGTTTTTTGCGCTCAACGAGACGGCGGCGGCGCATGACCGCGCGCTCTTCACCTACCAGGGGCTGTATCCCGGCTATCTGGAGGAGATGCTGGTCCCGGCGGTATACAGCGTCGGCGGCCAGGAGGCGCTCGATCAGCTGTTCAACTATGATCCGGCCTTCTGGAGCAGCGAGAGCTTCACGCAGGCGTGGGGCATCCTCGAGCGGATCGCTCAGGAGGACAATGCGCTCATGAAGGGCACGGTCGCGCTCAATCATACGCAATCGCAGACCTCGTTCCTGCAAGGCGAGGCGATGTTCATCCCCAACGGCACCTGGTTCGAGGACGAGATGAAGGATGCGCCGCGCGAGGACGGCTTCCAGTTCGGCTTCCTGGGCGTCCCAGCCTTCGGCGAGGGCAAGGACGTGATGGCGCTGTCCAATGTCGAGCAGATGGTCATCCCGGCCAAGGCGAAGAACCCGGAGCTGGCCAAAGCCTTCCTCCGCTTCCTCTACACCGAGGAGAGCGTCCTGCTCAATGCGGAGAAGGCGAAGGGCGTCCTGGCGGTCGTCGGCGCGCCGGATCTGGTCAAGGAACATATCTCCGAGACGACGTACAATATCTACAAGGCGGTGGACAGCGGCATGGCGACGATCAACGGCGGCTTCGGCCCAGTGGCCAAAGGGAGCAAGTACAACCCGAGCGACGAGGTGTACAAGCCGATCTCCTCGATCATGAGCAAGCAGCTGTCGCTGGATGAGTACAGCGCGAATCTGACGAAGATCTACACGGACATCCGGGCAGAGCTGGAGGCCAGCGGAGCGGAATAGGAGGCCTGGCGATCCAGGCAAGTCGGGAGGCTCATGTATCGTTCATGAGCCTCTTCCCAGTTGCATACAGAAAGGACGGAAGGCAGATGACGCTAAAGCAGCGACGAATCCTGTTTATCCTCGCGTGCCTGCTGCCGGGCATCGCATTGTTCGTCATGTTCAAGGTGTATCCGACGGTGCAGATCTTCCACAAATCGCTGTACCTGTGGACCGGGCTGAGCGACGAGCCGCGCTTCATCGGTCTCAAAAACTATACCGATATGTTCCGGGACGATGTGTTCCTGCTGGCCTTGCGCAATACCGGCCTGCTCATGCTGATCGTCCCGGTGTGTACCTTGCTGATCGCGCTCGTCAATGCCGCGATTCTGGCCAAGTCCAGACTGCGGGAGCGGGCGCTGTACCGGACGGTCTTTTTCTTCCCGAGCATCCTCTCGTTCGTCGTCATCGCGATCCTGTGGTCGTTCATCTATCATCCGACGATGGGCTTCCTCAACTCCGGGCTGGAGCTGCTCGGGCTGGGCGAGTGGGCGCTGCCGTGGCTGGGCGATCAACGCACGGTGCTGTGGGCGCTGGCGGTGACGCTCATCTGGCAGGCGGCTGGCTATTACATGGTCATGTATATGGCGGGGATCGATAGCATCTCGCCGGACCTGTACGAGGCTGCCGACATCGACGGGGCGACCCGGATGCAGCAGTTTTTCCGGATTACGGTGCCGATGCTGTGGGAGATTATTCGCGTCACGCTTATCTTCAGCATCAACGGCGTGCTGTCGATCAGCTTCATCATCGTCTCGATCATGACGGGCGGCGGTCCGAACCGGCATTCGGAGGTCGTCATGACCTATCTGTATTCGCAGGCGTTCACCAATGCCAACTTTGGCTACGCGATGGCGATCGGCGTCTTCATCTTCATCGTCTCGATGGCGCTGGCGCTAATCAGCAACAAGCTGACCGAGAGGGGGAGCTACTAACGATGAATGCACAACCTCGTGCGACGCGCAGATCGCCCGGCAGGACGGCGGGCCGTCTGGCGCTGCGTCTCTTCCTGATCATCCAGACGATCGTCGTCGTCTATCCGCTGCTGTGGAATGTGCTCGCCTCCTTCAAGACCAACGCCGAGGTAATGGAGAGCCCCTGGCGGCTGCCGAGCGGGCTCGAGTGGCGCAACTACGTGCACGCCTTCACGCAGGCGCATATCGGCGACTATATGCTGAACTCGGTAATCGTCGTGCTCATCTCGATGGCAGTGCTGCTGACAGCCGCCGTGCCGTCGGCGTATGTGCTCGGACGGATGCGGTTCCGCGGGCGCGGCTTCTTCACGAATTTCTACATCGCGGGCATCTTCGTCGGCGGCGTCTACATCATCGTGCCGCTGTTCATCCTGATGAACGATCTGCAGATGCTGGACAACCGCTTCTGGCTCAGCGCGGTGTATGCGACCAACAGTCTGCCGTTCTCGATCTTCCTGCTCACCGGCTTTATGAAGTCGATCCCGCATGACTTCGAGGAGGCGGCGATGATCGACGGCTGCGGCTATTTCGGCACACTAGTCCGGATTATCGTGCCGATGGCGCGCCCTGGCATCATCACGCTGATCGTCTTCGGCTTCTTCGACTTCTGGAATGAATATGTGATGGCGATGACCTTCATCACCTCCGAAGAGAAGAAGACGATCCCGGTCGGCCTCGCCAATCTGATGCAGATCCAGCAATATGCGACCGACTGGGGCGCGCTGTTCGCGGGTCTGTCCATCGTGCTGCTGCCGACGATCGTCATCTATGCGTTGCTGCAGCGCAAGCTGACGGCAGGAATGATGCTGGGCGGTGTCAAAGGTTAAAGGAAGCCAGGAGAGGAGCGATCAGGATGGGAGTTACGATCAGAGAGGCAGCGGAGGTGAAGCCGTCGCCGCGCCAGCTGGCGTGGCAGGAGACGGAGTTCTACGCCTTCATTCATTTCACAGTCAACACGTTCACGGATCGCGAGTGGGGGGACGGCACGGAGTCCCCGGCGATCTTCGCTCCGTCCGAGCTGGACGCGACGCAGTGGGTAGAGACATGCAAGGCGGCGGGGATGCAGGGGCTGATCCTCACCTGCAAGCATCATGACGGCTTCT
>NZ_BFBX01000093.1:937-1236 GCF_003851045.1 Paenibacillus sp. 598K | reverse complement strand
TCATGACGGCTTCTGCCTGTGGCCGAGCCGGTATACCGACCATACGGTGACCAGCAGCCCGTTCCGGGACGGCCAGGGCGATCTGGTGCGCGAGGTGGCCGACGCATGTCGCGAGGCTGGTCTGAAGTTCGGCGTCTATCTGTCGCCGTGGGACCGTCACGAGCCGTCGTATGGCGACTCGGAGGCGTACAATGCGTTTTTCGTCAATCAACTGACGGAGCTACTGACCGGCTACGGCGAGCTGTTCGCGGTCTGGTTCGACGGGGCATGCGGAGAGGGGCCTAATGGCAAGCGGCAGG
>NZ_BFBX01000093.1:292-779 GCF_003851045.1 Paenibacillus sp. 598K | reverse complement strand
GTATGACTGGGATGCCTACTATGCGGTCATCCGCGAGCATCAGCCGGGGGCGGTCATCTCCGTCTGCGGGCCGGATGTGCGCTGGTGCGGCAATGAAGCGGGCCATACCCGTCCGGTCGAATGGAGCGTCGTCCCGGCAACGCTGCAGGACAACGAGAAGATCCAGTCCGAGTCGCAGCAGGCGGATGACCCGGCCTTTGCCCGGCGGATCGGTACAAGCGAGGACGATCTGGGCAGCCGGGCGGTGATCGCCGAGGCGGAGTCGCTCGTCTGGTATCCGGCGGAGGTCAATACGTCGATCCGGCCGGGTTGGTTCTATCATGCGTCGGAGGACGACCGGGTGAAGACGGTCGAGGAGCTGGCCGATCTGTACGAGCGGACGGTCGGCGGCAATGCGACATTCCTGCTCAATCTGCCGCCGGACCGGCGCGGCCTCATCCACGAGACCGATGCGGCGCGTCTGCGGGAGCTCGGCGACTGGCTGCGC
>NZ_BFBX01000093.1:0-155 GCF_003851045.1 Paenibacillus sp. 598K | reverse complement strand
AGCTCGGCGCCTGGCTGCGCCGCCGGTACGGGCGCGACTTGGCGCGCGGCGCGCGCTGCACCGCCTCGGCCAGCGCCGACGCCGAGCACGGGCCGGAGCGGCTGACCGACGGCCAGCCCGATACGTACTGGCAGGCGCCCGCGGGCGAGGAGCAG
>NZ_BFBX01000092.1 GCF_003851045.1 Paenibacillus sp. 598K | reverse complement strand
GGGAGCCGCTGGCGCTGACGGCTCGTCAGGTCGAGGCGATCGGCTCGCTGCATCTGGACGGACTCCGGGTGCTCCCCTATGAACGCCGCTATCGTCGAGGCTTCGCGCCCAAGCATGCGATTGGCTACATCAGCCAGCATCCCGATCGGATCGAGCAAGTATACAGCAAGCAACTCGCGGAGGGCAGCATTCGCCGGACCGACCAGATCGGCGGGGCCGGACTGGAGCTGTCGCTGGACGCGCTGCTGCGCGGTCTGGGCGACTCGGCTGTCCGGTATTATACCGATGGTCGCCGCACGCCGCTGCACGGTCTCGACGCGCGCATCCGGCAGCCCGCCAATCCGTACTACCCGCTAGCGGTTCGGACGACCCTGGACCTGCCGCTGCAAAATCGTCTGGAGCAGGTGCTGGACCAGGCGGGACTGAAGAAAGGCGCGGTTGTCGTACTTGATGCCCAGACAGCCGATGTGCTGGCGATGATCTCCAGGCCGACCTTTGATCCATTGCGCCTGGAGGAAGAGGAGGCGGCGTGGGCAAACCATGCATTGATCGCCCAGCCGCCGGGCTCGCTCTTCAAACTCGTGACCGAGGCATCCGGACTGGAGCATGGACGACTCGATCCGCGGGAGAGCTTTCATTGCGACGGCCATTACGGCCGCTATGGGCTCACCTGCTGGAAGGATGGCGGCCACGGCACGCTGTCGCTGCAGGAGGCGCTGGCGCAGTCCTGCAACGTCGCATTCGCGACGATCGCCGAGCGTCTTACCTCTGATGAGCTGCAGCAGACGGCGGATCGGCTGGGCCTTGGGCGACGGATCAGCTGGGCCTCAGAGCAACCGATCGCGCCGCTCAAGCACCCACTGCGCCTGTTGGGCGAGGAACAGGCCGGGGCGGTCTTCGCCGAGCCGCCACGGGGGCGCGACGGAGGCCAGCTGGTTCAGACGGGGATCGGACAGCGGGATGTGCGCGTGACGCCGCTGCAAGCGGCCAATCTGATCGTCACGCTGCTGCACGGCGGCGAGGTGCAAGCGCCGCGATTGGTAAGCGAGATCCGTTATGCCAACGGACAGCGGATGATGAGCTTGCCCGCACAGACATCGCCTTCGGCCTATGGACAGATCGCGCCTGCGACCGCTGCGGCGCTGCGACGCGGCATGGAGGCCGTCGTCGCCGAGGGAACCGGGCGATCGATCCGTCAGGGCGTCTGGCCTGTCGCAGGCAAGTCCGGCACCGCCCAGGCGTTCGTAGACGGTCGTCCCCGCAACCATCATTGGTTCGCGGGCTATGGTCCGGCAGCAGCGCCGCGCTATGCGGTCGCCGTGTTGTCGGAGGATCACGCGCCAGCCGAGAGCAACCAGGCGACCGGGCTGTTCCGGCAGGTCATGGATACGCTGGCTGCCCTGGAAGCGGAGCGGGAGCAGGAGACAGCGGCCAGTCGCAGGGATGAATTGACGCGCCAAGCTAACATACGCCCGGATAAGGGACGATAGGCTGTCACACGCTGGCCGCAGCTTGTCGACGGACAACAAGCCCCTTCTGCCGCACGCACCTGCGCGCTGGAGAAGGGGCTTGTTCGAGCGGCTTATGAAGCTGTTATAGCCGCGCTGTTATGGCGTCGGCAACGGTCCTTTGCCAGCGGCAGGACGGGGAGAGTCGCCGCCTGTGTCCTGGAGCGATCCTGCCGGGCCGGAGCCGCCTGTTGGTCCGCTCGGCGGCTGCGGCGGTCTGGGCTCCTCGTCGAATTCGTCGAGCGGCGCCCGTATCCAGCGATGCAAGTAGCCTTGCGTGTACAACGCCTTGATGAGGATGACCAGCAGCGGTGAGATAATCAGGCCAGCGACGCCAAACAGCGACAGCGAGATGATCATAAACACGAACATCGTAAAGGCGGATACGCCCAGCGAATCGCCTGTAATTTTCGGCTCCAGAATCTGTCGCGTGACGAGCACGACGAGCAAGAGGACGGAGAGCGAGATCGCCAGTCCGGTCTGACCGACGATGAACAGGTAGACAATCCATGGCACGAAGACGGTGCTGACGCCGAGCAGCGGCAGCAGGTCGAAGACGGCGGCCAGCGTCGCCACCGAGAAGGCGTTGTCGACCCGGAGGAAGAGCAGGGCGACCAGGATGACGACGAAGGTGACGGAGATCAGCTTGAACTGAGCCTTCAAATAGGCAGTGATGCCCTTAAAGACGTTTTCCTTGAGGAAAAAAAACGCATTTTTAAACGTCTTTGGCGTCTTCTCCTGCGCTGTCTGGCGCCAGTCCTTGATCTCGATGCTCAGGAAATAGGCGAGAATGACACCAATGCCGAAATTGAGCAAAAATGAGGAGAACGAGGTGAGAAACTTCGTCGTCCAGGTCAGGAAGCCTGCGGCGATGCCGGCGCCCCAGCTCGTCACATAGTTAATGATCTGGGTTGAATTCTCGGTAATGTCCGGCGGCAGCGTCTCGTAACGCTCCGACAGGTATGTACTGATCGCGGCGACTTGCTCGCCGATCTGCTCCTGGTACTTGGGCAGCATCTCCACAAGATTGGTGATCTCGTTGGTGAGGACAAAGCCGGCGCCGACAAAAGCGCCCAAAATAATGACGCTGAAAAACAAAATGGAGACGGCGGAAGCGATCGATTTTTTGATGCCAAGCTTGTTGAGCCGCTTCGCCAATGGTTCAATGACCATAAAAATAAGGAAGCAGAGAAAGATAGGGGTGGCAATTTTGTACAAATAGCTGAAGGCAAACATAATCAAGTAGACGGTCAACGCGATCAGACCGATGTCAAAAGCCGTTCGCCAGTACTTTTTATAAAACGTCAGCATGCTCTTCCTCCTTGATTAATTATCATACTGATTGTACTACACTTTCAAAAAGGATGCCTATTTATTGTTCGGGTATGATACAATATTTAGGTATGCTCGTTAGGCGTCTGTTTGGGGAGAAGCCCGACGTAAACCAGGATCGCGGGGAATTTGCATATGGAGAGCTTATTGCTTCTGGGTTTTTATATTTTGACCTTTTACGCCTTTCTTCCTGGCTTGATCAGCCGGATCTTTGGCTTCCGCGTCTTCAAGCGGGGCAAGACCAAGCGGGAGATTGCGCTTACCTTCGATGACGGACCGGACCCGACCTATACGCCGCAACTGCTTGATCTGTTGGCTCGTTACGACGCCAAGGCGACTTTTTTTGTGGTCGGGGCCAATGCCGAACGGCACCCGGACCTGTTGCGGAGGATGAAGGACGAGGGTCATGTCATCGGTATTCATAATTATGTGCACAAGACCAATTGGTTCATGCGTCCGGCGACGGTCAAACGTCAGATCCACCAGACGTCGGAAGTGATCCGCAAGGCGACGGGCGTCCGTTCGTCCTATTACCGACCGCCGTGGGGCATCGTCAATCTGTTCGACTTCTCGAATCTCGGTCATCTGCAGATTATCCTCTGGTCGGCGATGTTCAATGACTGGCGCCAACGCGTCGGCGTCAAGCGGCTCACCAAACGGCTGATGAAAAAGCTGAGGCCGGGCGAGGTGCTGCTGCTCCACGATTGCGGCACGACCTTGGGCGCAGACGAGCACGCTCCCGCTCATATGCTGGAGGCGCTCGAGACGTATCTGGAGGAAGGAAAGTCCCGCGGGTATCGGTTCGTGCATATCGAGGAGATGATCGAGATCTCCGATCAGATGCGTGCGCGTCGCTTCGAGCGCTTGCGGGAGCAACTGGAGCATCCGCCGAAGCGACCTCGCATCGGTCTGCTCAAGCGTATCGCGGTCGCCCTGTGGCTAGGCTGGGAGCGGGTATTCCAGGTTCTGTTCCGCGTGAAGCCGGTGAAGGGGGATGCGATCTTCCACTACCGGGTGCGCAAGTATCAGGGCGAGACGTTGCAGCTGACAGACGGAGAGGAGATCCGCAAGGGCGATGAAGTAGTGGAGCTGCATCTGGATAACGAGAAGCTGTTCCAGACACTCTCCTCCTCCGGCTCGGTCATTCGGATGGCCATCTACGTTGTGCGAGAGGTAGGGCGGGCGATGCCCAAGCTGGCGAGCGAGCTGGCCGGACGACCGGAGCTTGACCATGTCAAGGGACTATACGGGATCAGCATGATTAATCGCGGCTCGCAGTCGTTTGGCTTCAGCACGATTGATCTGCCGCCGGGGATGTTCAGTCGCTTCACACGCATCTATCTGAGTCTGCTGCTACGGGTGCTGCATCCTGGCGGCGGTCAGCGGGTACGGGAGAAGAAAGAAACGTTGGTGCCCCGCATCATCGCGATGTCGATGACGGAGTTCCGACGACGGTATCCGGTAGCCGCAACGCCGGGCACCCGGAAGCGCTCTGCCGACGTTTCGCCGTCGAAGACGCTGCCGAGCCAGTTGGAACCGCTAGACAAGGCCGCCAGGGAGCTTACACCCTAGGCGGCCTTGTCTATGCCGGCGATGGACGGAATAGAAAATGGCGATGCAGGGAGGAGCTCCCTTGGCATCGCCATTTGTTTGTTATTAAGCTTATGCGAAGTCCGTGCGCGGGCGAGGCGTCAGATCTTCATGACGCCGCCCGTGCTGGCGGAGGTGACGAGCTTGGAGTAGCGGGCCAGATAGCCGGTCTTGATCTTCTGCTCGAAGCCCTTCCAGTTGGCGCGGCGAGCGGCCATCTCTTCGTCGCTGATGAGCAGCTCGATCTTGCGGTTCTCCAGGTCGAGCTCGATGATGTCGCCATCCTCGATAAAGGCGATCGGTCCGCCCTCGGCAGCCTCTGGCGAGATATGGCCGATGCTGATGCCGCGCGATGCGCCGGAGAAGCGGCCGTCGGTGATCAGGCCGACCTTGGCGCCAAGGCCCATGCCGACGATTTGCGAGGTTGGAGCCAGCATCTCAGGCATGCCTGGTCCGCCCTTCGGTCCTTCGTAGCGGATGACCACGACATGGCCTTCCTTGACCTTGCCGTTGGCGATGCCGTACAGCGCATCGTCCTGGGAGTCGTAGCAGATAGCAGGGCCCTTGTGATAGCCGCCGACGGACTTGTCCACCGCGCCGACCTTGATGATCGCGCCGTCGGGGGCGATGTTGCCGAACAGGACGGCCAGGCCGCCGCGCTCGCTGTGCGGGTTGTCGATCGGCCGGATGACATCGTGATTGAGGATCTCATGGCCGGCCGCATTTTCGCGCAGCGTCTTGCCAGTTACGGTGATGCAGTCGCCGTGCAAGGCGCCTTCCTTCTTGAACAGCTCGTTGAGGATCGAGGTTACGCCGCCTGCATTATGCACATCCTCGATGTGGTAATCCGAAGCCGGAGCGATCTTCGCCAGATGCGGCACGCGCTCGGCGACTTCATTGATGCGAGCGACCGGATACTCAAAGCCGGCCTCATGCGCCAGCGCCAGCGTATGCAGTACCGTATTGGTGGAGCCGCCCATCGCCATATCGAGAGCGAAGGCATTGTCGATCGCTTCGATCGTTACGATGTCGCGCGGCTTGATGTCTTGCTTGATCAGCTCCATCAGCTGCTTGGCCGACTGACGGACGAAGTCGCGACGCTCAGGCGCGACAGCGAGGATCGTGCCGTTGCCTGGCAGCGCGAGTCCAAGACCTTCAGCCAGACAGTTCATCGAGTTGGCGGTGAACATGCCGGAGCAGGAGCCGCAGGTCGGACAGCCATACTGCTCGAGCTCGAGCAGACCGGCGTCGTCCAGCTTGCCCGCCTGGTGAGCGCCTACGCCCTCGAAGACGCTAGAGAGCGAGATCGATTTGCCGTCGGAGGTTTTGCCAGCCTTCATCGGGCCGCCGCTGACGAACAGCGTCGGGATATTGACGCGCAGTGCGCCCATCATCATGCCCGGCGTGATCTTGTCGCAGTTCGGGATGCACACCATACCGTCGAACCAGTGCGCGTTGACGACCGTCTCGAGCGAGTCTGCGATGATCTCGCGGCTCGGCAGCGAGTAGCGCATGCCGATGTGGCCCATTGCGATGCCGTCGTCGACGCCGATCGTGTTGAACTCGAACGGCACGCCGCCCGCTTCGCGGATCGCTTCCTTGACGATTTTTCCGAATTCTTGCAGATGCACATGGCCCGGTACGATATCGATGTATGAGTTGCAGACCGCGATAAACGGCTTGCCGAAATCTTCTTCCTTGACGCCGGCTGCCCGCAGCAAGCTCCGGTGAGGCGCGCGGTCAAAGCCTTTTTTGATCATGTCTGAACGCATTTTTGTTGTCGACATGGTTGTCCCTCCTATAATAAATGTCCATACCCACCAGTCTATCATATCCACACGTTGCTGACTAGGCTTG
Source organism: Paenibacillus sp. 598K (assembly GCF_003851045.1). GTDB lineage: Bacteria > Bacillota > Bacilli > Paenibacillales > Paenibacillaceae > Paenibacillus_D. The sequence goes on along the minus strand of NZ_BFBX01000092.1, from coordinate 41,136 downwards.
GGCCCCAGGCAATGAGCGGCAGCAGCGGGAAGCAAGAACAGGCAGGAACGAGAGGAAGAATAAGGAATCCGATGTAACCTGGATGTTAAATAATTGGGTGATCCTTCTTGAATCGACACGAATTCGACAATTGCGTCATTTAAGCTGACACAAAACGGTTTACTTACAGGAAACGGTTGCTTTATAATGTAGCTATCCGATTGATAATGAGGTGACTATTCTTGCATTTGACGGAACGAGAGAAAGAAAAGCTGCTCATCACGATCGCTGCGGACCTGGCCAGACGACGGCTCAATCGCGGCGTCAAGCTCAATTATCCCGAAAGCGTCGCGCTCATCACCTCGGAGATTCTCGAAGGCGCGCGGGACGGCAAAACGGTCGCCCAGCTGATGGAATATGGCACACGCATCCTTACCCCGGAGCAGGTCATGCCGGGCATCCCGGAGATGCTGCATGAAGTGCAAGTGGAAGCAACGTTCCCCGATGGCACGAAGCTGGTAACGATCCACAATCCGATCTGAGGCGGAATCGGCCGCAAGACGCAGCAGAAATGATACGAGAGCTATAGCGAGCCGCAGTAGGCGGCGATTCGGGAGGGATGGCATGATACCGGGTGAATACAGAACGGCTGCAGGCAGCATCGAGCTAAACAGCGGACGCAGGACGGCCGAGTTGCTCGTCGTCAATACAGGCGATCGTCCGATTCAGGTCGGGTCGCATGTGCATTTTTTTGAGGTGAACCGCGGTCTCTCCTTTGAGCGGGAGCGCGCATTCGGGATGCGACTGGACATCCCTGCGGGTACGGCCGTACGGTTCGAGCCGGGCGAGGAAAAGCCGGTCGGACTGGTCGAGCTGGGCGGGCGCAAGCTGTCCTACGGACTGAACAATCTGACCCAGGGACCGGCGGTGGCCGGGGCGATGAGCGACGAGGTGCGCGAGCGTCTGGCACGGTGGGAGGCGGGGTCATGAGCAGGATGGACCGCAAGAGCTATGCCCAGATGTTCGGCCCGACGACAGGCGATGCAGTACGGCTCGCCGATACCGGACTATGGGCCCGCATCGAGCGGGACTATACGGTCTACGGCGACGAGTGCAAGTTCGGCGGCGGCAAGGTAATCCGCGACGGCATGGGACAGTCGAGCGGCGCGCTGCGCAGTGACGGCGTGCTCGATACGCTGATCACCAATGCCGTCGTCATCGACCATAGCGGCATCTACAAGGCTGATATTGGCCTGCGTGACGGCATGATCGTCGGCATCGGCAAGGCTGGCAATCCCGATCTGATGGACGGGGTGGACGAGCATATGATCGTCGGAGCGAGCACGGAGGTGATCGCTGCCGAGGGCAAGATTGTCACGGCTGGAGGCATCGACGCCCATATCCATTACATCTGCCCTCAACAGATCGAGACGGCGCTCTCCTCGGGTGTGACGACGATGATCGGCGGCGGCACTGGTCCGGCTACCGGGACCAATGCGACCACCTGCACGCCCGGCGCCTGGCATATGCGCCGGATGCTCGAGGCCGCCGAGGAGTTCCCGATGAACCTCGGCTTCACAGGCAAGGGCAATGCTTCGTTCACAGGCCCGCTCATCGAGCAGATCGAGGCGGGGGCGATCGGGCTGAAGCTGCATGAGGACTGGGGCACGACGCCGGCAGCGATCGATGCCTGTCTGCAAGCCGCCGACCAGTACGATGTGCAGGTAGCGATCCATACTGACACACTCAACGAGACAGGGTTCTTGGAGGATACGCTCGCGGCGATCGATGGCCGGACGATCCATACGTATCATACGGAGGGAGCGGGAGGCGGCCATGCGCCGGACATCATCCGGGCGGCGGCCGAGACCAATGTGCTGCCCTCCTCGACCAATCCGACGCGCCCGTTCACGGTCAATACGATCGAGGAGCATCTCGACATGCTCATGGTGTGCCACCATCTGGATAGCCGCATCCCCGAGGATGTCGCCTTTGCAGACTCCAGGATCCGCCCGGAGACGATCGCCGCCGAGGATATCCTCCACGACATGGGCGTGTTCAGCATGATCAGCTCGGACTCGCAGGCGATGGGACGGGTGGGCGAGGTCGTCATCCGCACCTGGCAGACCGCCGACAAGATGAAGACGCAGCGCGGACCGCTAGCGCCTGACGACGAGAGCGGCGACAACTTCCGCATCAAGCGCTACATCGCCAAGTACACGATTAATCCGGCGATTACCCACGGCATCTCGCATCTCGTAGGCTCGCTGGAGGTCGGCAAGTTCGCCGATCTGGTCGTCTGGACGCCGGCCTTTTTCGGCGTCAAGCCCGACCTCGTGCTGAAGGGCGGCAGCATCGCCTACGCCCAGATGGGCGACCCCAACGCATCGATTCCTACGCCGCAGCCCGTATTCGGGCGGCCGATGTTCGCGGCGTTGGGCAAGGCCAAGTACAGCAGCTCGATCACATTCGTCTCCCAGGCTGCCTACGATCGCGGCATCGCCAGCGAGCTGGGGCTGCAGAAGCGGATCGAGCCAGTCAAGGGCTGTCGCACCGTTACCAAAAAAGACATGGTCCACAATGCCGAAACGCCTCGCATCGACGTCGATCCCGAGACGTATCAGGTGCGCGTCGATGGCGAGCTGGCAACCTGTGAGCCGGCCGAGGTCGTGCCGATGGCGCAGCGGTATTTCCTGTTCTGATGCGGGAGCAGGCCTATATGCCGATGGACCCGGCTATCGCCTGGCTGGCGCTGCAGCAGCTGCTTGACTCGGCGCTGCCGATCGGCGGCTTCTCGCACTCCTTTGGCCTGGAGACGCTGGTCCAGGAAGGACGGATACGCACAGCCGAGCAACTGGAGCGCTACACGACGGCGATGATGCTGCAGAGCTGGGCGCCCGCCGACGCGATGATCGTCAAGGCAGTATACCGGGCCGACGGCGATGACCGCTGGGCAGACGCGTGGGACGTCGAGCGACTCGTCCATGCGCAGCGGCTCGCGGTCGAGACGCGCACCGGCATGGAGAAGATGGGACGTCGCCTGCTGAAGCTCGCCGAGGCGATCTTCCCCCAGCTCGATACCCGTCAGCTGACTCGGGCCGCAGCAACCGGCGAGGCGCTGGCAACCTATCCGCTCGTCTACGGCTGTCTATGCGCAGCGCTTGGCATTCCGCTGGAGCGATCGGTGCAGGGCTATCTGTACAACAGCATCGTCACCTCAATCGGCAGCGCGCTCCGGCTGATGGCGATCGGCCAGACCGAGGGTCAGGCGATCATCGCCCGCTGCGCCGCGCGCACGCCGGCCGCCTGGGAGCTGGTGCAGGCGATGGAGCCCGAGGACGCCTGGTCCGATATGCCGCTGGCGGAGCTGGCGATGATCCGGCACGAGACACTATATTCACGCTTGTTTATGTCTTAAATGAAGCTAATATTCAAGCTGCCGAAAACAGCCGAAGAGGCACGGGATCGAATCCGTAGAAATGATCAAATGGAGGAATGCGATATGTGTCAAGGACAAGGACATACCCATCATCATGGCGGCTGGGAGGCGCCACAGATTGTCGGTCAGGGACCGCTGCGAATCGGCATCGGCGGGCCGGTCGGCTCGGGCAAGACGGCGCTGGTCGAGGTGATCGCCCGCGAGCTGAGCGGCAAGTACAGTCTCGGCGTCATCACCAACGATATCTACACCAAGGAGGATGCCCGCATCCTGCTCGGCACCGGCGTGCTGCCGGAGGAGCGGATCATCGGCGTGGAGACCGGCGGCTGCCCGCACACGGCGATCCGCGAGGATGCCTCGATGAACTTCGAGGCGATCGAAGAGCTGCAGAGCCGCTTCGCGGAGCTAGATGTCATCTTCATCGAGAGCGGCGGCGACAATCTGGCGGCGGCATTCAGCCCGGAGCTGGTGGACCGCTTCATCTACATCATCGACGTCGCTCAGGGCGAGAAGATCCCGCGCAAGGGCGGCCCCGGCATCATGCGCTCCGATCTGCTGCTCGTCAACAAGATCGACCTTGCCCCCTATGTGGGCGCCAGTCTGGAAGTGATGGAGAGCGACACCAAGCGGATGCGCGGGGACCGTCCGTATGTGTTCTCCAATCTGCATGGCGGCGACGGCGTCGGGACGATCATCGACTGGATCGAGCATGAGCTGGCCCATGCGCGCGGCGTGGAGCATACCCATCATCATCACGCTTGACCCCCATCCGCTGCACAGCTCGGAGCTGCGCGCCCGCTTCCGCCAGCGGCAGGGACAGACGATCCTGACAGACAAGTATCATACCGCCCCGATCAAGATCGCCAAGACGTTCCCGCTCGAGGAACAGCTCGCTGCGATCGTTATGGATGTGTCGCCTGGGCTGCTGAGCGGCGATCACTATACGTTTGACTGGCAGGCAGAGGCCGATACGCGGTTGTACCTGACCAACCAGAGCTACACCAAGGTTCATCCATGTCCGCCGGAGGGCCGGGCGTCGATGCGGCATTCGTTCGCGTTGGGGCCGGGCGCGCTGGTGGAGAGCATGATGGAGCCGCTTATGCTGTACAGGGATGCGGCACTGCGCAACGATACGGAGGTGCGGCTGTCGCCAGGCTCCGTCTGGATGCAGATCGAGGTGCTGTGCCCCGGGCGCACGCATCGGGGCGAGACGTTCCGCTACCGTCTGCTGGATAACCGGCTGCGCGTCTATTATGGGGAAGAGCTGATCTTCGCGCAGCGGCAGCGCGTCGAGCCGGATCGCCATGATCTGCGCGCGCCGGGAGCCTGGGAGGATATGACGCATACGGGCACCTTCTATGTATTCGCCGATCGGATCGCGCCAAGCCATGCAGAGGCGGTGCGCGAGGCGTTGGAGCAGCTCCCGCTGCGGGACGGAGAGCTCGTCTGCGGCGTGTCGCTGACGCATCGACACGGGCTGGCTGTCCTAGCTGCCGGACGCGCTGCATGGCAGCTGCAGGAGGCGCTTGAGCTTGCATGGCGCACTGTCCGCCGAGAGCTGCTGGCGTTGCCGCCGCTCCAATTCCGCAAGTAGAGGCGCGTTCATGACCTTCCGATCATGCTACACTTGGCCAAAGATTGCGACTGCGGGCAACTCGCGATATAATAAGAGGCTAATAGGTATCAAGCCAGGCGGCTGACGGACAGCTGCTCTTGCACGAAGGAGACATGTCATGGCAGCTCATAGCCGGCCCAGTGATAGGGATCGCAAGGAAATGATCGCGCTCGATGAAGCTTTTCGTCAGTTGAAAAAGCTCATCGCAGCGGAATGGGATAAAGAAAGCATCAATGGACTCGGCGTGACGCAGGCGCGAATCCTCATCATCCTCTCCGAGAGCGGACCGCTCAAGGCGTCTGCGCTCGCGGAGATGTTGTTCGTCACATCAGGCGCGGTGACGGGTCTGGCCGACCAGCTCATCGAGATGGAGCTGATCCGACGCGAGCGGTCCCAGTCGGACCGCAGGATCGTCCTGCTCAGCATCACCCCTGCGGGGCAGGAGCTGGTCGAGGCCATCCATAACAAACGGATCGGCATCATGGAGCGTCTGGTGCGCGACCTCGACGAGGCTGAGGTCGACGAGCTGACCCGGCTGATCCGCAAGATGGTCACCTCGCCTCGATAGAGCGAGAGGACGATTGTACAGATGGGCTGCATGGATTAACGAAAAAACCCCTTGCCGGGTATGAAGCGGCAAGGGGTTTTTTTGCGTAGTCGCCCGGACACTTAACTATCTTCTTCGGATACGCCAAGCGCTTTGTTTTTCGCTTTGAATTTACTATTGTGCGAGGAGACATAGGCCATCTTCAAAGCTTCCGGCTCCATATACAGTTTCGCACTATTCACAGCCAGTGCTGCATCCGTAAAAGCACCTGCCATTAGTGTCAGCTTGCTACGATAGTTTGCTGAATCGCCAGCGACAAAAATACCAGGTATCGCGGTGGCCAATTTCTCGTCTACCTGGATACTCCATGGATCCATCTCCAGCCCCCATTTTGCGATGCCGCCAAAATCGCCACGCAAACCGTGGTTCACGATAATCGCGTCTACCTGCAGCCGTTCGCTGACAGCCTCCAGTGCGCCTTCAGCATTAACTTTGGCAATCGAGACTTCCGCTATGGACTCGCCGTTGCCGTGAAGCTGTGCAATCGCGTGTCCGGTGAGAACCCGGGCGGAAGAGGCCATCATTTGCTTGACGTTCTTCTCATGGCCGCTGAACGTCTCTCGCCTGTGAACGACAGTTAGGCTGGCCGCGATGGGTTCGAGCGCATTGGCCCAATCCACTGCCGAATTCCCTCCTCCGGAGATGAGAACATGCTTATTACGGTAGACCTCCAGCTCCGTTACGGTATAATGCAGATTACTAACTTCATAGCGATCTGCTCCCTCTATATCCAGCTTCGCCAGCTTAAGTACGCCGTAACCGAGCGCCAGCACCAGCGTACGCGTAAGATGACGTTCACCCGTCGTCGTGGTAAGCAGCAGCGTCCCATCTTCCTGACGCTCCAACTCGGATATTTCCTGCCTCAGGACGATCTCGGGATCGAAGGTCTGGGCTTGCTGGATCATTTGCTCGATTAGTCGCTCGCAACGAATTGGCGTCATGCCGCCGACATCCCAGATCATTTTCTCCGGATAGATCAATAGACGCCCACCTAGTTTGTCTTGCGCTTCGATCAGTTTGGTCTTCATGTCGCGCATGCCGCTATAGAAAGCAGCATACAACCCTGCCGGACCACCACCTACAATGGTGATATCATACAATTCGAGAGCTTCTGTCATTTCAGCTTCTCCGTTTCCAGCATGACCTTCACAACTTTTTCCAATTGGAGGTCCAACGAAAAAGGATCTTCCATGACGAACTCATCGCTTTTCTCTCCCGAAGAGCCATAGGCATAGACGTTGCCGTTCTTAACGGCAGGAAGCGACTTCCAAAGCTTGCTGTCTAATACGGACTCACTGCCCTCATCATCGGCCCCATAAAGGAAGATATGATCGCCTGCGTACTCCGAGAGCACCTCCATGGATATCATCTCAAATCCTTTTTCCATATCCATAGCCTTCTGTGTGGGCGGAAGTTCCAGCATTTGATAAATGGTTGAGCTCCCGTAGTTGCCGCCTTGCGCGGCAAGCACGTATAATCCGTTCCAGCCAATCTGAATAATGGAGACGGTTTCTCCCTCTTTAATGATGTCCTTAATCTGCACCTTAGCTTCTTCTACTCGTGCCTTGTATTCACTAATCCATTGCTCGGCTTCCTGTTCCTTGCCGAATATGGAGCCAATCGTGCGGAATTTGTCCAATGGATCCGGAGTCGTGAGCTCCTCCCAATAGGGAACAAATAGGGTGGTGCCGATTTTCTCGTACTGTTCACCGTTCTCATTAATGGAGCTGATAATCAGATCGGGATCCAGTGACGCCAGTTTTTCCAGATTCATAGGAAAATCACCGAGATCTTCGATTCCATCCAGCACCGTCTGATCGATCCCCGATTTCTCCAGCCAGGCTTCTTGCAGCATGAATGTCCTTACACCTACGGGAACAATTCCCAGCTTCAGCAAGTGTCCCATATATTGATCGGCTGCGACGCGCTGCGGATTGGCGGGAATTTCAACATCGCCCTTGGCAGTGGACACAATACGTGTCTTTTGCTCCGCTGGCGCGCTTTCGGCCGCAGTGGTCGTTCCGGTTTCTGCATTGCCCGCGCCACATGCGCTCATAAGTAAGGTCATGCTCATGGCCAATGAGGCGAAGGCCAGTTTTGTTCTTTTCTGCATGGATAACTCGCTCCCTAATCTATATTGATAATGATTTTCAGTATCAGTATAAGGGAGGCCAAGCTCTGCTTGAAGTGCAAATCCTTGCATAAGCTTGGGCAAATCCAGATCGTTGACTTGAGGTTTCCGATAACGGGCAGGGGGCAGTCCGATCTGTTTTTTGAAGCTGCGGCTGAAGGAATGGGCATCGGGAAACCCAACATGCTCTGCGATCTGCTGCAAGGTTGCATCGGTTTGTTGTAACAGTTTGCATGCTTTGGCCACACGCAGATGATTCACATAGTGCATGGGGCTGACGTTCCAACGTTGTTTGAATTGCCGGGATAAGTGTCCTTCGCTGCACTTGAACACATTGGCAATGGCAGCAAGCGTAAGCTGTTCCTCATAATGCGCTTCGATATATCCTCTCGCCATAACAGCGAAATCGGAAGGGGGACGCTGAAATTTCTGTTCCTCCCACTGCAGGTTGCTTTCGTAGAGGAACCGATAAAAAACCGACTTTACCAGCATTCGGGATAGCTCTGTCCGGGTACTCCATTCACTGTACATCTGCTCAACCATCTCCAGCAGCGTGATCGGGCGCGCGGGTACGAATGCATACCGCTGAATCAATGGAACATCGGGGGCTGCTGAATTTGTTAGCTCCTGCTCTCTTAGAAGAACAGGTAGTGGCTTGTACAGAACGATATAATAATCCAGATCTTCTTCCGCCCAAATCGTAATTCGGGCTCCTTTGCCTCCATGAAACAGGTGAAATCGTTTTATATCATGTGGCTGATGGTCCAGCCAGATTTGCGCTTGGCCACGCACGGAATAAATAAACGCGCAGGCAGGCAATTGATAATCGACCAGACGCTCGCCTTGCTCCATTAGGCTATGTCGTATATCCACAATATGCAGATAAGAATCGTTCCACAGTCGGACTTGTTCATGATTAGTCATCTCTTTCTCTCCTGACACATCGCTCTATATTCATTATAGGTGATAACATTTCTCAATTAAAGTCAGCACCGGAACCAAAATTATTCTCGACCAGGCGTCCGGCGTGTTCCAGGCGGACTGAATCGCTTTGTAACAAACGAAAGGCTCGCACAGGCAGGGGATTACGACTACCCCCACCCAGTACGAGCCTCTACTTCAATTCCACCGGGCTAACCGATCAGGATATGATCCTCCGGGTAGCCGATCTTGGAGGTGCGTTTCTTTTGCGCGAGCGCAAAAGCGAGCGTCAACGGTCCAAGCCGTCCGGCGAACATCGTCAGCATGACGATCACCTTGCCCACCGGGGACAGCTCGCTCGTCAGTCCCATCGACATCCCCGTCGTGCTAAAGGCGGAGGTCGCCTCGAACAGCACCTCGAGGAAATGCTCCTCCAGCATGCCCTCCGAGATCGTCAGCAGCAGCGAGACGAGCAGTACGACCCCGAGCGAGCTCAAGACGACCGCGAGCGCCCGCATGACGGCATCTGGGGCAATCCGACGGTCGAACGCGTGGATCTGGCCTTGACCGCGAAAGGTGTTCAAGGTGGCGAGCACGAGCACGACAATCGTGTTGATCTTGACACCGCCGCCGGTGCCGCCCGAAGCCGCGCCGATGAACATCAGGATGATCAGCAAAAACTGCGATGTTGTCAGCATGCTCGCGATATCGACCGTATTGAAGCCGGAGCTGCGGGGCGTCGCTCCTTGGAACAAGGCCGCCCACACTTGATCGGAGCCATCCAGATGTCCGAACGTCGCCGGATTCCAGCTCTCCAGCAGGTAGATGAGCAGGAAGCCGGCAACAAGAAGAGTCCCCGACCCGAGCAGTACAACCTTGGAATGAAGCGACAGCTTGCGCCACGAGCGCTTGCGGAACACCTCGACGACGACGATATAACCAAGCCCGCCGATAATGAAGAGCAGGATAATCGTCAGGTTGACGATCGGATCGCCGGCATGACTCGACAAGCTATCCGACCATAAGGCGAAGCCGGCATTGTTAAAGGCCGAGACCGAATGAAACAAGGCGTAGTAGGCGGCTTGTCCAAACCCCATGTCCGCCTGCCAGCGCAGCGTCAGGATCACCGAGGCTAACGCTTCGAACGCAAAGGCGATGAGCACCATGTAGATCGACAGCTTGACCAGTCCTTGCGCCGACGAGGAGTTGGTCGCTTGCTGGAGGATGAGTCGTTGCTTCAAGCCGATTCGCTTGCCGAGCACAATCGCGACCATGACCCCGAGCGTCATGAAGCCGAGCCCTCCGATCTGGATCAACGCCATGATGATGACTTGGCCGAACGTAGTAAAGGTGCTGCCGGTATCGAGCACGACCAAGCCGTTTACGCATACCGCCGAGGTTGCGGTGAACAAAGCATTCATGAGTCCAATTGACTGGCCGCTGGTCGAGGCATGCGGCAGCATCAGCAGCAGCGCGCCGATCCAGATCAGACAGAAAAAGACGAAGATGATGAGCTGCGGCGGACTGGTGCGGTTTTTGAGCCGCTCAACCAGCGCGACGAGCAGGTCAAACGCTGCGGAGCGATCCCTCTTACTGCTCATAGTCATCTTCCAGTTCGCGGATATCCTCATTGCTGCCGATCATGATCAAGACATCGCCGGTATAGACGAGGTCCTCTGCCTTCGGCGAAATATTCATATAATCGCCTGTTTTGACCGCCATCACCGTACAGCCGTACTTGGCGCGAATATTCAGCTGCGCCAGCGATCTGGCATTCATCGAACGAGGCGCCTTGAACTCGACGAGGTTGTACGTAGGCGAGAGCTCGATAAAATCGATCAGATTGTCGGAGCTGAGCTGTTTGCCGAGCCGGGCCGCCATATCACGTTCGGGGTAGACGATATGGTCTGCTCCGACCTTGCTAAGGACCTGGCCGTGCATCTCGTTGTTCGCTTTGGCGGTCACTTTGGGTACCCGCAGCTCCTTGAGCAGCAGCGTCGTCAGAATGCTCGCCTGCAGGTCGTCGCCGATCGCGACGATGGCATGCGTAAAGTTGCTGGCTCCCAGCTCTCGCAGCACCGATTCGTCCGTACTGTCTGCCTGGAGCGCGTGGGTCGCATGATCGGCGATGTCCTGTACCAGCTGCTCGTTTTTGTCCACCGCCAGCACTTCATGGCCATTCTTGACTAGGGTGCGGACCAGACTCGTACCGAAGCGGCCGAGTCCGATGACGATAAATTGTTTTTTCATTGCGCTCAGATCCCTTCTCTGCTGTGCAAGGTCGTACGGCGGTCGCTTCGACTGGCAGCGCTGCATCCGTCCTGCGAGGAATTATCGTCCTCATACTAAGACAAACGATCTCAAATGTAAATATGACCCTATCAAAATATTATATCCTTATCGGCAGACATCCTTGCAGATGTTGATTTACCTGATTAATTCCCTGGCTAGAGGCATAGAAGTCATAAGGCTTACGACCTAATTTCTATATATCCTGATGATGCAGAAGATGGTATTATTATGAACTAGATGCTCTTATGTCCAAAGTGCGGAAAACAATCCATGGATAATCAAGGCAGCTAATTGACAATGAGGAGGCATAAGAGTGAAAAAGAAAGTAGGCATTTTGGCTGGCGTTTTGACGTTATGTTTGGGGGGCGTCGTAAGTGCGGCGGGGATTTGGGGAAGCTACAAGGGCAATGATATTATCCGACTGACGGTGGAGGGAGTTCCAGTCCAGGTGGCGGATGCGCCAGCTATCAATTACGATAACCGTACGCTCGTGCCACTGTACCTGCTGCAGCAAGCAGGACTGGAATACAAATGGGACGGCGCAACCAAGACGGTAGACATCCAAAAGCCAAAAGGGGTATCGCCAGAGGCTCACGAACAGTCGCTGGACAAGGCCAAGTTGTATGCGGAAATTGCGATGCAATATCGGGCGCTAGAGGCGCTTGAAGACGGGATCGATCTTGAAGTTACGTATGCGATGCTGATGGACGAAGAGGATTTTGCCCTGGTATCCGATCCGTTCGAGGAATCTCGGCAAAAGTATAATGATATCGTTGATAAAGTCAATGCGTTGACAAGCTGGATGCAGCGCTACAATGAACGTAACGATCTGAAGCAAATTCTCTCGAAGTATGCGGATGCGCTGAAGGCGCATGATGCTTCATATGAGAATCTGAAGAAATATCATAAAACCGAGGTGGAAGCTGATCTGAATTCCTATTTTAGCAATCGAAGCCGAGGCGATTCGCTTACGCTGGATGCAGGCGAGAAAGCAAATCGGGGCGTTGAGAAATACATGGAACTTATGACAGATATCCAATAAACCATAGCCACCCCGCTGTTTCGCCGATAATTGGCAAGCAGCGGGGTGTTTTTTAGAATCAAGCTTTACGTAATGTATCCACCTCGTGACTCAAGCATATTTAAGACGAAGTCCTTCGAGCTGAGCCCAGGCCGGCGCCCATTTGGGCGGGCCGTATTTCTCGATGTAGCCGAGCCGGTTGACGAGGCTGCCCAGGTCGTACTCGGCGTGGAATCGTTTCAGCAGCTCCCAGGTGGCCAGCACATCAAAGTCGGCGCGATGGCCTTGGGAGAGCTCGATGCCGTATCGGTTGCACATCTCCTGCAGCGTATGGGGGTATGTATGATAGAGCCGGCTGATCGTCAGCGTATCGATAAAGTGGTTGCTGAAGGAGCGGCCGGCCAGCCGCATCAGCGTATGGTGCAGGAAGCCGAGGTCAAAGGCGGCATTATGAGCGACGATCAGATTGGAGCCGATCATCCGATTCAGGATGCGAAACGCCGTCTCCTCGTCCATGCCGCCCTCAAGCATCGGCGAGGTAATGCCGGTAATCTCGGTAATCTTGGGGGCGAGCGGTCCGTCGAAGCGGATGAGCGTATTGAACCGGCCGACGATCTCGCCTTTGTCGCAACGGATCGCGCACATTTCGATGACGCGGTCGCGGACCGGATCGAGACCGCTCGTTTCAAAGTCGAGTACAGTTATATTGTCCAGCTGCATCAGTTCACCTTCTGTTCATATCATAGTCGTTAAGGATTCAGAGTTCTGAGTACGTTTTCGACATAGGCCAGACATTTCCTGCCGTCCTGGCACAATTTACAAAGCGGACAAGGGCGATTAGAATAGGAATGTTGCATAATTTGTCGAAAAGGGAGTTAGGATGATGAAGAAGGCAAGTCTCTGCCTGATCCTATGCCTTGGGCTGCTGCTGCAGGCCGGGTATGTCGGAGCGGCAGCCAAATCGTACGGACTGGTCGATGAACAGCATAACCGCACCTTCGTGCCGATCCGTCTCGTCGGAGAAGCGTTCGGCGCGCAAGTCGCCTGGGATAAGCCCAACCAACGGGTCGATATAGCCAAAGGCGATCAGCGCATCCGTCTCTATGTCGGCAAGCGCGAGGCGCAGCGCGGCGATCAGTCGATCACGCTGGAGGCGGCGCCGTTCGTCGAGCGGGGCGTCACCTATGTGCCGCTGCGGTTCGTAGGCGAGGCGCTTGGCGTCTCGCTCGAATGGCGGTCCGAGCTCGGCGCAGTCGTCGCCGGCAGCGGCGATCATCTGCTCAAGCTGCCGGTCGTGCCGCGCGGGTCGGCCCCGGAGCAGCAAGCGCGGATCATCTCCAGCAAAAAAACCTTTAAGGTAGGCCGCCAATCGTTCGAGGTGCAGATGCTCACCGTGACGCTGCTGCATCCGCAGGTTAATCTCGGGGTTGGACTGGCAGGCGGCGAGGTCGGCAAGACAGAGCCGCTGAAGTCGATCGCCTCGCGCTATCAGGCGCTGGCGGCAATCAACGGGACGTTTTTCGACGCGTATACCGACCAGGCGCACAAAACGCCATACGGGTATGTGGTCCATAAAGGAGAAGTGGTGAAAAAGGCTTCGGGCGATCCGCGCACCGTACTCGTCTTCGACCAAAACAACAACGTCGAGTTTATCCCCGGCGACGATTTTACCGATCGCTTCGCCAAGGGCGATCTGGTCGGCGCGCTGCAGGCGGGGCCGCGACTGGTCGTCAACGGACAAGTGTCCCACCCCGATCTGAATGGCTTCCGCGATCCGAAGATTCTGACGAACGGAGGGGCTCGCAGCGCTGTTGGCCTCACCCGCGATCACAAGCTGATCCTGCTCACCTCGCGGGGAGCGACGATCCCGCAGCTCGGGCAGCTGATGAAGCAGGCGGGCGCGTACCAGGCGATGAACCTCGACGGCGGCGCCTCCAGCGGGATGTATTACAACGGCCAGTATCTGACGACGCCGGGACGGAATATTAGCAATGCATTGATTGTGTATTAAGATAGCGGGGCTGGAGCCATGACGGTTTCGGCCCTTCACCATGAATAAAGGAGGCATCGCATTATGCCGCATCTTGTTATTCGGGGCGTAGCCCCAGATCGCCTGCAAGAAGCCGCTCCGCAGCTCGTCGAACAGCTGGCGGAGCTTTGCCAGTGCGGGACCGACAACTTCACGATCAACGTTATGCACACGACTGCTCTATGGGGCGGCCCGCCGCAAGAGCCGCCGTTTGCATTTGTCGAGGTCGGCTGGTTCGAGCGGGGAACGGCGGTTCGCGACCGCTTCGCCCGTATCGTCACTGACACTCTAAGCGGAATAGGCTTGGCAGACGTCGAGGTGGTGTTTGTCGCGTATCGCGAGGAAGATTACTATGTCAACGGGGTTGCCGTGAGCGCGGAGTAAGGCGTCTGAGCACGAATCAACACCCTTCGCGTCAAACCGATATTTTTCCACCGTACTGGCACTTCTAGGCCGCCGCCTACATACACTGTACAACAGTCTTGTTCTGGGGAGCAGGGACCCCGGTATCACATGGTGGAGGTGGCCGATGACATGCCAGGTTTATTTGCAGCGGTGGCTTTGTTTATCAAACAACTGTCGTTACTTGTCTCCTATGTAAAAAACAATGCGTTCCCGCAGCCGCTGCAGGAAGAAGAGGAAGCCAAGCATTTGCAATTGTTTGCCCAAGGCAATCAGCGCTCACGCAATCTGCTGATCGAACACAACCTCCGCCTGGTGGCGCATATCGTCAAGAAATTCGACAACACCGGCGAGGATCTGGAGGATCTGATTTCGATCGGCACGATCGGGTTGATCAAGGCGATCGAGAGCTTTCAGACGGGCAAGGGCACAAAGCTGGCGACGTTCGCCGCGCGGTGTATTGAGAACGAAATCCTGATGCACTTGCGTTCCCTTAAAAAGACACGCAAGGACGTCTCGCTGCATGATCCCATCGGCACAGACAAGGAAGGCAACGAGATAACCTTGATCGATATTCTCGGCACTGAGTCGGATGAAGTGGCAGATAAGGTGCAGCTCAAAATCGAGAAAAGCAAAATATACAAAAACCTGGATATCCTCGATGACCGGGAAAAGGAAGTCGTCATCGGGCGGTTTGGTCTGGTGCATGGTGGCGACGAGCGGACGCAACGGGAGATTGCCAAGGAGCTGGGCATCTCGCGCAGCTACGTGTCGCGGATTGAGAAGCGGGCGCTGATGAAGCTATATCATGAGTTTTATAAGGTCAAACGATAAATATCACACATTATGAACGATATATTGTACTTATTTCTTGCAGAGCGATGACAGGTGGAATATCCTGGGCGTCGCTCTTTTTTGTCCCGCTCGAAGCACCAAAAAAATCAACCTTTCGAAAAAGAAATTACATCGTGATTTTCAAAAGGCCCAGTTATAATTAGGGCACATTAGAGGGCTGGGAGGGATGCAATGGTCGAATGGTTGCAGAAATGCGGAAGGGTCGCCAAAGCGGCAAGTCGGGCGGGAGTGCGGGAGCAGAGAGTTTTCCGGACGTCCGGACAGGTGGAGTAAGCCGTTTGCGCGTGGGTAGAAGGGATCGACATCTTCATTTATTAAAGCGCTACCAATTACAACAAATCAAAAAAATGTGACAAACATTCCAATGAAGTCAATTGTTGTGGAAGCTGTAACAGAACAGAATGGAGGCTGCAATCGATGCGCAATAAGGCAGTCGGAGTCGTCTTAATCCTTACTCTCTTCATGAGCCTGCTCCCCGGCTTGGCCGCACAAGCCGCCGAAAGCACTGCCCCGAACCCGATCATCTGGGCGGATGTGCCGGACGTCTCGGTCATCCGTGTGGGCGACAGCTACTATATGACCAGCACGACGATGCATATGAATCCAGGCGTCCCCGTGATGAAGTCCAAGGACCTCGTCAATTGGGAGATCGTCAACTATCTGTACGATATCCTCGCAGCGGGCGACAAGCAGACGCTCTCTAACGGGCAAAACTTGTATGGCCAAGGCTCGTGGGCGAGCAGCATCAGACACCATAACGGCAAGTTCTACGTAGCGTTTGCTTCCAATGATGTGGGCAAAACCTTCATCTTCCAAACGACCGATATCGAGAAGGGACCTTGGGAGAAATATGAGCTGGCAGGCGGCGTCTATCATGACATGTCGTTGCTGTTCGACGACGACGGTCGGGTCTACATGGTCTACGGCAACGGCACGATCCGCATCGTCGAGCTTACGGCGGACGCAACAGCGATCAAAACCGGCGGGATGAACAAAGTTATCATCCAAAATGCGAGCGCTCCCGGCGGCAGCGGCGGGCTGGGCGCGGAAGGGTCGCATGTCTACAAGATTAACGGCAAGTACTATATCTTCCATATCTCGTGGCCATCAGGCGGCATTCGTACGCAACTGATTCACCGCGCAGATGCGATTGACGGCCAGTATGAGGGCCGAATCGCGCTGCGCTCCGGCAGCAGCACGAGCGGTGCGGGCGTGGCGCAGGGCGGCATCGTCGATACCCCGGATGGCAAATGGTACGGCATGCTGTTCCAGGACTTCGGCTCGGTCGGCCGTATCCCATACATCATCCCGATGACATGGAGCGAGGACGGCTGGCCGGTCTTCGGCGACGTAAACGATACCGGCATTGCTGCCAACCTCTCGAAGTCGTGGGTTTCCTCCGACGAGTTCGATAAGCAGGCGGCGCCCGTCGCTGCTTATCATACTGTGGTAGCCAGCGGGGAGAACGATCATAACGGCTCCAATCTCGGTCTGGTGTGGCAATGGAATCATAATCCGGACAACCGATATTGGTCGCTCACCGAGCGCCCGGGTCACTTAAGACTGACGACCGGCCGTACGAGCACAAGCATCCATAATGCGAGAAACACCTTGACGCAGCGCACGTTCGGGCCGGAGAGCACGGGGACGGTCAAGATCGATGTCAGCAACATGAAAGACGGAGATTATGCGGGCATCACCGCGTTCCAGGCAAACTACGGCTTTGTCGGCGTCAAGATGACCGGATCGACCAAATCGATTGTGATGGTAAATGGCAATTCGAGCTCGGCGACGGAGGTTGCTGCGGTTCCTCTCAATCAGGATACAGTCTACCTGAGAACCGAGCTGGACTTCAAAAACCGAACAGACAAAGGTTACTTTTACTATAGCTTGGACGGCGCGCGTTGGGCTTCGATCGGCAACACGCTGCAAATGTCCTATACGTTGCCGCATTTTATGGGGTATCGTTTCGGCTTGTTCAACTTTGCGACCAAGTCGGCCGGCGGTTACGTCGATTTCGATTATTTCCGGATCGGTGAGCAGTTGGAAGGCTCGAACTTCAACACGAATCTGAAAACGCTGCAAGTGAACGGAGCGCCGCTCGCTGGCTTCAGCGAGGGCAGATACGAGTATGCGGTTGATGTCCCTGCTGACTCAGCGCCGCCGCGAGTGAGCGCGACGGCCAACGATCCTAGCGCTACGGTATCGATTACACAAGCGTCGACGATTCCGGGGGCAGCAACAGTGGCCGTCAGCAGCGAAGGCTTGCAGACGACGATCTATACGATTCGTTTTGATTCGCCATCGTTCATCGCTATCGAAGCGGAGACAGCGGCGGAGAACACGGAGCACGCTTACGTATCGGGTATCATCCAAGGCCATACGTGGTCGCTAGTCGATGGCCAGATGACCAAGGCGATGCTGTTCGGCCCGGACACGGGATTCGCCATGACCGGTACGGATGCAGCTACGCTCGCTACTGGAGCGAAATTGGGCTACCGCATCAACGTTCCGGTATCCGGTAATTACAACCTATGGATTCTTGCCAAGAGCGTGGACTTCAACTCGGACTCCGTCCATGTCGGCCTGAATAATCAGTATCGCTTTACGGTCAACGGCATTCAGGGCGTGAGCAACAGCCAGTTTCGCTGGGTCAACCTCAGCAACGGCGGTACCACCGTACCCGGGGGGAGCGCGCTGGCGCTGACGGCGGGAACCCACGAACTGAACTTCTGGGGCAGGGAAGATGGACTGATCATCGACCGGATCTATCTGACGACAAGCGGCTCCACGACCGATCCGGTATGGCCGCCAGCCGAGCCGCAAGCGCCGACGACTGTGCTGACGGCAGACAACAGCGTGAAGCCGGGCAGCACGTTTCAGGTGGGCGTGGGCTTGCAACATGTACCGCAGGAAGTGTACGCGCAGGATGTGACGCTGAGCTATAGCAGCGACGTGTTCGAGTATGTGAGCGCTGCAGGCGCGACGGACAATGTCCGCGTCGTTGGGGAAGACAAAGAAACGGCTGGCCAGGTGCGGCTAATCACGGCGAGCATCGGCGGAGCATCGGTCGAGCAAGCGCTGCTGAACGTGACGTTCCGCGTGAAGGCTGGCGTGTCGAACACAAGCGGCGCGATCGCAGTCACCCATGCCGAGCTGGGAACGGCGCCTGAAGGCACAACCGTTCTGGCGATCGGCAGCAGCAAGACGATCGCAGTCGGCAGTCCGGACGTCGTCATCGACAAGACGGCGCTCACGGAAGCGATCGCTAGCGCGCAAGCACTGGCTGACGGCGCGGTCATCGGCACGCAACCAGGACAATACCCGCAAGCGGCAGTGGATGCGCTGACGGAAGCGATCGCAGCGGCAACAGCCGTCAAGGAGAATGCGGGTGCGACGCAGCCACAGGTGAACGAAGCCGTCGATGCGCTGCATACAGCGGTCGAGACATTCAAGGCAGCGGTCGTGAAGCAAGCATCGGCCGATCTGAACAACGACGGCAAGGTCAACGTCGGCGATCTGGCGATGGTCGCGTACCACTACGGCAAGGATGCGAACAGCGCCGATTGGGCTGCGGCCAAGGCAGCCGACATGAACTTCGATGGCAAGATCGATATCGAGGATCTGGTATACGTGGCTTCCAGGCTGGGCCGTTAACCGCCCGAGACGAACCTGATACACGGTATAGCAAGCCTTGCTCCGGCTGAGCAGCCGGAGCAAGGCGAGCCGGCAGACATCCTGAGAGGAGGTGTTGGCTGGCAAGAAAAAACTGCGGCATGCTCTAAGGAATCATTCATGAAAGGTGGAAACGAATCTCATGAGAAGATGGATGAAACGGCTAGCAATAGTAATGGTGGCGGCACTCGCCTTGCTGGCGATACCTGTCGCGCCGCAGGCACAGGCGGCGGAAGCGCCGCTAGCGCCGGCTATAGGGAAGACGCCGGGCAACGGCAATCCGCTGTTCTCGCACAAGTTCGGAGCAGACCCCTATGCGCTGGAGTATGATGGACGCATCTATATCTATATGACCAACGACATTCTGGAGTATAATGCGGACGGCACAGTCCGCGACAACACATACGGCCGAATCAACAAGATTACGGTCGTCTCCTCGGACGATCTGGTGAACTGGACCGATCATGGCGAGATTCCTGTCGCCGGAGCGCAGGGAGCGGCCAAATGGGCCAGCAATTCCTGGGCGCCGGCGGCGGCGCACAAGAAAATTAACGGCCAGGACAAATTTTTCCTCTACTTCGCGGACAGCGCCAACGGCATCGGCGTCCTGACCGCTGACAGTCCAATCGGACCGTTCGTTGATCCGCTGGGCAAAGCGCTCATCAGCCGCAGCGGCACGCCAGGCGTCGCTGACGTCACGTGGCTGTTCGACCCTGCCGTACTGGTGGATGACGATGGCAGCGCCTATATCTACTTCGGCGGCGGCGTGCCTGCGGGCAAGGAATCCGACCCGGGTACGGCTCGCGTAGCTAAACTGGGCGACGATATGATCAGCCTTGATCTGGCGGCCAGTGGCGGCGTGGCGAAGCCGATCAACCCGCCGTGGCTGTTCGAGGATTCGGGCATCAACAAATACAACGGCAAATACTATTATTCCTATTGCACAAACTTCTCCAGCGGCAACCGTCCAGACCATCCGGCGGGAACGATCGCTTATATGGTCAGCGACAACCCGCTTGGTCCGTTCACTTACGTGAAGACGATTCTGCCTAACCCGTCGGTGTTTTTCGGCGTCGGCGGCAACAACCATCATGCTATCTTCGACTTCAAGGGCGAGTCGTATATCGTCTACCATGCCCAGACGCTCGCCAAAGCGATGGCGGAGAGCGACACGATGCCGGAGATGGGCGGGCAAGCCCACGGCTACCGCAATGCGCACATCAACAAATTAACATTTGACGCAAACGGCGTCATTCAGGACATCACCGGCGATTACAAGGGCCCGACACAACTCAATAACTTTAATCCCTACGCGCGCGTAGAAGCGGAAGCGTTTGCCTGGAACGGCGGCATCTCCACCGAAGCGACGACAGAGCCGGGTGCCCTGGTCAGCGGACTCAATCTGGCCGTCAGCAAAATCCAGGACGGCGACTGGACGGCATTATCCAAGGTTGATTTTGGCCAGCAAGGCGCAGGTACGTTCACCGCCAATGTGGCAAGCGACGGAAACGGCGGGACGATCGAGCTGCGACTGGATAGCGCGACCGGTCCGCTGATCGGCACGCTGTCTGTCTCCCATACCGGGGGAGTCAACAACTGGCAGAGGAAGACGACCGCGATCACCGGCGCCACAGGCGTCCATGACCTCTATATGGTATACCGCGGCGCAACTGGCGGCGATCTGTTCAAGGTCGACTACTGGCAGTTCGAAGAGCGCAGCGAGACGCGCGAGCTGGCGGCGATCAACGCGTCGATCGACAAGCATAAGCTCGACATCGTCAGCGGAACGAACAAGGCAGCGCTGCAGGTGAAAGCGATCTACACCGACGGCACGAGCGAAGTAGTGACGAGCGCTGTCGTGGCAACGCCAGGTCAGAGCGGCATCGTCAGCGTCGAGGGAGGCGTCGTCACCGGCGTCGGGTACGGCTCGACGAGCGTCAACATCAGCTATGGCGGCAAGAGCGACACGATCCATCTGCTCGTCAAGGATCTGAACAGCGAGCTGACGGTGAAGCAGATCACGGTCGACAACGCAGCGGTCGCGCTCGAAGCGGGGCGCTCTGCGACGTTTAAGGTAACGGCTGAATATATGGACGGCAGGCTGGCGGATGTTACCCGCCTTGCTACCTACAGCAATCCGAGCCCTGGCGTCGCCGAGGTGTCGAACGGGACGATCACGGCCAAAGGAAGCGGCTCGACCGAAGTGACAGTCAGCTATCGGGGCGAGTTGGGCGAAGCGGCTACGGCGACGATTCGCGTCACCGTCGACAAGCCGGCTTTCGTAGCGATCGAAGCGGAGACGGCGGCAGACAATACGGAGAATGCCTATGTGACGGGCGTGATTGATGGGCATAGCTGGACGCTTGTGGACGGACAGTCTACGAAAGCGATGATGTTCGGGCCGGATACCGGCTTTAACATGACCGGCACGGATGCGGCAACGCTCGCAACGGGCTCCAGACTGAGCTACAAGATCAATTTTGAGACGGCAGGCACCTATCAGTTATGGATACTGGCCAAGAGCGTCGATTACAACTCCGACTCTGTCCACGTCGGTCTGAACAATGAGTATCGCTTCACGGTCAACGGTATTCAAGGCGTGAGCAACAGTCAGTTCAACTGGGCCAATCTGAGCAATGGCGGCACGGTCGTCACAGGAGGCACGACGCTGAACATTGCCGCAGGCGTGCATGAACTGAACTTCTGGGGAAGGGAAGACGGGCTCATCATCGACCGCATCTACCTGACGACGAGCACCTCGACTGCCAACCCGATCTGGCCGCCAGCCGAGCCGCAAGCGCCAACGACGGTGTTGACGGCGGACGGCAGCGTGAAGCCGGGCAGCACGTTCCAGGTGGGAGTAGGCTTGCAGCATGTACCGCAAGAAGTCTATGCGCAGGATGTGACGCTGAGCTATAACAGCGACGTGTTCGAATACGTAAGCGCCGCAGGCGCGGCGGACAATGTCCGCCTCGTGGCGGAGAACAATGAAACAACCGGCGAAGTGCGGCTAATCACGGCGAGCATCGGCGGAGCATCGGTCGAGCAAGCGCTGCTGAACGTGACGTTCCGCGTGAAGGCGGGCGTATCGAACACGAGCGGCGCGATCGCAGTCACCCATGCCGAGCTGGGAACGGCGCCTGAAGGCACAACCGTTCAGGCGAGCGGCAGCAGCAAGACGATCGCCGTCGGCAGCCCGGATATCGTCGTCGACAAGACGGCCTTGACGGAAACGATCGCGAGCGCACAAGGACTGGCAGACGCAGCAGTCGTGGGCACGAAGCCAGGACAATACCCGCAAGCGGCAGTGGATGCGCTGACGCAAGCGATCGCAGCGGCCACAGCGGTCAAAGACAACGCGGGCGCGACACAGACGCAAGTGAACGGAGCGGTCGATGCGCTGAAGGAAGCGATCGAGGTATTCAAGGCAGCGGTCGTGAAGCAAGCATCGGAGGATCTGAACGGCGATGGCAAAATCAGCGTCGGCGATCTGGCGATGGTCGCATACCACTACGGCAAGGATACGGCTAGCGCCGATTGGGATACGGCCAAGGTAGCAGATCTGAATGGCGACGGCAAGGTCGATATCGAAGATTTGTCGCGTGTGGCAGCCAAGATTTTCATACAATAACCAAACACCCCCTGGTTCCCGTATTGGAACCAGGGGGTGTTTTTTAGGATGGCCGCGCTGCGCGGGCTTAATGGCTTGCCTGTCCCCGGAGCTTCGCGACATCGGGGAAAGTATCGACCGTATCTCGCGTCAGCACTCGGGAGCCGGTATCGATGTGATCGGGCACCGCGTTGTTCTGCGAGGCGCTCATGAGGCTGGCGATGATCTCGACCGCCCAATCCTGCTCATTCTGCGAGATGACTGACGTGATCTGGCCGTTATGGATCGCTTCCTTAATATCGCTCTGCATGCCGAAGGCGATGATGTCCCGACTCAGTCCTTTGGCCTTCCAGACAAGGATGGACGAGGAGGCGGACCATAGATCGAGCGATACGAAGGCGTCAAAATGCGGGTGCGCGTCGATCATCACCTCCATGTCGACCAATGCCTGGTCCTCGCTGCCGCTGTTGTGGCGGATATCCAGGATCTGAATGTCCGTACGGGTCTGGATATGCTCCAGCATGCCCGCTAGCCGGAGCTTATGAGCCGGCAGATGCGGGAACCCGCTCTCGACGAGCACCATTCCTTTGCCCTTAAGCAACTGGTCGAGAACCTCGCCTACGAGCTTGCCGCCCTCGTAGTGGTTAGCGCCGATATAGGAGAGACGCTTGCTGCCCGGGGCGTCCATCTCGAAGCAGACGACGGGGATACCGGCCTCGACCGCCCGGTCGATAACGGGCGTAAGCGCGTCTCCATCGACCGGACTGATCGCGATGCCATCGACGCGCTGCTTGATCATCTGCTCGAGGATGCGGATCTGCTGCTCCAGATTGACTTCGTCGGGCGCTTTGACGATCAGGTCGATGCCGAGAGGGACGGCGGCTTTCTCAGCCATCTGGGTAATCATCTCGTAGAACGGATGAGCCATCGGGTACAGTATCCCCAGCGTCAGATGAGCCGGTTGCTTATCCTTTGATTCCGTATAGGAGATGGCAGGATATCCTTCCTCCGGTGGGGTGGGAAGGCATCCTGCGGCGCAGACCAGCATCAGCAGCGCGAGTATGGCGGGCAGCCGTTTAGCCGTGCTTGAAGACCGCTCCATACTCCTCTCCTTTCGCGTGAAGCGACAGTCCGCCGTTTTTGCGGAATTGCTTGGTCGTCATGCCTGTGAAGCGTTTGAACAGGTTCGAGAAGTAGTGGGCATCGTTGTACCCGACCTGGAAGGCGACTTCATAGGACTTGGCGGGCGTCGTCAGCAGCAGATCCATTGCCTTCTGAATCCGCGTGCGAGTCAGGTATTCGATAAAGGTCTGACCGGTTTCCTGACTGAACACCTTGCTCAGATGGCTTGGGCTGAGTCGTACATCGTCAGAGGCGCTTTGTAGGGACATATGCTCTTTATCGTAATTTTCCTCGATGTAGCGCTTCACCTTGACGATCAATTCGGCGTATTTATCCGTCCCTTCAGCCCGCCAGCTCCAATACTGCTCGGCCATGCGCACCAGGTAGTCGGCTGCGTCCTGCGTTGTGCGGACCTCTCGCAGCTCGCTCTGAAAGCGGGCCAACGCCTCCTGATCCGAGATGCGGAACGTTTGCTTCGACACTTGCAACACCTCGATCGTCAGATCATTGAGCAGGTAGTAGCCCAGCGGGGAAGTCTCCCAATCCTGTCGGTCCATGGCGGCTACGAAAGAATCGACGAAAGCGACGGCTTCGGCAGGCGTGCCCAGCTTCAGGAAATCCAGAAACTTGGATCGATCGAGCAGAGCGGCAGGCTCGAGCGGTATTTGCGCGGAGAGCGTCATCTCACGTCGGTTCTGCTTGGACAACCGTTGCCAATGCATATCCTCCTCGGCATCGAGGTAGGAGAGGTGGATGCCTTGCAGTCGGTCATGGACGCTGCCGATCCCGATCGCCAAGCTCCCGGCGGCGCCGGACTGCTCCCGCAGCTGGCGGAAGGGGAGCAGCCTTTCCTCCAACTCCTCGCATGACTCGCCCTTGACGATCCAGACCGTCTCTGTGCGACTTCGCTTGTAAGCGAGCAGACCGTCCTGCGCGTCATGCGGCAGAGAGGGAGACATCTTGCCGACCTGGCTCGGCAAGCCTCCGCCTGCAGAGGCGCCCGCCGCTTCGCTGGCATCGTCCCGCGCATCCGAGATGACGACCGCGTAATAAGGGGCGATCAGCGCCAGCGAGATCTCCGAGCTCCAGTGGATCGCTTCGGACGTCGTCAGGAATCCGCAACACAGGTCGCCGAGCAGCTTATCCTGGGTCATGTTTTTTTTCTCCGTCTCATCGAGCAGCTGTTTGCGGGCGCGTTCCTGCTCGAGCCGCTCCTCGTCGATGGTCCGGCTGACGCCGTGCAGCAGGCTGAGCAGACTGGCCGCGCTGATCGGCTTCAGGCAGTACTCCTCGACGCCGAGGCGGAGAGCCGATCTGGCGTATTCGAACTCGCCGTGCCCGGAGAGGATGACGATCTTCACGCGGGGCATCCGCTTGCGGACGATGCCGCTCAGCTCGAGTCCGTCCATGAAGGGCATCATGATGTCGGTGATCAGGATATCGGGCTCCGTCTGCTCCATCAGCTGCAAGGCGATCTCGCCGTCCGGCGCGTCGCCGATAAACCGGAAGCCTTCCTGCTCCCACGGGATGCACTCCTTGATCGTATCGCGGACGAGGATCTCGTCATCGACGAGCATCACACTTTTCATAAGGCTTGCTCCTCTCTGAGCGGTATTCGGATGATGACCTTTGTGCCGACACCGGCATCGCTTTCGACCGTGACGCCGCATCGCTCCCCATAATACAGACGGATCCGGCGTTCTACGTTATGCAGACCGAACCCGCCCGATACCTCCTTGCCTGTCTCCTCGGGAGGCTGCTGGCGCTTCAGATTGCGTCGCAGCGTCTCCAGCATCTCCCTCGACATCCCGGCTCCGTTGTCCTCTACGATGAGCAGCAGTTCATTCTCGGGCGTCTTGCAGCCGACGATGCGGACGAGTCCTTTGCCGCGCTTGTTTTTGATGCCGTGATAGATCGCATTCTCGACGATCGGCTGGAGCGTCATCTTGAGGATATCGTAGCGCCGCAGCGAGGGGTCCACCTCGATCTCGTAGTCGAGGATATCGCGATAGCGCATCTGCTGGATGACCAGATAGCTATGGACATGCTCGAGCTCTTTTTCTACGCTGATCCAGTCGCGGCCCTTGCTGAGCGAGATGCGGAACAGCTTCGACAGCGATTCGACGAGCAGGATCACCTGTCTGTTGCGGCCAGCCTCGGCCATCCAGACGATCGAATCCAGCGTATTGTACAGGAAATGCGGATTGATTTGCGCCTGCAGCGTTCGCAGCTCCGCCTTTTTCATCTCTTCATGCTCCTTGATGCTTTGATCGAGCAGGCCTTTGATTTTTTCCAGCATGACGTTGAAGTTGCTGCTCAGGTTAGCAATCTCGTCCTTGCCCGTCACGACCACCTTGGCCTCCAGATAGTCTGAGGCGGCGAGCTGCATCTTGTTTTTGAGCAACTGCACGGGCTTGATCAGTCGGGAGGAGATAAAAAAGTGCAGCGTAATCGTAAAGACAATGCACAAAATGACGCTGACAATAATCATTTGCCGGATCGCGTTCGCTTCCTTCACAATCTCCTGCAGCGGCACATAGCCAACGATGTTCCAGCCTGTCCTTGGCGATTCGACGGCGAAGATGAACTTGGGCTTGCCACGAGACGAGTCGATCATGTGGCGATCCTTGTGGGCGATGACGCTGCGGGCGTCAGGCAGCAGTCCGCTCGGTCCAGAGGTCGGCGAGAAGATCGGCGAGCCATCGGCATCGGCGACATAGAAGAGGCCGGTCTCGCCGATCGCCCGGCCGTTGATCGCCCGGCCGACGGCTGCATCGTCAATGTCGATAACGATGAAGCCGATCACCTCGTGCGTGATGCGTTGCTTGACTGCGGTCATGATCGTGATGACGCTCGCATGGTCATATTGAGATCCGTCCAGCCGATCAAGCGGCGAGGATTGGGACGGCGGGATATTGAGGATATCATCGGGCCGCTGGGTCAGATAAGCAAAGCGCGGGTTGCGCAGCGGGTTGCGATCGAGCTGGAAGACACCGCGCCTGTCGCTGATGCCTCTGCCGTACAGATTGATGATGGAGATATTGAGAACGCTTTCGTCGCTGTACGTATCCGAGTAGGAATCCATCATCTTCAGGATGTCCTTGGCATCGGCATACGTATCGCTCTGCGAGAACAGGAAATGCAGGACGCGAGGATCGTTGCCCAGCTCCAGCAGCTTGCCTGTATCCTCGAAGAGCAGGTCGATGTCGCGCGCCAATTGCTCGCCTACAATAAGCGAAGCGGCTTTGCTGTTGCGGAACACGGTGTCGAACGACTTCTGATAGGAGACGAGCCCGACGACGATAAGCGGTACGCAGGTGAGGACGATAAACATCGTGAGCAGCTTGGCCCGCAAGCTCGAGGCAATCCAGTCGATAAGCTTCATAGGCGAATGACCTTTCTCTCGCTTTGGATGATACAAAAAGGATCTAAAAAAATATACAATATGTATCACAACTATATCAAAAATGGACTCGAAAGGATACGGGCAATCGGACATTCCAAAAATAACACAAGGAATGCGCAAAAAAGCAAACCAATCGGCAGCAAGGCTTGCAAGAGCGAAAAAATTTATAAGGAATGCGTATGAAACTCCGTATAAGGAGCCGCTGAAAGCGGTCTATAATCGTCTCAAACCAATCGTTGTTGGTTATTACAGGGGAGGAATGAACACGATGAAATCCAAGCAAAAGAAAGGGCTGACCCTCGTCGCGCTGGCCATGCTGCTCATCACGTCAGCTTGCGGAGGCAATGGAGGCACGACCAACAACCCGGCCGCGCCGGACAACAAGCCAGCGTCGACGACGCCGACAAAGCAGGAGGGGAAGCAGATTACGCTCGGCTTCTCTCAGGTAGGAGCAGAGAGCGGCTGGCGGACAGCCAACACGCTGTCGATTCAGGAGTCGGCCAAGGAAGCGGGCTTCGATCTGAAATTCTCGGACGCGCAGCAGAAGCAAGAGAATCAAATCAAAGCGATCCGTACATTCATCCAGCAAAAAGTCGATGTTATCGCCTTCTCGCCGGTTGTCGAGTCGGGCTGGGATACCGTGCTCAAGGAAGTGAAGGACGCCGGCATCCCGGTCATCCTGACTGACCGCGCCGTCGACTCCGCAGATACGTCGCTCTATGAGACCTTCATCGGCTCCGACTTCGTCGAAGAGGGACGCCGCGCCGGCAATTGGCTGCTAGAGCAATACAAGGACGCTGCCGAGGACATCAACATCGTCGAGCTGCAAGGCACGACAGGCTCGGCCCCGGCCAATGACCGCAAGGCCGGCTTCGCCGAAGTGATCGCTGATAATCCGAACCTGAAGGTCATCGCCTCCCAGACCGGCGACTTCACGCGCGCCAAGGGCAAGGAGGTTATGCAGGCCTTCCTCAAAGCGCATGCGGATATCGATGTGCTCTATGCGCATAACGACGATATGGCGCTCGGCGCGATCCAGGCCATCGAAGCGGCAGGTCTGAAGCCGGGCGAGGACATCGTCATCATCTCGATCGACGGCGTCAAGGACGGCTTCGTCGCAGCCAGCGAAGGCAAGATCAACTTTATCGTCGAGTGCAATCCGCTGCTCGGTCCGCAGCTGATGCAGGCGGTCAATGACATCCTGGATGGCAAGGAAGTGGAGAAGCGTATCGTCACCGAAGAGGGCGTATTCACCTCCGAGGATGCCAAGCGCGAGCTGCCTAACCGCAAATACTAGGGCGTGCAGACACGCCCCAGGACGTCGCTAAAGAAAGCGTAACGCGCAGCCGCCGCTGCTCGGCTTCGGCCGCGGCGGCTGCGCGCTCCAATCAGAAAGGAGTAGTCCTATGGAAGAGCGCCGGCCTATCCTGCATATGCACGACATCCACAAGCAATTTCCCGGCGTCAAAGCGCTGTCGGGCGTACAACTGCGCTTATTCTCCGGCGAGGTCCATGCCTTGATGGGCGAGAACGGCGCGGGCAAATCAACGCTGATCAAGGTGCTGACAGGCGTCTACTCCATTGACCGGGGACATGTGGAGATGGAGGAGAAGCGCATCATCATCCAGAGCCCGCAGGATGCCCAGGCCGCCGGGGTCAGCACCGTGTATCAAGAGGTCAATCTGTGTCCGAATTTATCGGTGGCGGAGAACATTTTTATCGGCCGAGAGCCTCGGCGCCTGGGGCGCATCCTGTGGAAGGAATTGAACCGGGCGGCAGCGAGGCTACTGGAGGAACGGATGAATTTAACCGTCGATGTGACGTTGCCGCTGCAAGCTTATCCGATTGCCATCCAGCAATTGGTAGCCATCGCCAGAGCGCTCAATATCTCGGCGAAGGTGCTCATCCTTGACGAACCGACCTCAAGTCTCGATCGCGGCGAGGTGAGTCAGCTGTTCGGCATTATGCGCAAGCTGAAAAGCGAAGGGCTGGCGATTCTGTTCGTGACGCATTTCCTGGATCAGGTGTATGAAGTATCCGATCGAATAACCATTCTCCGGGGCGGAGAATTTGTAGGGGAGTACGCGGCCGACGCGTTGCCCCGTATAGAGCTCGTCTCCAAAATGATCGGCAAGGAGCTGAAGGAGCTGGAGAGCCTGCCGAAGTCGACTGCTACAGCGGAGGAGGCGAACACAGACCTGCTGCTTGAAGCCAAGGGACTTGGCAAAAGAGGCTCGGTCGAGCCCTTCGATCTGGCGATCGGTCAGGGCGAGATTGTCGGTCTGGCCGGCTTGCTCGGCTCGGGCAGGACGGAGGCGGCACGGCTGTTGTTCGGAGCGGATCGCTCCGATCATGGAGCGCTGCGTGTCGGCGGCAACAGCAATGTCCATACGCCCAGACAAGCAATCGCCGAGGGCATTGCGTTCTGCTCGGAGGACCGCAAGGGCGAGGGGATCATCGACGATTTGACGATTCGCGAGAACATTGTGCTGGCGCTGCAAGCATCGCAGGGCTGGTTCCGCACGATTTCCAGGAAGCGGCAGTCGGAGATCGCGCGTCAGTTTATCGAGGCGCTCAATATTAACCCGCCCAATCCCGACCAGCTGATCAAAAACCTGAGCGGCGGCAATCAGCAGAAGGTGCTGTTGGCCAGGTGGCTGCTCACCGATCCGAAGCTGCTCATCCTCGACGAGCCGACGCGCGGCATCGATATCGGCGCCAAGGCGGAGATTCAGAGGCTGGTCATGTCGTTGTCGCAGAAGGGCATGTCCGTCCTGTTCATCTCCTCGGAGCTGGAGGAAGTGCTGCGCGTCAGCGACCGCATCGCCGTCATGCGCGATCGCAAAAAAGTAAGCGAGATGACACGCGACGAGATGAGCGAGGGCCGAGTCATGCAAGCGATCGCAGGAGGGGGAGAAGGATGAAGCATCATTTGTTCTGGCCGCTTGTCGTGCTGGCGCTGCTGCTGCTGTTCAACCTGCTGTACGATCCTTCGTTTTTTGCGATCAAGGTCCGGGACGGCAATCTGTACGGCAGCCTGATCGACATCCTGAACTTCGGCGCGCCGCTCATGCTCGTCTCGATCGGCATGACGCTCGTCATCGCAACCAAGGGCATCGACTTGTCGGTGGGCTCGATCGTAGCGATCACCGGGGCGATGGCCTGTCTGACGATCAGCCGGGGCGAGGATCAAAGCGCGCTCGGTCTGGTGCTCATGGCGGTCGGTCTGTCGCTTGCGCTGGCGGTGGCGCTAGGGCTGTGGAACGGCTTCCTCGTCGCGGGGGCGGGCATCCAGCCGATCATCGCCACGCTGATCCTGATGGTTGCCGGGCGCGGCGTGGCCCAGCTTATCACGGGCGGTCAGATCATCACGATCTCCAGCGACAAGTACAAGTATATCGGCGCAGGCGGACTGTTCACGCTGCCGTTCTCGATCTTCATCGTGTTCGTCGTGTTCGCCGTCGCCATGCTGCTGACGCGCAAGACGGCGATCGGCCTGTTCATCGAGTCGGTCGGCAACAAGCCGGTGGCGAGCCGGCTGTCGGGTATCCGATCCAGCGCTGTTACGATCGCGGTCTATCTGTTCTGCGGGCTGTGCGCGGGCATCGCGGGCTTGATCCTGAGCGGCAATGTGTCGAGCGCCGACGGCAATAATGCGGGACTGTGGTATGAGCTGGATGCGATCCTTGCCGTCGTCATCGGCGGCACCTCGCTGAATGGCGGCCGCTTCTACCTGGGGGGCACCGTCATCGGCGCGCTCATCATCCAGACGCTGACGACGACGATCTATCTAACCGGCGTGCCGCCGGAGATTACGCTCGTCGTCAAAGCGTTCGTCGTGCTGCTCGTCTGCCTGGTCCAGTCGGAGTCGTTCCGGAAGTCGCTGGTCTACCGCTTCAAAACCCGCCGCTATCCGGCTGAAAAGGAAGTGAAGCACCATGCTTAAGCGCCAGCACCTGCCGATCCTCGTGACGATTGCCTTGTTCGCGTTGATGTTCATCGCAGGCTCGTTCCAGTATACCGATTTTTTCTCGGCGCAAGTGCTGCTCAATCTGCTGATCGACAACGCCTTCCTGCTCATCGTTGCGATCGGGATGACCTTCGTTATCATCTCCGGCGGCATCGATCTCTCCGTTGGGTCGGTCATCGCGCTGACGACGATGATCTCGGCGACGCTGGTGCAGGACGGCTGGTCGCCGGCGATTGTCATCCCGCTCGTGCTGCTGCTTGGCTCCTTGTTTGGAGCAGGGATGGGGGCGATCATCCACTATTTCAAGATTCAGCCCTTCATCGTCACGCTCGCGGGCATGTTCCTGGCCAGAGGGCTATGTTATGTGATTGACACGAGTACGATTACGATCAACAACGCGTTCTATACGAGCATGGCGCAGACGAAGGTCTATCTGCCGGGCGGCAACTTCGTCTCGATCAGTGTGCTAATCGCGCTGCTGCTGTTCGCAGGGGCGTTCTATGCGGCTCACTTCACACGCTTCGGGAGGAATACGTACGCGCTAGGCGGCAACGAGCAGTCCGCCGTGCTGATGGGCTTGCCCGTGGCGCGCACGAAGATCGGCGTCTACTTATTCAGCGGCTTCTGCTCGGCGCTCGCCGGCGTCGTATTCACGTTCTATATGCTCTCCGGCTACGGGCTGCATGCCCTGGGGATGGAGCTGGACGCGATCGCGGCCGTCGTCATCGGAGGCACGCTGCTGACCGGCGGCTTCGGTTATGTGGCCGGTACGCTGTTCGGCGTAATGATCCAGGGAGTCATCCAGACGATTATCAGCTTCGAGGGGACGCTTAGCTCCTGGTGGACGCGCATCGTGATCGGCATGCTGCTGTTCCTGTTTATTTTACTGCAGCGGCTGTTCAGCAGCCGCCGCTTGCTTCACAAACATCGGGTTTGACAGAAGAAGGATAATCAAAGGGAATGTCGAATTTTCCATTTCATCCAAATTATCGTGTTTGGAAAGGGGGAGACATGAGGATTGTGTGGAAATTTCGGCAGAGATTCGCGGGCTTGGCAGTGGTGTTGCTGTTAGGTCTGGTTGCCGTGATGACCGGTTGCGAGTTGCAGGACAGCAGCGAGCAGCCCGTCGTTTTGGAAGAAAAGAAAGCGTTTCCTTCGATTGACGCGATCGAAGAGGGGGCCACGGAGCTGGTGCGGCGGAAGTTCAGGCTTGGCTTCTCGCAGTTGGGCTCGGAGAGCGACTGGCGGCTCGCCAATACGCAATCGATCCTGGAAGCGGCGGAGGAAGCGGGCATCGAGGTGCTGTTCGACAACGCGGAGCAATCGCAGACGCGGCAATTCGAGGCGGTGCGTTCCTTCGTCGAGCAGGGCGTCGACGTGATCGCGATCGCGCCTGTCGTCGAGACGGGCTGGGAGCCCGTGCTGAAGGAAGTGCAGGCGGCAGGCATCCCGCTGCTGATCATCGACCGCAAGATGGAGCTGTCCGACCAGTCGCTGTATGTTACGTTTATCGGGTCCGACTTCTACGAGGAAGGGCGGATGGCGGGGCGCTACTTGCTGGACAAGATGCGCACGCGCTCCGGGCAGGTCGGCATCGTAGAGCTGCGTGGGACGGAGGGCGCTTCTCCCTCGATCGACCGGGGAGCGGGCTTCCGGGAGGTGATCCACGAGCGCGCCTCGCTGACGATCCTCGCCAGCGAAGCGGCCGACTTTACGCAAGAGCGCGGCAACGAGGTGATGGCCACGTTCCTGCAGACGTACGGTAACGACATCGACGTGCTGTACGCTCACAATGACGATATGGCGCTCGGAGCGATCGAAGCGGTCGAAGCGTTCGGTCTGGAG
This sequence comes from Paenibacillus sp. 598K, assembly GCF_003851045.1. Taxonomy (GTDB): domain Bacteria; phylum Bacillota; class Bacilli; order Paenibacillales; family Paenibacillaceae; genus Paenibacillus_D. Next base: position 8,217 of record NZ_BFBX01000092.1, on the reverse strand, counting down.
CCGGGCAAGGACATCATCATCCTGTCCGTGGACGGTACACGGCAGGCTTTCGAGATGATGGTGGCGGGCAAGATTAACGCGGTCGTGGAATGCAATCCGATGCTTGGCCCGAATGTGATGCAGGCGGTGATGGAGCTGATGGAAGGCCGGACGCTTCCCAAGCGGATCATCACCCCCGAGCGCATCTATACGGAAGTAACGGCCGAGCGCGAGGTAGCCAATCGCAAATACTAGCGCGATTCGTCGCGCAGATTTCTGAGCAGGAAGCCTCCCCTTACCGGGGACGGAGAGTAGCGGGATCGGCCATTGCTGCGGCGATGGCCGATTTTGGCATGCCGGAGGGAGGCTCGACCTGGACCTAAGTCGGGGCTCTGTTCATCCGAAGGGTGGTAGTGTAGCTGCGACATGCGCTGGTATAATAACAGCAACACATGCGACAGACTCGCAGCCGGTCGCCGGCATCGGGGCAAGGTCAGGGAGGATTCAGGATGAAAAAATGGTTTGGGTTGGCACTCGTTATAATAGGCGTAATCGCCTTGGTCGCCGTGTGGCGCGGCGATAATCCGCTGGATGGGCTAAAGCTGGGCAAATCTACAGCGGTCGATATTAGCAAAAGTCAGGACGCCTCGGAGGCGGATAAGCTGCGTATCGAGGTCGGGTCGGCGGATGTCGAGCTGATCGCTGTGGATGGCAGCGAGCTGCGAGTCCATCTGCAGGGCCGTCAGCGCGGACTGTACATCAATCGCGGCGAGCCGGATGTTACGGTGCAGCAGCGGGGCGGAGCGATCGAGGTGAATGCGAAGCAGCAGGGCGGCTGGGGCATCGGCATGTTTGCCGACAATCTGATGCTGACAGTCGAAGTGCCGCGGCAGCTATGGCGAGAGCTGGCTGTATCCACAGGGAGCGGCGAGCTGACGGCAACGGATGTGGCGGCTGATCTCGTGCGGCTGAGCACCGGCAGCGGCGATATAGTGCTTGATCAGATCGTAGCGCAGACCGGGGAATTCGGCGTCGGCTCCGGCGAGGTGCAGGGCCGGGACATCCGGACGGATACGCTGGTCGTGAAGAGCGGCAGCGGCGATATCGAGCTCACCTCGCTCTTCGGCGGCAAGGCTACGCTGAGCAACGGCAGCGGCAACATCAGTGTAGTCGACTATGAACTGAGCGAGCTGTCGCTTGATGCGAGCAGCGGCGATATCGAGCTGCAGGACGGCACTGCTCAGGTGAAAGGTCGGACGGGCAGCGGCAACATCGAGATGCAAGTCGATGAGCTGCGTCAGGATACGGATCTCGATTCGGGCAGCGGCAATATCGACGTCATGCTTGCAGACGCCCCGCAATCGCTGGAGGTTCGTTATGACGGGGGCTCAGGAAGAGGCCGGATCGGCTGGGACGGCTTCGTCCAGGACGGCGACGATCGCAAAAAGATCCGCGGTTCCTTCGGCAATGGCGACGTGCTGCTCGAGGTGCGCACCGGATCGGGCAATTTCACGCTGGATTAAGGACTGTGCAACCTCGATTGGCGCAGCCCGTGCGGCAAATTATCCATCCAATCGGTCAATCCCGTCCATGTTCAGTCGATGATGCATCGGCTATAGTGTAAAGGGATGATCGAGGATGGAGGTTGCATCGTATGGAATTAAAGCAATTGATTCGGGAGCGCCGCAGCGTGCACCGTTTCCAGGACCGCGAAGTGTCGGTGGAGCTGATGATGGAGCTGCTGGATACAGCCGTATGGGCGCCCAATCATCGCATGACGCAGCCGTGGCGGTTTATTATTAGCAGCGGTGACGGGCGTAAGGCAACAGCCGAGGCGTGCCGGACGATGAACGAGCGCTGGGAATGGGACCCGCAGAAGAAGCAGGCGACCGGCGAAAAGTACTACAAGAAAATTATGAGCAATCCGATGATTATAACGGTCGTTATGAAGGAGAACCCTTATATGCAGGTGCGTGAGGAGGATTATGCGTCGACGTCAATCATCATCCATAATCTCAGCCTGTTGGCATGGGAGCAAGGGATCGGTATGGTGTGGGAGACGTATCCTTGGCTGCACGAGGAGGTATTCCGCACCGCCATCGGCATCCAGCCAGGCGAGCGGGCGGTCGGCAATCTCCATGTCGGCTACCCGGCCGGTATCCCGCATGCTGCGCCGCGCGTCCCCGCGAGCGAGCGTATTACGCTGCTTGACCGTTGAACTGTCAGCTCAACAGCGAAGAACCGTCCGTTAGTGAACAAGGCAGCTTGCCTTGCAGCTAACGGACGGTTTTTTTCATTTCGAACAGAAGATCACAGCACCAGACGCTGCTGCGCCGCCTGCTGGAAGTAACGGGCGCCATCATAGATCGTATACTCCCGCCCGGACGGGCCCCACGGGTCCCACTCGCGCGTGTCGGGACAGAAGACGCTGCCGGAGCGGACCGCCTGCAGCTCGCGCCATGCCGGGTGCGCCTGCAGGCGGGCAAGCTCGGCGGGATCGCTCCAGATGAACAGGATGCTGGCAGGGTCCAGCTCGAACAACGTCTGCCACGGCACGCGCTTGTAAAAGGCATGCGAGGCGCTGGGGTGGGCTTCGAAGCCAAAGACGCGGTAGACGAGTCCGCTCAGCGCGTGACCATGGTCGCCGTAGATACGGAAGTCGCCGGGCAGCGCTCGCACAATCAACAGCTCGCCGGCCGCATCGGTTAGAGCCTGTAGCTTGCAACGGTAGTCGCCCTCGATTTTTTCGACGCGGCGGATGACTCGCTCCGCTTCGGATTGCTTGTCCAGCAGCGAGCCGAGCGCCTCTACGTAGTGATGCCACTCGGGGAAGCCCTCGAGGCAGATCGCGTTCTCGGCGCGTTGCCAGCTGCTGTCGCTGGGATTGCCCTGGAACGCCATCTTGATGATCATGTCCGGCTGGTGCTGCTGCACCTCGCTCAGATCGATCAACGTTTCGGCGTTCAGCGGACATGTCCCTTGCAGCTGACGCTGCAAATAACGCGGGAATCCGCTGGAGTTGGTATAGACGCTGGGGAAGGCGGGGGCGGCCACCGGCTGGATGCCAAGCGCCAGCAGATGATCCTGCAGGAACAGATGGCTGACGACGGCGACCCGGGTCGGTCGGGAGGCGGCATAGGCTGTGGGCGAGACGCCCTCGGATTTTTTGAAGACGCGGCTGAAGTACAACTCGTCGCCATAGCCGACGCTTTGGGCGATCTCCTTGAGCGTGGAGCGCCCGGCCACGCGCAGCAGCTCCTTGGCCTTGCGGATGCGGATCTGCGTCAGATAGGCGCCGGGCGAGACGCCGACCGATTTTTTGAAGGCCCGGCAAAAAGCGCTTGGCGTCAGATTGGCCATCTCCGGAAGCTGTCCTACCTGCAGCTCCTCCATATAATGGCTGTCTATGTAGTCGACCGTCATCTGAATCGCATCATGGGCAGGCTTGTCCTCGGCAGCTTGCGCCAGGCTGATCAGGTGGAGCAGCTCGTAGAAGAGCGCCTGACGGCGAAAGTAGGAGGCGTCATCGTCGCGCTCGGCGAGCTGCTGCATCTGCGCAAGCAAGGTGAGCATCGCCGGCGAGTGCGCGAGCAGCAGCGCGTCGTCTTCGAATGCGCTCCCCTCGGCGGCAGCTGCGGCAAGGGCCGGGCAGAGCGATTCGTATTGGAGCAGATAGAGCAAGGCTCCGCCGCGCCCGGCCTCGCATTTGACCCATGTACCGGGAGCGAGCAGACAGCATCTGCCTGGCCGCAGCGCATGGCGTCGGTGATGGATCGACAGCTTGGCGCTGCCTTCATGCAGCAGGAGCAGGGCGTAGCCGGTCGTTCGGAAGGGACGCATCGCCTCATAACGGGCGCAGCGGTGCTGCTTGATATCGGTCATAGCGTAAGCAGCTCGTTGGAGCGCGCAACTCATGTGGTGCACATCCTTTGCGAATAAATAAAAATAAATTATGAGAATGATTATCATTATTATATTCGTATTTCCACTCCAAAAGCAATCCCTTCTTCCCTTGTCCCGCCTGGGCGCGCGTCCACATCAGCTCTCAGGCGGCATTGACCCAAATCAATGGCGTCCATCGGAAGCGGTCAATGCGGTGCATTGTATGGTCCGTTGCTTACTCGTATATTGGGGGTGGAAGACAACCCATAACATGGAAATGCGGAGGGATATGATGTTAACTGCGGAAGCCATCGCCGAACAGGCAGCGCTTCAAGCCTTGTTGAACTGTTATCTGCGCGAAACCGGCGCCGGCGAGTGGATCAAGTCGGTCTCCGCGCCGGCGGAGCTCCGCCCCGGGCGGGCTGCTCTCTGTCTGTGCGAGCTGCGTCATCAGGGTATCCAGCTGCTGCTGGGCGTCGAGTATCGCTCCCGGACAGGTCATCATCGTTATAGCCATGTCCATTATCGAGCTCATCAGGGACAAGAGCCGATCCCGGGAGACTATCTGACCGTAGGCGCGCTCCTCTTCAAGGAGCTGGCGCTCGCCGAGCGCGAGCCGACCTCCACGGACGAACTGCTGCTGCGACTTATCGAGAGCTGTCGCTGCACGGCGCAATATGTCGGGAGTCGGCTGCGCGGGGAGCTGGCCGATCCGGCGACAGACTTCCTTGCTGCCGAGCAATCGCTGTTCACCGGCCACCCTTTTCACCCGACGCCCAAGAGTCGCCAAGGTATCGCCGAGTCGCAAGCCTCGCGTTATTGTCCCGAGCTGGGAGGGCGGTTCCGTCTGCACTATTTCCTGGCGCATCGGTCCTTGATCGAGGAGGCATCAGAGACGCCGCACCCCGCTACAGAGCTGCTGAGGCAAGAGCTGCTGGCTGGCGCGGGCGAACGGCGACCGGAGCTGGAGCGTCTGCTCGCCGACGGGCAGTATGCGCCGCTCCCTGTCCATCCGCTGCAGGCCGCATGGCTGCTCAGTCGCTCCGAGGTGCAGCGGCGGCTCGAGGAGGGGACGCTGCGCGACCTCGGCGAGCAGGGCAGAGCTTATGCAGCGACATCCTCGCTGCGGACCGTCTACCACCCGGAGAGCGCGTATATGCTGAAGTTCTCGGTGCGCGTCAAGCTGACCAACTCCTTGCGGGTCATGAAGCGCAAGGAGCTGGCGAGCGGCGTCGAGATCAGTCGCCTGCTGGCGACCCGGCTGGGCGAGACGATCCGGCGCTATCCGGGCTTCGAGATCATCCGCGATCCAGCCTACGCGACGCTTCGGCTCGACGCTGAAGCGGCCGAATCGGGCTTTGAGGTCGTGCTGCGGGACAATCCGTTCCAGCGCGACAGCGAGCGCGACTGCTGCCTGATCGCGGCGCTTGTCCAGGACCCGTTGCCCGGCGAGCGCTCGCTGCTTGCCTCGATCATCCATACGATCGCCGTCCGGGAGCAGCGAGCGGTAACGGAGACGGCGATCGATTGGTTCCGACGTTATCTGGCAATATCGCTGCGGCCGATTGCCGGGCTGTATCTAAGCAGCGGCATCGCCCTGGAGGCGCATCAGCAGAACTGCGTGCTGCGGATAAGCGAAGGCTACCCGGACAAGCTGTATTTCCGCGACAATCAGGGCTATTATTTCAGTCGCTCGATGCGCGTCGAGCTAGAGCGCGAGCTGCCCGGGATCGGTGCGGCCAGCGGCGATATCTACGACGACGACGTCATCGACGAGCATCTGATCTATTATCTGATGATTAACCATCTGTTCGGCCTGATCGGCGGCTTTGGCCGTGCCGAGCTTGTCGACGAGCGGCTGCTGCTGCTCGAGCTGCGTCGGGAGCTGACGGCCTTGCTGCCGCTGGATCGCCCGGCGACGCGCTTCCTGCAGCGATTGCTGACGGCGGAGCGGCTGCCCTGCAAGGCCAACCTGCTCACGCGGCTGCGCGATATGGACGAGCTGGAGCTGCCGCTTGAGCGGCAGTCGGTCTATGTGCCGATCGCCAATCCGCTCATGAATCGCTCGGTCCGCCGCCTCGCTCCGGGACGAAGCGGCGAGCCGGTGCTGACGAGCAGGGCGGGAGGCGATCGATGATGTTATGGCAGACGGAGGCGCTACAGGTGCAGGAGGCGCTGCAGTCGCACATTTACGCCTGCTCGCGGGAGCGAATCATGAGACAACTGCTGGAGTCGATCATCTACGAACGGCTGCTGCCTTGCGAGATCGTAGACGGGAGCAGGGAGGTATCGGGAGACTTCGCAGCGGAGGAAAGCGAGCTAGGCCATCTTGCAGAATCGAGGCGCGTGGTTAGCAAGCGGATGGGGATCGGCGAGCAAGTCCAGTGGTCTGGAGAGACATACGATATGCCTGCCCGTAGATTTATCCTGCGCGGCCGTCAGAGCGATGGCCGTCCGGTCGCCTACATCTGCACCGGCCGCATTACGGCGAGCTTTGGCCGCATCCGGCTGGACGGCCCGGTACTGCGCGTCGACGGCGCTCGCCGCCAGTCCGCAGACTCGCTGACGCTGCTCATGGTCGAGCTGTTCCGGGACTCGGCAGCGAGTCCGGCGCATCTGGCCGTGTTCATCCGCGAGCTCGAGGAGACGCTGCTCAAGGATACGCTGGCCTTGCACGCCGGCGGCGGTTGGGATGGGCCGCTGGACGGAGCGGATTATTACGAGGTCGAGGCAAGGCTGTGCGACGGGCACCGTTACCATCCCTCCTACAAATCGAGGATCGGCTTCGACTACGTCGACAACCGGACGTATGGGCCGGAGTTCGGCCCGTCGCTGCAGCTGCTCTGGGTCGCTGTCGCGAAGCAGTGGACCTACAGCGCGATCGGATCGGGACGAAGCATGGACGCCCTGCTAGAGAAGGAGCTGGGCCCGCCGACGGTCGAGCGCTTCGCGGATCTCATCCGCGCGCATGGCGGGCAACCCGAGGCGTACATGCTGCTGCCCGTCCACCCGTGGCAGTGGCAGCGTCAGCTTGCCTGGGCGCTCGCCCCCTATATTCAGAGTCGTCACCTCATCGTGCTGGGCGCGGCAGGGGCATCGTATCGGCCGCTGCAATCGATCCGCACGCTGCATAACACAGATCGTCCCGAGGCGCCTAATGTCAAGCTGGCGATGAGTCTGATCAACACGTCGGCCTCCCGTTACCTGTCGCCGCATTCGGTCGCCAGCGCGCCCGCCGTCTCGCAATGGCTGCAAGCGATGATCGATGGCGACGCCTACTTGAGAGACGAGGCGCAGCTGGTGCTGCTCCATGAATATGCCGGCATCGTCTTCGATCCGCCGCCGGCGGACCCCTGCGTCGAGCCGGAGATCTACGGCGTGCTCGCCTGCATCTGGCGGGAAAGCCTGCTGCCGCGGCTGCAGCAGGGCGAGTCCGCGGTGCCGTTTAATGCGCTGGGCGCGTCGGATCGCGGCGGCGTGCCGCTGATCGACGACTGGCTGCGCGCGCACGGTGCGGAGAACTGGTGGCGCGAGCTGGTCCGGCGCGCAGTCGTGCCGGTCGTCCATCTGCTGATCGCCCATGGCGTAGCGCTCGAGTCGCATGGTCAGAACATGGTGCTGATCCACCGCGACGGACGCCCTGCCCGAGCTGCGCTCAAGGACTTTCACGAAGGCTATTACTATTGCCGCGAAGCGCTGGCCGATCCCGGGGCATGCCCCGACTTCGCGGCCATCCACGAGAACTTCGTCCTCGCGCCGCCAGATGCGCTCTTCGAGCAACGCTCGCGCGAGGCGGTCCGGGATACGGTGATGGACGCGCTGTTCCTGTTCAATCTGGGCGAGCTCATCCAGATGCTGGAGCAACATTACGGGATGGCGGAGCGCAGCTGCTGGACGATCGTCGTCGAGGAACTGGAGGCGCACAGACGCCGCCATCCCGAGCTGAGCCACCGTTATGAGCTGTTCGATCTGTATGCGCCGTTATGCGAGGTGGAGTCGCTCACTCGTGGCAGACTGTTCCCTGAGGTGAACGCCGTCTATACCCATACCGTTGCCAATCCGCTCGCCGAGGCGCTCGCGAGTCAGCCTGAGGCCGCCATGACAGGAGGAGAACGATGTTAAGCCATACGTTGACTGAACGCTGGACGGCCTTCCGCCGTCTGCCCCATCTTGCCCGGCCTGCCGGGCGCGCTTATGGCATCTGCATGACCGCTGGCCACGATGCCGCTGCGCTGGCGCTCTATCTGAGGGAGGAAGGAGCCTCGGCGCTGCTCATCCCGGATATGCCGATCGACGAGGCCGTGGAGCAGGATGCCGCAGTCCGCTTCGATAGCGCGCTCCACGGCCTCGTCGATC
>NZ_BFBX01000091.1 GCF_003851045.1 Paenibacillus sp. 598K | reverse complement strand
CGCATAGGCCTACTCGATGTGCGCTTGGCAGCGCAAACGACTAGGGAATGAGAGTTTCCTGTATGCCGAGATGGCGGAAGTAAAGATGGGAAGCTGGTCGAGACTGAGCTATAATGCCAATATAGGCTCGCCCTCCCTGTGGAGGGCGGCGACAGGGGAGAGCCGACAGGCTCATGAGAGCAGCGATGATCCGCCAGTACGGGAAGCCTGATGGATTCAGTATCGAACAGGTGGCGGCGTCCCGGCCATCCCCAGCCGGGCATCCTGCTGCGCTATCTGTGGTTGCTGTTCTCCGAAAGCCAGAGAGGGACGCTGCAGCGGCGCGAACCGGCCCGCGGCGGCGCCATTAGCGGCAGAAAAGTGCGTTGGATAACGCAACGGGCTGGCGGGTACTTCACAGAGTCAATAGTTAGCGGTAGAAAGGAAGAGCATGATGACAACAACGAGTGACAGACAGTTGAAAATGGGCGTATTCGTCCAGGGAGCGGGGCACCATATTGCAGGCTGGCGGATGCCGGAGGCCAAGTCGGGCAGCGAGAATCTGGAGCTGATCGTCGAGATTGCCAGAATCGCCGAGGAAGGCAAGTTCGATATGCTGTTCCTCGCTGACGGGCTGACGACAGCGCGGGACGCGACGCCATCGGTCATCGCCCGCTTCGAGCCGATCACGCTGCTGGCTGCTCTGGCGATGGCGACCAGCCGGATCGGTCTGGCCGTCACCGCTTCGACGACCTACTACGAGCCGTTCAACCTGGCGCGGCTGCTGGCCTCAGTCGATCTGATCAGCGGCGGGCGGGTCGCCTGGAACGTCGTCACCACCTCGTCAACTGCCGCAGCGGCCAACTTCTCCGCCGCCGAGCATCTTGAGCACGGACTGCGGTACGAGCGTGCCGCCGAGTTCGTCGAGGTCGTGCAGGGGCTGTGGGACAGCTGGGAGCCGGACCCTTACGTCGTCGACAAGGAGAAGGGCGTCTACATGGATACATCCAAGCTTCATGAGCTTGGTCACGAAGGGCGCTTCTTCTCCGTCAAGGGTCCGCTCAACGTCACCAGCAGTCCGCAGGGCCGCCCCGTCATCATCCAGGCCGGATCTTCCGGCGTTGGGATGCAGCTGGCAGCCCAATACGGCGAGGTTGTCTTCACCGCGCAGCAGGCGCTCGAGGATGCGCAGACGTTCTATAAGGAGCTCAAAGGCTTGCTGCCGAACTACGGGCGGACAGCCGATCAATGTCACATCCTGCCCGGCTTGCTGCCTGTGGTCGGGGCGACGGAGAAGGAGGCGCAGGAGAAATACGAGCATCTGCAAAGCCTGATCGACGATGACGGTGCTTACAGCCTGCTGTCGGAACGATTCCAACTCGATATGAGAAGCTATGAGCTGGACGAGCCGGTGCCGGATGTACCGGAGACGCCAGGCCACAAGAGCCGTCCGCAGCTGCTCCTCAAGCTGGCCCGGGAGAAGGGCTATACACTGCGTGAGCTGTACCGGGAAGTGGCGGGCGCGCGCGGTCACCGAATCGTCGTCGGCACACCGGTCCAACTGGCGGATCACATCCAGCAGTGGTTTGACGGCCATGCCGCAGATGGATTCAACATCATGCCGCCTTACATGCCGGGCGGACTAAAGGATTTTACGCAGGGTGTCATCCCCGAGCTGCAGAACCGCGGGCTTTTCCGCGAAGACTACGACGGTTCGACGCTGCGGCAGCATCTGGGCCTTCACAAACCTGAGAACCGATACAGTTAAAAGTAGCGTACCGCCATCTGTTTCCAGATAAATGGCGGTATTTCCCGCGCCCAAATCCTCTGGTTTTTCTCCATAATTCGACAAAATTCTTTTCTCGTTGACACATTTCGAGTTGTGTAATAAAATCGTTAATACCAACCTGTTTACTCGGCTTTTGACATCGCGTGTAAGGATAGCCCTTGGGCCAATGAGTCTGAGCAGTATTTTGCACGTATGCCGCTTGTTTGCATGAGGGACAAGAGTTGGAAGGAAACTAAGGGGGAGAACCGGAATGTCTAAGGAAAGGGAAGTCTCAGCATCTACTACATCGAAGAGGGAGGCAGCTATGAGAAAACAGAAACGGACAAGATGGTCGGCGCTTGTCATGTTCACCGTCATCCTTGCACTGCTCACTGCTTGCGGCAGTAACGGCGGCGGCGCGACAAACAACCAGCCTAACAATACAAATGAAGGTGCCGGCAACGGCAATACGGTAAACGAAACACCGGCTGCAACGGATACACCGTTCCCGGAGAAGTCGATTGAGCTGATCGTGCCTTTCAACGCAGGCGGCGTATCCGATATCCTGGCCCGCGCGTTCGCAGAGGCGGCTAACGGCGTAATCGACCAGCAAATCACGATCAAGAACGTCGGCGGCGGATCCGGAACTGTCGGCAACTACGAGCTCGTAAAAGCCAAGCCGGACGGCTACACCTGGCTGTGGGCGGCAACGGGCCACATTTCATCTGCACTTCATATCACGCCGGCTCAGTATACCCGTGACGATTTTACGATCGTAAATAAAGCGGGCGAGATGGCGGTTACCGTCGTGGTACCGAAGAACTCGCCGTTCCAGACCTTGCAGGACCTGATCGATCATGCCAAAGCTAACCCTGGCGAAGTCACAGTCGGCAACCCTGGCGAGAGCACCGTCGTGGCACTGCTGGCCCAGTTGCTCGAAGACCGGGAAGAGATCCAACTGCAGCACGTGCCATTCCAAGGCAGCGGTCCGTTGCTGCCAGCCGTCCTGGGTAACCACGTCGATGTAGGCTTTATGAATGTCCCTGAGATCTCCGGCCAAGTCGCTGCAGGCGAGCTTCGTGCGCTGGCCGTACTCAGCGAGAATCGGGTTGACCAACTGCCTGATGTGCCAACAGCTAAAGAGCAGGGCGTAGACGTAGCAGGCGGAGCGAGTCATTTCATCGTCATTCCGAATGATGTGCCGGAAGAAGTGGTTCAAAAAATCGATGCGTTGACCAAGGCTGTCTACGAAACCGACCGTTTTAAAGAACTGATGGATCAAGTCGGCTATCAGATCGCTTATAAGAACGGGGCGGACTCCTTGCAGGAAGTAAACGACTGGTATGAGACGACAGAGGACCTGTACAGAAGACTGGGACGGATCGAGTAATGACGCCCATCTTATTCAAGGCGAGGATCATTACGGCTGCCTTACTGCTGGTGACCGGTTTGGTCACGGTCTGGCAGTCGTGGTCGCTGCCGATGGGGAAGCTGCAAGCTATCGGAGCCGGTTTTTTTCCTCAAGTGTTCGGAACGCTGCTGACTGTGCTCAGCAGCGTCATGCTGCTCCTGCTCTTCCTGCAACGCGGACAAGTCAAGGCTTCGCCGGCTGCTGACTTGCAGGAGGAGACAGTACCGGCAGTGGAAGGCGAGACGCCTGCAGTGGAAGGAGAGGAGCCTGTGCATGTGCGCGGGCTAATCTCTTTTATCGTTGTATTTATTGTTTTTATCGTGCTGACGCACTTTGCCGGGTTCGTCATCGCTTCCATGGCGGCGGTGGCCGGGGCGGGTTACTTGCTCAGCATGCGGGGCTGGCGCCTGCTGCTGCTGACGGTGCTGGTATCTGGCATCAATTACCTGGTTTTTGACTATTGGCTGGGCGTGTCTCTGCCTGCCGGTATCTGGTTCCAATAAGCTTTGGTTTTTTTCGAAGGCATAGCTCCATTTTGTGGGGCTTATATTACAAGTTTCGATTGCCTCATGGATTGAAATGCAGGAGGAGACATTACTAATGGAAGACATTCTGATGGGTATAGGCACCGCATTGTCCTGGAGCAACCTCTTAATCTGTCTGATTGGGGTTGCTTTAGGCACGATGGTCGGTGTTTTGCCAGGATTGGGCCCAGTCGGTGCGATCTCCATGCTGCTTCCGATTACCTTTTCAATGGAGCCGACGGCGGCGCTGATCTTGATCGCGGGCATTTATTTTGGTGGGATGTACGGGGGATCGACTTCCTCTATCCTGGTCAATGTCCCGGGGGAAGCGGCCTCCGTGGTGACGACGATCGACGGCTACAAGATGACCCAGAAGGGCCGGGCTGGTGCGGCGTTAGCCGTATCAGCCATCGGCTCTTTTATCGCGGGGACGATCGGGATCATCTTACTGACGTTTCTTGCGCCTCCGATCGCCCAGATGGCGATCCGCTTCGGACCGCCGGAGTACTTTGCTATCGTGCTCGTCGGCTTCCTTGTGTTGTCGCGGCTGACTGACACGTCGCTGCTGCGCAGTTATCTGCTGATCATCGCGGGCATCGTCATCTCCATCGTCGGCATCGATGCGATGAGCGGCACGCTGCGCCTGACCTTCGATACGACCTGGCTGATCGACGGACTGGACTTTACCCCGATTATTATGGGCTTGTATGGACTATCCGAGGTCATCAGCGCGATGGAGCAGAAGTCGCAGAAGCCGATCAAGGCGGATCTCTCGCTCCGCAAGCTCATGCCCAGCAAGGACGAGATGAAGCGGAGCGCCGGCCCGATGTTCCGGGGCGGCATCCTGGGCTTCCTGATCGGGCTGATCCCCGGCCCGGCGACGATCCTGAGCACGTACGCCTCTTATGGTCTGGAGAAGAAGATCTCCAAACATCCGGAGCGCTTCGGCAAAGGGGCGATTGAAGGCGTCGCCGGACCCGAGGCGGCCAACAACGGCGCGAGCGCAGGCGCTCTGGTGCCGCTGCTGTCGCTCGGCGTGCCGTTCTCGCCCCTGCCGGCCATTTTGCTCAGTGCGTTCCTGATCCAGGGCATCACGCCGGGACCGACGATGATGACCAATCATCCGGCGGTGTTCTGGGCGCTGATCGGCAGTATGTATATCGGTAATATTATGCTGCTCGTGCTCAATCTGCCGATGGTCGGCCTGTTCGCCAAGATTTCGCATCTATCACCTCGCGTACTGATGCCGATCGTCATGATTTTCTGCTTTGTGGGAGCCTATTCGGTCCGCAGCAGCTTGTTCGACGTCATCGTGTTGGTCATCTTCGGCATCCTGGGCTATCTGTTGCGCAAGGCCAAGATGGAGCCGTCCCCGCTCGTGCTGGGCGTTATTCTTGGACCGCTCTTGGAAGACTCGTTCAGCCAGTCGACGATGATCTTCCGCGGTGATCTGACCCAGTTCTTCATGCGTCCGATCTCAGGTACGCTGCTGGCGATCGGGCTCCTGATCACGTTGTGGCCGCTGATCGGCAAGCTGATCCGCAGACGCCGCAACCTGCAGAGCAAAGCCGAAAAACGGATCTAAATGTGATCAAAAAGCGGACTATTTCAACTACCTCTAAAAAGGAGTGTGCTGCTCGTGGAGGCGTTGAGCCACGATTCATACGATGTGATTATCGTCGGTAGCGGCGGCGCCGGGCTGCGCGCTGCTCTGGCCGCCAGCGAAGAAGGAGCGCGCGTCGCCATCCTGACCAAGAGCGAGCCTCAGCGATCGGGGGGAACGCTCTCGGCGCATTATTCGTTCTGCGCGATCCTGCCGGAAGCGATGCCGGGCGACAGCCCAGAGGTGTTCGCAGAGGATATCGTCCGCTCCGGCGAAGGGATCTCGGACCGGGAGCTGGTGCGGATCCTCGTCGAACAGGCGGGCGATGCCGTGCAGTATGTAGCGGATCTGGGCGTATCCTTCGACAAACAGGAGGAAGATGCTTCCCGGCTCCATCTCGGCTGGCTGGCCGGGCACAGCTATGCCCGTGCCGCCCATGTCGGCAACCGTGTCGGCAGCGAGATGGTGCGGGTGCTGCTCAAGGCGATACGCAAACGGCAGATTCCGATCCATGCCTTCACGCACGTCACGGATCTGCTCGTGGAAGACGGTCAGGTGCGGGGCGCGCTGGCGTATCATGCACCCACGGGCGAGGTGCGCGTGTACACAGCGCCATCAGTCATCATCGCCACTGGGGGCGGCAGCCAGGTGTACGCGCTCAATACCAATCCGTTCGAAGCGACGGGCGATGGATACGGACTTGCGCTGCGGGCGGGCATCGAGCTGCTGGATATGGAATTCGTGCAGCATTATCCGACCGTGCTTGTGGAGCCGGCCGGTGCAAGGGGGCTGATGTTCAACTCGGGTATCCTTATCCCGAAGGGGGCCCGGCTGCTCAACCGGCACGGCGAAGACTTCTGGGACCGTTATGGAGTCGGCGATCTCAAGCAGGCGACGCGCGACGTCATGTCCCGCGTGATGGCCCAGGAGCTGGCTGCCGGAGGCGGGACGGATGCAGGCGGACTGTACATCAGCACGCGAGGCATGGATCCGGATGAATTCCCGCAGATGCAGCAGCGGCTGCTCGAGGATCTGGGGATCCAGACCGATGCTGAGCTGCGGGAGGTCGCTCCGGGAGCCCATTACTTCATGGGCGGCATCCGTATCGACAGCCGGACGCGCACCGGCGTAACCGGCGTTTTCGCAGCCGGCGAATGCACAGGCGGCATCCATGGCGCCAACCGGCTGGCAGGCAATGCCCTGTCGGAGAATCAGGTGTTCGGCACGATTGCCGGTCGCGAGGCAGCCCGTCATGCGCTGCAGAACCGGACAGACGAGCCGAGCAACGACACCGTGGAGAAGGCGCTATCGCCTGTACGGGGGCTGCTCGAGCGGGCTGGCACCGGCGGCAGCGGGCTTACTCCGCTGCAAGGCTGGTCGCGGGTGCAGCAGCTTATGCAGCAGCATGTCGGTGTCGTGCGGGAGCAGCAGGGATTGGAGCTGGCGGTGGCCGAGCTCGAAGGGCTGCGGGATGAGCTGGACCAGGTTCGGGCGCGTGATGCTTCCAAAGTATATAATAGAGATATTGTCAAAGCGCTGGAGCTCCGCAACATGGTCGATACTGGCTGGAGCGTCGCGGCTGCGGCGGCGGATCGGCGGGAGAGCCGGGGCGCGCACGTCCGTGTGGATGCGCCGGAGCTTCGCGAGGAGTGGCAGCTGAGCGTGACGGTCCGCAAGGATGGCGAGCGGGCCGCGACCGGCAAGCTGCAGCGGCAGAAGGGGTGAGCGAGGATGATGAGAGAAGCGATGGTACCATGCGAGGTGGCGCGTAAGGCTTCGGCGGACAGCGAGCTGACCTATACAACCTATAACATACCTTATCGCCCCGGCATGACAGTGCTGGACATGATGCGCTACATTGCTGACGAGCTCGATGGCAGCTTTGTGTATCATGACCACTCCTGCAAACGGGGCTTTTGCGGCAGCTGTATGGTCAAAGTGGACGGCAAGAGCAAGCTCTCGTGTCGTACGCTGTTGGATCCCGAGGGGATCCGGCTGGAGCCGGCGCTGAAGACGACTAGAGACTACTGGCCAAGTGAGTAACTATAAGGAGGTACATCATGACCTTATCATCCATACTGCAGGAGCAAAGCGCTGCCTTGCAGGAACAGTTGGTGTCGATGCGCAGAGAGCTTCACCGCCATCCCGAGCTTTCGGGAGAAGAGCATGAGACGACGGCACGGATCCGAACTTGGCTTACGGAGTCAGGTATTCCGCTGCGCGAATTGAACCTCGCGACAGGCGTTCTGGCCGAGATCAAGGGCAGCCAGCCCGGACCGACGATCCTGCTGCGGGCCGATATCGATGCACTGCCCGTCCGGGAAGAGACGGGCTTGCCTTTTGCCTCCCAGATCCCCGGGCGGATGCATGCGTGCGGACATGATTTCCATACCGCCTCGATGATCGGCGCGGCTACGCTTCTTCAACAGCAGGCAGATACCCTTCACGGCAATGTGAGGATCCTGTTCCAGCCGGCGGAAGAGACGGCTTCCGGCGCCAAGACCGTCATCGCGGCAGGTGCGCTTGAAGGCGTGACGGCTGTCTTCGGCATGCACAACAAGCCGGAGCTGCCAGTGGGGACAGTCGGTCTGAAGACGGGCCCGCTGATGGCTTCGGTCGACCGGTTCATCATCCGCATCAAAGGGATTGGCGGCCATGCCGGCATCCCGGAAGCGACGGTCGATCCGGTCGTCGTCAGCAGCGCCATCGTCAGCGCCCTGCAGACCCTGGTAAGCCGCAATACCAGTCCGCATCATGCGGCGGTCGTCAGCGTCTGCCGGCTTCAGGTCGGCTCGTCGTGGAACGTTATCCCGGACAGCGGCGAGATGGAAGGCACCGTGCGTACCTTCCAGCGGGAAGCAAGAGCGAACCTGCCCGAGCAGATGAGGCGGGTCGTGGAGAACGTGGCAGCCGGCTTCGGAGCAGAGGCGGAGCTGGAATGGATCGACATGCTGCCGGCGGTTAATAATGACCCTGCCGCCATCGAGCTCGCAGGGCAGGTGGCCCGTGCTCAGCAGCTACAGGTGGTGGAGGCGGTGCCGACGATGGGCGGCGAAGATTTCGCGCTCTATCAGGAGATGGTGCCGGGTGCGTTCCTGTGGATGGGCACAGGAGGCACCGAGCAGTGGCATCACCCCAAGTTCACGCTCAATGAAGATGCCCTGGCCATCAGCGCGGCGTTGTTCGCCGAGATTGCCGTCGAGGCGCTGAAGGCTTACGGAGATAGATAAAAAGAAACCGGAATAGGCGATACATTGCCTTACAACTAGGAGGATCAGCTTATGCCGTCACATGTAATCGA
The DNA here is from genome assembly GCF_003851045.1 of Paenibacillus sp. 598K. Classification (GTDB taxonomy): domain Bacteria; phylum Bacillota; class Bacilli; order Paenibacillales; family Paenibacillaceae; genus Paenibacillus_D. The sequence continues at coordinate 25,361 of NZ_BFBX01000091.1, read as the reverse complement.
TATGATTTTGACACGCAACAACTTTGGTACGGAAGAGATGCGGTCCGTCTGGTCCGACGAGAACCGTCTGCAAAAGCATCTGGACGTCGAGGCGGCGCTGGCGCTCGCCGAGGGCGAGCTCGGCCTGATCCCGGCCGCTTCGGCGGAAGCGATCGCCGCCAGCGCCCAGGGCGGATCGATTAATATGGAGGAGGTCGCTGCCGAGGCTGCGGTGCTGAAGCACTCCTTTATGTCAACGCTCAAGGCGCTCCAACGGCTGTGCGGCGAAGAGCATGGCGAATGGGTGCACTACGGGGCCACGACGCAGGATATCGTCGATACAGGGATGATGCTGCAGCTGAAGGAAGCGCATCAGATCATCGTCCGCGATGCCCGGGGCGTCGCACGGGAGCTGGCGCGTCTGGCGCGCGAATACCGCTTGACGCCGATGGCGGGACGCTCCCATGGCATGCAGGGCTTGCCGACGACGTTCGGCTTCAAGATCGCGGTCGTGCTCGACGAGTTCGTCCGTCATCTGGACCGGCTGGGCGAAGCCGAGAGCCGCGTCTTTACCGGTGTGCTCGGCGGCGGCGTCGGCACCTATGCTTCCTTTGGCCCGCAAGGCCCGGAAGTGGAGCGGCTGACGCTGGACAAGCTGGGACTGCAGACAGCCAATATCTGCTGGCACTCCTCCCGGGACCGCTCGGCGGAGTACGCCGGACTGCTAGGCCTGATCAGCGGCACGCTGGCGAAGCTGGGCAATGAGCTCTACAATCTGATGCGCACGGAGATCGACGAGGTCGAAGAACCGTTCACAGCGGGCAAGATCGGCTCCTCGACCATGCCGCACAAACGCAACCCGGCGGCGCTCGAGGGCATGGTCTCGCTGACCAAGCCGGTCCGTTACAATGTGGCGCTGGTGCAGGAGTCGATGATCGTCGAGCATGAGCGCGACGCCATGTCGTGGCGCGGCGAATGGATCGCGATGCCCGAGAGCTGCATCTATGTGGCGGCGCAGCTCGCGCTGGCCAAGAACATTCTGTCCGGTCTGATCGTCAAACCGGACCATATGTTGGCCAACCTCAACAAGCTTGGCGGACTCTTGCTCTCCGAGCGGGTCATGTTCGTGCTCGGCAAGTCGATGGGCAAGCAGACCGCCCATGAGCTCGTCTACGAGCACTGCATGCGCAGCGTCGAGGAGAACATCCCGTTCCGCGACATTCTGATGGCGGACAGCCGCGTCCAGGCGGTCATGAGCCAGGAGCAGCTGGAGGATCTGTTGGATCCGACCACCTACCTGGGCTCGGCCGGCGAGACGGTGGACCGGGTACTCGCAGCTGCCGAACGTTCGGGCTGGCTGACGGAAGAAGGGAGCGACGCATCATGAGCCGGGCTATAGAGTGGAGCGGCATCATCGCCGAAGCCGGGCAGCGGGTGACAGGCGAGATCACGGTTGCGCAGCTGTCCCATGGCGGACCGGTCCGCATGCCGGTGCTGATCGTCAATGGCGCCGCAGACGGACCGTGTCTGTGGCTCAATGGTGCCGTGCACGGCGACGAGATCAACGGGCCGATGGCGATCCGCAACCTGATGCACCGGCTGGATCCGGCCAAGCTCAAAGGAGCGGTCATCGCTACCCCGATCTCCAATCCGCTGGCGCTGCAGGCCCGGCAGAAGAACACGCCGCAGGACGGCCTCGATCTGGACATGCAGTTCCCAGGCAGCCCGGTCGGGACAATCTCGCAGCGGATGGCGGACGTGCTGTTCCAGGGGATCAAGCAGTATGCCACGCATCTGATTGATTTTCATACGTTGGGCTCTTACTTTGACGCGCTGCCCTATACGGTATTCAAACGGATCCCCGCAGCGGAAGCACGCGTGAGCGACGAGGCGGAAGCGATGGCTCGCGTATTTGACGGTTCCGCGCATTGCCGGGTTGACCTGGGCGGTGCGGTCAGCGAGCTGCCGGGCAATGTCGCTGGCTTCCTCGATGTCCAGTGTCTGGTGCACGGCATTCCTGCCTTTATGGCGGAGATCGGCACAGGCGGGGTGTTGGAGCCGGACATGGTGACGTTCGGGGAACGGGGGATTGAGGCGATCCTGCGCCATTTGGGCATGACCGAGCTCGCGGTTCCGGCGGCTTTAGGGCTGCCAGCGCGCAAGCCGACCGTGACCGGACGCCGTTTTCTGTATACGGATCACGGCGGTCTGGCGATCGACATGGCGCCGAGCGGCAGCTTTCTGGAGCCGGGCGACCGGCTATGCCGGATCGTCGACATGTTCGGTACGGTACAGGACGTCCGGGTCGAGCAGCCGATGTATGTCATCGCGACGCGGCGCAATCCGCCGGTCGATACCGGCGACCGGATCGCTTTTGTAGGCACTGCCTGGACTGAAGGAGGAGAGGGGTAATGGCTGAGTTTAGACTGGCGACGCTTGCGGACGGCCCGCAGCTGCTGGATCTGTCTTTGCGCGCCTATGAGCCGATCCGTCAGCTGGGCATTCATTTTGCTGCCGCTACCGCGGATCTGGCGCTGGTGGAGAAGAATCTCACCAACAACATGTGTCTTGTGATGGAGGAAGAGGGACGGATCGTCTCGACCATCTCGGTGCGCATGCCGTGGGGACCCCAGCCGGGGCCATACGGGGTGCCCCACCTGTGGTGGTTCGCCAGCGATCCGGATGCGAACAGGAAGGGCATCGGCCGCGAGATGATCACCTGGTGCGAGGAGACGATGCTGCGTGATACGCTGAAGACGCCGGCGGTCTCGCTAGGTACGGCAGACAAGCATCCGTGGCTGATCGAGATGTACGAACGCCGCGGCTACGAGATCCAGGGCTCCAAGGACCTGGGACGCGGACACATAACCATTTTTATGAAAAAAATACTCATCCCCGAGTTCAGAGCTTAGGAGGCTTCCCGATGGACCGTTTTACGATTGATGCCTTACCTGTCTTCGAATCGCTTCGCAATCCCGTCATCGACCAGATGGTGAGCCATACCTCGGTCCGGTCGTTCGACCCGGAGCGGGCGCTGCCCGAGGGTATCGTAGAGACCATTGTGACGGCAGCGCAGAGCGCTTCGACCTCTTCCAATTTCCAATCCTGGAGCCTCGTAGTCGTTCGCGATCCCGAGCGCAAGGCGCAGCTGCAGGAACTGTGCGACAACCAGGCATTCATCGGTCAGGCGCCGCTGTTCCTCGTATTCTGCGCGGATACGTACCGCCACCAGCATGTGACCCGGAAACAGGGATATGACTTTGGTTCCAACTATCTGGAGCTGCTGCTCGTCTCGATGATGGACAGCGCACTGGCTGTGCAAAATGCGTCGCTGGCTGCCGAGAGTGTAGGTTTGGGCTGCTGCATGGTCGGCGCCATCCGCAACCGGGCCCGCGAGGTCGCCGAGCTGCTGGAGCTGCCGCCGGGCGTATTTGCTACTGTCGGTCTGGCTGTCGGTCATCCGGCCAAGCCGCGAGGCGCAGTCCGCCCCCGTCTGCCCCAAGCGATCGTGGCGCATGAAGAGACATATTCGCTAGAGAAGCTGGAAGAAGGTCTTGCGGCCTACGATGAGCGGATGGCGGATACCGGCGCTTATGAAGGGCGCCGCGTCCGCATACCCGGCGTTACGCCGGAAGCGGATCAGGATACGGCTTATTACAGCTGGCTGGAGCACACAGCGCGGCGGATGGCGCGGGGCAATGAATTCCGCCGCGATCTGGCGCCGTTCCTCCGAGAGCACGGCTTCGTGTTGGAATAAAGCATAGAACGAGAGGAGCAGGCAACCATGACGACTTGGAGCCGGGATTTGCTGTTTCAACTGCTTCGCCATTATGACGTGCCTTATCTGTTTGGCAATCCAGGGACCTCGGAGCTGCCGTTCATCGACGGCGTGCCCAAGCATGAGGGGTTCGAATATATCACTGCGCTGCATGAAGCCAATGCCGTAGGCATGGCGATGGGCTACGCCCGGCAATCGGGCAAGCCTGCGGTCGTTATCCTGCATGTCGCACCGGGACTGGCCAACGGCATGGGCAACATCTACAACGCCTACCGGGCGGGGATCCCGCTGATCGTGATCGCCGGCCAGCATCACACCCGGCTGCTGCTGGACGAGCCGATCCTCGCTGGCGATCATGTCGGACAGGTGAAGAGCATGACCAAGTGGGCGCATGAAGTACGCCATGCCGAGGAATGGCCGCAGGCGCTGGTCCGCGCCTTCAAGGTAGCCATGACGCCGCCGCATGGCCCGGTCTTCCTCTCCGTGCCTTACGACATCTCGATGGCCGAAGCCGCCGTCGAGACGCTGCCAAAGCCGCTGCACGTCGCCTCGCGGTTTGCGGCAGATCCTGAAGCGCTGCGTGCGATTGCCGACCGGCTGCTGACTGCCGAGCGGCCGCTGATCGTCGCCGGCGACGGCGTCGGCGACGCGCACGCCAATGAGGCGCTGCAGCGACTCTCGGAGCTGACCGGCATCGCCGTGCTGTCCGAAGGGATGCCGACGCGCCAGAGCTTCGACAACCGGCATCCGCACTATCTAGGCACACTGCCGATGAACGGTCCGGCGATCCGCCGGACTTACAGCGGCTACGATACGATCTTCTTCGTCGGCGTCAGCGTCCAGGCGCCGCTGGCGCTATACGACGGGGGCGGCAGTCTGGTGGGCCCGGACACGACGGTGCTGTATCTGCATGACGACCCGTGGGAGATCGGCAAAAATCACGTCGAAGGCATCGGCGCCTGGGGCGATATCCGGGTCAGCCTGGAGGCGCTGGCTGCTGAGATTGCTGGCGGGTTGAAGGGTCAGGATGCCGACTCGACTAGCAGGAGCGGGGCTGCGTTGGCGAAGCGGAGCGCAGCCGTGCAAGCGCAGGCACAGGCCCGGCGGGAGCAGCTGGCCGCCGTACGCGAGAGCGACCGCAGCAAGGGCGTGCTGACGCCGGCGCTGATCGCCGAGGCGCTGGGTCGGGCGCTGCCGGATGACGGAAGCTTCGTCATCGTCAATGAAGCGGTCTCCAATGCGCTGCCGTTCACGGACCACATCACGATGTGGGAGCCGAACCACTATACCGCGGGCAAGGGCGGCGGCCTCGGCCACGGCACCTCCCAGGCGGTCGGCGCGGCGCTGGCCGAACCCGATCGCTCGGTCGTCAGCATTGTAGGCGATGGCACGTTCCTGTACTATCCGCAGATACTCTACAGCGCAGTCGTTACCAAGGCGCGGGTACTGTTCCTGGTCGTTAACAACCGGGCGTATCACGTCCTGAAGACCGGCCTGAAGGCGATGGGCTCGCCGCTCGGCGGCGCGCATCTGCCGTCGCTGGATCTGGATGGTCCGGCCGATCTGGTGCAGATGTCTCAGTCCTTCGGAGTCCCGGCCGAGCGCGTCTCATCACTGGATGCCCTGGATGCGGCGATTCGCCGCGGCATGGATGCGCAGGGACCGTATCTGCTGGATGTGCATGTGACGAACTGAGTCGGTTAGTATGCTGCTTGAGTGCCAACAGGAGAGGTTTTACGCTCCAGGCGATAAGTGAGGTTTCCCGCGGAAAACTTTTAGGAGGATGGACGATGGACACGAATCTGTATATCAACGGCGAGTGGATTGGCGCTGAGAAACGACAGCCGGTCGAGAACCCGGCAACACTTGAGGTGGTAGGCAGTATCGCGTATGCTGGCGCAGCAGAGGCGACGGCGGCGGTTGATGCAGCGTATGCGGCAGGACCGGCTTGGCGCCGCAAGACGGCGAGCGAACGTGCGGCTCTGCTGCTGCGCTGGCATCATCTGATCGAGCAGCACAAAGCGGAGGTCGGCCGCATCATGACCTTGGAGCAGGGCAAGCCGTTGCCAGAGGCCATCGGCGAGATGACTTACGCCGGCAGCTTTCTTACTTGGTTCGCCGAGGAAGGCAAGCGCGTCTACGGCCAATCGGTCCCGGCTTCCGCACCCGACAAACGCATCCTCGTCACGAAGCAGCCGGTTGGTGTGGTAGCGGCTATCACGCCATGGAATTTCCCGGCTGCGATGCTGACGCGCAAAGTGGCGCCGGCGCTGGCTGCAGGCTGCACGGTGGTCGTCAAGCCATCCGAGTTTACGCCGCTGACGGCTTACAAGCTGGTAGAACTCGCGCATGAAGCGGGCATCCCGGCTGGCGTACTGAACGTCATCGCTGGCGATGCGGCGGCCATCGGCGAGACCTGGATGGCGGATCCGCGTGTCAGCAAGCTGTCCTTTACCGGCTCCACCCGCGTCGGCAAGCTGCTGTACCGTCAGGCGGCCGATACGGTGAAGAAGCTGTCGCTGGAGCTGGGCGGCCACGCTCCGTACATCGTGACGGCGAACGCCGATCTGGCACAGGCGGCCAAAGACCTTATGGCACCGAAGTTCCGCAACGCCGGCCAGACGTGCATCTGCCCGAACCGCGTCTATGTGCACGAGTCGGTGCACGATGCGTTCGTGGCCGAGCTGACACAGGCGATGTCCACCATCAAGGTCGGCAACGGCCTGGAGGAAGGCTCAACGGTGGGCCCGCTCATCAACAAGGCTGCGGTGGAGAAAATGAATCGGCATGTGGGCGATGCAGTGGAACATGGCGCAACCGTAGCTGCCCGTGTACAAGCGCCGGAAGGCCCGGGCTACTTCGTCGAACCGGCCGTATTGACCGGAGTTACGGACGAGATGCTGTGCATGCGTGAGGAGACCTTCGGCCCGCTGCTGCCGGTGACGACGTACCAGACGACGGAAGAAGTGATCCGCAGAGCCAACGATTCCCGCTATGGCCTCTCGGCCTACGTCTTCACGCAGGACTTGAAGGAAGCGTTCGAGATCTCCGAGGGATTGGAATATGGCATCGTCGGCCTCAATGACGGCCTGCCAGCGACGGCCCAGGCGCCGTTTGGCGGCATGAAGGAGAGCGGTCTAGGCCGTGAGGGCGGCCATTGGGGCATCGAGGAGTTCCTGGAAGTAAAATACGTGTCTCTGAAACTGTAATCGAGTGACAAGTATCGCATAATTTGCAGGGGCTGACCCTCAGTCATCAAACGATGACTTTGGGGACAGTCCCCTTTACTTTTCTCAGGGAACGCTGGATATGTCACTCGAACATCCTCCTCGGCTCCTACTTTTGACAGCCGAATCAGCTCGTGCTAAGATTGATTTAACTGACAGGAACGGAGGGTTACGTGTGCTAATCTAATCGCGATGGAGACACAGTGAATGCTTAGCTTATTTAGCTATGTCCTGTGATCGTTATCGAGGATGGATGGCCACATGGTAATCTGGGATGCTTGTGCGAGCTGACGTCGGGAGTGATTGCCTCCGACCATCGCATAGGCCAGAGGTTGTTTATCATGCGGATTTCCGATAATGGAGCACAGGCCGAGCGCTTGTGCTTTTTATTTTGCCGACGGAGGGATAAGAGATGAACCAACCGCATGAACAGAATGGACGGATGATTAAGGCAGACGGTGTGGAGATCTATGCGGAAAACTTTGGTGACCCCAGCCACCCCGCGCTGCTGCTGATTATGGGGGCGCAAGCCTCATTGGTCTGGTGGGAGGAAGAGTTTTGCGGGCGTCTGGCTGCGGCGGGGCGCTACGTCATCCGTTACGACAACCGGAATGTCGGGCGTTCGAGCGCTTGGGAAGCGGGAGCGCTGGGATATACTTTTGAAGATATGGCAGATGATGCGATCCGGGTTCTGGATGCTTACGGCATCGGGAGCGCGCATATCGCAGGGATGTCAATGGGCGGCATGCTGACACAGATGATCGCCCTTCGCCACCCTCAGCGGGTGCTGACGATCAGCTTGATCGCCACGTCCAACTTTGCTGCAGAGCTGCCGCCGCCGGAAGAACGGGTCAATGCTTTTTTCGAGCAGGCGGGTGACGTCGATTGGAGTGACGATGCGGCTGTCACAGCGATCACTCTACAAAAATGGCGAGTGCTCCATGGTGAGCGTCCTTTTGACGAAGAACGGGTGCGGCACTTGGCCGCCCTGGAGGTACGCCATGCCCGTAATATTGCGAGCATAAACAATCATGCTCTGATCACCGGGGTCGAGCCGTATCTGCTGCGGACGGCGGAGATCGCGGTCCCCACACTGGTCATCCACGGCACGCTGGACCCGGTCATTCCCTATGTTCATGGCGAGCATCTGGTGAAGACGATTCCCGGTGCCCGTCTGCTGACATTGGAAGGTGCAGGACATGAACTCCACACCTCGGATTGGGATGCGATTATAGCCGGGATTGCGGAACACACCACCGGGAGTTAAGTAGACGAGTCGCTATAACGGCGTAAGCGTCATATGCCGTTGTTACGCTAACGCTCGCCCTGGCGCTTATTTCCCGTTTTTTGCATGCGCGGATAACGTAACGCTCACCCTGGCGCTTATTCATGAAAAAGAGCCCGTTTTGGCGTCGTTTTTACCAAAGTAAGCGCCCTGACGAGCGTTAGCCTTCGAGGCCAAGCCTTTTTGACCAAATAAGGCCGATCGCGAGCATTAGAGTCCGGGGAGGCCGAGAAGGGAGGACCGCGCAACTCAAAAACGCCGCCCCGAGGAGGAACGCGCAACTCAAAAGCGCCGCCCCGAACAGGGCGGCGTTGAACGTTTAACGCTGCTGGCGCTTGTAGCTGAGCAGCTTTTGCGAGAGGCGGATCAGGATTCGCTGCCAGCGGTCCTGCAGGGCCGTCAGCGAAAAGCCGGAGCTGGCTGGCTGCGTCGCGGCGTGCGCGCGCTGCTCCTGCTGGAGCTGCGCGTATAGCTCCGCTGCTTGCGCGCCCGCCACGCTCTCGAGCATCCTCGTCTGCAGCCGGACGATCGCATCGTCCCAGGCCTCGAGCTGAGCGAGCGTGATCGAGGTGCATTTCTTCAGCTTGGCGATCCAGGCCTCGACCGCCATCGCGATCAGCTCCGGTTGTCCGCTCGTCACCGCATGCTCCCAGTCGGACTCATATGTCTCGAAGCGGGGCGCTTCGCCATGCTCGCCGCTGACCACGTCGGCGTCCGGCTTGGCATGATGGATGTAGCTGTCGCTCTCCAGCAGGTTACGGGAGCGCAGCGCCTCTACGGCCTGACGATACAGCTGCGGCACGTCGGCGGGGAACTCGCCCCGCGGACTGATGCCGAAGTGCATCCGGCGCTGCAGCGTCGTATACAAGCCTTCGTTGATCTCATTCATAAGTACGGTCAGACTCATCTTGGTATCCCAGACCATGAGCGTGATCTCGTCTGTCGCGCCAGGATGGCGGAATGCGGTGCCGAGCTGACGCGGCTGGAGGAACTCGTTGCAGATGTTCAGCAGGGCAAAGTACAGCAGCTCGGCGTCGTTGCCGAAGCGCTGCAGCAGCTTGTAGTCCGTCGGGTCGATCTGCAGGATCGCTACCGAAGCCGTGTCGAACGTCTCCGGCAGCCCGCACTCGTCCTTCAGCATGCGCATCGTCGAGTCGTGATGCGCCCCGTCGTCGATTAGCCCGGACAGCAGCTTGTCGGCGTACATCGGCATGAAGCGGCTGCCCTGCGGCTGTTGGCGCTCGCGGATCTGCCGCTCCTGCTGGTCGCGCAGCGACGCCGTGACCGCCTTGCTAAGCGCAGCGGCGAGCACCTTGGCTTCGACCGGCTTCAGCAGATAGTCGATGCCGCCGTAGCGCATCGTGCTGCGCACGAAGTCAAAGTCGTCGTGACCGCTGATGACGACGAACTTGATCGACGGCTCATGCTCGTGCACCCATTTCATCAGCTCCACGCCGTTCATCTGCGGCATCATCATGTCCATGAGGATAAGCTCCGGATGCTCGCGTGTAATGATATCCTTGGCTGTTAGCCCATTATCGGCTTCGAGCACCTGCTCGATGCCGTACTCCTCCCACTTGACGAGCTGGTGGATCGTTTTGCGGGCTCTCTCTTCGTTGTCTACTATCAGTAGTTTCATGCACTCTCACGCTCCACATCGCACTTGAACATATATCTTCTCTATACCCATCCTACCGAATCCGAAGCGGATTATCAAATCCGGTTTTTAATAAAGCTTGCCGAGCCGGTACAGCGTCGCCGAGAGCTTGTGGACCGCATGCTTGTAGCCGTAGGTACGGAGGCTATGCGAGCCGCCAAAAAATGCCGGCAGCAACGACTTCATCGTATGCTGCATCTTGTCCACGAGCTGCCGGAACACTTCCTCCTCGCTGTAAAACTGGGTCTCCCGGCCTTGCAGCCACTCGAAGTAGGAGACGATGACGCCGCCCGCATTGGCGAGGATGTCCGGGATGATGATGACGCCCTTGTCGTCGAGGATGCGGTCGGCATCGCCGGTGACCGGCGCATTGGCGCCCTCGACGATCAGACGGGCGCGCACCTGGTCAGCATTGGCGACATGGATCTGGTCCTCCAGCGCCGCCAGGATGAGCACGTCGACATCCATCGTCAATACCGCCTCGCGGTCCAGCAGCTCCGCCTTGATGCCAGCCTCGCCGAGCTGATCGGCAGATACCGGCAGATCGCCGCCGTGGGCAGCTACGAAGTCGACCAGCGCCGGGACGTCGAGTCCGTCTTCATTATACAAGGTATGGTTGCGGTCGCTGACGGCGACGATCTTGTTCTGTAGTAGCTTGCACTGATACGCCTCGAGCGCGGCGACCGAGCCGACGTTGCCGAAGCCCTGCACAGCCAGCTTGAGCGGCCGTTCGGCGAGCCCGAGCGCGGTCTGCAGGTAGCGGTTGTCCCGCGACGTTTCGCTGCCGAGCCAGGAGCTCTGGTTGTGCAGGAAGTCGTGCAGCATGTAACGCATCGTAAAGTAAACGCCCTTGCCAGTCGCTTCGCGGCGACCAAGCGAACCGCCGTTGACGACGCTTTTGCCCGTAAAGCTGCCGCGATACGGCTGGCCGGGATGGATGTTTTTGAACTCGGCCATCATCCAGTCCATCTCGCGTTCGCCGCTGCCCATATCGGGGGCCGGGATGTCCTTATCGGGACCAAGCACGTCGCTGAAGTACTGGACATATTTTTTGCAGATCATGTACAGCTCGCGCACCGAGTAGTCGCGCGGGTTGATGATGATGCCTCCCTTGGCGCCGCCGAAGGGCACCTCGTGCAGCGCATTTTTGAGCGTCATCAGCGTCGCCAGATTGGTTACTTCGTCCTCATTGACGCTCTCGTGGAAGCGGATGCCGCCTTTGTAGGGGCCGAGGGTGTCATTATGCTGGATCCGGAAGGCCGGCACGCGCACGACGTTGCCGCTGTCCAGGACGATTCGCAGATAGGATTTGTGAATATGATTGGGCGTCGACAGGATCGCGCCCAGCGAACGGAACGCTTGCTCGCGATCGAGCCCTTTCAGATGAGGGAGAAAGTCCATATCCTGTAGCAAGGCGTCCAGCGACTGCTGGACGATCAGACCGGTTTCTTTGGCCATCGTCGCATCCTCCTGTTCGGTAGCTAAGGGATCGCGCGGCCGGGCCGCGCATCTCTTCGTATTCTACCATATCCATCATCAAGGAATCCAAATCGGCGGTGGCGAGGTATACTTCTACAGAAGAGCATGCCATAATGAGGACGTCGGTTGGAGTACAAAGGGCTGCCATATGAGGCAAACCGTAAGGAATCAGCACCATCACAGGGAGGAGGGATCGCATGGACGGAAGGACGAGAGCCAACATCAAGCCGGGCCTGACGGTGGACATCGTGCTGAAGCAGGACCAGCGGACAGGGACGACGACCCGTGGCGTCGTCAAGGAGCTGCTGACCAAGAGCCCGCAGCATCCCCATGGCATCAAGGTCAGGCTGCAGGATGGTCAGGTCGGTCGGGTGAAGACGATCGTTACGGAATAACGAAGAATGGAGTAATGGCCTAGCATGCCATTATCTTGCGCTACAGCGTACAACAATAGCCTGCCTTCGCACCGGCTAACCGGGCAAGGCAGGCTATTAGCCATTCGCGGCCCTATGCGGAGCTGTGTCAGTTCCAGCGACAACCGCCAGGCAAAAAGAGGTGAGGGCAGCTTGCAAGCGAGGAAGTGCAGACGAAGCAGTCGCAGACACACTTTTGCTTTGTCCCCTTAGCTCAGCTTGCTGCTACAGCAGCTTGCGGATATGCGGCTCGATCTTGGCGGGCGTATCTTGAGGACCGAAGCGCTTGACGACGCGGCCGTCGCGATCGACGAGGAACTTCGTGAAGTTCCACTTGATGGACTTCGAGCCGAGCAGCCCCGGCGCTTCCTGGGCGAGATATTGGTAGAGGGGATGCGCATCCTGACCATTGACGTCGATCTTGGCGAACAGCGGGAACGTCACGCCGTGATTGATCTGGCAAGTCTGTTCGATCTGATCGTTGGCGCCGGGTTCCTGATTGGCAAATTGATTGCTGGGGAAGCCGAGGACGCGCAGACCTTGCTCGGCATATTGCTTGTTCAGTTTCTCGAGTCCTTCGAATTGCGGCGCAAACCCGCATTTGGTCGCTGTATTGACGATCAGCAGCACCTCGCCCTTATAGTCGCTCATCGGACGCTCCTCGCCTCGAATCGTCGTCACCTGGAAGTCATAGATGGACATCATAATTCCCTCCTCATTGTATAGATCACAATTAAATTTTATACAATTTAGTTGGGGGAGTCAACTTCTGTGGGGACGCGATATATATAGGCACGACGGATTTTGACAGCGTTTGGGCGGGCGGTGTATAATATTCGGAATTAGATTGCATGCAATTCAATCCTGGGAGGTGTTCCATTTGAGTCGCAAGAGAAAAGAGGATGCTCGTCTGTCTCCCGAATCGATGGACACCGCTGCGGCTTCAATGAGGTTGGAGGATCAGCTGTGCTTTGCGCTGTATGCCTGCTCGCGAGAGATCACGCGGAGCTATCAGCCGGTGCTCAAGGCGATGAACCTCACTTATACGCAATATTTGACCATGCTGGTGCTGTGGGAGCAGGATGACCTGACCGTGAAGGAGCTGGGCGCACGTCTGTATCTGGACTCCGGCACCTTGACGCCGTTGCTCAAAAAGCTGGAGACTGCGGGGCTTTTGACCCGGATCCGCGATCGCGAGGACGAGCGGAGCGTGCGGATCGGACTGACGGACAAAGGCCGCGAGCTGCGCGAGCAGGGCGCTTGCGTGCCGCCGCAAGTGTTCGGGATGACCCGCGTGCCGGCAGCAAAACTTATGGAGCTGTATCGTCTCTCGCACGAATTGATGGCCGATCTGCAATCCAGCGAACGCGTCGACTGACAATCGGCCCATAGACGCACAATCAGCCGGCAGATGTCCCAGACATCTGCCGGCTGAACAGAAGCAGGAGCCGATGACTCCGCTTCATTTTCTGGCACCGGCCCGCGCCATCGAGATAATCGGTGACATGGAGTAATCGTTTACTCGGTTTCTTTCTCAGGTTCCGCACCTACGCCATTGATCAGGTCGACGCCGGGGTACGCTTGCTCCGGGGCCGCCGGATCGATCGGCGTATTTTGAGCTGCTTCGGCTTCGGCCGCTTGCTCTGCCCCAGGGTGGTTGTCGCAGATTGCGTCTCCTTCAGGATAGACTGCCGTCAGCTCGGTTTCGGCATCCTTCACTTCGTCTGCCACGCGTTCCTCAGCGAACAGGCCAAAGGACGGGTCGATCTCGCGTTCGGTGATCAGGCTGTTGGAATGTTGGTTTTTGTCGTTCATGATCGCAGACCTCCTTCGTATTGAGGCAGCGCCGGAGCGTTGCCTGCGCATATAATTATCCTTACCCGACCTGGGCGATTCGAATCGATGACAGTAGGTTTTCGGGTTTTCCGGGTCTTTAGGATCATTGAGAATGAATTTTATTTTTGTCTTTGTAGCGAATTCGGAAGGACGAAGCGGAAGTTTGTCGAAATTTTATAGATATTCCATGCGATTACTTCTGAATGATGGGGGTCCTATGAAAGCTTTGCCTTTGTATTGGCCGATGATCTGTCTTCTCTTGGCAATCCTGCTGCTAGGTGCGCCAGCCACAATGCTTGCCCAACATGAGGAGCGCGATTCGGCCGACGCTGCGACAAGCCATGCCGTGCGAGAATGGCAGATGCACTGGGAAACGGATTCGCCTGCGCCTGATGGCAGCCCGCCGGTGCGGACGGATTGGTTCAAGATCGCCGACCACGAACCGCTGGTCTCGCTTCCCGAGCAAGTGTCCGCAGCGTCGTTGAGATTGCAATTGCCCGAACTGCCGTGGGAGCACAACACGCTGTTCATCGAACGTCTTTACGGACAAAATGTACAGATCTACATAGGCGGCGAGCTGCTCTACGAGGCGGAACGCAACCATTTATTCGATGTTCATCAAATCCTGATTCCGATCGAACCGACGCACGCCGGACAGGAGCTTATGATCCGTGTTGATACCGCGACGGCGCGGATCGGTCTGGATCAGCCTGTCGTCGTCGGAGAATACGGCCCCTTGCTGAAGCAATACGTGCAACAAGGCTTGTTTGATATCGTCCTTGGCGCGGCCTTTGTATTTATTGCCTTGATTATGCTGGTGTGTTCGGCCTTTTTACAGCGGGAGCAGCTGAAGCGGTGGATCTCGCTCCTGTTGATTATTTTGCCCACCGGCATGCTGATTATTACCTATTCGCCGTATCTGTATACGTTCTATCCGCAGATCGGCAAGTTCGCTTTTCATCTTTTTGATCTGTCCTTGCTTGTTCTGTTGCCGTCGTTGACGTATTTTTTCGAGCGGATGATGGAGGGGCGCAAGCTGGGGTTTGTGACCAAGTTTCGCAAGTTCCAGGTAGGGTACTCGTTATTTTGTCTAGTCTGCTCGATCATCAATATCCTGACCGATTATCACTACTATGACATCTATTTTCTGATTACGGTGACGGCGCTCGGGTGCATCATGCTCGTGCAGTTGTCCATACTGTTCATCTGCTCGGTCTACTTCGCTTTCAAGGGCAACAAGGTGGCGCTTATTTTCTCGACCGGCTTTATGATTTTTGCGATGCTGGGCATTATTGATCTGATGCTGTTCTACTTGCGGGCGGGCAATTACGATCTGATCCTGTGGAAATGGGGCATCGTCTGCTTCGTCGTCTCGCTGATCATCATCCTCGGTCGCCGCTTCGCCAGCGATCACAAGCAGCTGATCACCTACTCCAAGGAGTTGGAGATGTTCAACACAAGGCTGCAACGCTCGGAGAAGATGGAGATCATCAGCGGCCTCGCCGCATCGGTCGCCCATGAGGTGCGAAACCCGTTGCAGGTGACGCGCGGCTTCCTACAGCTGCTGAGGGAAAACTCTTCGGCCAAGGACAGGCATTATATGGCGCTTGCGATCGACGAGCTGGATCGGGCGTCCCATATCATCACGGACTTCCTCACCTTCGCCAAGCCGGAGCTCGAGGAAGTGTCGATCCTGAATATCGCGCTGGAGCTGAAGCATATCGAAGGCATCCTGCGGCCGCTGGCCAATCTGCAGGGCGGTACCATTGTGCTCGACATCCCGGCCCAGTTGTACATCCAGGGCAACTCGTCGAAGCTGAAGCAGGCATTTATCAACATTATCAAAAACAGCATCGAAGCCTTGAATGGGCAAGGCGAGATCCGTATCTGGGCGTATAAGGAGCAAGAAGATGTTGTGGTCCATATCAAGGATGACGGGGAAGGCATGAATGCATCGGAATTGGCCAAGCTGGGGGAGCCTTACTTCTCGAATAAAACAAAGGGGACGGGGCTGGGGTTGATGGTGACGTTCCGGATTATCGAGGTGATGCAGGGGAAGCTGGAGTTCCGCAGTGTAAAAGGCGTCGGGACGGAAGCCGTACTGCGCTTTCCGTCCGTGAGCGCCCCGCTTTGATCGATATTACCACATACCCGCTGGAGCTGGATCGTCTCCGCTCAGCACTTCAGCGGGATTCGGAGGGATGACCAGATAAAACTTGCTGGTCGTCTCTTCGACAGCTGAGAGCTCGATGGAATCAGGGACGACGATACCAAATGCGGACTCGATGGCTTTTTTCGGGTCGGTGAGCAGCTCTTGCTTGAATGCGGCGTCTTCCCAAGCTTTTTGGATGATTTGGGTCTTAAGGATCTGTTCAGCAGACATGGATAATTCGCTCCCTTATACGTAAGATATTGGATATGATTCCCGCTCAAGTATAGCATGTCCCGTAGGTATTTACTACTAATTTGTGCGGTTTTTGTAGATCCAGTGATTCAATGCTCCTAGTTCCAGAGACTTCCTCTCGCTCTCGATTCGGGCGCTGGCCTCAGCCAGACTATCTGTCAGGTATTGATGGAAGGCGAGCAGGTCCGGGCAGGATACCTCCAGCGATCGCAGCCGCTGATGGGTGGCGATCGCACGGGCGCTATAGCGGGTCATCGCTCCGCCGACGTAGAGCGAGGAGCGGACCTCGGCAGCCGTCAAGGTTGCGCCGGATTCCGAGCTTCGCAGCGACTTGACGAGCGCGAGCAGGCCATTGTAGCTGCCTGTCTCCAGATCCTCCTCCCAGTCGGCCCAATCATCGTTCATCTGCAGTGTCAACAGCAGCAGATCGACCATTTCCGACACCGGATAGATCCAATGCTCATGGTCGGTCAGCAACAGCGCGCCGGTGCTGGCCAGCTTGACGGGGCCGGCTTTTTTGGCGATGCGTAGCGGGTCGGTGAGGAAGTAGTTGTCGTTGCCTTCATTGCACACCGTATCGGCCCACTCGGCAGCGTAGTCGTCATGGTGCTGCCAGAAGACCGAGTCATGCGGGAAAAGCTCGCGGTAACCGGCGAGATACTGGAGCTGGAACAGGCCGGATAACGCGAGCTGCCGGGTGCGGTCAGTCGGCGAAGAGGGCGCATCCATGACATCGTCCTGGATGAAGTAATGGAGCATGACGAAAATGTTGGCCAACGCCAGCTCGCGCGTCTGCTCGCGTCGCAGCGGCAAGGAGCGCTCCAGCCAGTAAGGGAGAAGATAACAAATATAGTTTTTGGCGCTGCCTTCGAGGAGCGGGTTGAAGGCGGCGACATAACGCCGTCCGAGCTCATCCAACGGCGGCGGGAATTGTCCGATGCGGCGCTCCGCATCGCCGAACAGCATCCCTAGCTCCTCGCGATAATCCTCAAACCAATGCAATACAGTCGCCTCCTTAAGTGTCCGACACCTGGGTCGGGGCGAATACCATGCCGAACATGCGGATGTTATAATCCGAATCGGGGTCGATCAGCCAGGAAAACAGCTCCTCCGCGTGCGCTGGCGGCACAGGCGATCGCAGCGTGTATTCGGTTACAAGCCGCATGTACATATACAGCTGAGCCTTCGCCTCCAGGCGATCGGCGCGAATCTGATATCGCCTGGTCCCCAGATGCGTCCATCCGGCAGATGTCAGCTCGAGCCGCAGCGCGTCCTCCAGTCGCATCAACGGACTACGGTGCAGTCCGGTCCTGGCGCGGCGATAGAGCTCTGAGAATAACGGCAAGCCGTCGTGATGCTGCAGGTCATCCTCGTCCGCATCGAGGATGACCAGCCTCCCGCCTGGTTGCATCCTCGGCAGCAGCCAGGAGCCGAGGTGGCGGCGGTCGCTCAGATGCGGCACGACGAGGCGCGCGAGGACGAGATGGTAGGTCTGTGTATCGGCCAGCTCCTCATAGTTGCCGAGCTGGAAGGCCAGTCGCTCGCGCTGGCGGGCTGCGGAGCGGGCATGGATGTCCGGCTCCAGCTCCACCCCGAGACAGTCGAGGTTGGGATAACGCTCCTGCAGTCGCGCCAGATAGGCGCCATTGCCGCTGCCGATGTCCAGTACACGACCGACCGGGGCCTGCGATAGCAATGGTTCAAAAAACAGGGCATGTTCCATAGGCTCGAATAGTTCGGTAGTCAGGGATAACATCCTGTCGAATAGATCGCAAGGGGCTCTCATTCAGGTCCTTCCTTCTCTATTATAGGTATAATGCACCATACTCATTATAGGTCGAATGGAAGAAATTCACAAGATGCAGATGTGGCGCGAGTTGCGGGGAAGGCGGTTTTTCGGCTATTATAGAGGCATCTCTCAGACTGCCCTGAAAGGCCGAAGAGGCGTCGAGCTCGAATCTGGCGCAGTCTGATCAAAGGATGGTGGACGCAATGAACGATACATTGCATAAAGCATTAAACGATCAAATGAATTTTGAGTTTTATTCCTCCCAGGTGTATCTGGCCATGGCGGCCTACTTGTCTGCCGAAAGCCTCGACGGCTTCGCCAACTTTTTCATCGTGCAAGCCGAAGAAGAGAAATTCCATGCGATGAAAATCTATACGTTCCTGAATAATCGCGGTAAAAGGGCGACGATCACTGGTATGGAGACGCCGCGGAATGAGTACGGCTCGGTGCTTGAAGTGTTCGAGGACGGGTACAAGCATGAGGTCGAGGTGACCAAACGGTTTTATCACTTGTCGGACATCGCTATGAACGATCGCGAGCACGCGACGATCCAATTCCTGAAATGGTTCATCGACGAGCAGGTCGAGGAGGAATCGATGTTCGATTCGATTATCCAGAAGCTCAAGCGGATCGACAAGGACAGCAACGCCTTTTTCATGCTCGACGCCGAGTTCGCCAAGCGCAGCTTCACGCCGCCAGCTGAATAATACCGACCCATTAAAAAGGCCCTTCCGTCAGGTTTGTACCTGTTCGGAAGGGCCTTTTGCTCAAATTCAATCCATCGCACCTAAGGCGTGTCCGAGCAACTGCATAGGGGCATCTTTCACTGCCGTTTTGCCTCTCGGCTGGCGGATCAGCGCTCCCACACCTGCACATCCATATCCGGACTCGTCAGCTCGATGCGCTGAGGCGTAATATCGAGGATGACGTAATCGGGATCGTCCGGACCGCTGAACCAGCGCTTCAGCTCCTTGCTCCACACCTTCTCGCGCAGACTGTCGTCGGAGGTTACGGCCGCCGTGCCTTCGATCGAGAGCACCTCGCGTCCCCACTTGCCGTCGTAGCCCGCCAGCAGGAACACATGCGGATTGCTCTGCAGCTCCTCCACCTTATGCGTCTTGCGGCTTGTTGCCAGATGGAGCTGCAGGCCGTCATGGAACAGCGCCATATATCTCACCTTCGGTTGATTGCCTTCGACCGTGCCAAAGGAGCAATACGGGTTGTCCTCCAGCACAGCGATGATTTTCTTTTCCAAAGCCTGTTTATCCGTCATTGACGTTGCCTCCTTATCTGTTGCTCAAGCTTTACGTTAGGATACCCGGCGCGCTCCCGTCTGAATCAGTCCGGCAGGGAGGCAGGCATTTCCTTTTGCTCCGCCATCAACTATAATAAGGTAAGTGGGGAGTGCCGCTAACTGGGCATTCCGCAGGTGAATGACGATTTGAACGATTGCCGTATACTAACCCTCAGACGACCTGTGTTAACGAAAGCAAAGGAGACGATGAGGATGAGACCAACCGAAGCGAAGGAAGCGCGAGCTTCTGTTTTCTTGCTGGCCGGAGTGGCTACGGCGCCGCGATTTTTCGAGTATTGTCGCAAGCATGTCGAGCAATTGTGCAGCGCATGCGGCTGGCAGGCCGATGTGCAGATCATCTATCCGTATGGAGACCACAGTCGCAGCCTCTTCGCGCAGGTGAGAGAGGTAAGCGGCGATGTGACGCGGCGCTTCCAGGCCTTTCGTATCGGAGGGAGACTGGCAGCTCAGGAGATCCGCAAGACGTATGACGGCGGCAGGCTGATCCTGATCGGTCATAGCGGCGGCGGCGCGGCGGCCTACCAGGCGGCCCGCATCCTCGACGCCGCCGGGCAGCTCGGCGACTGCCGGATCGTACAGATCGGCTCGCCGCGCGTGCCGATTACCCCGGAGTTCCGCGAGCGGGTCTGTTATATCCATGCGGTCGATGAGCTGGGCAGACTCAAGGACCCGATCACCAAGCTCGGCAGCTGGGGCGGCTGGACGCGCTCGGGCTTCGCCTTGCCGCGATGGAACGGGGCCAAGTACGCACCAGCTCATATCGAGCCGATCACGGTCGTGGGCGGACACGCCGACTACTTCCGGCATGATATGCCGTTCGTGGACGCGCAGCAGGTATCCAATATGGACAAAACGATTGCCAAGGCATGGGCCTGGCTGCAGCGTGCGATCCAGCCGCCCGCGCAGCTGGAGTAACCGCAAGAGAAGGAGCGCTTGGGCCATGATAACGATTATTCGTGCAGACGAGAGGTATCATAAGGATCTGGATTGGCTGAAGAGCCGGATGAGTTTTTCGTTCGGCGATTTTTATGAAGAGGAGAACAGCAGCTTCGGCTGTCTGCGCGTATTCAATAACGATACGATCAGCGGCCATCGCGGCTTCGGCGCGCATCCCCATCGCGAGATGGAGATCGTCAGCGTCGTCCTGAGCGGACAGCTCAAGCACGAGGACAGCACCGGCCATAGCGCGGTGACCGGCTTCGGCGGCGTCCAGCGGATGAGCGCAGGCACTGGCATCATCCACTCCGAGGTCAACCCGGGGGATGAGCCGTGCGAGCTGCTGCAGCTCTGGTTCACCCCGGAGCGGCCCGGCTTGCCGCCATCCTACGAGACGTCCGCCTACGATCCTGCGCAGCTGCGCGGACAGTTGCTGCCGATCGTCTCGGGGCAGGAGGGTCGCCAGGGCGAAGGCGTCGCGCATATCCACCAGGATCTGACGATTTATATGGGAGATCTCGAAGCGGGACAGACGCTGGACTATCGGACGACAGCGGGACGCCGGATTCATCTCTTCGTCATCACAGGCACGGTTGCGCTGGGGCAAGAGGGCGAGCTGGCCGAGCGGGACGCAGCACGAATCCAGGATGTTCCGGAGCTGACGCTGCGTTCGGCCGAGGGAGCCAGAGTGCTGCTGATCGATATGCCATAACAGGAGAGAGTGGAGGGAGAGCCTTGGACAACGTCAAAAAAAAGCTGCTTGTCAAGCAAGTCATCGGACGACTGCTGCTCGACACCGATCATGGTCCATATCCGTTTGCGCTGCAGGAGCAAGACGGCGGATGGCGGATCGCGATCGAGCAGGTCGCGCCAGAGCGGGCGGAGGAGATCGGCAGTCTCAGTCAGGATCTGAATCTGTTTTATTTCGAAGAGCATCCGGAGGGCATCCGCAAATGGTGGCTGTACGGCAAGGAGCGGCCGCTTCGTCTGGCCTATGACGGGCAGGAGCGGACGCTGGAGCTGATCGTCGACAGCCGGGTCGGCTATTCCAACGAGAAGGTGTGAGGAGGGATCGGATGTCTGCGTTAGGGGAGTCCTATCGATTGCAAGATCTGTCGTTGCGCAACCGGATCGTCATGCCGCCGATGTGCCAGTATTCGGCTTCGGGCAAGGATGGCATACCGACCGAGTGGCATCGCATTCACTATGTCTCTCGAGCTGTTGGCGGCACGGGGCTGATCATCATGGAGATGACCAACATCGAGCCCGATGGCCGGATCACCGACCATTGTCTTGGGCTGTGGTCGCAGGCACATGCCGAGGCGTTCGCGGCGATCATCCGGGAATGTCAGTCGTATGGAGCCAAGGTCGGCATCCAGATCGCTCACGCCGGACGCAAGGCCGAGGATGCGCAGCAGCCGGTCGCGCCCTCTGCGGTGCCTATCGCGCCGGGGACGGCAGCGCCTCGTGCGCTGTCGACAGCAGAGGTCGAAGCGATGGTCGAGCGGTTCCGCGAGTCGGCGAGGCTGGCGGTAGCTGCCGGCGTCGATACGATCGAGTTGCACGGCGCGCACGGCTACCTCATCCACCAGTTCCACTCGCCCGCGCTTAATCGTCGGGACGATGCGTACGGCCAGGAGTCCTCCCGCTTCGGCGTCGAGGTGATCCGCGCGGTCAAGTCGCAGATGCCGGCAGGGATGCCGCTGTTGATGCGGCTGTCGGCGGTCGAATATATGGACGGCGGCTACGAGGAGGAGCATATGCTCCGGGTCGCTGCGGATTACAAGGCGGCGGGCGTGGATATGTTCCACATCTCCAGCGGAGGCGAAGGACCGGTAGGCTCGAAGCGGCAGCCGGCCAATACGCCGGGTTACCAGCTGCCGTTCGCCCGCCGGTTCCGCGAGGAGCTCGGGCTGCCGGTCATCGCTGTCGGACTGCTGGACGATCCGGCGCTCGCCAATCGGGCGCTCGAGGAGGGCGACGCCGATCTGGTAGCCGTTGGCAGAGGTATGCTGAGGGACCCGTACTGGGCGCTCCATGCGCTCGCAGCGACGGGGGGAGCGCCGGCCGAGCTGGCGCCGCGCCAGTATCGGCGGGCTTTCTGAGCAATAGGGTGGCGAGAGGACGGCATTTCGGGTTATAGTAGAGGTAACGTTCCATAAGATGAGGTGATGAACGATGACAGAACCAACAGTCGGCTCGCAGGAGCAGGCAGGCCAGGAGGAACAGCCGCGCAAGGTATCGCTCGCCGAAGCGATGAAGCAGAAGCTGCAGCAAAAGAAGCAGTCCCAGGCCGCAGGCGGCAAGCAAAAGCATGATATCGCAGGCAATCAGGCGACGATGCGTAGCCAAAGCACGAAGAAGATTAACAATCAGCGCAAGCGGATGGGCGTCTAATGGCAGCTACCCATGTGTACACGCGCCGCGAGGAGATCGCCAATAGCATCACGCACGGGATCGGCGCGCTCCTCAGCGTCGCGGCGCTAGTGCTGCTTATTGTTTTCGCCTCGCTGAAGGGGACGGCGCTGCATGTCGTCAGCTTTACGATCTACGGCAGCTCGATGCTGCTGCTTTACCTGGCTTCGACGCTCGTCCATAGCTTCCCGGAAGGTCGGGCAAAGCGGGTATTCGAGGTGCTGGACCATTCGTTCATTTATGTGTTCATCGCCGGCACCTACACACCGCTGCTGTTTTTGGTGATCAAGGGTGCGCTCGGCTGGACGCTGTTCGGGATCGTGTGGGGCATCGCGGCGGCTGGCGTCGTCTTCAAATCGTTTTTCGTCAACCGCTTCCTGTTCACCTCGACGATGATCTATATCCTCATGGGCTGGATTATCGTGTTCGCCTGGCAGCCGCTGGTGGCGGGATTGGCATCGGGCGGACTGAAGCTGCTGATCGCTGGCGGACTTTGCTATACCATCGGCACGATCTTCTACATGTGGCGCAGCTTCCCGTATCACCATGCCGTTTGGCATCTGTTCGTGCTGGCCGGCTCGACGACGCATTTCTTCGCCGTCCTGCTGTACTTGCTGCCTTGATGTGCGAGGCTCAATAACACGACTAAGAGACGACCCTGTGCGGGCCGTCTCTTTTTGTTGTTACTACGATTTGTCGTAGGGCTTGGACGCATCGGTGATGCGGAACTTGCGGTAGAGCTCGAGCGACTCTCTGACATAGCCAGCTTCTTCCTCATTCCGAACTTCCATCACGAGCGTTCGCTCATCCGAGACAGACTCCGGCTTGGTCTTCGTCTCCCTGCCGAGCAGATAGTCTACGGTGACATTAAAGCAGTCGGCGATTTTGATGACCGTTTCGAGATCCGGTTCATTGATGTTGTTCTCGTATTGGGAGATCGTTGATTTTGCAGAGTTGAGAATCTCGGCCAATTCCTTTTGGGTCATATTGTGCGCCTTGCGCAGCTCGCGAATCCGTTCACCTATCATGCGATCATCTCATTTTAGAAGGATATATACTTCGTATTGTACATGCAAAATGAACTTCAGTGCATAAAATTGCAATGAGATTCATGAAAGATGAAATATGTCTTGAAGAAATGGTAAATAAAGCCTATAATAAGCATAGTGTTCATGAAACATGAACAGGGGTGAGGACATGAATGCCAAATTAAAAGCGGCCCGACGAGCCAAAGGGCTGACCCAGGCGGACATGGCAGCGATGCTGGGCTACCGCTCTAAGAGCGGTTATGCCATGGTGGAGAACGGCAAAAACACCCCGCCGCTGGATGTAGCGCTGGCTATTGCCCGTATCGTCGGTCAGGATGTCGAGACGTTGTTCCAACGAGACAAGGAATAGTTTTTTATTATGCTTCCATCGGGAGATGATAGATCGCAATAGCTCGCATGACAAAGTCCATGAAAGGCGGGAGGTGTATTCAATGATTCTCGATAGTTCGCCATGGCTGCTGCTGGTCGCCGTGCCGGTAGTCGCGGTGCTGGTGGGGCTGGAGGTATATACCCGCAAAGCCAGAGCCAGAAAATCCGATCCAAATTAATCGGACAACGCTTCAGCGCCGAATTCGGACGGGGCACCAGCCTGCGGGCTGGCTGCACATCGTCGCCGCATAGCCAGGGTCTTCTTTGGCAAGCTCGTTGAAGTAGGCTGCGAGCTTGTGGTTGGCCGCGACCGAACCGCCTTTGAAATTCATCCGTTGCTCTCCCTTGACATGAAGATAGTAATAGAGCTTGTGATCCTTGGGCGAATCGTAGATGAGCGGGGGGAGGCGAGGTACAATATCCGATTGGTTGCTGTAGCGGCAACTGACGTCGATGCGACGGTTGAAGAAGCGGGCGAAGGTCGGGTCGCCGACACGCGGCGCGCCATACGTGTAGACGCTCGGCTGATCATGCACGGCGCTCGAGGCGATATCTGCTCCGGCGAGCACAGCGAGCGCGCCGCCAAGGCTATGTCCGGTGACATAGAGATTTTTGGTGCGAGGTAGGCTTCGGAGCAGCTTTAGCAGCGGCCCCCTGCAGGAAGCATATAGCTCCGTGAAGCCGATATGTGTCTTCCCGCCCTTGCGATGGAACGGGTAAGGCATCTGTCGGGCGGTCACGTCCACTGTCCAGTCGGCAGAGCTCCCCGTCCCTCGGAAGGCGACGATGATCGAACGGTCCGACTCGAGGATGAAGCCGAAGCGCTCGAGCGGATTGTCGAATGCCTTGGCATTGATCACGCCAGCGATCCGGTAATGCTGAGGCACGAGGAAGATGCCGTTTTGGTTCGTATATTGAAGATAGGTCTGGCTGCAAACAGCCGCAAGAAAAATCGCCGTACGGAGCTGCTTGGTGTCTCGGTCCCTCATGGTCGCTCACTCCCGCATACGAATCTCAGGCGGTGAATCGCCCGTATATCATCGTATGCCTCGAGCGGCAGGAAGGACTGAGTCAGCTGTCGGGCGACATCCGCCCAAGCTTCCCTACAGCTCCTCGATCAGATCGCCGGCGATGATCGAGCCAGGCGACATGCGCCTCCGGGCTGCCGCGTCGCCTGCCGCGCCGTGCAGGTAGACGCCGAGCACGGCTGCTGTGAGCGGCGGCAGCCCCTGCGCGAGCAAGCCGCCGATGACGCCAGCGAGCACATCGCCGGTGCCACCGGTCGCCATGCCGGGGTTGCCCGTCGGGTTGACATACACCTCGCCGGTCGGAGCCGCGCATACGGTGCGGGCGCCCTTGAGCACGACGATGACGCCGTTGGTCGTCGCATAGTGGCGGGCGATGCCGATCCGGTCGCGCTGCACCTCGTC
>NZ_BFBX01000090.1 GCF_003851045.1 Paenibacillus sp. 598K | reverse complement strand
GGATACACCTCCGGCGCTGCCCCTGGCTTCGGCGTTACGTCGTCCTTGCCAAGGACGATCAAAGTAAATTTCACAACCTTGTTGTTGCTGTCTACTTCATAGATGCCGATGTACCGGTTCACGACCGGATCGACGCCCGGGATATCATCGCCCTGCGTGTACGGATTGATCACGCCTACGGATGGCGCGAGGTCGCCCGTACTCGGTGTAGCGATCTTGCTCGACGATACCTTCACGACCAGATGGTTGCCTGCTCCGACCGGAATCGCCGGGTCGCTCGGAAGCTTCGTCGTGTTCGGCTCATCGCCCGGCTCCGGCACAGGCGCTGGATTGAGCCCAGGGGCCAGCACGGCTGCCGTTTTGAACGACCAAGTTGTCAGATCGTTGATGCCTTCGTATGGAACCGATTGATGACTTCGAACCGCGCCGCTGTCGATTTGCACGGCATATTCTGTTTTCGGCGCCAGACAAGAGTTACCCCACTCATCCTTCACATGAATAACGAGACTTGAGCCGGTAACGATAGCATCCGTGCTTCCTATCGTTAGGGTGCACGCCACAGAAGCATCCGATGTCTTAATGATCTTGATTTTCTTACCCTGGCCACCATATACCGTCTGATCAAATGTCAGCACCAGATTATCTCCGGGATCTACCTCTGTCTGTCCCGGACTCGGCACGTACGATACCGCGATCGGCCCCTGCGGCTTAGGAAGCGTGGTGAAGGTCCAGGAGGTTTTGTCGTCGATGCCTTCATACGTCAGGTCGGCCGCATTCTTGAACGCTCCGTCTTCGATCTGCACATAATAGCTCTTCCCATATTCAAACGCCCCGTCTGACTCCGGAAGAACCAGCTTCGTGGTGACCACTTTGCCGTTCACTTCAACGTCGGCGGGACTGTCCACGTAAAGCGTCCTGACGATGCTGTCGTCCGAGCTTTTCTTGATCCAGATCTTCTTACCCGCTACAGCCGTGACGTTCTGGTCAAAATTAATCGTCAGCTCCTGCGTACGCGGCACATTTGTCGCCCCATTCGCTGGTGTGAACGAGCTGACCGCAGGCGGACCAGGCACATACACAGTCGAGAAGCTCCAAGCACTTGCAGCATCCGAATACGCCTCGCCGCCCGCTTCATCGCGATCGATGCGAATATATCCTGCGAGTCCACCATAGCCGTTCCCCGACACATCTGCAAAAGCGCCGCGATCGATATTGACCTCATAATGCCAGTCGCTTCCCAGCTCTTGACCCAGTTGGATCGTAACCGTAGCGCCGGCAATCGTTACTTTGCTTGTATCATTCGCTTCAATACGGGCCGCGACGGCCTCAGCCTCAGGCGTATTGGAGCCGTGTGCGTAGACTTTTGGCCCCTTGACGGTAATATATTTGCCCGCTGCCGCTTCTACCGGATCATTGAAGGTCATGACCAGCGAGGCGTTCAGCGCGACATCCTTCGACCGATGCGCCGGCGACACTGTAATCAGCTTCAGCGCCGTATCATCCTCTTTTATATGAGACTCGTACAGGAGGAACTGACTGAAGTGCAAGATACGGTCGCCGTCATTCGGATCCACGATATACAAAGCTATATATTTGTTCGCTCGCGACCCGACGCCCGTCACATCGTCCTGCAACTGGTAGTTCCGGATGACATCGGCTTCATTCGCAGACAGGCGATCTCCTTCCACAGGATGAGCGATCGGCGTCGCCGAGGTTTTGACCGCCAAGGCATAGCTCAGGTCAACAGCCGTTTCAAAAGCTGTCGATCCTTTTTGCGTTCCGGGCACAGGCTCGTCCAGCGTAGATGCTGTTACCGGTCTGCCCCACTTCGCATAAAGCGTCACATCCCCGGTTACCTTATCCGACTGAAAATTCCACTTGTGCTCCAGCGCCTCCTCCTTGTACCAGCCGGCAAAGGCATAGCCATCGAGCGTGGGCGGCTGCGGCTCGGCAATTCTGGAGCCTTGGCGCACATCCGCTAGCGAAGCGACCGTACTGCCGCCTCTCGCATCAAACGCAACCGTATATTTCGGTAGCAGCTTGACGACCAGGGCCGTCGGCATCGTGAAGCCGCCCTTTGCCGTCGGTCGCCGACTTAGCGCGTAGCTTTGCAATTCCCCGCTGGCCACATCGATGACGCTCATCGCATGAGAATCAACATTGGTCACCCACAGCGTTGCTCCGTCCAGGCTCACATTGATCGCATTCGGACGAGAGCCGCCAGTCTGAAGCTGTTTGACGACGGTGTTGGTTCGCGTGTCGATGACGTCTATGACACCTTGATAATTTACATTTTGTCCGACATAGAGATAGGCCCCGTCCGGGCTAATCTCGATCCCTCCGCTTGGTGCATCCTGTGCTTGACCGGACAGCATGATTTTCGTCTCTTCCTGCGAGGTACCCACATTAACGACCGACACATATTTTGCCATATCGCTGATGTACAGTTTTGTTCCTTGCGGATGAACCGTCATCCCAACGGGAGATTGGCCGATCCACTCCACCTTGACGACCTCGTCGGTGGCGGTATCGATGACGTTCAGCGCGCCTCTAAACGGAGGTCCATAAACGGAGGAGACATACATCCGATTACCGATATTGACGATGCTGCTCCCTATCATTTGGTACGACAAAGTAATCGTCTTGCTGACGGCAAGCGCGCTCGTATCGATGACGGTAACCGTGTTGCCTGTGACGACATAAGCTTTGCTGCCGTCCGGATTAAAGGCGATCCCGTCCGCATTGGAAGAGAGATCGATGTTCTTAATTACCGTGTCCGTGGTCGTATCGATGACCGAGACCGAACGGTTCCCGCTATTGCCGACAAACAACTGTGAGAAATCAGGATTCAGTACGGCGCTCACCGGGGCGATATCAGAGGCCTTGTAGGCGCCCAATCGAATCCGTCCTTTTTCGATGTACATGTCTTCCAGGTCGACGACATCGAGCGCCCCTTCTTCCTGGCTGGGAATATAGGCCTTATGCAGCAGAGCCGTCTTCTTATCCTCCCACTTCGCATACAAGGTCACATCAGCGGTCACGCGATCCTTGTAGAAGTCCCAGCGGGTCGTCGCTTCAGCGTCCTTGTACCAGCCACCGAACTTCAGTCCATCGCGGGTGGGCGAGGTCGGCTCCAGTCGTTGAATCCGGTTGCCTGTCACGACAGAGGTCAGCGGCGCTACCGAGCTGCCTCCTTGCGAATCAAATGAAACCGTATAGGTGGGCACATTTCGGGTCGCGACGTCAATCGAAGCCATAAACCGATTGGAGTCCGCTAGCGAAATATTCGGACTCAAGTCGATCGTCTGCAGGGTACTCCCCGTCTCCGTGTCGACTGTCGTTAATTTGCTATTCCTGTTGTCTAACAGATACATAACCTTCTCGTCAGTCGAAAGACCGCCGTTATCAATCCACGCCCCAGACCAATCCATACGGGGATAGGACACTTGCCTATAATCGTTCACTGTGTCATAGGTGATGTATACCGTTCCCGAGTACATATAGAGGAACAGCCCGTCCGGGCTGACATCGATTTGGCTGGCCGCTGTGCTCACTTTCTTTTCCACAGTCAAGGTAGCCGTATCGATGATCAACAGGTTGTTGTCGCCTGAACCGACAATATAGAGCTTGGTGCCTTGTCGATTGCCGGCCATTGTCTCCGGAAACTTGACCGTGTCGATCTCTGTCTCGAACTCGTCGTTATCCGTATTGATGACGATCAGTTTACCGTCGCCGAAGTTGCTTTGGGCCGATACGTACAGCTTGTTGCCTGCCGCGTAGTAAGCAAGCGGGATTACATCCAGTCGAATCGTGCCGATGACTGTCAATGCATCCGTATCAATGACAGAGAGGTCTGAGCCGATGTTAACGTAAGCCTTGCTGCCATCCGAGTTAAACGTCACGGCATTGGAATGTTGTCCCATATCAATCGTTTCAATCACCGTATCCGTTGCAGGATCGATAATCGAGACGCTGCTCCCGTGAGTCACAAAAACCTGGGTGCCGCGTGGATTGTATCCCACCGCGTTCGGATACATGCCTACCGTTATCTTCCCTTTTTCTACTGTAAAATCAGATAGATTCACGACATCCAAGGTGCCGTAATCGGCTCCGCTCGGCTGATTCGGAATATAGGCCTTTTGAATCACCTTCGGGTATGCAGGTTCAGATTCAGCCGACACCGGGCTCGGCCATATCGGAATCATGCCTGTCAGCAAGAGCAGGACATGAAACAGTATCAGCATCTTATATCTCGTTGTTTTCATTACTAAGGTCTCCCCTTCGTCCCAGGATAGAATTCTTTGTGCCCATCCCTCGATTATAACGATCGATTCTCACAAAATACTGAAAAAACCCCCTATTAGAACATTCACGCTTGTTCTAAAGGGGGTGGGAACATGCCTACACGAGTTGCCATTCCGCTAGGACTATCGACCCTTAGCCAAACTGTGGCGAGCGATACAATCCGGCTTGACGACGCTCTCGTCTAGGGACGCCTCAGATGCCTGGGACACTTGGGATACCTGCCATGTAGTCCTGCGACACTCGAACAGATTTCGCGTCCAAATCGCCCAGATAGCTGACATACTGGTCCATGGTGTATGTTACGGCATAACCAAAAGAAGCAGCCCTATGGCTGCTCCTCAGTTCTTCTCTCGCTGTAAGCCCGTCTCATGGCTGCAACATTGCCATAAACTCGCTTAAGCTCGCTTTGATTTCTTTGGCATGCGTGCGATGCAAGTAATGATCCCCCTCCAACAATACCATTTGCGCATGGACGGAGTTTTGGATCTGCTTCTCATGCTCGGGAACCCATTGATCCATGGTCGGGTGCTTCGCTTGGACGAACAGCAGGACAGGCAGCTCAGGCCGAAAAGCTTGCTGCTGCGCCGACTGAAAATTGTCATACATCCGTTCGATTTCATTAAGCTGCGTCGTATTGTACATGATCTTGTGGATTAGAATCTTCAACTGCTCTTTGGTAGACGCATCGTATGAGAGTCCCTCATAAGGATCGTCGCTGAGCTTCACTTGAATGCGGGCGAAGCCAAGATCGCGGAACCATTTCACCGGAGTCGTCGCCGACGAGTCGATCTTCTGCTCGCTGATCGTCGGAACGCTGCTGTCCAGCCCAACGAATGCCATGACTTCGTCCGGATACTGGTTCACATAATCCAGGCTATACAGGCCCGAGATGGAATGTCCCATCAGGATATATCGATCGATCTCTAGCGATTGCAAGGCGGTATGAATTTCAGTAACAATCGTTCTTGTGCTGCGCTCCTTGTCGGTACGATCGCTCAGCCCATACCCGAAGGGCTCGACGACCACGACTTTATAGTCGGGAGACAGCTCATCGATCAACGGCTTAAAATCCAGCGCAGGCGACGCTGTTCCGAAACCGGGCAGCATCACAATCGTTTGTTCGCCTTCGCCTTGAATATACAAATTCATCTGTTTTCCATCCACCGTCACATGCTGACCATAAGGCTCCAACTTCTTCTGCTCCGCATGACTGCTGACTTTATTCACCGTGTACACGACCGCACAAAAAACCAGAAACAAAAGCACCAGTATACCGATGGCTTTAAGCAATAGAAATAGCCATTTTTTTATGCTTCCCCTGGTCTGCGTTCCTTGTTGTTGCGTCATTTTAATCGGCTCCTGTCGTTATCTGTAGGTTGTCCCAACTTCCGCTCTCCAAATCTAACTCATCCAGATGTCCAGTGTATGACATCTCTATGAACGGAGCATGAACAAGGGCCGAAGGATAACGACTTCGCCAGCCATGACGGTTCTTACCTCTTACGATTTAATACCAAATGATCGACTGCCGCCTGCTCGATAGCCAGACCTGCCGTGTAACGCTCCAAAAACAGGGCGAAGCCCTTCACGTCCTCGGCTGCAGGTTGAACCTCTTGTCCCTCCTCGTCCTTGAACACCCGAGCGGCGAGGTAATCGGCCAAGCTCTCTTCCTGCTCTCTGTTCACATGATAGGCTGCGAGCACGGCCATTCCCCAGGCGCCGCCCTCGCCAGCCGTCGGCATGACGGCGACTGGAACATCGAGCGCTGCGGCGCACATGGCTTGACCGACAAGCGGTGTCTTGAACAAGCCGCCATGGGCCAGGATTCGATCAAACCGCACGCCCTCCTCCTTCGTCAACCGATCCATGCCAAGCCTTAGCGCAGCAAATGCGGTATACAGATGCACGCGCATGAAATTGGCGAGGGTGAAGCGACTCTCCAGAGAGCGGACGAACAGCGGGCGCCCTTGAGCAAATCCGGTGATGTTCTCGCCGGAGTAGTAGCCGTAGCTCAGCAAGCCGCCGCCATCTGCATCAGCCTCCAGCACCTTGTTGAACAAAACGCCGAATAGCTGATTCATCTCCGCTTCCGCCCCTATCGCCTCGGCGAATTCGCGGAACAAGCCGACCCAGGCGTTGATATCGCTGGAGCAGTTGTTCGCGAGCACCATGGCGACCGGGCTGCCCTCAGGCGTGGTCACGATATCGATCTCCGGGTACACCTTGGACAGATGGTCCTCCAGCACCAGCATTGCAAATATCGACGTGCCTACGGAGATATTGCCGGTACGCGGCTTGACGCTATTCGTAGATACCATGCCTGTCCCGGCATCGCCCTCCGGAGGGCAAAGCCGCACGCCCGGCTCCAGACTGCCAGAAGGATCTAACAATCGCGCTCCAGCTTCTGTGAGCACCCCGGCCGACTCTCCGGCGGCGAGCACCTGAGGCAAGATCTCCCTCAGCCGCCGCGTACAGTCTCGACTCGTCAGCAATTCGTCAAATTGCCTTACCATCTCTTCATTATAGGTAAGAGTTGCAGGGTCGATCGGGAACATCCCCGAAGCATCCCCGACGCCCAGAACCTTGCGCCCCGTCAGCAGCCAATGCACGTATCCGGACAAGGTCGTGATGTAATCGATCTGCGCAACATGAGCCTCTTCGTTCAACATCGCCTGATACAGATGAGCGATACTCCAGCGCTGAGGGATCTTGAAGCCGAATCGCTCGGTTAAGTCTGCCGCCGCAGCCTCCGTTGTCGTGTTGCGCCATGTACGGAACGGCACGAGCAGCTCCCCTGCGTGGTCCAGGGCGATATAGCCCTGCATCATGCCCGAGCATCCGATCGCGCCGAGCTTTTGCAGGGGGACGCCATACTTCTCCTCCACCTCTTGCCTTAGCAGGCGATAGACGTCTTGCATCCCGAGGAGCACTTCCTGGAGATCGTAGGTCCAGTAGCCGCCCGTCAATTGATTTTCCCAGTCGTAGCTGCTCGATGCGAGCGTCTGGCTATGCTGATCGATCAGTACCGCCTTGATTCGTGTCGATCCAAATTCGATGCCAAGCGATGTTTCCCCGCATATAATGGCCTGTTTCATGCTTTCATTCATGGTGGCAGAGCTCCTCTCTGTTTTAGACAAGATAGCATTATTTGCTAGAAATGGTCAACAGAGGCGCACCAAAAACACGACAGCGTCTCTGCTGTCGTGCTCCTGAATGGCCACTCTATCCATCGCGAGCTCACCTTGGCATTGCCTACCGCAAAAACAAGCATCTCTGCGCGGCCAGTCGCGTATTCATCGAGCAGTTGGTCGCAACGATCAAGCGATAATCGCGACCTTGCGCCTGCCGGAAGTCGCACGTTACGGACTACATGGTCATGAAGTACGATTCGGCCTGGCGCAAACCCGCAACAAGCTGATCGATCTCGGCCTCCGTCGTATACAGATAAAAGCTGGCACGGGCTGTCGCTCCGACGCCAAAATGTCGCATCAAGAGCTGGCAGCAATGGTGGCCTGCGCGAATCGCTACACCATACTGATCCAAAACGGTAGCCAGATCATGCGGATGAATGCCGTCGATCGTAAAGGTCACGAGGCCGCATCGTCCCTGCTCTGGTCCGTACATCGTCAGGCGCTCCATCTGCTTTAGCTGTTCGACAGCATAGCGAGTCCGTAGCCTGTCGTGCGCTTCAATGACATCCATCCCGATCTGTGTCAAAAAATCGACCGCCGCCCCCAATCCGATGGCACCGGCGATGCTGGGCGTGCCCGCCTCGAATTTCCAAGGAAGCTCCTTCCAGTGGGCGTCATACAGACCGACCTCGGCGATCATCTCACCGCCGTATTCGTAAGGCTCCATCTGTTCGAGTAACGTCTTCTTGCCATATAACACGCCGATCCCAGTCGGACCGCACATTTTGTGTCCCGAGAAGACATAGAAATCGCAATCCAACGCCTGCACATCCACCTGGATATGCGCGATGCTCTGAGCGCCATCGACGAGGACGACGGCGCCATGCCGATGGGCAATCGCGGCGATCTGCGCTACCGGGTTAGCAATGCCGAGCACATTGGAGATGTGGGACACGGCTACGATTTTGGTGCGATGCGTAACAGTGCTCTCCACGGCCTCGATCGAGAACGTTCCGTCCGCTTGCAGCGGAATATATTTCAACACAGCGCCCGTCGCCTTAGCGGCCTGCTGCCATGGCAAGAGATTGCTATGATGTTCCATCGCAGAGACGACAATCTCGTCGCCTTCGGCGCATACCGCTCGCGCATAACTGCCCGCAACCAGGTTGATGGACGAGGTGGTGCCGCGTGTAAAGACGACTTCCTCCACCTGCCCAGCATGGATAAAACGAGCCACCTTGGCACGCGCCCCTTCGTAGGCTTCTGTAGCTCGTGTGCCTAGCGTATGAACCCCGCGATGCACATTGGCATGATCCTGTTCATAATACTGCTTTAACGCCTCTATGACCTGAATCGGCTTTTGCGCCGATGCCGCACTATCCAGATAAGCGAGCGGGCAACCGTTGATCGTCTGATCCAGGATAGGGAAGCATTGCCTGACTGCGGAGATATCCATCTCCCTAGCCCTTTACATCCTCAAGACTCGCACCGAAATTGATATGATACACATTGCCGTTAATGACGAGCGCCGGAACGGACTTGACGCCTGCCCGCTCCGCCTCCGCGATCCGATCTCGCGCTGTCCCGAGATGAACAATCTCCGTCGTGATTTTCGCAGTATCCAGATAATCTACCACCACTTGCTCAGCATCCACACAGACCGGACAACCAGCATGATAAAAAATAGCTTGTGACATCGACGATCACTCCTCTTGGTATAATGTAGCTTGGCTACTTGGTCTCATTATAGAAATGAAGATGAGAAGCATCAATTCCTAATTGCTTATTGTTATCATAGGTAAACGTTATCGTTAAAACGCGACGTCATCTCTTGTACGCTTCTGCTGATCTGCGTCTGGACGGCAGAGCTGGCCGGGTTTTTGAGCGCAAGTCCGATGAGCCGGGCGATGTCCTTCATCTCCTGCGGGCCCATGCCTCGCGTCGTCATCGCCGGCGTCCCGAAGCGAATGCCGCTCGTGACGAGCGGGCTTGCCGTATCATACGGAATCGTGTTTTTGTTGGCCGTAATCCCCACCTCATCGAGTATCCGCTCGGCTTCCTTGCCTGTCATGCCGAGCGGGCGCAGGTCGAGCAAGAGGATATGATTATCCGTTCCGCCCGATACCAGTGTCAGTCCCTCCGCCAGCAAGCCCTCCGCCAATACCTTCGCATTCAGCAGGACACGCTCGATATAGGACTTGAAGTCCGGTTGCAGCGCTTCGCCAAAAGCAACGGCCTTGGCCGCAATAATATGCATGAACGGACCGCCCTGCACGCCGGGGAAGACTGCCTTATCGATCGCTTGCGCCCACGGCTTGCGGCACAGGATGATCCCGCCTCTTGGGCCTCGCAGCGTCTTATGCGTCGTCGATGTAACAAAGTGGGCATGCGGCAGCGGGCTCGGATGGAGACCGGCCGCAACAATGCCCGCAATATGCGCCATGTCGACAAAAAGCAGCGCCCCTACCTCTGTTGCAATCTCCGCAAATTGCGCAAAATCGAGCGTGCGCGGATACGCGCTGGCGCCGGCAACGATCATACGCGGGCGATGCTTGTGCGCCAGCTTGCGCACCACATCAAAATCTATGCGAGCCGATTGCTCATCTACGCCATAAGGCACAAAATGATAAGATCTCCCCGAAAAATTAACCGGACTCCCATGGGTCAGGTGGCCGCCATGCCCCAGATTCATGCCCAGAATCGTATCGCCCTGCTCTACAGACGCCAGATACACCGCCATATTCGCTTGCGAGCCGGAGTGCGGCTGCACATTGACATGCTCTGCGCCGAACAGCTTCCGGGCCCGTTCAAGCGCCAGCTCCTCGACCTGGTCTACATACTCACAGCCGCCATAGTATCTTCTGCCGGGATATCCTTCGGCATATTTGTTGGTCAGCACCGTCCCCGCCGCCTCCCTCACCGCCGGGCTGACGAAGTTCTCCGAAGCAATCAGTTCGATTTTGTGTTGTTGCCGCAGCGCTTCCTGACGGACCGCTCCGGCGATGACTTGATCCTGTTGCTCCAATACGCTCACATCCATCTTCCTCTCTCCTACGCTCTCCAATGGTACCGCTCCTCTCCCGCTTCCCGCTGTCGCTCGGCCAGCACCTGGCTCAGTATGCCGATCGCCTGATCGATCTCCTCGCAGGTAACATACAGACTCGGCATAAACCGGATCACATCGATGCCGCCTGCCAGTACGAGCAGCCCCGACTCGTGCAGCCGCTGAATGATAGGTCCGACCGGCTCGCTGCATTCGATGCCGATGAGCAGTCCCAGCCCTCGAACCTCGCGGATCGCAGGGGCGTCCTGCGAGACCTGCCGCAGCCGCTCCAGCGCATAGGCGCCTGTCTGCCGGGCTCGCTCGGCCAGTCCATCCTCCAGCAACGTCTCCAGCGTAGCCAAGCCCGCCGCCATCGCGACGGGCGAGCCGCCGAAGGTCGAGGCATGGCTGCCCGCCGAGAACGCCTCGCTCAGCCGCTCCTGGCCTAACATCGCTCCGATCGGCAACCCGCTGGCCAGTCCCTTGGCCAGCGTGATGATGTCCGGCTCGATGCCATACTGTTCATAAGCAAACAAGCTGCCCGTCCTCCCGATGCCGGTCTGCACTTCATCGACGATGAGGAGCAGCCCTTCCTCTCGGCATAGCTGGGCAAGCGCCATGACGAAGGCAGGCTCTGCAAGACGCACGCCGCTCTCTCCCTGTACCAGCTCGAGCATGACCGCTGCCGTATGAGCCGTGAGACAGCTTCGCACACTATCGATATCATTCAACCGGGCATAGGCGAACCCTTGCGGCAAAGGAAAAAAGCCGTCCTTCACCTTCTCTTGGCCGGTAGCCGTCAAGGTAGCGATCGTGCGCCCGTGGAACGATTGCTCAAACGTAACAATTTCGTATCTGTCATTGCCCAGCACGCGTTGATGGTAACGGCGGGCGCACTTGATCGCCGCTTCATTCGCCTCCGCGCCGCTGTTGCAAAAAAACACCCGATCCGCGCAGCTAAGCGTCGTCAGCTTCTCGGCCAGCTCCTCCTGAATCGGCAAATGAAACAGATTGGATACATGCCATAGCTGCTCAAGCTGCAGCTCAATTCGCGCCTTGACCCGCTCAGGCACATGGCCCAGGTTGCACACTGCAAGTCCTGCCATAAAGTCCAGATAGGCTCTTCCTTGATCATCCCACAGAGTGGTACCGCGTCCCTTGACCAGAGTCAACGGGAACTTGGTATACGTCGGAAATAAATAGCTTCTCTTCAGTTGGACCATCGCTCCTTACGTTCCCCTTCGTTTGCCCGCCTGCGACTGGCTTACTGCCCGCGCTCCTGCATTCGTTCATGCGGCTGCAGACTCGACATTTCGATACCCCTCATAGGCGCGCCCAGGTTTTTGGAAACCTCGGCAATGAGCGCATAGTCCTCATAATGCGTCGTCGCTTCGACAATGGCGCGCGCAAACCGCTCCGGGCTCTCCGACTTAAAAATACCCGATCCGACAAAAACGCCGTCTGCGCCCAGATGCATCATAAGCGCAGCGTCGGAAGGCGTCGCCACCCCGCCGGCAGCAAAGTTAACGACCGGCAGCTTGCCCGATTCGTGAACCTGCAGCAGCAGATCATAAGGCACGCCGAGCAGCTTGGCCTCCTGATACAGCTCATCCCTGGACAAGCCCCTTACCTTGCGGATCTGCCCATTGATCAGACGCATATGCCGTACGGCCTCGACAATATTGCCCGTGCCCGGTTCTCCTTTCGTACGGAGCATCGCCGCCCCCTCCTGGATGCGGCGCAACGCCTCGCCCAGATCCTTGGCGCCGCAGACGAAGGGAACGGTGAACTCATGCTTGCTAATATGGAACACTTCATCCGCAGGCGTCAGCACCTCGCTCTCGTCGATATAGTCTACGCCCAGCGACTCCAGCACCTTGGCCTCCACGTAATGCCCGATACGCGCCTTGGCCATGACAGGAATCGTGACGACCCGCATCACCGCCTCCATCAGCGCCGGATCGGCCATACGCGCGACCCCGCCTGCCGCCCGGATATCCGAGGGTACACGCTCCAAGGCCATAACTGCTGTCGCTCCTGCCGCTTCGGCAATTTGGGCTTGCTCGGCACTCATCACATCCATGATGACGCCGCCCTTTTGCATATCCGCCATCCCTCTTTTTACCAGCTCGGTTCCTGTCTCTCTAGCGATTGTCATAGCTACGCCTCCTGTGTTGGTATCGTATACAGCAAGCTTATCAGACTTTGGCATGTTTCAACCTATCCAAAAGCAGTCATTTATAGCAATCCATAATCAACGCTAAAAGAAGTGTAAAGAAAACTTTATCTTCGCCAACGCCTTTTCTATTCGTGCTATGATTGAAGGTAAACAACTTACTTCTAGCGCATCTTGTAGATTGGGGTCGACTTCATGATAAGGGGTATTCTCCGATTCGGTACTCGTTCTATCTTGCTTCAACTGGCTGTTGTCGTTGCTATAGGCTTGATCGCAAGCTATGCTGTCGTATCTGCACCGCACTCCCCCCAGATCGAAAGCAAGGAGGGCCGACTGGACTTAACACAGGTTCATATCGTCGAGCATCCGCTCAAGCTACAGGGGGAATGGGCGTTTTACTGGCAGGAGCTGCTGTCGCCGGAGGATATACGGAGCCGCATAGATGGCGGAGACGAGCCGAAGCGATATATCGACATCCCCAGCTCTTGGCTAGGCTACCCGTTGGATGGACAACAGCTCTCCAGCGAAGGCTTTGCAACCTATCGGCTAGTGATCCAGCTCAGCGAGCGGGATCGACAGGAGCGTCTTGCGCTGCGGCTGCCTACCATTTTTCATGCGTATACCTTGTGGGTGAATGGAGAAAGGCTAGCCGAGGTTGGTAGAGTTGGTGCGGATAAGCGCGACACGATCCCGCAATTGGCCACGAAGCTGGTATTCTTCCAGCCTGCTGGCGGCACGGTAGAGTTAGTTATGCAAGTCGCAAACTTCCATCATAATCGAGGCGGCATCACCAAACCGATCGAGCTGGGCGACAGCAATGCATTAACGGTCAAGACTCATCTGAACGTTGCCGCAGATATGTTCATCACTGCCAGCTTGCTAGTGATTGGTCTGTATCATTTGCTATTGTTCGCGCTGCGACGCAAGGACAAGGCCCCCTTGTATTTTGGCCTGCTCACCACGCTGATCGGCATCCGATCCTTGCTGGTCGGCGAGCTGATGCTCACCCAATGGCTGCCTCATTTTTCATGGGAGTTGCAGTTCAAAATCGAGTACCTGATTCTGTGCATCAGTGGGTATATCATGAGCAAGTACTTCGATTGCATTTTCCCCAATTACTTGTCGCGATGGTTTCGTCTTGGCAGCCGGATCGCAACCGTGGCACTCTGCCTCATTGTTCTGCTGACCCCTGCACTGATCTATTCCCAATTGTTATTGACGATCGGGGTCGTCGTTGTGCTGCACATGACCTATCTGATGGTTGGGCTGGTCCATGCTGCTGTGCGGCATAAGGAAGGCGCGCTAATTTTTCTGTTGATGTCGGTGGTTGCACTGGTTACGGTCATCAACGATTTTCTGTATTATAACGGCTGGTCGCCCAT
The DNA here is from genome assembly GCF_003851045.1 of Paenibacillus sp. 598K. Classification (GTDB taxonomy): domain Bacteria; phylum Bacillota; class Bacilli; order Paenibacillales; family Paenibacillaceae; genus Paenibacillus_D. The sequence goes on along the minus strand of NZ_BFBX01000090.1, from coordinate 8,938 downwards.
CGGCAACACCTCTCCGACTGGTCTATTGGTGTTCACGATCGCACAGATGATACTCCTTTCGTCCAGATTTACGAGAGCAGCTACGAATGAAGAGCGGATCGCGCGTGAGCTGCAGGAAGCAAATACCAAGCTAAAGGACATGAACACCAACCTGGAGCGACTCGTAATGGAGCGCACGCATGCCTTATCCGCAGTTCACGAAGACCTCCGAACATCGTACGAGCAGTTGCTCCACTCCGAACAAGGGCGGAAAAAGCTGCTGGCCTACATTACGCATGATCTGCGCATGCCGCTATCGAGTATGCTTGGTTATGTGGAAGCGGTGCAGGACAACGTCAAGCCGGAGCGCAATGAACAGTATCTGCAGTACATCCAGGATAACACGATCCGGATTAACCGGATGATCGAGGAGCTGTCCTTCTTGTCCCATCTGGAGACAGGACAGATCGCATACCGGATGGAACCGGTACATGTGGTTCAATTCCTGCGTGGTTTTTTTGAGCAGTATGAGCTGGTGGTGCGCGACGCAGGACTGGATTTCAGACTGAATCTGGGGATGGCGGAGGATCAACGACCAGACTCGCCTGTTGTCTGGATGGATGCGCAACGGCTGGAGCAAGCATTGTTTAATCTGGTGTCCAATGCGATGAAGTTCACCTCTGCCGGCGGGATCGTCCGTCTTGCCCTTGCCTTGGACGAGACGCAAGAGCCGCCCTACGCGATTATGAGCGTGCAAGACTCTGGCATAGGGATCCCACCGGAGCAGCTCGAGCAGATCTTTGATCGCAATTATCGGTACGAGCGTTCGGGCATGGACCAGAAAATCGAGGGCAGCGGGCTCGGGCTGGCGATCTGCAGAGAGATCGTACTCGCGCATGGAGGTACGGTGCGAGCGGAGAGCGATGGCAGGACAGGAGCCATCTTCCATATATCTATTCCTTGTAAGGTTGAACACTCGTTGAATACGCAATTGTAGGTAACGAAAGGAAGGTGACGGTGAATGGGTGCGCACAAAATCATGATCGTCGATGACGATCCGCATATATGCGAGATTGTCCAGGTGTATTGCGAGCGAGAGGGCTTCATAGCCTCCTACAGTCATAACGGGCCGGACGCGATGAAGCTGCTCGTCTCGTTTGAGCCGGATCTGATCGTACTGGATATATTGCTCGCTAACGAGAACGGCATTGACTGGTGCAGAGCGGCGCGCCCCTACACCGAGGCGCCGATCGTGTTCCTGAGTAGTCGCGAGGAAGACGAGATCAAGATCCGTGCATTGTCCGATGGCGGCGACGATTATGTGACCAAGCCATTCAGCCCCGGTGTACTCATGGCCAAGATCAAGGCTCATCTGCGCAGGGTGTCGAAGGGCCGAAGAGAGCAGCTGCTGGAGCTGCCGGGTATGACGCTCGACTTCTATGCGCAGTCCGTCAATCTGGGTGACGAGCCGATCTTTTTATCCAAAAAGGAGTTCAACCTCCTCTCCTATATGGCGCAAAACGTCAATCGGATCGTCAGCGCCGATGCGTTGTTCCAGCTCATCTGGGGCATGGAGAGCCTGGAGGATACGCGAACGGTCGCTGTGCATATCAGCAACTTGCGCAAAAAAATTGAGTTGGACCCTGCCAATCCCGAGCGAATCCTCACGATTCGGAGAGCCGGCTATATGCTGGTTGCCGACAAACGCGAACATTAAGTTTTCTTTGAGTTCCGCTAATGAGCATATGGACCATGCTAAGATACAAGAAGGAAAGCGCTATAAAGAACCTTCTTGGTAAAGGAATGAATATAATGCTGGTCATTGGCAGAAAGCCCGGACAAACCATCATCATCAACGAAAAAATAATCATCAAGGTCATCAAAAGCGACGAGGGGCACTTGCGTCTGGCGATTGACGCGCCAAAGGATGTTCCGATCATCCGCGGAGAGCTGTTGGAATCATAACGCCTCACACTCGTAAACGTAGCTATACAGAAAACGCGCATCGGTCATCAACCGGTGCGCGTTGTTTTACTTCGGCTTGGAAAATCTACAGCTTCAAAGCCCCTTGCGTCATACCTTGAATGTAATACTTCATCCCGAACGTGAAAATTAGCAGCAGCGGGATGGACGAGATCGCATACGCTGCGAACTGGGGCCCCATGTCGGTAATACCGAATTGCTTGGTAAAGATGGTCAGCCCGACCGAGATGACCTGCAAGCTGCTGTCCTGAATCGTCAGGAGCGGCCAGATGTAATCATTGTACACGCCGACCGATTGCATGATGAACAGCGTCGCCAGGATCGGCAGCGACAGCGGCAGGACGATCTGCGCGAATACGCGCGCCTCCGAGGCTCCGTCCATGCGAGCCGCCTCGAACAATTCCCCCGGCAATCCGGCCATGTACGTGCGGCAAAGGAAGGTGCCAAACACCTGTCCCCCGGCCGCGCTGGAGATGATGATCGCCCATGGCGTATTGGTCAAGCCCATGTTTTTGTACAGGACGTACGAAGGGATCAGCGTCAGCACGCTAGGGATCATCATCATGGCCAGCATCATGAAGAAGAGCAGGTTCTTGCCTGGAAACGACTTCTTGGCGAACAGATAACCCGAGAGCGCCGACAGCATAATGACCCCGATGCTGCCGCTCACGGCGTAATAGACGGTATTGAGAACATAACGCCAAATGCTGTTGAACGCCGCGCCGTAGTTAGACCACCGCGCAGGGGAAGGCAAGGCCCAGAAGTCGCCCAGAATTTGAGCATTGCTCTTCAGCGAGCTTAAGATCATGAACAGAATCGGAACCAGCGTCAGGAAGACTAGCAGCGTCAGCAGCAGAGCGATGACGATCTGCCGACCCGTACCGGAATTCGACATGAGCCATTCCTCCTTTCTCTACTCCTCCGACGATTTGATGAAGCGCATACTGACGATCGTGATGACCAGAATGACCGCGAACATGCTGACGCCCAGTGCGGAGGCATAGCCGAGATCATTGAATTTGGTCGCTGCATAATACATCTGCAAGGCGGGAACGTAGGTCGAATCCATCGGTCCGCCGCCAGTGACAATGAGGATGCCGTTAAAGTCCTGGATGATGCCGATCAGCCCCATAATGATCAGAAACTTGAACTGCCCGGCCAATAAAGGCAGGTGAATCGACCTGATGATCCTGGGCAAGCCTGCGCCGTCCATACGGGCCGCCTCCGTCAGCTCATTGGGGATGGCCAGCAAGCCTGCGTATAGGACGAGCAGTTGCAGGATACCGACAAATGGAAATCCTATAAAAATGAGCGCCCATAACGCCGTATTCGGATCTCCCAGCCAACCATGCGCCCACGAGCCGAATCCGATCAGTTGCAAAAAGTGATTGAACAACCCCATATTCGGGTCGTAAAAGTTCTGCCATATGAGCAGCCCGGCTACGGCGGGAATGATCATCGATGCCGTAAACGCCGTGCGAAACCCATAATGCAGCCTTTTGCTCCGCAAATGATAGATCAACTCCGCAACGATCAGCGGGGGAACAAGCGCCTTCAGAAGACCCGTAACGATCAGAATGACGAGATTGCCGAGTCCCTTCGATACATAGGGGTCATGGAGCATCCGCTCAAAATTGTCAAGTCCGATAAAAGTTGTGGTGCCGCCGGGCTGCCACTCGTACAACGAATGGAACAGACCCGAGAAGGCGGGAAAGTACATAAACGTAAAGAGAAGCCCAAAGCTCGGAAGCAGGCCGACATACACCCACTTGGAACGCCATATATCCTTGAACAAGCCCAGTTTGTTCCGTTTCTTCATATAAATCAGCGCCGCTGCCAGTATCACGCCTGCAGCGAGCGCACCGGCAATCCAATAAGCCGTCCTCGCTTGAGCCTGACTCTTGGCATCGGCGATCACGTTGCCGACATCAAACGGCAGGATGCTGCCGTCCGCCTGACCGGCGTATAGAATCGTCCCATCCGGCGAAAACGCGACCGCGCGTCCGATCTGGCCGCCCTTGGACTCCCAAAGCTTGCTGCCGCTGGCATCGAATAGATAGAAGGTGCCGGATAAATCCGCAACCCCAAGCAGTTGCCCATCCTTGGAAAATGCAACCGACGAGACATGATCTCGCGTACTTAACGACTGAACTCTGGCGCCCGATTCGTCGAACAGCTCTACCTGCCTTGCATTCGTACCGACGGCGACACGGCCTTCGTCCGTAACCGCCAGCGATTGGACTTGTCCGCCTGCGCCGAACCGGCTGCGCAGCTCGCCGTCCTGATCGAGCAAATAGATGAACTGGTCGGCTCCGGCGGCAGCGATCCATGATCCGTTGGCCGACACCTGCGCCGTCTTCAATATCGAATCCACAGGGAACGAGCCTACGGCCTCGCCGGTTGCGGCATCGACCCGTATGACCTCCTTGGCTCGCTGCAGGACGACAGCGACCAGGCGGCCGTCCGAGGATGCGGATACGCTCTTCACCTGACGTTTCAGATCGCTATCCCAGCGTAGTTGCCCTTCCGACCCGTAGGCATATAGATGTCTGTCGTCCGATGCGACGAGCAGACTGCCGTCTTCCAGGAGATCGACGGCATTGATGACATTGCCGGCGCTCATCTCGTATAGCGAGCCGCCCTCCCGGTCGAAGACGACTGCTATGGACCCATGACTCCCCATCGCTACGCGGCTTCCATCCGTCGATACCGCAATCGAGGTAATGTCCCCCGCGCTTTCGCCGGTCCACTGCGCTTGCGCCGACACGTTCGACGGGGCAAGCCCCGCAAGGAGCATGATTCCCAATAGAACCCATGCTGTTCTCCTCATATGCCCTTCCTACCTTTCTCCAAACCGCTGATCTGCCCGTGCCCGTTAAAGGGCAATCTACACAGGCCGACAAGCGCCTGTGTAGATCGGGTGCTCTTACTTATTGCGCACTGGCGGCCGTTTCTCCGGCGTGTTCAGATCCGACAACTCCAGATTCCGTTCCTTGAGCGCAGCATCGAAATACTTGTCGATGTTCGCTTGCAGCTCATTCAGGTATTGCTCCGTCGTAATCTTGCCGGCAAAGTACTTTTGCACGCTGCCCACCCAGTCTTGTACGGATGGCTGGTAATCCCACAGACCGCGAGCCAGAATGTTCGCTGCGCTGTCGTAGCCCTCCGTGTTCCCGATCGGGGCGAAGTCGGCGAAGGCGGCCGTCATCTCCTCGGGGAGCGTGATGTCCTTGAGCGCCGGAGCGCCGTCGAGCGAAGCGTCCGGGCTGTTTTGGATCGCTTCTACGTATACGTTATAGCCCTCCGGGCTCGTCAGGAACATCAGGAAGTCCATATTCAGGGCGTTCTGCTCCGCCGATTTGTTGACGATCCCGTAGAAGCCGATCGGGATCTGGATCGTGCGGGCCGCGCCCTTCACTTCCGGTCCCTCCATCGACGGCATGTTGAAGAATCCATACTCGAACGGCTGTACCGCGCCTGTCGCGCCCGTCTTCTCTTCATCGGCGAAGTCCTTCGGCAGCTTCCAGTACGAGCCTGGCGTCGACATCATCGTCGCAGCCTTGCCGGTCAGGAAGAGCTGGTAGGCTTGCGTGTCCTTGACGCCGAAAAATCCGTCGGGCGTATAGGAGAACAGCTTCTTCAGGTTTTCCGAGTAAGCGGCCCATGCCGGATTGCCCGCCACCTGGAACGGCCCGGTCTTCTCCTTGATCGCTTGCCAGGCGCGCAGCGGGTTCTTCGTGACCTTGCTGTTCGCGTCGTTGTAAGGATCGCTGGGATCGTACGACCAATTGTCGTCCACTTCCGGCAGATACGTGTAGTCCTGCGGTTCGGAACGGGTAATGTTGATGAAGTCGCGCAAATATTGGTCGGCGTAGATCCGGGCGAGCCAGCCAGCCGTGCTGCTCCACATCGAGTTCGCGTCGCCTGCCAGCCCTAACGGAATGTAACCGGCAGCCTTGATCTTGTCGAAGGCAGCGGTCAATTCGTCAAAGGTTTTGGGCGTCTCGGTCACGCCCGCTTTCTCGAAAATCTCCTTGTTGTACACCCAGACGATCTGCACCGATTCGAAGTTCAGATTCCAGAGATGATCCTCCGCTCCGACGCCTTCGAGATTAATGCCCATCGCGTCCAGGTCAAAGGAATCCTTCCATGTCTTTCCGGTATACGGGTTGTTATTTTCGAAATACGGATAGAAATCCACGAATTTCTGATCGTTGACCAGGTTGAGAACTTCGTTGTTGGTGACCAGATCGACATCAGGAGTCCCCGCCGCGAACTGGGCAGTCAGCCACTCCTTGTAGCCTTCCTGCGGCTTGTGGTCAACCGTTACCTTCACGCCCGGATTTTTATCCATGTACGCTTTGCCGACTGCGTTCCATACGACGGCCGAAGCGTTCGGCAGCGAGATTTTGATCTCGCCCTCCAGCGTGGAGGCGGACCGGTCGGCCGAGCCTTCGGGCTTGGCGTCCGGCGGATCGGTTTCCGGCGTTTTCTCATTTTTGCTGCAAGCGGATAGCAGCGCCGCGACCATCATCACGCTGATTAGCAGGAACATTACTTTCTTCTTCCGCATGTCGTTCTCCCCTTAGCCTGTTCAAATGTGTGTAAAGCGCTTACCGATTAAAGCTATCTTCTCTGAGTGAAAGATCTTGCAAAGCATACCGACTTAAAGTTCGTATACTTTATAAACAAAAGTATACTTCACACTTCGAGCTCGCGCAACCACTTTTTTTTCTTCCGCTACGCACGCCAAAAAGCTGTCGAACGGATCGACAGCCTTTGCTCTCTTTATTTATGGTTACCTGCTTCCCGCTCGCATAATCATGACGGCGCCTTGGCTGTGCTGCCCCGCGGGATTAACGTCGGCACGATTTCGTCCTTGACGAGCTGTTGTCCTGCCTCCTCCAGCTCGAACAAGAGAATCTCGGCGGCTCGTTCTCCCAGCGTCCTCGTATTCTGGTTGACGCTCGACAGAGAGGGATACGTGATCGCGCCGATCTTCAGATCATCGTACCCCATGATGCTAATATCTCCCGGCACGTCCATGCCGCTCGTCCTCGCTGCATTCATCGCTCCGATCGCCTTGGCGTCGCTAGTCGCGAAGATCGCCGTCGGAGGCTCCTCCAGCGCGATCAACCGCTTAAAGCCCTCCGCCCCGAGCGTCACCGACTCCTGCTCTGCGTCCATGCAGGCGACGAGCGTCGGATCGAAGGGAATCTGATGCTGCGACAAGGCGAGGCGATAGCCTTGCAGCCGCAGCGAGAATTCCTGATTCAACTCCATCATCGACTTGCCGGTGACGATCATGCCGATCCTGCGGTGGCCAAGCGAGATCAAGTGCTGCGTCGCCAGATATCCCCCGGTCAGGTTGTCCACAATGACATACGGAATGCCGAGGTGCGGATAATAGAAATGAACGGTTATAATCCTCCGACCCTCTTGCTGCCACGCGGTGAGCCGTTCGATATCGAAGGAATCGTCAGCGGTGTTGGTCAGCAGGACGATCCCGGCATTCAGATCGTCCGGCAGTCGGTAGTCCTCCCCCATGTCCCACAGATGGAAGCCGACGTCATTCTCGTCGCATACGGCGCCGATTCCGGCGAACATATCGCTGAAGAAGGGATGGCTGAAGCTGTTCAGCTCCAGGTTCCTATGCGCGAAAAACAGCTTGCGGATCGGTCTTGAACCGACATGCTCCGCCTTCTCCTGAACGAAGCTTCCCTTCCCGCGAATCCGGTATACATACCCTTCCTGCGCCAGCTCGGAGAGCGCCCGGCGGGACGTAATCTCGCTCGTATGATAAGCCTTCGCGAGATCGATCTGAGTCGGCAACGGATCATGCGGATGCAGCTCCCCCGCTTCGATCTTGCGTTTGATATCATTAACAATGTATTGGTACATCGGCGTTTTTTCCGTTTTTTCCGAAGGCATCTACACTCACTCCCATCGATGGGATAAGTATACTTTAGCAACCTTTTTTTCGCAAGACAAGCCTCAAGCAATCGAGGTATCCGCGTCGACGCTCGGCTGCCCCGACGAGCCAGAGCCGCGTACGATGCCCGATAGACGGATAACGCCACCCGCTGTCGTCGCTTCCATCTGCTCCAGGTCGGCTGAGAGCTCGGAGAACGCGGCGGGAATCGTCGCCTGCACGGACAGCCGTCCGTCCTCCTGGCGTCGCCACGCGATCCGAAGGTCGCCGTGCTTCGTCGCAATGACGCCCTCCGCCCAATCGATACCTGGCGCAGGCTTTGGCCGGATCGCAAGCTTGCCCTTGCCCGCCTCCGACAGATCTGCGCCAAGCACCTCGCGGCTAAGCAGATACGTTGGAGACGCGCCCCAGCCATGGGACAGGCTAACCGGGATCGAATCCTGCAGATAGGTCGGCGTGTGGCCCATATACGGACTGGGGATCGTAGAGAACGGAAGCGACGGATCGAACGTCTCCCACCAGGTCGTAGCGCCCCGCTCCAGCATCGCCCCCCAATAGCTGCGGATCAACTGGACCGCCGCTTCCGAGAACCCGTAGCGGAACAACGTTTCGAGCACGATATGATAGAAGAACGCGCCGCGTATCGGAGGCAGCCGCTCGGCCAGGAAGTCCTCCCGCACGAAGGCGATGACCTCCTCCTCCTCCATAATGCCCGACCACGCCGCAGCGAAGTTCGTCTGCGCGGTTACGCTCGTCGACAAGCCCTCGTCGGTCAGACAGTCGGCATAGACGGAGGCGCCAGGCACGCGCAGCCGCGCCCGGATCGACGCGCGCAGTCGCTCTGCCTTGCGGAGCCGCTCCGCCGCATAGTCGACCTCCTGCAGCTCCTGTGCCATATGAACGATCGTCTGCAGGAACTTGTAGTAATAACACGAGATCGCCGTCACCCGATCCCTGCGATCGATATCGTCCGACCAATCGATGAAGCACCACCAGCCGTCCCGATCCGCCCTCGCGAACAATCCGCTCTCGTCCTCTTGACGC
>NZ_BFBX01000089.1:3332-10898 GCF_003851045.1 Paenibacillus sp. 598K | reverse complement strand
GACCTATGCTTGGTCGCTCCGAAAATACATCTATTTCCGAGAAAAACAGCGTAAACCACACATTTAACTGCAATAGTGCAGTTATTTGCGGCTAAATCATCGTATCCAGACAAATAGAAGCAATTTAAGTGCACTTTCGCAGTTAAGGGATGCATTTCAACTGTTTTTATCACATTTAAGTGTATTTTTGCAGTTACGCTCTCCGTTTTCGCAGTTACGTTCTCTGGCAAGCTGCTGGCTTGATCTCGCAAATCGCCTACTCGAAGACAGGAGCCGGAGCCAGCTAGCTCCGAGGCTTCGCGCGATGCGTGGCGACGGCGCTTAGTGGGTCGTCCGGCCAGTAATGCTTGGGGTATCGCCCCTTCAGGTCCTTTTTGATCTCGAAATACGCTTCCCTCCAGAAGCTCTCCAAATCCCGCGTGACCTGCACCGGCCTGTGAGCCGGAGACAACAAATGCAGCGTCAGCGGGATTTTGCCGTGACATAAGGTCGGCGTACGCTGCCAGCCGAACGTCTCCTGGAGACGCACGAATATCGCCGGCGCATCCAGGTCGCTGTAATCGACAGGGATGGACGAGCCGCTCGGCACCCGCACATGAGTCGGCGCTTCCTCCTGCAGCGCGTTCCGCTGCGACCAATCCAGCATCCCTTCCAGGATGCTGCCGAGCGCCAGCGACTGCAGCTCCGCTCTGCTGCGCTTGCCATACAGGTGCGGGAGCAGCCACGCCTCGACCGTATCGAGCAAATACGCCTCGGTCACATCCGGCCAGTCGGGAGCATACCTCGCCATGAACTGCATGCGCTGTAAGAGCTGACGGTGCGCCTTCTTCCAAGGGAGCCAATCCAGACCATGCCGCTGCACCGCCCGCGCCAACACCTCTGCGTAGCGTCCAGGGTCTGGCTGCTGCAGCGGCTTCTCCCGCCAGACGATCGCTCCGAGCAGGCGACGCTCGATCGCTCGGACGCTCTGCTGCTCCTCTTGCCAAATATAGCTCTCCTCCCTGACGATCCGCTCGCCGAACACCTCCGCCATGTCCGCCTCTGCAACCGCAGCCGCCAACAAGATCCGGCTCTCGCTTCCCTGATCGTCCAGGTGCACCGCCGCCAGGTACGGCGCTTGCGCGAGCGGCTCGATCCGCGCGAGCGCGGCTCCCCTGCCGCTGCTCAGCAGGTAGCCGCCCTGGCTCCGCCGCTGGCCTACCCGGTCCGGGTAGGCAATCGCTGCCAGCATCCCGCAGATCCGCTCCTCCCATACCGGGCGTCGTCTCGTCGCGATGGCCGCTTCGCGGCACAATCGTCCTGCCTCCTGCCGAACCCGCTGCAGCACAGCCTCGTCGATCTCGCATCCCGCTGGCGCTCTGCCCTCGGTCGCTTGCACCCGCAGCCACAGATCGGCTGAGAGCGTCGTCCCCGGCAGTGGCCGCAGCAGCTCACGCTCCTGGAGCAAGGCTGCGAGGGTCGCCCCGTGCTCGCCGTAGCCGAGCGAGTCGGCGGTCAGCAACATATGCGCCAGCCGCGGATGGAGCGGCAGCTCGCTCATCCGTCGTCCATGCGCGGTCAGATGGCCTGCCGCATCGACCGCGCCCAGCTGTCGCAGCAGCTCCAACGCCTGGCGATAGGCCGCCTCGGGCGGCGCGTCGAGCCAGCTCAGCTCGGCCGGGTCCCGCACGCCCCAGGCGATCAGCTCCAGCGCGACCGATGCCAGCTCGGTCTGACGGATCGCCGGCTCGATCGCCGGCGCGAGCTGCAGCTCCTCCTCCACCGTCCACAGCCGATAGCAATGTCCGGGTCCGAGCCTACCAGCGCGGCCTCGCCGCTGGTCTGCGGAGGCCAGCGCCACTCTCGTCGTCTCCAGCCGAGACATGCCAGTGCGCGGCGAGAAGCACGAGCTCCGCGACCGGCCGCTGTCGACGACGATGCGCACACCCTCGACCGTCAGACTGGACTCGGCGATCGAGGTAGCCAGGATCACCTTGCGCTTGCCTCCAGGATGACGCTTCACCGCCTCATCCTGCGCTTCCAGAGGCAGATTGCCATGCAGGATAGCCACTTGGACGCCTGAAAGCTCCGATCCGACGAGCCGCTCCCTGACTCTGCGGATCTCCGGCACCCCCGGCAGGAAGACGAGTACATCGCCCTCGTCATGCGCGCGCAGCGCTTCGAGCGTCTGGCGCGCCACGAGCGGCTCCAGCGGACCGTTGGCCGGGAGACTCAGATGATACGTCGTCACCGAATAGGATCGGCCTGCGCTCTCGATGATCGGCGCGTCGCCTAACAATCGAGAGACGGCTGTCGTATCAAGCGTGGCGGACATGACGAGGATTCGCAGATCAGCGCGCAGCAGCTGCTGGCTCTGCAAGCAGAGGGCCAGTCCGAGATCAGCTTGCAGGCTGCGCTCATGATACTCGTCGAACAAGACGATGCCATACTCCTCCAGCGCCGGATCGGACTGTAGCAACCTCGTCAGGATGCCCTCGGTGACGACCTCGATGACTGTGCGCGGACCGACGCACGCGTCGCCGCGTACACGGTAGCCAACCCGGCCGCCGACGGACTCGCCCAGCGTCTGCGCCATGTAGCTGGCTGCCGTCCGGGCAGCCAGACGGCGCGGCTCCAGCATGATGATCTTGCGCCCTTCCAGCCACGGCTCTTCCAGCAGCGCCAGCGGCACCTGCGTCGTCTTGCCCGCGCCCGGCGGCGCGGCCAACACCGCCTCGGACCGTTGTCGGAGCGTCTGCTTCAGCTTGGGCAGCATCGCCATGATCGGCAGTTCGGCGTACCCGTTATTACTCTTGTTCTCCATCATTTACGTTGACCTACCCTTTCTCTATCGATGCTTACGCTCCACATGCCCTGGCGTCCCAACATACTATGACCGTACTCGCCGTCGGCGGCTCGGTCCCGTACCAGCCAGTATACACCATATCTGAGGCTCGCGATATCCGCCAGATGCAGATAACGGGCAGCTTTATTCGGGGCAGTGACCTGCTATAGATCAGTGCTAACTGCTAGACCGGTTATCGGGCAGATGAGCGCACGTACGCGTAGCACGCACTTGATGACGTTGAGGTCACACAATATGTAGAAGAGACGAACCGCAGGCAAGCCCGCGGTTCGCTCCTCTCAGCTATTAATCGTAATCGTTGGTGCAGAAATCGTAGGCGGAACCGTCATGTCTGAGGTCGTATCGGCAAAGTTTGACACCTCGATCGAGACGGGCGTCCCTTCCAGCAAATCGATGGTGTCCAGCACCAGGCTAGCGGTTGTCAGGGTGGACAACGAGCTTTGTTGAAGCACTCCGTTCACGTAAATACTGAATGTGTCGGCAGCTGTAATTTCGGGCAATGCAACGACGGGAGCATCGGCATCATCTGTAAAGCTCGCCGCTGGTATCGTTGTGCCTGTTTCTGAGATCATTCCTGTGGCAACAGCTGCAAAAAATCTCGTTACAACCGGATTAACCGAAGTTGTAATCGTACCGCCAGTGGCTACAGGAGCTGATGCCGTGGCAGTAAAAACTGGTTTTATAACTGGCATATACTCATCCCCTTCCTCTTGGTTGCGTCGAAGATGAATTCGACTCCTAATATATAATGCTTTGAAAATGAGGACGAGACGGCTATTTTACTAGAATCGCATTTGAAAAGCGCACATTTCCTATTTATGGATACTTATCCACTCACAACACAGTCTATTGACATAGGATACCTTATGCGAATATGAAACTTTAATCATGGGAGGTGCTGGAGTTGACTTGCACTGCTGTCCGGGACAAAAAACCAGTCTTGAAAGAGCAACCCCGAAAAAAAGCAGCTCGATCAAAAAGAACAACCCGTCCTACCGCTTGCGGAACCGGAAGAAAGCTAGCGGATGCCGGGTCCAAACAGAAAAAATGCCGCAAGCGTCGGCCTTGCAGTCTGAAAAAACGGGCGGACGGGCACCGACAATGTTGTAACAAGGTAAAGTCCTACCGGGATGAGAAGCGTGGTCCTAAAGGAGAAGCAGGGGCTCAAGGCATGCAAGGGATCGCAGCCACCGGGCTGCCCGGACCTATCGGCAATATGGGGCCTGCTGGGCCGGGCGGACTTGATGGGGCAGTTGGACCCGCCGGACTAGGCGGACCCGCTGGGACGATTGGAGCGCTTGGACCTCCTGGACCGATTGGGCCTGCTGGGCCGATTGGACCCCCCGGACCGGTTGGGCCTGCCGGGGCGGTTGGGCCGGTTGGACCCCCTGGAGCTGTTGGACCAGTTGGGCCTGCCGGGGCAGTTGGGCCTGCTGGTCCTGTTGGGCCGACTGGACCGCAGGGAGTTCCCGGGGAAGTAACGGTCAGCATCATCCCGACTGCTTACCGGTATTTTCATTTGCCTCCCGGCAACATAAGCTCCACAGTGATCCTTCCCGCCAGTCAATTTACGGATGACAACGGACGACCGGTTGATGGATTCGAGGGAATGGGTTCAAACGGATATACGAACCTGTTTATTAACGGTGTTTTGCAGGAGAGCAGCTTATACCGCATCAGCGAACAGTTCCTGACGCTTTTCTTGAGCGGGGATACGGTGTTGGCCAGGACGCCCATCGTCATTGAGAACGTTGCGTTTGAGGCGCAAACGACGGTTGTCGTTATTGACGACGATGCGCGCGTCATCAGCTAACAATCGACCATGGCAAAAAGCGCTGCGACAACTTAGCCTCGCAACGCTGACAGAACGTATGGCGCGTCTTCGTCCTTCAGACGACCACAGGCAAACGAACGCGAAAGGTTGTTTCGCCGTTGCGGCTAAGAGCTTCGATCGCACCGTTGTGCCGTTCGACGATGCTTTTGCAGATGGCGAGTCCAAGCCCCGAGCCGCCAGAGCTTTCGGTCCGAGATTTGTCCACACGGTAAAATCGGTCAAAGATGTGTGGCAGATCGACCTCGGGGATCGGCTCGCCGTCATTCGTAATGTCGACGACCGCATAGCCAGCTTCCCGCTTGAGCCGGACGTCAACCTTGGTGCCGCCGCTGCCGTATTTGACCGCATTGGAGATCAGGTTCTCGAATACGCGGACCAGCTTGCCTGCGTCTCCCGGGATGAGCAATCGTTTGTCCTCCGCCTGCAGTTTGGCCTGCAGCCCCACTTCCTCCATCGACAGTCGGTATTGCTCCAGCAGTTGGCCGAGCAGCTCGACGAGGTTGAGCTGCTCCAGCCGCAGCGACGCCCCTTCATGACGAAGACGCGTATAGTCGAACAGATCCTGGATGAGCACATTCAGGCGCTGACTTTTGGCGTAGGCGATCTGGACGTAGTAACGCAGCTCGACCTCGTCGCGGTACCGATCCTGCTCGATCAGCCCCAGGTAGCCGATAACAGAGGTCAGCGGCGTCCGTAAATCATGGGAGACGTTGGTGATCAGCTCGTTTTTGGCCTGCTCGGCCCGCCGTTCCTCCTCCATGCTGCTTAACAGCCGTTCGACCAGCCGATTCACGCTCACTGCGATCTCGGCGACCTCGCTATTGTTTTTTACCGGCACCTTGCGGTCGTAACGTCCCTCGGCGATCTCGCCGACCGCTCGATGCACTTGCGCCAGATAACGGTATTTGCGCCACTCGAAGAAGGTCAACACCAGCCCAAAGTAGAACAACGTCCCGAGCACCATAAAGGCCTGGATACCGAATGTGCTCTCCAGCGCGCGGGCAATGCCATTTAAAATATCGAATCGCGTGGACAACTGGAACGCAACCATCATCGTAGCGTACATCAAGGCTACGCCAAGCACCGCGCTGGCGATGAAGGAAAAAATCAGGCGGACGACCATCCAGACCATCACATTACCCTTCAATTTTGTAGCCTACCCCCCATACGGTAACGATCAGCTTATCACCCGCTTCCTGCTCCAGCTTGTCCCGCAGCTTGCTGATGTGGACCATGACCGTATTATTCGATTCGAAGTACTTTTCCTTCCACACATGCTGAAAAATATCCTCTGCGCTGAACACCCGTCCCGGGTGGCTGACGAGCAGATGCAAAATATTAAATTCGGTGGAGGTCAGATGAAGCGGTTGCCCATTCACAAGCACACCATGCGTCGATTTGTCGATCTTGAGCGGCCCGATCTGCAGTGTATGCTCTGAGGACTTCTCGGCCGTCGGCGTCGTATTGTACTGAAAAGAACGACGCAGCAGCGACTTGATCCGCGTCACCAGCTCAAGCGGGTTGAACGGCTTCACCATATAATCGTCGGCGCCGGTCATCAGTCCCATAATTTTGTCCATATCCTCGGCCTTTGCGCTCAGCATGAGGATCGGCACCGTCTGATCCCGCCGCAGCCTGCGGCATACCTCGAGCCCATCGAGCTTCGGCATCATAATGTCCAGCACGACCGCATGAAAGGTGCTGCTCGCGAAGCGCTCCAGCGCTTCCTCGCCATTATGGGCCAGCTCGGTTTCGTAGCCTTCATTTTGCAAATAAATCTGGATCAGCTCGGCGATTTCCTTCTCGTCATCGACGATCAATATCCGACGGTTGTTGTTCATTCGCGCAGCTCCTTGATTCAGCAGGGTTTTGTATTACTATACACCAACGCCTCTCCGATTGTCCCGTCCGCTGGCAAGAGTTTAGAATGATTAAGCTTTTCTTAAAGGTTTATTTAAGTTTGCTTATTGTATACGCCGGATGTCGCCGCCTCGGGTCCCGTATACGGCATGCAGGCTGCCAGGGGGCGCATCGAGCGACCAGAAGTTGCTACCTGGTCGCAGCAGTGCCGCGATCATCTGGATCGTGCCGCCA
Source organism: Paenibacillus sp. 598K (assembly GCF_003851045.1). Classification (GTDB taxonomy): domain Bacteria; phylum Bacillota; class Bacilli; order Paenibacillales; family Paenibacillaceae; genus Paenibacillus_D. Next base: position 4,125 of record NZ_BFBX01000089.1, on the reverse strand, counting down.
TGCGTCGCCACCAGCAGCGGCGGCCCGTTGTCCGCGAGCGACTGCTCGGAGAGCCAGGAGCCAATGCGGCTGCGGAACTGCGCCAGCGGCTCGCCGCCAGGCGGCGCGACGGATGCCGGATCGTCCAGCCAGCGGCGATAGGTGTCCGAGTCCTTCAGCTCCTCATAGGTGCGCCCCTCCCAGTCGCCGAAGCTCAGCTCGCGCAGACGCCGATCGCAAGAAGCGACAGCCGCCATGCCGGGCGCCGCGTAACGCAGCGACTGGCGAGCTCGCAGCAGGTCGCTCGAGGTCGCGCCAGACAGCGGACGCCCCTCCAGCCACGCTTTTGCCGGATCAAGCGCGGCATAGCCATGCGGCGTCACCGGCTGATCTGTCCAGCCGAGATATCGGCGCTCGTCATTCCATGCCGCAGGCCCGTGGCGCAGCAGCAGGAGGGCGGGAACCGCGCGGACAGAGTCCTTACCGGCTGCGGAGTCCTCGCGGACTGTGTCGGTGCTGGCTGAGCTCTGGCGGACGCGGATGTCGGCCACTTCGTCGCGGGCGACGCGGATAGAGCTGCGGCGGGCGCTGAGCTCGGCTGCCTCGTGGCGGGCGATGCAAATAGAGCTGCGGCGGGATGCGCTCATGGCTGCGCCGCCTCTTCCCCGTGGCAACGCAACGCGCGAGCCGACTGCCCACTGTCCGTGTCAGTGTCAGCGGCTGTTCGCTGCTCGAGCCCGAGCAGCGCGTAGACGGCGGTCAGGTCGAGATGACGTCGCACATGCTCCGCCAGCCGGCCTGCCGCCGCCTGCCC
>NZ_BFBX01000089.1:427-3288 GCF_003851045.1 Paenibacillus sp. 598K | reverse complement strand
CCGCTCGCCGAAGGCGAAGCCTGCAGCCTGCGGCGGCAGGCCGCGCTCGCTCCGCATCGTATTCAGCCAGGCTCGGCGAAGCCCGTCATTGTGCAGGATACCGTGGATAAAGGTGCCCCAGATCCGCCCGTCCGCAGACGCCGCTCCCTCAGGCAGCAGCGGCGCCTCCAACGTGCGGCTGTCCCTTACCAGGAAGGGCCGCATGACGCCGGGCGGCATCTCGATCTGTCCGGTGTGAATCTCATAGCCCTCGATCTCGCAGACCCCCTCCAACCCGGGCAGCCAAGCTTCGCCGCTGACACGGATCGTTCGCTTGTCGGCGGCGAAATTCGTCTCGAACGGGAACCAGGCCAGACCCATTTGCTCCGTCACATAGGACTCCGTATGCTCGGGATCACGCAGTGTCGCTCCCATCATCTCGTAGCCGCCGCAGATGCCGAGCACCCGTCCTCCCCGCTCCGCATAGCGGCAGAGCTGATCGGCCAGTCCGGTATCCCGCAGCCAGGCCAGATCGGCCATGGTGTTTTTACTGCCCGGAAGGACGACCGCGTCCGGCATCCCCAGTGTACTGGTCGCCTCGACATAGCGTAACTGGACGTCCGGCTCGGCCGCGAGCGGGTCGATGTCGGTGAAGTTGGACAGACGCGGCAGCCGGATGACGGCGATCTCCAGTCGCTCTCCCGGCTCTCCACGCTCGCGCTGCTCGCTCTTCGCAGCATCGCGCAGCGCCGTATCCAGCGACAACGAATCCTCCGCCTCCAGCGCCAGACCGTCGAGATACGGCACGACGCCGAGCACCGGCTTGCCGGTGCGCGCTTCGAGCCAATCGAGCCCAGGCTGCAGCAGCGAGACATCGCCGCGGAACTTGTTGATGATGAAGCCTGCGACTCGCTCGCGCTCATGCGGCTCGAGCAACTCCAGCGTGCCGACGATCGAGGCGAATACGCCGCCGCGATCGATGTCGGCGACGAGCAACACCGGCGCATCGGCCCACCCGGCCATCCGCATATTGACGATGTCCCGGTCCTTCAGATTGATCTCGGCCGGACTGCCGGCCCCCTCCAGCACGACGACATCGTATTGCGCACGGAGACGACCGAGCGCCTCGCGGACGATCTGCCCCGCCTGGGGCAGCAGGTCCTCGCGATACGCGCGCGCCTCGTAATCGCCGAGCGGGCGGCCGTGGACGATGACCTGCGATACCATGTCGGCCTTGGGCTTGAGCAGGATCGGGTTCATGTCGGTCGTCGCCAGGATGCCGCAAGCTTCCGCCTGCATCTCTTGCGCGCGGCCGATCTCCTTGCCGTCCCAGGTGACGTAGGCGTTGAGCGACATGTTCTGCGACTTGAACGGCGCGACGCGCCAGCCGTCGGCGGTCAGAATGGCGCAAAGCGCTGCGGTCAAGAGGCTTTTGCCGACGTCCGAGGCCGTACCCTGCAGCATGATCGTCGGCGCCGCGATCCGTTCAGTCATCCGCCTCCGCCTCCTCTCGGTACCGCCGCAGCGCCTGCTCCAGCTCGGTCAGCAGCCGCTCGTTGTCCTCGCGCAGCCGCACGGCCAGACGCAGGTAGCCCTCGGACAGGCCGGGGTAGCGGGAGGCGTCGCGAATCAGTACGCCACGCCTGCCGAGCATCGTCTGCAGCTCGGCGGCGAATAGCCGCCAGGACGACGGGATGCGGACCAGCACATAGTTGGCGGCGCTGTCATAGACGGTCAGCCCGAGCTGGCGTAATCCCGCGACTAGCCAGGCTCGCTCCGCAGGCAGCCACGCCAGCGTACGCTCCGCATAGGCCGCGTCCTCGAGCACGGCGCAGCCGACAGCCTCGGCCAGCGAGTTGACGCTCCATGGCGTCTGCAGCTCGCGCAGCGCCGCGATGCGCTGCGGCGAGCCGACGATGTAGCCGAGCCGTATACCCGGCACGGCGTAGAACTTGGTCATCGAGCGGATGACGAGCAGTTGCTCCGACTCGGCCGCCTCCATCAGCCAGGTATACGCCTCGGCCTCCGGAACGAAGTCCATAAATGCCTCGTCGAGGATGAGCTGGTCGCCGCGCGCCAGCAGCGTCGCCACGACGTCTCTATCGAGCAGCCGCCCGGTCGGGTTGTTGGGCGAGCCGAGCAGCCAACGGTTGACCGGCAGCCCGCTGCTCTCCAGCCGTTCGCGGCTCAACGCGAAGCCGTCCTCCGGGCTCAGCGCCAGTCGTTCGATCCGGCCGCCCGCTTTGCGCACCGCATCGGCGTACTCGCCGAAGCAGGGCGCTGTCAGGCCCGTAGGACCCGCACCCGTCAACCGAGCCGCCAGCTCGATGAGCTCGGCGGCGCCGTTGCCGACGAGCACGCACTCGGCAGCGATGCCGTGCTGTCGGGCGATCATCGACGTCAGCTCCCGCACAGCGGGATCTGGGTAGGCGGCGATCCGTTCGGCGTAATCGAGGATCGCCATCCTCACTCCCGTCGGCGGTCCGTACGGATTCATATTGGCGCTGTAGTCGAGGAATGCGTCCGGCGCATGGCCGTACAGCTCAGCCGCGGTTCGCAGATCGCCGCCATGGCCGTATTGCTCCAGTCTCGCCAGACTCTCCGGTTTATCCAGTCTCTCCATCCTTCCCTCTCCTCCTGTAGCTGGGGACCGTCCCTGGCCAAATGCCGGATTCAGCCGCCCAAGTATACAATAACCGCAGCTAGCAGCAGCGCCTCGACCCCTTCGTTGAGCGCGCCATACGTATCGCCGGTCAACCCGCCAAGCTTGCGCGTCAGCCACCACGCGCCAGCCGCTCCAGTAACGGCGGCGACGGCGAGCGCTGACAGCGAGACGAGGAGCGCGGGGACGAGCGGCGTCCAGGCCGCCAGCCAGCAGACGC
>NZ_BFBX01000089.1:0-345 GCF_003851045.1 Paenibacillus sp. 598K | reverse complement strand
TGCCTCCATCGGCTCGAGCCCGCGGCCAGCCGATGACGGCAACGCTCATCCACCAGCGGCTCCAGAGCGGAATGATGGCCAGCCACATAAGCGCCTCGCTCATGGGTCGGAGCGCGAGCAGGCTTGCCAACAAGCTGAGCTTGAACATGAGCAGCAGCGTGCCGGCGATCACACCCATCGCGCCGACCCGGCTGTCCCGCATAATCTCCAGCATCCGCTCGCGACTGCGATGGCTCAGTACGCCGTCTGCCGTGTCCATCCAGCCGTCGAGGTGAAGCCCGCCTGTCAGCGCAGCCCAAGCGATCAGCACGAGCACGGCTGCCGGCAGCGTCGGCAGCAGCGCGG
>NZ_BFBX01000088.1:146273-169314 GCF_003851045.1 Paenibacillus sp. 598K | reverse complement strand
TGGCGCTCGCGGATGTCTTCCGCGTCCCGCGCTTGCATGCGATGGCAGCCTGGCTGGAGTCGAGCCAAGGTCCGGCGGCAGCGCGGGCCGCCGAACTGCATGCGGCAGGCGATACGCTCGCGGGAGCAGGGGAGGCAGAGGCGCCGGAGGGCGACGACGGACTGATCCTGCTTAAGTCAGGCTCCGCAGAGGGGCGTCAGGTGTTCGTGCTGCACGATGTGACGGGCGAGGTGGACGGCTACAGCCATTTCATCCGCGAGCTGACAGGCCCTGACCGGTATTGGGGCATCCGATCGGCAGCGTCTCATGGCGCTGGCGAGCGGCCGGATGTCGCACAGATCGCCGCGCGCTACGTCGCGCTGATCCGCCGCAAGCAGCCGCAAGGCCCTTATCGGATCGCCGGCTGGAGTCTGGGCGGGACGGTCGGCTATGAGACGGCGCGTCAGCTCGAGGCGGCAGGCGAGCGGGTCGCCTGGCTGACGCTGTTCGATACGATGGCGCCGGAGCAGTCGCGAGCAGCGGCCGAGGCAGCCGGAGCTGCCGAAGGCGAGGCGATGCGGGAGCTGATCGCGCGCGAGGTGGCGTCGCTCCGTGAGGACGAGCAGTGGAGCCGGTACGATGAGCGAGCGATGGCTGCGCTCGCCGAGGCGGAGATGAGCTACCGTCCGCACGGCGAGCTGCAAGCGCCGGTGTTGCTGTTGTTGGCGTCGGATGGCGAGGGCAGCGAGTCGCCCGACCCATCGCTATGGGCCAGCCATCTGGCGCTGCCGCCTGCGATCTGCCCGCTCGAGGGCGGACATTATACGATCTTCCGGCCTGAGCACAGCGCGGTCAATGCCCGTCGTTACGAGGCCAAGCTGGCCGAGCTGGAGCAGCAAGGTCCGGTCGATCCCAAGGAGTGAATGACAAGATGAAGCTGGCGGCAGTACGAATAGAGGAGACGGTCGATGACAGCCGTTACGAGCGGCTGCTCGCCCAGGTCTCCGCCGAGCGCCGGGCCAAGGCCGGGAGGTTCAAATTTCGCCGGGACGCGGTGCGTACCGCTGCCGGGGAGCTGCTGCTGCAGCGACTGCTGGGAGCCGCCGACGGCACGCTGTCCTTCCGTTATCTGTCTCACGGCAAGCCGGAGCTAATCGATTATCCCGGTACTTGGCACAATATTAGTCACTCTGGCGAGTATGTCGTCTGCGTGTGCCATGAGGTCCCGGTTGGCGTCGATGTCGAGGCGGTGCGACCAGTCGACGACGACTTGGCGAAACGTTGCTTTGCCGATGCCGAGCGGATGTATATGCAGGCAACGGAGGAGGAGACGCAGCGTTTGCGGCGGTTTTACGAGCTGTGGTCGGCCAAGGAGAGTTATATCAAGGCTGTTGGCGATGGCTTGTCGATGCCGTTGCAGTCGTTTGTGGTCCGCATCGGGATGGATGGAGCCCGCCTGGAGACGGCAGCGGGTGAGTCCTTGCCCTGGGAGATTCGTCTGCTGCCGCTCGATGCGGGCCACGCGCTGGCAGTTTGTGCCTCGCAGCTTCCGCCAGACATCGCACTGGACGTTCTGTCGCTGGACGAATTGCTTGGCAGTTGAAGCCGAAATGTGTTTCGCTCCTTATAGCCCCCCGCTTTCGCTTCATTGCGGCAGTGGGGGGCTTTTTCATGGAATTTGAAAGAAAGCGTTGTCATTATCGATAATCCGTCATATAATACGTGTAGAAGATAAATTATCGATAATCGATAATCAAGAAAAGGGGTGAGTGTGATAAGAGGAAGTGAGTTGTCCGAACAGACGATATCCATGAGCGAGCATGTGTATCGCTCGCTCAAACAAGATATCCTGACCGGCGATCTGCCGCCGGGCGCTCGGCTCATCGTCACGGACATCGCCAGACGGTTCGCGATCAGCCAGGCTCCGGTCCGCGAGGCGCTCGAGCGCCTGAAGCAAGAGACACTGATCGTCGGCGTCCCCAACAAAGGCTCCGTCGTCTCGACGATTACCGCCAAGGAGATCAAGGATATTTTCGTGCTGCGGGAGATCATCGAGGGTTTTGCCGTTCGCGAGTCGATGCCGCTGCTGACGGCCGCCGACTACCGAACGTTGGAGCTGTTAATCGAGGAGATGGATCGGGCGAGTCGGGAGCATGAGCCGTTCCGCATCCTGGAGCTCGATATGGATTTTCATGAGTTTTTTTATCTGAAGTGCGGCAACCAGGCGATCCAGGAGCTGTGGGACCGTCTGCGCACGAAGGTGATGCGCTTCATGGCCATCTCCAATCGCCATCATACGACGGAGAAGCTGGCCGAGTGGCATCTGAAGCTGCTCGAAGCCTTGCGTTCCGGCGATGCGGCAGTAGCCGAACAGGCTTTCATCGAGCATATGCACGCCTACAAGAACATCTCCATTGATGAATAGCTGCTGCTGAATTGTTCTGTGACTACATGCACCCTGGTACGACACGAGGCTACCAATCGGAAAGGGGATTTACGCATGGTGAACGAAGAGCTTTTATTCAGAGACGATATGATGTTGAATTGGATGCGGGACCGCTTCCTGCAGCTGCTGGTCAGCGGCCGGCGCAGATCGGGTCAGCCGCTGAAGCAGGCGTTCGAGCAGCTCGGATTGCATCCTCACTATACGTATCCGACGATTGCGCTGTTGCAGCTGGCGGGAGTACAAGCCGAGCCCTCCGACAGTCGGACGGAGCAGCTGAGGCAGCTCCTCCGTCAGCAGCTGCCAGAGACGACGGTCGTCTACGTCGACGAGCAGGGCCGCGCGGCGATCCTGTTCTCCTGGAGCGCCCGCCATCTGTTGCCGGCGCTGCAGCGCACGCTGACGGAGCGCTGGGGGCTCGATGCCGTCTTCGGCATCGGCCAGCCGTGCCGCCAGCTGGCGGAGATCCACCGCTCCTGTCTGCAGGCCGATTCGGCGCTGCAGAGCCGTTTTTATCGAGGGGAGTCGCGACTGCTGTACGCCAGCGATCTGCGGCCCTATATCCATCTTAAGGACTATCCCGAGGAGGGTGAGCAGCAGCTGCTGGCAGCGGTGAAGGCCGCAGAGTCCGAGGCTGAGGTGGCGGAGGCGGTCCGGCGCTTCTATACGTCGCTGCTGCAGCATGGGATGCCCGATATCAAGCATATGTACGAGCTGACGATGCGGCTGCTGGTGACGACGGAGAAGCGGCTGCTCGCCGATCATGGTTATAGCGAGAGCCATGCCCGCGCGGAGGTGACGGCGATCCTCGATATGGAGACGCTCGAGGAGCTGCAGGCCTATCTGGTGCGCTGTTATATGGAGCTGCGCAAGACGCCGCTATCCGAGGCGAGGGAGAACCACCGGCGCATCATTCAGAAGACGATCCGCCTCATGGAGCAGGATTGCGACAAGGTAACCTTGTGCGTAGTCGCGAGCAAAGTCTACATGACGCCATCCTACCTCAGCCTGCTGTTCAAGACGAACACCGGCCATACCTTCATCGAGCATCTGACGCATATCCGGATGGAGAAGGCCAAGGAGCTGCTCCGCACGACCCATTACAAAAATTATGAGGTGGCGGAGCGGGTTGGCTATCAGGACCCCCGTTACTTTAGTCAGGTGTTCAAGAAAAAAGTCGGCGTCTCGCCGACAGAGTTCCGCGATGCGGTGGCGAACTAAAACGTCTGCCGCCCTCTTCCCCAACACCCTTTACGCGCGGGCATCGCGTTCAGGGTGTTTTTTGCATGCTTTGGATCGTCTTGGACAGCTTCATATACTGGCCGTAGCGCTCATCATACAACGATTGATGCGGCTGCTGCGGCTCGAATGCGCGAACCGATCTCACCAGCGTCTGCGCCGCCTCCTCGTACGAGCGATAGATCCCCGCCGCTTTGCCTGCCAGCATCATATTGCCGATCGTCCCGGCTTCGCTGACGTTCAACCGCTCGATCGGGACATTCATAATATCTGCCTTGATCTGTAGCCACAGGTCGGACTTGGCGCCTCCGCCGACGGCCCGCAGCGAATGGACCGGTATCCCGGCCTCTCGCAGGCAATCCAGGTTGTATCTCATCTCGAAGGTGACGCCTTCCATCAAGGCCCGATACAGCTCGCCCATCCCGGTATGGAGCGTGAGACCGTACAGGACGCCCTTGGCTTCCGGGTCCATATAAGGGGTGCCCGATCCGGCGAAATGCGGGATGACGAGCAGCTCGGTGGGAGCAGGGGCGGCCACCGAGCTGAGATAATCATAGACCGACAGCCCGGAGGCGGCAGCCGCTGCCTCGGCGCTGTGCCCGAACTGGTCCCGGAACCACCGGAGCAGCGAGCCGCCGGTAAAGTTGAACGCATAGGTAAGGTACAAGCCGTCAACGACGTGCGGAGCGCAGTTATATTGCTGCTCCAGCATGGCAGGTCCGAGGACGGGAGAAGGAAACGCCGGCGTGATGCATTCGACCGTACCGATGCTGTCGACCGCCTGATGCGGGGATAGGATGCCTGCGCCGAGCGCCGCGCACGCCTGATCGTGTCCGCCGGCTACGACGAGGGTGCCCGGGAGCAGTCCCAGCCCGCGGGCAACAGCGCTGCGCACTTGTCCGATCGGTCCGCCGGGCGGGATCAAGCGAGGGAGCATGTCGCTTTCGACGCCGGCAGCCTTCAGCATATCTTCGTCCCACTGCCTGCGGGAGAGGTTGAGCGCCATCGTGCGGGAGGCCAGTGTGTAATCGGTTGCGCAGTTGCCCGTGAGCAGATAGGCGATAAAATCGCCGAACAGCATAAATTTCCACACCTGCTCGTATAGCTCAGGCTGATGCTGCCTGATCCACATGATCTTCGGGAGAGAGAACATCGGATGCAGCGGGACACCGGTAATCTCCATCGTGCGTTGCTTGCCGATCGAGCGCTCCAGCATCAAGGCTTGCTCGCGGCCGCGCTGATCCATATAGAGTATTGCAGAGCCCAGGACGTTACCCTTCCGGTCAACGGGAACGACGGCTTCGCCCAAGGAAGAGATGCTCAGCGCAGTCACGGACGACCTGGAGACGGCTGACGCAGCTTCCGCGATGACGCGCTGCACGGCTTCCCAGACCCGTAGCGGATCAAGCTCATAGGTTCCCGGCTCCGGATGGTTCGTCGCGTATTCGCGATAAGCGGTTGCCAGCAACGCGCCCTCTTCGCTAAATGACGAGGCTTTGCAACCGGTCGTACCGATGTCGAGTCCCATTAGTGTCAAGATCGGATCCCCTCTCTCTTGTTGAATGTATGTTCATTATAAACATTTTTTGATGGGTTGGCTACAATTTTATTGCCATAACATCGGTTTCAATCTATAATAACGTTTAAACCGAACATAAATAATGATTGGTTTAAACTTTTTGAAGGAAAGGCGGTCAACAAATGGCCAAAGCAGCTATGAGCGAAATGCTGCAGGACGCCTCGCGACGAGGTTATGCCGTCCCTTGCTTTAATGCCATCAATCTCGATATGATCCGCGGCATTATCGAGGCAGCCGAGGAAGAACGGTCGCCCGTGATCCTATGTCATGCGGAGATTCATTTTAAGTACACTCCGTTGGAGCAGATTGCGCCGATTATGGTGGCGGCGATGAACAGGGCCAGCGTGCCTGTCAGCATTTTGCTGGATCACGGCAAAAGCTTCTCGGCCGTCACAAAAGCGATGCATCTTGGCTTCAATGCCATTATGTACGACGGGTCCGAATATGCGTACGAAGAAAATGTGCAACGGACGGCCGAGGTCGTGAAAATTGCCAACACGTTAGGCGTTTCGGTCGAGGGCGAGCTCGGCTATGTAACCCGGCCGAGGAGCGGCGGGGCGGAGGGCGAGGACGATGATTCGGTAATCGACGATACGTCCCTCTACACCGATCCGGAGCAGGCGGCGGAGTTTGTAGAGCGGACAGGGATCGACGCGCTTGCGGCCGCTTTTGGAACCGTACATGGGGTCTATCTGAAAAAGCCGGTCCTCGATCTGCCGCGTCTGAAGCAAATCCGCGAGCGTGCCGGCGTGCCGATCGTCATGCACGGAGGATCGGGCTTGTCGGACAGCGACTTCAGTCAGACGATCGACCAAGGCATAGCCAAGATCAATTATTACACCGGCATGGCGCTCCAGGTGATGGAGCGGGCCAAGGCGCGCTTGGCTCAAGCCGAGGAGAGCGTATTTTATCATGAATATATGATGCATACGATCCAGGACATCCGAGATGACGCGCAGCATATTATGCGCAGATTCCGCAGCAGCGGCAAGGCATAAACCGCCATTATACGAGGAGGGAATCGCTATGATTCAAGCAAAACCTTATACATTCTGGTTCGTAACGGGAAGCCAGGATCTCTATGGAGAAGAAGTGCTCTCGCAAGTCGAAGCGAATGCCAAAGCGATCGTGGCAGGGCTCGCCGCCGAGGCGAAGCTTCCGTACACATTAACCTTCAAGGCCGTCGTGACGTCGTCGGATGCGATCCGGCGCGTCTGTCTGGAAGCCAATTCCGATGAATGTTGCGCGGGCATCGTCGCCTGGATGCATACGTTCTCCCCGGCCAAGATGTGGATCTCCGGGCTGAGTCAGCTGCGGAAGCCTCTGCTGCATCTGCATACCCAATTCAGTGTAGAGATTCCTTGGGACACGATCGATATGGACTTTATGAATCTGCACCAATCCGCGCATGGCGACCGCGAATTCGGCTTCATCGGCGCCAGGCTGCGTCTGCCGCGCAAGATCGTCGCAGGTCACTGGCAGGAGGAGCTGGTGCATGGACGCATCGGTTCCTGGATGCGGACGGCAGCTGCCTATACGGAGAGCCAGACGCTGAAGATCGCCCGCTTCGGCGACAATATGCGGTATGTGGCTGTAACCGAAGGCGACAAAGTGGAGGGCGAGATCCGGTTCGGCTGGTCGGTCAACGGCTATCCTGCGGGCGACCTTGCGGAGCGGGTTAATGACGTCTCGGATGCGCAAGTGAAGGAACTGATGGATGAATATGCGGCGCTATATGACTTTACCGAGGCAGGCCGTGCGGACGGCGCCGAGCGTGAAGCGATCCGCGAGCAGGCGCGTATCGAGCTGGGCTTGAAGGCCTTCCTGCAAGAGGGCGGCTACAGCGCCTTCGTGACGAGCTTCCAGGACCTGCACGGCTTGCAGCAGCTGCCGGGCTTGGCTGCGCAGCGTTTGATGGCTGCGGGATACGGTTTTGGCGGCGAGGGCGACTGGAAGACGGCGGCGCTTGTGAGACTGATGAAGATCATGGCGAACAACCAGGGCACCTCCTTCATGGAGGACTACACGTATCATCTGCAGGATGGCAACCCGCTGGTGCTCGGCGCTCATATGCTGGAGCTCTGCCCGACGCTCGCGGCCGACAAGCCGCGCGTCGCTGTGCATCCTCTATTCGTGGGAGGCAAGGCCGACCCGGCGCGGTTGATCTTCAACGGCGCGACCGGCGCAGCGGTCAATGCCACCCTTGTCGATCTGGGCGACCGATTCCGGCTGATCGTCAACAAGGTTCAGGCGGTCCAGAATACGCACGATATGCCGAATTTGCCGGTGGCGCGAGTGCTGTGGAAGCCTGAGCCTTCATTAACGACGGCTGCGGAAGCTTGGATTACCGCGGGCGGCGCCCATCACTTCGGCTTCTCTTATCATGTCACGAGCGAGCAGATGGCCGATTGGGCCAAGCTGGCTGGCGTGGAGTGCGTCGTCATCGATTCGTCGACGAGCGTGAGCCGACTGGAGGACGAATTGCGCTGGAATGATCTGTATTACCGTCTGAACCGTCGTTGATTGCTTGACGGGTAGCGGATTGAATGGATGCTTTGCCACAAAGGGACTCTCATGGGACGTTTAACTGCGTTTTGTTGAGGGTTCTTTGCTTTTGTTTTGCGAATTTATCATGAGATGTTTGTATCGAACAGCACAGCTCCTATTAAATGTTCGGAAGATGTCATATAATCAAGGAGATGAAGAACGGCTCAGTGAGCCAATACAAGTGCAGTGGAGGCCAATATGTCGGCTCGAATGAATGAACGTCAGAAGCAAATCGTCAATTTGTTGCACAGCGTTGGCGAGGTCAAAATTACGGAACTGAAGGAAATGTTCCCTGTTACGGACATGACGCTCCGCCGGGATCTGGAGAAGCTGGAGCAGCACGGCATGCTGAAGCGTACGTACGGAGGGGCTATCCTGAGCTCCAAGGAGCTGGCCTTGCCCGTGCGCTCTACGGTAAACATGCCGGGCAAGGAGCGGGTCGGTCAGATCGCGGTCAGCCTGGTGAACCCCGGCGAATCGATCTTCATCGACAGCGGCTCTACGACGCTGCAGATCGCCCGTGCTTTGCCGGACAGGGTGCCGATCACGGTCGTCACCAATGCGATTCACGTCGCGGCCGAGTTGTCGGAGAAGCAGATTCCGACTGTAGTCATTGGCGGGGTATTGCTGGAGACGACCAACGGCATGGGCGGGACGGTTGCGACGGAATCGATCAGCAGGATGGCGTTTGATAAGGCGTTTTTGGGCACGACTGGCCTTAGCCGTCTGCATGGCTTCAGCAACGCCAATATGCTGGAGGCCGAGATCAAGCGTGTGGCGATCAGCCGGGCCAGCGAATCGTATATCGTCATGGATCATACCAAGTTCGATCATAGCGCGCTGTTTTCGTTCGCCAAGCTTGACGAGGTGCGCGCTGTCATTACAGATCAACAGCCTTCCGAAGAGTGGGAGGCAGCCTTTCAAGAGGCTGAAGTCGAGATAAGGTATAGTTAGCAATTTTCAGGCTGCCCTCAAAATATAGCCTACGGTCACGGGATCGATCTTTCGATCGCTGTTGTCCCCTTCGGCCTTTTGAGGGCAGTCTGAATTTCTAGTAGACAATAATGTTCGTTTATTATAATATTATGTTACAAACGAACAATCAACTTTGCGAGGAGAGGTTATTATTGTCTACTAAAGTCAGATTAAACCGGATGTTCAGCGCCCAGGGCAAATGCTTCGACGTTGCGATCGACCATGGATTCTTCAATGAAAATTCGTTCCTGTCCGGTATCGAAAATATGAAGCAAGCTGTAGAAACCGTCGTAGAGGCCGGGCCGGACTGCATCCAGCTCAGCGCAGGACAAGCGCGTCACCTGCAACAGATCCCGGGCAAGCAGAAGCCGGGGCTCGTGCTGCGCACCGATGCGGCCAATATCTACGGCAATGTGCTGCCGCGCTTCCTGTTCAGCGAGCTGATCGATCGAGCCATCGAACAGGCAGTCCAGCTCGACGCCGTCGCGGTATGCGTCAATCTGCTGTTGCTGCCTGGCCAACCCGAGCTGCATCACCAATGCGTGCGCAACGTCTCGCTGCTCAAGACCGAATGCGAGAAGTACGGCATGCCGCTGATGGTCGAGCCGCTCGTCATGCTGCCGAATGAAGAGAAGGGCGGCTACATGGTCGACGGCGACCTGCGCAAGATCATGCCATTGGTCCGCCAGGGCGTCGAGCTGGGCGCAGATGTAATCAAGGCCGATCCGTGCGACGATGTGAGCGAGTATCATCGCGTCATCGAGGTGGCATCCGGCATTCCGGTGCTGGTACGGGGCGGCGGTCGCGCGAGCGACGAGGAGATCATCGCGCGTACTGTCGAGCTGATGAAGCAAGGTGCGGCCGGTATCGTCTACGGACGTAATGTCGTCCAGCATCCAGACCCTGCGGGCATGACGGCCGCTCTGATGAGCATCGTGCATGACGGCGCGACAGCGGAAGAATCGCTGGCGATCCTGAAGGGAGCGTCGAGCCGATGAGCAAGAGGATCGTCTCGTTTGGCGTCATCGGCTGCGGGCTGATGGGCAAGGAGTTCGCGAGCGCTGCCGCACGCTGGTGCCATCTGGCCGGCGTCGACTTCGAGCCGCGGATCGTCGCGGTATGCGACGCCAATCCTGCAGCGACCCAGTGGTTCCAGGAGCAGGTGCCGAGCGTGCAGCATGCCTATACAGACTACAAGGAGCTGCTGGCCGATCCTGCGGTCGAAGCGATCTACTGCGCTGTGCCGCACAACCTGCATGAGCAGATCTATATCGATATTATCCGCGCAGGCAAGCATCTGCTTGGCGAGAAGCCATTCGGCATCGATCAGGCAGCCAATGCGGCGATTATGGCAGCGATCCGGGAGAACCCGGACGTCGTCGTACGCAGTTCCTCCGAATTTCCGTTTTTCCCGGGCGCGCAGCAGATCGTGCAGTGGGTCAACGAAGGCAAGTTCGGCAAGATCATCGAGGTCGAGGCGGGCTTCTGGCATTCGAGCGATCTTGACCCGACCAAGGTCATTAACTGGAAGCGTCGAATCGCCACCAATGGCGAATATGGCTGTATGGGCGACCTTGGCCTGCATGTGCTGCATCTGCCGCTGCGATTCGGCTGGAAGCCTGCGAGCGTGCGGGCGCTGCTGTCCAAGATTGTCGAGGAGCGCCCGGACGGCAAGGGCGGTATGGCGCCTTGCGAGACGTGGGACAACGCAATCTTGGCCTGCGACGTGAAGACGGCCGACCAGCAATTCCCGATGGTGCTCTCGACCAAGCGGATTGCTCCGGGCCATGCGAATACATGGTTTATCCGCATCCAGGGGACGGCGATGTCGGCGGAGTTCACGACTAAAAATCCGAAGCAGGTCGCCTCGCTCCCTTATGAGCCGGGCGCGCAGCAAGCATGGCATGTCGTCGATGCCCCTTACAAATCGGCTTATGGCACAATTACGGGCGGGATCTTCGAGTTCGGCTTCTCCGACTCGATCCTGCAGATGTGGGCGGCGTTTTGCGACGAGGTCGTCCATGGCCGCGACGGCATGAGCCAGCCGTTCACCTGCGCGCTGCCCGAGGAAGCGGCCGGCAGTCACGCGCTCTTCACAGCGGCGCTGGCGTCCGAGCGCTCGGGCGACACGATTGCTGTCGACTGGGAGGGCTTGGCGTGAGTCATCGGGAGGATATCCGGGGGGATCTGATCGTCGCCGGCCATATCTGTCTCGACGTGATCCCGGCGATGCACGGGCCGAGCCATGGCCAGGGGATGGGCGAGCTGCTCGCCCCCGGCAAGCTGGTCGACGTCGGTCCCGTCCAGCTCGCGACCGGCGGCACGGTGTCTAACACCGGGCTTGCCCTGCATCGGCTTGGCCTGCCCGTACAGCTGATGGGCAAGGTCGGCGACGACCTGTTCGGCGATGCGATCCGCAGCCATCTGGACGGCTACGGGAGCTCGCTGTCCGACGGGATGATCGTCTCCCCGGGCGAGCATAGCTCCTACTCGCTGGTGATCAGTCCGCCCGGGATCGATCGGGTATTCCTGCATTGTACGGGAGCCAACGATACCTTCACCTCCGACGATGTGCCGGATGAGGCCTTGCCGGACGCCCGGCTGTTCCACTTTGGCTATCCGCCGCTCATGCGCAGAATGTACGAGCAGGGCGGCGCGGAGCTGGAGCGGCTGCTGTCCAAGGTCAAGGCGCATCGCTTGACGGTGTCGCTCGATATGGCCCGGCCCGAGCCGGATTCGCCCGCCGGGCAGGCGGACTGGCTGAGCATCCTGGAGCGGGTGCTGCCTATGGTGGATGTATTCCTGCCGAGCTTCGAGGAGCTGTTATATATGCTGCGCCCCGCCCTGTACCTGGAGCTGTGCGAGATGCACGGGACGACCGAGCTGTTGGCATGCGCCGACGGCCCGTTGCTGGAAGCGCTGTCGCAGCAGCTGCTGGACATGGGGACGGCGATCGTCGGGATCAAACTCGGCGAGCACGGTCTGTACCTGCGGACGACGGCGAGCGCGGCGCGGCTGCGGGAGACGGGCGGCTGCGCGCCGGATGAGTCGCGGCTCGCCAACTGGACGGATCGGCGCTTGCTGGCGCCCTGCTACGTCGTCGACACGGTCGGCACGACAGGCGCGGGCGATTGTACGATCGCCGGCTTCCTCGCCGGACTGGCCAAGGGGCTGACGATCGAGGAGATGGCGCTCGGCGCGGTCGGCACAGGCGCTTGCAATGTCGAGCGCGCGGACGCCGTCAGCGGCATCCCGAGCTGGGAGACGGTGCAGGCGCGTATCGCCGCCGGTTGGCAGCAGCGGGAGACGACATTGTCGCTGCCGGGCTGGTCCCGTCATCCGGACACGGGCATCTGGGAAGCGCAGACGCCCGCGGGCGCGTGAGTATCCCCTGAGCATGTTAGATGTGTGACGTGTGATTATATGGAGAAGATACGAGGAAAGCGAGGAAACGGGATGTCGATCACAAGAAGCGAGGTTCGGCAGGCGCAGTCGCGCGCGGCGCAGATGCTGGCGGAGGCGGGCATCGTGCTGAGCCGCGAGGAGCAGGAGAGCATCGAGGTCGCCTGCTTTGGCTTGGGCAATCTGGCGGTGCAGGGGCTGGAGCTGATTACCTACATTAACACGGATCGATACTGTGCCAAGGATCTGGTGCTGTTCCCCGGGCAGACCTGCCCGGAGCATCGCCATCCGTCGGTGGACGGCATGCCGGGCAAGATGGAGACGTTCCGCTGCCGCTCTGGCACTGTCCTGCTCTATGTCGAAGGGGAGCCGTCCAAGATCCAGGCCGTGTTGCCGGCTGGGAGCGAGTCGTCGTATACGGTGTTCCACGAGATCGTGCTTCAGCCGGGCGAGCAATATACGATTCCGCCGGACACCAACCATTGGTTCCAGGCCGGGCCTGAGGGAGCGATCGTTTCGGAGTTCTCGAGCACCAGCCGGGACGAGCTGGATATTTTTACCGATCCTGCCGTGGTGCGCATGCCTGTCGTGCTCGAGGACGAGTAGCAGACACAAGAGCGGGGAGGAGGTTGCAGATGCGGCTATATGGAGAGGAACGGACACGACGTGAGCTCGAAGCGCGCGTAGGCCGACTGGGCCAGATCGGCGGTGTCCGGCGGATGCGGCTGACCGAGGGCAAGGAAGCGGGCACGGAAATCATCGAGGTACGCACGGGCGCGGGACTGGCCTTCGAGATTACGCCGGACAAGGGCATGGATATCTCGCTGGCTCAGCTCTGGGGCGTGCCCTTGTCCTGGCAATCCGCCAATGGCGACGTTCATCCGATGCATTACGAATCCGGGGGAACGGACTGGCTGCGCACCGCCTCCGGCGGTCTGCTCATGACCTGCGGACTCTCCCATGCAGGCAGTCCGTCCGTCGACGAGACGGGCAGCTACGGCCTGCATGGCCGCGTCCACCATACGCCGGCGAGGCAGGTGAGCGTCCGCGAGGCTTGGGAGGGCGATGAGCTGGACTGGAGCGTATCCGGCGTCGTCGAGGAGACGGCAATCTTCGGCAGCAAGCTCCGGCTGATCCGCGAGATCTCCGGCAGACTGGGAGATAACCGTATCCATATCAGCGACCGTGTGGAGAATATCGGGTTCCAACCGGCTGTCCATATGATGCTCTACCACTTCAACTTTGGCTTCCCGCTGCTTGGCCCGGACACGTGCATCGAGCTGCCCGAGGCCGAGCGGGAGGTGCGCGGCGGCGCGGACGATATGCTCGCGCAGGCCGACAACTGGCAGGAGCCGGATGCGGCGATTGCCGAGACGGTATATTATCATCGGGTGCGACAGTCGGCGGCGGATGACGAGCGGATGACTGAGACGCGTATCGTCAATCCTGCCTTCCCGGTCGCCGATCAGCGGCGGTCGCTCGCCGTCTCGCTGCGCTGGTCGAGCGATACGCTGCCATTGCTGGTGCAATGGAGGATGCCGGGCGCGGGCGAGCATGTGCTGGGGCTGGAGCCGTCGAACTGCCGGGTGGAGGGCCGCGAGGCGCAGCGCAGCCACGAGGGCTTGCCGATGCTGCAGCCGGGGGAGTCGATCGCCTATCGGCTGGAGTTGAATGTTGACTGCTGAGCGTGGATAATAAAGCCATAGCGGGATATCAGTCCATCGGAGGCAAGAAGCGTATGAAACCAAGCGCAATGCAAGGATTAAACGCCCGCCAGCAGCAGATGCTGGAGCAGCTCTCGCGCGAGGGGGAGCTGCGGATCGCGGCGTTGAAGGACGCGTACCAGGTGACGGAGATGACGATCCGTCGCGACCTCGAGAAGCTGGAGGAGACGGGGGCGGTCAAGCGGATCTTCGGCGGGGCGATCTTCGTCGGCAAGGATGTCGCGCTGCAGGAGCGGGCGGGCATCCTGATGGAGGAAAAAGCGAGGATCGGCCGCTATGCGGCCAGCCTCATCCTGCCGGGAGAGTCGGTGTTCATCGACGGCGGGACGACGACGCTGCAGGTGGCGAGGTTCCTGCCGACCGGTATGAAGGTGACGGTCGTGACCAATGCGTTGAACGTCGCCGCCGAGCTCTCCGGCAAGCAGATCCCGGTACTGATGATCGGGGGCATGCTGCTGGAGGCGACGCACTCGCTGGTCGGTCCGATCGCGGGGCAGAATCTGGCGACGATGGCGTTCGACCGGATCTTCCTCGGAGCGACCGGGCTTACGGTCGCGCATGGCTTCAGCAACTCGAACCTGTACGAGGCCGAGATCAAGCAGATCGCGATCCGCCAGGCTGCGGAGACGACGATCGTGCTCGATCATACCAAGTTCGGCGCGCGGATGCTCGTCTCCTTCGCTCCGCTCTCCGGCGTCCAACGGATCGTCACCGATCAACTCCCGCAGGACGAGCTGCGGCAGGCGTGCGGCGAGGCAGGCGTACGGCTCGAGCTGGCTGATTAGAGCATCGAGCTCTAGGCGTGTGTGCATAATCTGAGGGTAGCAGATTGGGCTGAATTTTCGGCGAAAAGACGGAACTTCATCCACACACTCGAGGCCGGGGGCGACGACCCGAGGAGCCGGAAGCGAAGACTCGCAAGTCTGGATCTGTGAGAGGCCTATGCGTATGCGCATAGGCCTCTTCGATGTGATGGCTTGCGCGCCTAGCCAAGCCAGGCACAGCGAGCCGCTGAAAGTTCGGTCACGGGAGGAAGCTAGCTCCCTGCAATCGGGATAAATAGCGGAACACAGATTGCGCAGCGGCGGTGAGCCCTTGGTCAACTCGATGGTCGTCGGGCCTTGTCCAAGGGAGGGAGCGTCGTAAGCGGTCATGCGATGCCCAGGGAGAGCACGGCGTAAGCTGTCGTTACTGTAACGCTCGTCACGGCGCTTATTTGCCGTTTTTTGGCGCACCTTTCATCGTAGCGCTTGCCACGGCGCTTATTTTCGAAATTACGCCTTTTTTTTCGCAATTTTGCCGAAATAAGCTCTCTGGCGAGCGTTAGCCTGTGAGACCCTGCCTTTTCGAATAAATAAGGTCGAGGGCGAGCATTAGAATCGAAACGCCCCCCCACGACTTAGCCGTCACCTAACAAGGAAACTTTGTTGAGCTTTCTTCTGCTCTCCAACTTCCAGGTTTAAGGTTGTTGACAATCCAATTGAGAACCGATATCATTGTCTCTGGAATGAAAGTGAGAATCACTATCAAATCGGTGCCATACTTATTCTGATTTGGATATTGTTACTTAGGAAAGGGAGAGTTGGAATTGAGAAACATGAAGGGTCTATTTTTGATGTTGGTGATCTTGGCATTTGTTGCAGCCGGATGCGGTGGAGGTTCGCCGAAGGACGCTGGCGGGACCAATAACGAATCGACGGCAAGCGGGCAGAATACACAGGAACAAGAAGCTGGCAACGAGCCATCCAATACGGAACCGCAAACTCGCACGATCAAGCATGTGCTGGGAGAGACGGAGATTACTGGCGTTCCGCAGCGGATCGTCGCTCTCGAATGGCTCTATGCAGAAGATGTGCTGGCGCTCGGCATTCAGCCTGTAGGGATCGCCGATATCGAGGGCATGAATAAATGGGTCGACATTCCAGTCGAGATCGGTGCCGAGGTTACGGATGTCGGGCTGCGTCAGGAGCCTAACATGGAGGTTATCGCTTCGCTGAAGCCGGACCTGATCATTGGGCTGAAAAATAATATTGAGGCTCACTACGAAGCATTCAGCAACATCGCGCCGACCCTGGTATTTGACCCTTATCCAGCCGAAGGACAGGGCGACCAGTATGAGGAAATGATCGGCACGTTCCAGACGATTGCCGATGTGCTGGACAAACAGGACGAGGCCAAGCAAGTGCTGAGCGATCTCGATCAAACCTATGCCGAAGCCAAAGCCAAGCTGGAGGCTGCTGGCTTGACCGAGCGGCCGTTTGCGCTGGCGATGGGATACAGCAACCAAAACGCAGTCACGTTCCGTATCTCGACCGACAACTCGCTGGCCGTCAAGATTTTGGAGCATATCGGACTGACGAATGCCTACAAACCTGCGCAATTTGAAGTATATGGCTTCAGTACAGCGGATGTAGAGGCGCTGCCAGCTCTCCAGGATGCGAACTTCCTGCATATTGTCCAGGATAGCGACAACGTCATCGAGAACCAGCTGAAGGACAATCCGGTCTGGAAGGGCCTTAACTTCGTCAAAGAAGGCCGGGTATATGCGCTGGGCGGCGACATGTGGCCGTATGGCGGACCTTTGGGCGCACAGACGATGGCCAGCAAGACGGCAGAGCTGTTGACGCAATGAGTTCGGCCAACAATCCAGCACCACAATCCGCAACGGAGGGCGCCTACGGGACGCCCTCTACTGCGTCCAAAAGCGGCTGGCGGGTGTGGTGGATGTTGCTGTCGGGAGCGGGCGCGCTGCTCGTGTTGTCATTTGTCAGCCTGACGCAAGGGCTCGCGGATATCTCGGTCGGCTCCGTTATCCAGGCGATCGTCTCGCCGCAGGACATCACGGAGCATCATATGATCCGCAGCGTTCGTCTGCCGCGCACGGTGATCGGGCTGCTGGCCGGCGCAGCGCTGGCGGCAGCAGGCGTGCTGATGCAGACGGTTACGCGTAATCCGCTGGCTTCGGAGACGACGCTCGGCGTCAACGCTGGCGCTTATCTGGCAGTAGTAGCCGGGATGATCTTCTGGCCTGGACTGTTGGCCCAGTATGCCCTGCCGCTCGCGGTTGCGGGCGGTACGCTGGCATCTGTTGCCGTATATGCGCTGGCAGGCAGAGCGCAGGCTTCGCCGCTGCGGGTCGCTTTGTCCGGGATGATCGTCACCCTGGTGCTATCGTCGGTAACCAGCGCGCTGGTGCTGCTCAATCAGCAGACGGTGCAGGGGATCTTCCTGTGGGGATCGGGCTCGCTCATTCAGAACGATTGGAGCGGCGTCAGCTTTGCCTTGCCTTGGGTGGCGGGGATGCTGCTGATCGTGCTGCTGGCCTCGCGCCAGTGGGATATGCTCACCCTGCATGAAGAGTCGGCGCGCTCGCTCGGTCAGCGCGTCGGCGCCGCCCGGGTGTCGGCGATGGGGGCGGGGGTTGTGCTCGCCAGCATCACCGTAAGCGTCGTCGGACCGATCGGCTTCATCGGACTGGTCGCTCCCCATCTGGTGCGGCTCTCGGGGGTGATCAAGCATGCTTGGCTGATCCCGCTCTCCGCAATCTGGGGGGCGGCGCTGCTCGTCGGCGCGGATTCAGTCGGACGGATGTTCGTCGATCTGTACGGGGAGCTGCCTGTCGGAGCCATCACGGCGATGATCGGCGCGCCATGGCTTATCTGGCTGGCGCTGCGCGTCTCCCGTTCGATGAGCGGGGGAGTCGCCAGCGGGACGGCGATGACCGGCTCGGGCACGCGCGTCCCATTTGGCGTGACGGCGCCGCTGCTCGCTGTAGTGCTGCTGACGGTCTGGGTGCTCAGCCTGATGTATGGCAGCTTGAAGATTCCGTTCACAGAAGTCGTGGCGGCATTAACCGGGGGCGGCGAAGCGATGTATCGGCAGATCCTCGTGGATATGCGGCTGCCCCGCTTGCTCACGGCCGGCTTGTCCGGGATGGCGCTGGCGATCAGCGGTTGCCTGCTCCAGCATGCGGTGCGCAATCCGCTGGGCGATCCTCAAGTGATCGGGATCACCAGCGGGGCAGGCGCAGGCGCGTTGCTCGTGATGGTCGCCTTCCCGCAGCTGGCTGCAGGCTGGGTCCCACTGGGAGCTGTGCTTGGCGGCACGGCTGCAGCGGCTCTGGTGTATGCGGTCGCCTGGAGGCGAGGGCTGCACCCGACGGTCCTGACGCTGGTCGGGATCGCCGTCGCTGCCTTGGGCTCGGCTATTATCAATCTGATGATCATCCATGCCAAGGTCGCTGTAGCGCCGGCCTTGTCCTGGATGGCTGGCAGCACGTACAATCGCGGCTGGACCGAGGTCGAGCGGATCGTACCGGTGCTGCTCATCCTCGTGCCGATCGCCTATTGGCTCGGCCGCAGGACGGAGCTGCTGACCTTCAACGAAGAGAGCTCGACCGGTCTCGGTCTGCATGTGCGCAATACCCGACTGGCTGTGGCGGGCGTTGCGGTCGTGCTGGCTTCCGTGGCGGCAGCCAATGTCGGCTCCGTCGGCTTTATCGGTCTGCTCGCGCCGCATGCCGCGCGGATGCTGGTCGGTCCCCGTTTCCGGCAATCGATGATCGTGGCTGCGCTGCTCGGCGGCATCTTGCTAGCCGGAGCGGATTGGATCGGCCGCATGGTCATCATCCCCAAAGAGCTGCCCTCCGGCATCGTTACAGCGCTGCTGGGCGCGCCATACCTGCTCTTTTTGATGAGCAGGGCCAACCGGATCAGGAAGACCTAGTAGCGCAAAGAAGAGCCCTGCCTAAGTGAAGTACTAGGCCAGGGCTCTTTCCTATCGTCGATGTGTATTACTTCCTTACAACCGCACATCCCCGCCAGGGCCGCTCTTCTCCTTGGCCTCCTCCAGCTCCTTATCCCAGTTCAGATGGCGATATGGCTCGGCCGCTTCGTCGTTGTCGAACCAGCCTTTGAAATCGTGCCAGAGGTCCTTGTCCCAGGCGGCGTCGATCTGTGCGGTCGAGTACACCCCTTCCTTGAGCCGGACAAAGCCGAAGATATCCCGCACCTGAGACTTCTCGGCCTGGACGACGGTGAGCTCTGCCAGATGCGGCGGGATGAAGATGACGCCCGACGGCGTGCCCAGCACGACATCGCCCGGCATGCAGATCGCCTTGCCGATCCGTGTCGGGCCGTTCATGCTGACCATCGTCACGTCGCCGATCGCGGTCGGATCGCTGCCCCGGTAATACACATTAATATTGTCGATTTCGACGATCTGCTGGTTATCGCGGATGCCGCCCCAGACGACGGCGCCGCCCCGCTTGGTGCGGGTGCTGATGGCAGTGGACAGATTGCCGCCAACGTAGGTGCCCAGATGGATCTTGTCGAACATATCGACGACGACGACATCATCTTCCACTAGCGTATCGATAACCCACTGATTAAAGAAGCCGCGCCTGCCTTCTTGTTCATGCCCATAGTTTAGCAGCGTCTCATGCAGATCGGGCCGCTTGGGCACCATGACCGCCGTCACTGCCCGGCCGACCATCGTTTTATTCGGATGGATCATTTTGAAATCGCCTTCAAATTGATACGTATATCCTCTGTTCCATAGCGGTCCCCATGCTTCCTCTAGCGTAATGCGGCGCATCCGGTTCAGGACGTCCTCCGATACCCGCGGCCTTCCATTGTCAAAACGTTCGCCCTCCCAAAGCGGCGTCAGCTGAATAATGTCATCCCGATGATCGAATTTCAATATGAAGCACCTTCTTCCCCTTAGAGTGGTCGGATCGGTCATATCCTTATTGTGCTGCACAATTATACAGTTGTCGATGTGACTTTCTTGTGTTGTTTGGGAGGCAGCAGTGTAAATTTTTCACCTATACCCAGGCCGTTCATGAAAGAAAACCGACCTATTCATAAAATCTTCGCCTTTCCGATGAAACCGCTTTCGTATACATTATAGAAACAGCCTCATATCAAGACGATTGTAAGAGGAGGAGGTTCATGTTTAAGAAAGAGCACAACCTTGCCGGCTATATTTTCATATCTCCCTGGCTGATCGGGTTTTTGCTGCTCACGCTCTGGCCTATCGCCCAATCCTTGTACTTATCCTTCACCAATTACTCTATGTTGGACGTTGGGGCCCCCACGTGGCTTGGGACAGACAATTATGTCAAAATCTTAACCGACGATTCTACGTTTACCAAATCGCTTACCGTTACTTTCCTGTTTGTATTAGTGTCCGTCCCGCTGAAGCTGTTCTTCTCGCTCATGGTCGCCATGGCGCTGGTCAAAAGCTTGCGGGGTATGAACGCGTATCGCACAGCCATCTATTTCCCGTCTCTGATCGGCGGCAGTATTGCCGTAGCTGCCCTGTGGCGCAATATGTTCGGACCCGACGGTTATATCAATCATGTGCTCTCCTGGGTCGGTATCGAGGGAACAGCCTGGATCTCCAATCCGGATACTGCGCTCGGTACGTTGATTTTGCTGAATACATGGCAATTCGGTTCGACCATGGTTATCTTCCTCGCCGGGCTGAAGCAGATCCCTGGGGAGCTCTATGAATCGGCTTCGGTGGATGGCGCAGGACGCATTCGCAAATTCGTCAGCATTACGCTGCCGATGCTCTCGCCGGTGATGTTTTTTAATCTCGTGCTTGGCATTATCGGCTCGTTCCAGATGTTCACGGCTGCCTTCATCATTACCAATGGCGGACCCGTTAACTCTACCTATATGTATGCGCTGTTCCTCTATGAAAAAGCATTTAAGCATTATCAAATGGGATATGCCTCCGCACTCGCCTGGATTCTACTGGTCATCGTCGCCTTGCTAACGCTCATCAATTTCGTAGCCTCGCGCTACTGGGTATTCTACGAATCGGATGGGGGGAAAACGAAATGAAATCCTTTCGTGCGAAAGTACTTCCCCACATTCTGCTAATCGCGTTCTCGCTGATCATGATCTACCCGGTCATCTGGTGGGTCGGGGCGTCCCTGAAGACGGTAGCCGAGCTTAGCCTGCCGACGATCTGGCCCACAGAGCCGATTTGGGAGAACTATACGAAGGGCTGGAATTATTCCAACCAGCACAGCTTCGGCCGATTTTTTGCCAATACCTTGCTGATGGAGCTGGGCAATGTCGTCGGCGGCGTCATGACCGCAGCGCTCGTTGCCTACGGATTCGGCAGACTGAATTTCAAGCTTCGGGGCATGTGGTTTGCGATCCTGCTGCTGACGATGATGCTCCCGACTCAGGTGACCATTGTCCCGCAATACATTTTGTTTAACAGCTTTGGTTTCACCGACAGCTACGTTCCGCTGGTATTGCCTCACTTTTTTGGCGGTGGCGCCTTCTTCATCTTCCTCCTCGTGCAGTTCATCCGGGGATTGCCGCGCGATCTCGATGAAGCAGCCAAGATCGATGGCGCGTCGGTGTACGGCATCTTCTTCCGCATCATCCTGCCGCTGATCAAGCCGGCGCTGGTGACGGTAGGGATCTTCACCTTCATCTGGAGCTGGGACGATTTCTTCGGTCAGTTGCTGTACTTGAGCTCCGTCAGCAAGTTTACCGTCGGACTGGGCTTGCGGATGTTTATTGACCAGTTCGATGTCCAGTGGGGGCAACTGCTAGCGATGTCCTTGCTGTCCGTGATGCCTTCCGCCCTGATCTTCATGTTCGCGCAAAAGTACTTTGTAGAGGGGATCGCTACAACAGGGCTAAAAGGATAGTATGACCGCCAAACCAATTAGAGAGGGGATAAATGTATGCAGAAACGTTTTGCCAAAAGCTTGTCGCTGCTCGCCTTAGCCTTGCTTCTCCTGTTGACTGCCTGTTCGGGAGGGAGCAACAATAATCCGCCGAACAATGGCGGCGGTACAACGCCTACAACACCTGATAATAATGGCGGCGCCAAAGGGGGGGCCACCGAGCTCGGCATGATGTGGTGGGGGACGGATGCGCGGCATGAAGCGACGAATAAGGCGTTGGACATTTACACGTCGCAAAACCCGAACGTGACCTTCAAGACGGAAGCGATGTCCTGGGACGCCTATTGGCAGAAGCTGCCGACGCTCGCCGCTTCCCGGACAATCCCGGATGTGCTGCAGATGGATGCCGCTTATCTGCAAGAATATGTTACGCGCGGACAGCTGGCAGATCTGACGGATGTTGATCTGTCCGGCATCGTCGACGACACCGTCATCGAGAATCTGAAGATCGACGGCAAGCTGTACGTCATTCCGCTCAGCCAGAATGCCCAGGGCATGGCCTTCAACAAAGAAGAGCTGGAGGCGAATGGCATCCCGCTGCCGCAACCGGGTTGGACGTACGAGGAGTACTTCCAATGGGCGAGAGATGCGCGCGCCAAGCTGCCGGATGGCAAATATCCGATCGGCGATAGCGGAGCCTGGGCCGACTATAACAACTACCAGGTCGGCATGGGAGGAGAGCCCATCATGGCCGACAATGGCAAGACGTTTAATCTGGACAAAGAGAAGTTCATGACATTCTATTCGACGTATGCAGAGTTCAGGGAGCAAGGCATTGTGCCGCCTGCCGACCGGAGCGCTGCGTTCCAGGAAAATGATCCGCAAGCCGATCCAATGGCATCCGGCGTCGTCATGACCCGCGGCGCGACGACCGGCTCGGTCAGCGCCTTGGAGCAACTGATGCCAGGCAAAATCGGAGTTACGACCTTGCCGACCGGACCGGCTGGCGGCGGTTGGGCGCAGTCGACGATCTTCCTCGCGGTCAATGCGGCCACTCCGCACATGGATGAGGCCAAAACGTTCGTGAAATGGTTCATTACCGATAAAGAAGCAGGCAAAGCGCTTGGCCTGACGAGAGGCATCCCGATCTCCGCCGAAAACTACGCCGAGCTGGAGCCAACACTGGAGGCAAAGGATATCCTGGGCAAAGAGCTCTACGATCTGGCGCTGGAGAAGGCGATGCCGTTCTACCCTGTCGCAGCAGGCTACTCAGAGTGGGCTGATAACTATGTCAAGGAGATGGAGGCCGTCAGCTTCGGTCAACAAACGATTGAGCAGGCTTATGAGAAAATCAACAAGGCGGGAATGGAAATTGCCTCGAGAGCGGGTTAGGCCGCTACGACTAAACTCTCAGGCTGTTGAAAAAGGCCGAAGAGGCACGGAATCGAATCTGTAGAAGCGAAGCGTTCGCCTTTGTCCCCGGATTTCAACCGCTA
>NZ_BFBX01000088.1:130046-146156 GCF_003851045.1 Paenibacillus sp. 598K | reverse complement strand
TCGATCCCGTGACCGCAGGCATTGTTTTTCAACAGCCTGAAACTCTGGGCTTACCAGGAGGGCTCGCCCGATGCGGGCGGGCCTCTCTGTGGCGTATGCCCCTGATCCGAGAAAGGAGTAACCGATGCAATTAGCCGAATTTTTCACCTCACAGCCGAACCGGCTGTGGCAGCTTGCCAAGCAGATGAATGTTAACCATGCCGTCAGCGGACTGCCCTGGGAGGAGAAGCTCGAGTCGCCATGGGAGCTGATGCCGCTCATCCGGATGAAGCAGCGGTTCGCCGACCATGGGCTGACGCTGTCGGTCATCGAGTCGATGCCGCCGAGCAATCATATCAAGCTGGGGACGGAGGGACGCGATGCCGAGATCGAGGTATTCCAGCGCTTCGTGGCGAACATGGGGGCGGCAGGCATCCCGGTGCTCTGCTACAACTTCATGGCCCAGTTCAACTGGTTCCGCACCTCGACGACGACGCGGACGCGCGGCGGCGCGCTCGTCTCCAGCTACGATCACAGCCTGATGCAGGGCGCGTCCCTGACTGAAGCCGGGGAGGTGTCGGAGGCGCAGCTGTGGGAGAATCTGCATTACTTCCTCGAGCGGATCGTGCCGGTGGCGGAGCAGGCGGGCGTGCGGCTGGCGCTGCACCCGGATGATCCGCCGATCACGCCGATCCGCGGCGTCTCGCGCATCCTGACGAGCGCCGCTGCCTTGCAGCGGGCCATCGATCTCGTGCCGAGCCCGTATAGCGGCATTACGATGTGCCAGGGCACGCTGGCGACGGCGGGCGAGGACATCCCGGCGACGATCCGGGCGTTTGCGCAGCAGGGCAAGATGTTTTTCGTCCACTTCCGCGACGTGCGCGGCACGCCGGAGAAGTTCGAGGAGACGTTCCACGACGACGGCAAGACGGATATGCTGCAGGCGATGCGGACGTATTACGAGGTCGGCTTCGACGGCCCTGCCCGTCCCGACCATGTGCCGACGATGGAGGGAGAGGACAACGCCAACCCTGGTTACGAGCTGCTCGGCCGGCTGTTCGGCGTCGGCTATATCCTCGGGCTGATGGAGGCTGCGCGAGCGGGCTAAGGGGTCAAGGATGCACTAGGCCGGGGAACGTTCGCGAGGCTAGGGAAGGATCGTGAGACTGGGGAATCAACGCTCGTGGTCGAGTGCGAGGCGTCGCTGTGGAGCATGCGTCACTGTGCTATACTAAGCCATAATCGAACAAGAGGAATGGCAGGTGGCATGGATGAAGCTGGAGAGGCTGCTCGCGATGATCTACAAGCTGCTCAATCACGAGGTATTGTCGGCGGCTACGCTGGCGGAGGAGTTCCAGGTGTCGCAGCGAACGATCTATCGGGATATCGATACGATCAGCGCGGCGGGATTCCCGGTCGTCTCCCATCAAGGGCAAAAGGGCGGCTACGGCATGATGGAGGGCTACAAGCTGGATCGCAGTCTGCTCGGCTCTTATGATGTCGATAATCTGATCACGGTGCTGGAGGGGCTGGCGAGCGTCTTCGAGGACGAGCGCACGCAAGGGACGATCGAGCGACTGCGCGCGCTCGATCCGCAGCATGCCAATCCCCGCCTTGCGGTCGATCTGGAGACGAGGCGCATCGCGCCCGACGCGCTGCAGCAGCTGCGGAAGGCGATGATGGACGGCATTGTCGTCCGCTTCGACTACGTCGATGCGCATAATGCACGGACGACGCGGGAGATCGAGCCTGCGCAGCTGCTGTTTAAGTTCGGAGCCTGGTACGTGCAGGGATGGTGTCTGACGCGAGAGGCGCATCGGGAGTTCCGGCTCTCGCGGATGCTCGAGCTGACGCTGACCGGGCGGCGCTTCGCTCCGGGGCGGGAGCTGCCCGCCGATGAGCGGCTCACGGGTGAGCGGCCGGCCGCAGGCGACGGGCTGGTCGCGGGCGCCGGACAGGATGAGCTGCAAGAGGTCGTGCTCCTCGTGGAGCCGGAGTCGCTGAGCGAGGCGCTGGATCAGTTCCAATGGGCGGACAAGGAGCAGCATGCCGACGGCAGTATGACGCTGCGCATCTCGGTGCACCAGCCCGAGCAGGCGCGCTGGCTGCACGGGCTGCTACTGGGACTGGGCAGAGGCGCGGAGGTGCTGGAGCCGCCCGAGCTGCGAACCGTGCTGAAGCGGCAGCTGCAACATATGCTCGCACGTTATGAGGAAGTCTGACAGGATGCTGTCAGACTTCCTTTTTTATAATGTGTACAGGCAGACGCCGCACAACTACGCGATCCAAATTTGCGTGTTCAAAAAGGAGACGAATCATATGAATTATCCGTTGCACATGTTCAACTATCATGTCTGGGCGAACCGGACGCTGCTCAGCCACATCGGGACCTTGCCCGCCGAGGTGATGACTCGGGAGGTCAATAGCTCTTACCCGACGATCGCACATGCCTTCACACATATCTATGTCGTCGACTCGATGTGGCTGCAGGTACTGCAGGGGATAGGCATGCAGGAGGCGTTGGAAGCCTCGATGCCGCTCATCGCGCAGACACAGCATTATACAGTGGAGCAGTTCGACCAGGCGCTGGAGCAACTGGCCGAGCGATATCGCGCCTTGCTGGCGGAGCAGCCGGATCTGGAGCGCGA
Organism: Paenibacillus sp. 598K; assembly: GCF_003851045.1. Lineage (GTDB taxonomy): Bacteria > Bacillota > Bacilli > Paenibacillales > Paenibacillaceae > Paenibacillus_D. The sequence goes on along the minus strand of NZ_BFBX01000088.1, from coordinate 143,529 downwards.
GATCGTGCTCGTCAATCCATTCGCGACGACGCGGACGACGCGTCTCTCCGAGATGCTCCTGCATGTGGCCAATCACGGCACCTACCACCGGGGCAATGTATCGACGATGCTGCGGCAGCTCGGACATCCGTCCACCATGACGGATTATATGCTATATTGGTACCAACCATCGGAGTCGGCCAAGGCCTGATTCAACCAAAGGAGTGAGAAGCATGGAGATGCACTATGTGTTGACGGCGCGAACCCGTGCGGAGCTGCGAGCCTGGCTGGCGGCCAACAGCGGGACGGAGCGGGAATGCTGGGTTGTAGTCGGCATGAAGCCGGCGCCGGATCGCGTGCTGTATCTCGATGCGGTCGAGGAGGCGCTGTGCTATGGCTGGATCGACAGCACGAAGAAGAAGCTATCGCCCGGCCAGGTCGCCCAGCGTCTGTCGCCGCGCAAGCCCGGCAGCTCCTGGACCGAGCTGAACAAAGAGCGGGTGCGCCGGCTGGAGAGGCTGGGACGGATGACGGAGGCCGGACGACGGGTGCTGCCGGATATGGACCCGGCGTCCTTCGCGATCGACCCGGCCATCGACAGCAGGCTGCGGGCCGACCTAGCGATCTATGCGAACTGGGAGACATTTCATCCATTGTACCGGCGCATCCGGATCGACACGATCCAGAGTGTCAGGAGCCAGCCCGAGCTGTACGAGGCGCGGCTCGCCAAGCTGATCGACCAGACGCGGGCGGGCAAGCTGTTCGGGCAGTGGCATGACGGCGGCCGCTTGCTGGAGGGGGATGCCGATCCGTACGCTTCGACAACTTAGGCGCTTATCGTAGCTCGCTTACAGTTGTTCGACGAGCGGGGCGTCACCGAACGCTTCGCTCGTCAGCAGCGCCAACAGCTTTTCGGCTGTGTAGGCAGGCGTCTGTAGCAAGCCCTCCTTCTCGAGCTGGATGAACTGGTCGACATAAGGGAAGTCTTGCTTGCTCGTGGAGCGGATCTCGGCTTGCATCTGCGTATCGATCACGCCCGGATAGACGGAGGCGATCTTCACCGGCGCAGTCGCCTGCTGCTGCTCCAGGTGGATGCTCTTGGTGAACGAGTCGAGCCCCGACTTGGCCGTGCTGTAGCAGCTCTGGTTGGGCAGCAGGTACTTGGCCGAGCCGGATGAGACGTTCAGGATACGCTTGTCCACCGCCCATGTCTCGGTAAGCTCGATGAACCGAGCGGTGAGCAGCATCGGCGCCAGCAGATTGATCGACACATTGGCGACGATCTGGTCGGGCGGGCATTGCCCGATCGGCATCACCGGAGCGAGCATGCCTGCATTGTTGATCAGATAGACGGCTTCCAGATCGGATAGCTCGCGGATGGAAGCGAGGATGTCCCCCAGCAGCCCCGGGATGCCTTGCAGGTCGTTCAAGTCATGCGGATGATGGCTCAGCGTTGCGTTGCGGGCGGCGGCCAGCTCCGCCAGCTTGTCATTGGCTGTTCTGGCGATACAGTAGATGCGATTCCCCGGCTCTGCCAGCTGCTCCGCCAGCGCCTCTCCGATACCTCGCGAAGTTCCTGTGATGATGTAGGCTTTCATTGTGTATTTCCCCCATTCGTTGATGTCAGATCGATCGGCATGGTCGGCTCCTCTAACGAGAGGAAGCTGTTCACAGCTTGTTCCCATAAGGCAGGGTAGGCCAGCTCGTACCCCAGCATCATGCATCTGGACAAGTGGTCGATCGTCAGCGCGAGCAACGTCGCCTTTTCCTCAAGATGCGCCTCCGGCACCAGTCCCCACTCCACGCCGAGCGTCACCAGACGCCGGAACCCTGCGATAAAGTCCTGTTGAATGTCCATCATGTTTTGTCTGTATTGCTCGTCTCGCTCGGCCAGCGTCATGAATTCATGCAGCACGCGCAGCGAGGCGCGATGGTTCGCATCCTGCTTTGGCAGCATACGGATGCCGCCCTGGAGGATGAAGGTCCGGTAGTTGTCTTTGGTGAGCTGCTCCAGTTGGAAATAACTCGCGAACTGATGCGCCTTGAACATGTGGTCAAACGTGCAACGAATCATTTCTTCCTTGGAAGCAAAGTGATAGTAGATGGACGATTTGGTCAGCCCCGCTTTTTTGGCGATCATGCCGAGGCTGGTCTTCTCTATGCCATGCTCGGCAAACAGGTCGAAGCAAATATCAATTAAATGAGCGGCCGTCATTTCCTTTTTGGTCGTCATAAGTCACCCTTTCGTGCGGAGTATACAGAGGATTATAGCTGACGCCTCTGTCAGAAGTCAATAATTTAACGAACGGTCGTTAAAAAATATTGTGCACAGGATATAAAAAGACCCTCTCCCATAGAGAAGGTCTCTTCGTCGATTAGATTAGGATCGGTCCCTTAGCTCCACAGCCGGTCGTTGGCGATCAGGCGGTTCCACTGGTCGGTCGCCTCCCAGACGCCGGGGATGTCGGGATGCAGATGCGCGGCCAGCACCTCGTCGTTGAGGTCGTCGATGCCGAGACCCGGCGCGTCGGTTAGTGTCATGAACCCTTGCTGGACGAGCTTGCCGCCGTAGCTCGGGGCGACGATGATGTCATCCCACCAGTCGACCTCGCAGGAGTGGTACTCGAGCGCCATAAAGTTCTCTGTCGCCGCCGCGACATGAGCGGCGGCCAGGCAGGCGATCGGACTCTCGGCCATATGGATCGCCATCGCCACGCCATAGTCCTGCGCCATATCGCCGATCTTCTTGGTCTCCAGGATGCCGCCCGTGGTCAGCACGTCTGGGTGGATGACCGAGACGCCGCCCGCCTCGAGCAACGGCTTGAAGTTCTCCTTCAGATAGATATCCTCGCCGGTGCAGATTGGTGTCGTGACCGCACGCGCCAGCCGCGCATACTGCTCCGTATACTGCCACGGGATCATATCCTCCATCCACGCCAGGTTGAACTTGTCGACGCGCCGTCCGAGCTTGATGCAGTCCTCGATGCCGATATGGCCGAAGTGATCGATCGCCAGCGGCACCTGATAGCCGATCACCGCCCGCACATCGGCGACGTATTGCTCCAGGATATCGAGTCCGTGCTCGGTCACATGGATGCCGGTGAACGGATGCGGGATGTTGAAGATGTCGTAGTGCCGGTTCGTCACCTCGCGGATCTGTTCATCGGTCATCTCGTTGAAGTTCTGATTGTAGCGATTGCGCGACTTATCCCGCATCTCCTCTAGGAATCCGATCGGCGCGCTAAGCGCACCGGGCTCGTGGATGAGCTGGCCGATGCCGAGGTCCATCTTGAGGAAGGTGAAGCCGAGCTCCATCCGTCGCTTCAGCGCCTCGCCCATCGCGGTGCCGGTGTTGCGGCCGGTCACCTCGGTATCGCAGTACATGCGGACGCGGTCGCGGAACTTGCCTCCGAGCATCTGATAGATCGGCACGCCGTACGCTTTGCCGGCCAGGTCCCAGAGCGCGATCTCGAGGCCGCTGACGCCGCCGCCCTGACGAGCGTGGCCGCCGAACTGCTTGATGCGGCGGAACAGCTTGTCGATCTGGCACGGATTCTCGCCGAGCAGGCGACTCTTCAGCAGTTGGGCATACACCTTGTCCGCGCCGTCCCGCACCTCGCCGAAGCCGGTGATGCCCTGATTGGTATACACCTTGATCAGACTGCTGTGGAATGGTCCGCCGACGATATCGGTGAAGCGGATATCGGTGATGCGCAGCTCGGAGGGCCGGCTGGCCGTCCGCACATGGGCCAGCGTCTCTTCGTACGTCGTCGTCTTGTCAGTCAATCGTATCTCTCCCTTAGCGATAAAGTGTAGTGCAGCAGCACTCAGAGCAGCATGCTGGCGCCGTCGAGGCGGATCGCCGCTCCAGATAAGAAAGCGCTAGCATCAGAGGCGATAAAGCAGGCTAACTGGCCGACATCCTGCGGCTGTCCTACCCGGCCGAGCGGGAAATGCAGCCGCAGATCGTCGCGGGCCAACGTCTCGCCTGCCGCAGGCGGCAGCTCGGGACGCGGATGTTTGTACTTGCCGACATCGACCGCGCCGGGCTCGATAGCGTTGACCGTGATACCATAGTGGCCGAGCTCGATGGCGGCCTCGCGCGTCAGCATCCGGATCGCGCCCTTGCTCATCGCGTACACCGGGTCGAAGTCGGTCGGCCGTTTGGCGTGCACGGACGAGATGTTGATGATACGCCCGGCCAGCTGCCGTGTCATATGCGGCAAGGCCGCTTGCATGCAGAGCCAGTAGCCTTTGACATTGGTATGCATGATCTGATCGTAGCTCGATTCGTCATGGCGGTACAGGTTCAGGTTAAGCTGGAGCGCCGCATTGTTGACCAGGATGTCGAGTCTCCCCCAGTCCGCGGCAGCCTCGTCGACGAAGCGGCGCACATCGTCCCGGCTGGCGATATCCCCCTGGACGATCCGCGTCTCGCCGCCGAGCGCAGCGATCCGTCGACAGGTCTCCTCGGCGCCTTCGCGGCTGCGGTTATAGTGGACAGCGACCCTGGCCCCATGACGGGCCAGCTCGACGGCGATGCCCTGGCCGATCCCGGTGCCGGCGCCGGTGACGAGGGCGACCTTGCCTGTGAGATCCATCAGTCGCCACCTCTCTTGTCCGCTCGAAGCCTCCGCCCGATATCGTGGGCAGTATCGTCCGAGGGCGGCTTCATCTTATGATCCATGTAATGCAGCAGCAAGCCGCCGTCCAGCCGGATCGTCGCCCCGTGCAGCGCGCCTGCCGTATCGCCGGCGAGATAGATGGCTAGCGAGGCGAGGTCGCTCGCTTGGGCGGTGCGGAGCGGCGTCTTGCGCTCATAGTCGTCATAGAGCGCCGAGAGCGGACTGACCAGCTCGGTCGATGGACCTTGCACCGGACCGAGCTGGACCGTGTTGACCCGCACGCCGCGTCGTCCCAGCTCCAGCGCCGCTTCGGCCGCCAGCATGCCGATTGCGCCTTGCGAGGCGCTGTAGGCGAAGGAAGCGCCGGTGGGCTTCTCCGCATGGATCGACGTAACGTATACGATCGAGCCGCTGCCGCGCTCGGCCATCCGGCCGCCGATCGCCTGCGTGCAGAGGAAGGCGCTCTTGGCGTTGGCATCGAGGATATCCAGAAACAGCGATTCGCTGCATTCGGCGATCGTCGCCCGTTCGCACCGCTGTCGGTTGTGGACGAGCAGGCCGATCAGCCCTAGCTCGGCTTCGATACGAGCGATACCGCCCGCGAGGGCTTCCCGGCTGCATAGGTCGAGATGCAGCGGCAGCACGCGAGCGCCCGCTGCCCGGGCAGCCTCCAGCTCGGCTTCGATGGCAGCGCCGCCGGAGGGGCTGTTCAGGGCGAGCTGCGCGCCTTGCCCGGCGAGTCGGCCGATCAATGCTCGCCCGCTCGGCTCATCGGCGTCGGCGATGAAGACGGTAAGGTTGCGCAGACTCATGCTTCACCTCTTTTCGGCTTTCTTTCTATTGTAGGCGTAGTTGGCGTCCGCAGCGATGCCGCAAATTTATGATTTGGTTGGAATTTTTTTTGTCTGGATGTTCACATCTGTTGTGCGTATACGCACAAAGCGCCGGCCGTTGCCCTTATATAATGATGATAATGATTCTCAACAAGGGGGCTTTTCGAATGAGTGAACTTATTAACAATCGATCGTATGCGGATGATGAGGCGAAGGCACTAAAGGCGGACAGACAGCGTGTGTTAAAGTCGATCATTGTCGATCTTCATAACGGGCAAAGCGTGGCGCAGGTGCAGGAGCGGTTTCGCGAAGCGGTCGGACATGTGACGGTGGACGAAATATCCGAGATCGAGCATGCGCTCATGGAAGAGGAAGGTATTCCGGTATCAGAGGTGCAGCGACTGTGTTCTGTTCATACCGCCGTGTTTAAAGGCTCCATCGAAACGATTCATTCGGTAGCGCCGACTGCACCCGAGGAGCAGCCCGGTCACCCGGTGCATACGTTTAAACGTGAAAATCGCGAAATTGAGCAGCATGCCAATTTCCGCATCAAGCTGCATGCGGAACGCTTTGCAAAGCAAGCGAACGAAGCGGGCCGCAGCAAGCTGGTGGCGGATCTGGAAAAGCTGCTTGAGATTGACAAGCACTATAGCCGCAAGGAAAACTTGCTGTTCCCTTATCTGGAACGTTACGGCATCTTCGGTCCGACCAAGGTGATGTGGGGCGTTGACGATGCCATCCGCGCCAGCGTCAAACATATTCGCAATCGGCTGCTGGCTTTTACCGAGGGCGATACGGCCGAGGCGGCGGACATTTGCGCCGATTTGGAACGGACGCTGGAAGAAGTCAATGCGATGATCTATAAGGAAGAAAACATCCTGCTCCCGATGGCGCTTGGCAAGCTCACTGAGGATGAGTGGGTGAAAATCGCCGAAGAAAGCGCGACGATCGGCTACTGTCTCACGGAACCTGAGCATCGTTGGATTCCTGCCCGAGCAGCGGAACCGGTCGGCGCGGAAGCGGCGCTCTCGGCCTCTTCACAGCTGGATACAGCTTCTTCCACGCCCGCTAAAGACGTACAACGGGATGTTTCGGCCGCACACGCCAGTATGGTGCGTGACGGTAGCGAAGGAGTTGGGGAAGACGCTTCTTCGGCTTCGGCCAAAGAAGCATCTGCCGAAGGCGGAGGCTACGTACGCTTTGAAACGGGCCTGATGTCCGTTGCTCAACTGGAGGCCGTGTTCAATCATTTGCCGGTCGACCTGACCTTTATCGACGAGCATGATGTTGTGCGCTTCTTCTCGCATGGGCCGGACCGGATTTTTGCCCGGACCAAAGCCGTGATCGGTCGCACCGTGCAGAACTGTCATCCGCCGCAAAGCGTGCATATTGTCAATAAGCTGCTCGAGGATTTTAAGGCGGGTGTCAAGGATGTGGAAGACTTCTGGCTGCCGATCAAAGGCATGTATGTCTATATCCGTTATTTTGCCATCCGGTCCGCAGAGGGCGAATATATGGGAACGCTGGAGTTCACGCAAAATATTGCGCCCATTCAGCAAATCGAAGGAACGAAGCGAATCATGTCGGAATAGTGGAAAGAGGAGCGACGGCCAGATGGTTTTGGCGAGGGTGCTTCCAGGTCATTGCAGATGACTTGGGAGCACCCTTGTTGCCGAGGCGGTGTACTTAATTTTATTTCTCGATTAGCGATCTGATAGGTTCTGCGATAACATGTTGTCTCGTTATTTTTTGACACTGAAGGCGCAATACTCGAAGGCATGCAGTGGCGAATCTAATTGGACGATGCGGCCCGACAATGTGCCTGTGCAATGAAGGAACTCAATTTCGGTATAGTCGTCCGCCAATTCGATGACCGGTTGCTGAATTCGGTCAGGGAAAAAGTTCCATAAGCCTACAGCCATCGATTCCTCATCTTTTTTGACGATGAGATACAAGTCCGGATTTCCCGGACAGATGGCATCGAGCTTTCGTCCACATAACCATTCGTGCGCCGTCATTAATTGACGTTGGCGGCAATAGCTACGGAATAGGCCAGTCACTGCTTTACCCTCCTGGGCGTCAAAAGGGAAGACGAGAAATCGTTGATTGTTTTCGTTCTCGTATAAGTAAGCACCGGTCATCGATTGTTTTCGTACGCTAATTTCGGTAAGGATAGTAGCCTGCTCGTTCACAACCAAATTGTGTATCGACACATTTCCATAGAGAGCGACGGTTTCTTGTTCTGCTTTATAATATTCGAAGCTGCCGGCGCCTACATAAGTGAAATTCCCATCCGTTCCCTGGAGCTCCTCAATAATCCCGACATCAATGCCGCGCTCTGCCAGTATCTTGGCTGCTGTATAATCCAGTATCGTTCCGCCAGTCAGAAGCTCTGGATCCAGCATCCATGCATTTTGTCCGAATACCAGATTGACGCCCCCAGGCTCGAACACGGCGGGGATGGAATTGTCATTGAGAAAGGCGACCCCCGGCGACCACATAGCATCGAATTCCGGCTGATGACTGACGCGGCGCGTGTGCCAGTGAATGTCGAGGGGCTCAAAAAGATGGATGCCCTGAGCTTGCTTGCCAGCAAACATCGTTTCGGTCTGTTGATGCAATGTACGGTTTCTCTCTGCAAATTCGGCGTAGCCGGGCTCATAGTTCGGCGAGGAATTGTAGTCCAGTCCGTACTTTAGGATACCATCAAAGTTGCCATCCGCTCTTGCTATTAAATCCAGATTCTCTATGCCGGATGCGGGACCGGCGTATCTTGGACGCGGATAAGCATCCCCTTCGGCGAGTGTTCTGATTCCGTGTTTTTTGCAATACACGGCTTGTTTCCGAGCAAAATCCATCGCTGTGCCGACTCGCTGTCCCCAGAAAGGCGCTCCGCTCAATCGAAGCTCCTTGTGATTATTGCCGGCAAAAATCGTCGCCAACTCGAGCGCCCCTGCTCCATCAGCTCCCCAATGCGCAGGTCCGGAGCAAAGCACGATATTAATGGATTCATCGATCTCATCGACGGAGCGGCGTATCGCTCTTGCAAGCTGACAGAGTGACTCTCTGCTCCCCTCCAACCAAGCGTTTCGATATTTGTCGGGATCGGAGGAATAGATGCCTTCACGCATGGATTCCAGCGTCACCGATTCTTTCAGAATGTTGCTGTAGAGCTCCAGGTGCTTCGGACAAAAGCAAGACGGCGGCGTGGTTGTCCAATTCATACGGTAATCGTCATCGAGCGCAATCTTTTGGACGCCGGTTGCCGCGATTTTTTTGAAGAGCTCGCAGAAGTAAGCTTCAAAGCGTTGATCAAGCGGACATATGCGCTGAGAGATGCCGCCTTCTACATCAATCATCGTGTCATACGCTTCCGGGTAAATGTAATGTGCGAGAGAACCTCCAATCCATAGGCACACGTCAATGTTATGGCTGGTGAAAAAAGGGATAAATGTACGTATGGACTCGCAAGTGTCATCCCACTGATTAACATCGATTGGGATGAGGAAAACTTCATTGGCGTTAAGCTGTTGAAGTCGTTTTAAAAGATCGAATTTACTTTTTTCGTTAATCGTTTTAATTTCCACAGGCACACTGACGGTATACATGCTCAAAAACCTCCCAAATTAGATGGTGACAAGGACAATGGATAATAGACCAATAGATAACCCGATATTTTGCATCGTGTTTAGTTTTTCACGAAAGATAAAGCGAGAAGCGATATAGGTCGTAATGACGCTGCCAGCAGAAATCAGGGTGAAAATAAGGCTGACAGGAAGGTTGCTGACCAGTAATAACATCACCAATAAATTGGTACAGGCGATAAAAGCGCCGCATAATACCCCGTACATTCCTTCTGAACGCAGCGAAAAGGAACGATATGCCTTACGTAAACTCAGAACAATGACGCAAATGACGATCGTAACCGCCATGGAGCTTATCATAAATTCCGCCTTGTATTGACCTGCAAGGTTTTTTTGCAAAGAGGTTTGAATAATGCTGCACATACCATTTCCCAAAAAAGCAGATAGAGCCAGCAGTAGCCATCCGGTTTGTACGTTTGCCCTGTTATCCGCCCGCCCTCTTTTTTTGTAATTAATCAAGAACAAGGATAGCAAGACAAGACAAAGGCCAGCCAAAAAGGTGACGGTGACGCTATCTTTGTAAACAAAAATGCCGAATAACGTAGGTAAAATAAGCGAATAGGAGAGAAGCAGGGATGTTAAGGTGACTCCCCCTCGTTGAATGGCCAAAACTTGAAATAAAAAGGCCATCCCAAAACAGAATCCAAACGCGAGACTGTACCCCATCAACTCTTTTGAAAAAGAGAACTGAAAGCGATTATACGCACTGTAAAACGCAATGACCGTCAAGCTTATAAATAACATAAAAACAAAAGGAGATGGCGTCGATCCTTTCCTTGCGTACAGACCGGCGATGACATATTGAATGCCAACAGACATCATGGTGAGGAAAACCAACACGTAATTCATTCTGTGCTTTTGCAGAATCTCGTGATCAGAATAAGTTTGTTTTTGGATCGCATGCTCTGGCTCCTTATCTGTACAGCGCTTGCTGAAATTTTGTTCAGAATAGCAAGATTTACATGCGCGGTCAAGGCAGTTTTCCTTGTATTTACGCGGTTTTTCGGCGATTTTCACATGGTGTATTAATAAGTTCAAAAATTACAATTTGGTAGATAACGAGGTTGCAAGGAGCGCTAGATTGTACAATAGACCACCGATCGGATTTTTTGTGATGATATAAATGCGCTTTGAAAGCGCTTAATATTATGAGGGTACATGACAAAGGAGAGGGTAAGGGAATGAAGAAGGGTAGAAAATGGAGTAAGCTGGTTTTAACCATTACGATCGGTGTATCGTCATTTGTTGTGCCTGCAGGGTCTGAGGTCCAGGCGAGCAGCGTGTCGACGAACGAGATTTATGTTTCCCCGCAAGGTGCAGATTCCAATGACGGCTCCCCGGCTGCGCCGTTCGCTACGCTGGAAGGCGCGCGGGATGCGATTCGGACCATCAAGGCCGCTGACGGCCTTCCTGCTGGCGGCATCACCGTTTATTTGCGCGAGGGTCATTATTCGATTAGCGAAAGCTTCGAGCTGACTGCGCAAGATTCCGGTACCGTCGATTCGCCGATCGTATACCGTTCTTATCCGAACGAGGAAGCTGTGCTTGTAGGCGGAGTACGATTGGATGGCTCGCAATTTGACACAATCAGCGATACGGCTGTTTGGAATCGTCTGCAGCCAGCTGTCCGCGATCAGGTGCTGGAATACGATTTGTCTGCACACGGAACGATGGACTATGGCGCACACATGCAGGTCGGCTTCGGCTTCCCGGGTCCACATTACAATCCGCCTGCCGAGCTTTTTGTCGATGCCGAGCCTTTCCGGCTTGCTCGCTGGCCCGACCAGGGCTTTGTGACCATCGGCGCAGCCGATCAGCCAGCTTCGGGCACGAGCTTCGAGTATCTGGATCCACGTCCGGAATCGTGGGCAGACCTTACTGATGTATGGATGTATGGATATATGCGCTGGGATTGGGCGGACGGCAACCTGAAGCTCGATGCTATCGATTCGGCGACCAAGCGGATTATGTCCAATCAGATTACGGCATTTGCCGAAGTGAAGACCGGGCAACGTTATTACTACTATAATGTACTTGAAGAGTTGGACGTTCCGGGCGAATGGTATCTGGATCGGACAGCCAACAAGCTGTATGCCTATCTGCCGTTGGCAGGGTCGCCGAGTGATATGGACATGTATCTTTCCTTGCTGAATGAACCGATGGTAACGCTGAACCAAGCTTCCCATATCGCCTTTCAAGGACTGAGCTTCGAGGCTTCGCGAGATATCGGAGTTGTGGTGAATGGCGGTAGCAGCGTCGTTCTGGACGACAATATCTTCCGGAATCTAGGCAATATCGCTCTATCGATTGATGGCGGCCAAGATCATATTGTGATCGACAATCAAATTTATAATACCGGCTATGGCGCTATTTATCTCCATGGTGGCGATCGCACGACACTAACACCGAGCAATTTTAATGTGGTCAATAACGAAATTTACAATTTCAGCCGCATCCAGGCTACCTATTCGCCCGGCGTCGAGCTGCGGGGAGTAGGCCACAGGTTTGCGCACAATGAGATTTACGATGGCCCGCACATGGCCATATGGATTCATGGCAATAACCATGTCATCGAATACAATGAAATCTATGATGTATTGAAGACGACAAGCGATGCTGGCGCCATGTATATGGGGTCGGATTGGGCAGAGCAAGGCACCGTCATCCGCTACAACTATTTGCACAATCTCTATGGGGTATCGGGAATCGGACAAATCGGCGTGTATCTTGATGATATGGCTAGCGGTTCTCTCGTGTATGGCAATGTTATTGAGAAAGCGCATACGGGTATGCTAATTGGCGGCGGTCGCAACCAGATGATCGCCAATAATATCGTCATGGATGGCAAATATTCGATCCGGATGGATGACAGGGGCGTGACTTGGGCGTTCGGGGCATGCGCTCCCAATGGCTTGCTTCATAGCAAGCTGCAGCAACTTCCGATTCAGTCGGAGCCGTGGGCTTCGCGGTATAGCACCTTGACGACATTATGGGGCGATACACCGTGTTTGCCAAAGTACAATACCCTTCAGGATAATGTGTATCAACAAAACGAGGAATTGATTATTGATCCGAGCGTGACGACCTACGGATATATTCACAGCAACTGGGTAACGAATGAGGATCCAGGATTTGTAGACAAGCCTGGCAAAGACTTCACCCTGGTGCAGAATGCGCCCGTGTTTACCGAGCTGCCGCGCTTCAATCCGATTCCGTTTGCACAAATGGGACTTCGCCAGGACCCGTGGACTTACCTCGAGGACAGTCCGCTTGCGTCGGTCCAATTGATCGCCAGCGCCAAGATGAGGGTGGATGATGTTCTACAGCCTTGGGTGATGGCAGACAGCGCCACAGGCATCCTGATGGACTTGTTCGGATCTGTAAGCTTTACAAGCTCGGACCCAAGCATAGCGACTGTTCATGCGACGAACGGGACAGTCACCGCAGTCGCTCCGGGAACGGCTACCATCACGGTAACCGGAGTGAAGGACGGGGTGTCGCGTTCCGATTCGGCTCAGATCGAAGTCGTTGGCGTGTACCTGGATAGTGTAGCGCTGCAGGTTACGCCTCAGCCTCTAATCGCGGGGCAGACGTCGCAGGCTCGCGTCACAGGCGTATTGACCAATAATGATCCGGCAGATATGGACGCTGCCATGATGACCTATACATCGAGCGACACTGCGATTGCGGAGATTGATCCGGATGGCGTCATTATGGCCAAGCAGGCGGGCAATGTAGTCCTGACTGTGAATGCAATGCTGCTTGGCGTTGAGAAACAGGCGAGCCTGTCTCTGACGGTGTATCCCGAAGGCAGTAACTTGAAGGCGCCTTGGACTATCGTCAACTACGGCAGTACGGAAGGCTATGTCGCAGAGAAGGACGGGACGTTCACTATTCGAACTAACGGGGCTAACGTATGGGGGACCGCAGACGCCTTCACGTATGTGTATCGCAATGTAGATTTGAACGAGATCGAGGGCGAATTTGAGATCAGCACCAAGGTACACTCTCTGGATAATACTCATCCGGATGCCGCATCAGGCATTATGATCCGAGATCGAGACAGCACGAATGCCAAGCAAGTCAATCTGCGTGTTCTGCCGGATGGCGTATTGCGCTTTGTGTTCCGGGAGGAAGAAGGGGGAGAGTCGGATTATGCTTTTCCTGCGAATCCAATTCCGCTGCCAACTGAGTTGAAGCTCACGAAAAATGGCGACCTCTTCGAAGCGTATTACAAGCAAAATAATGCATGGGTCTCCTTTGCGCAAGCAGAAGTAGAAATGGACGATGAGGTATTGGCAGGTATCATGACTTTCTCTCATGCCAATGCTTTTGCGACTTCTGTGCAATCGGATGTACACATGACAGAAGCGAATAAGATCCCGACAACGCCGACAACGCC
>NZ_BFBX01000088.1:63299-129846 GCF_003851045.1 Paenibacillus sp. 598K | reverse complement strand
CCAACAACGCCAACAACGCCGAGTCAGCCAAGCGATGTTGAGGAGGACTCCAGCGATAATTCGGTGCCGCAATTTTCGGATATAGGCGGTCATTGGAGTGAGCAGGCTGTCAGGAAGGCGGCATCTCTGAAATTGATCCAGGGTTATCCCGATGGCAAGTTCCGGCCGGATCAGGCGGTGACAAGGGCACAATTCGCGGTTATGCTATCCAATGCGCTCAAACTTAATACGGCGGAGACCGCTCTACCCTTTTCGGATGGCGAGCAGATTCCGCAATGGGCTCGGGCAGCGGTTGCCCAGACGGCAGCAGCGGGACTGATCACCGGGTATGAGGACGGTTCGTTTGGCGCCAGTGCAGTTGTTACTCGTTCCCAGATGGCAGTCATGTTGCAAAGAGCGTTGCGAATCGATATCCCTGCTGGCGATGTGGAACGGTTCGCCGACCATCGGGATATTCCGTCTTGGGCCAGACCGGCAGTAGAGGCCTTGCGTGCAAGTGGGCTGATCGAAGGACGAGGCGGTAATCGCTTCGCTCCGAATGAGGAGACCTCTCGTGCAGAAGCGGCAGTTATGCTGCTTGGCATGCTGGAGTACAGGAACGAATAGCCGTTGTGAAGGTAACAAGCGTACGGTGGAGAAGTTAACTCCACGGTGCGCTTTTTTTAAATTCTAAGAATTTATAAGTTTCAACCTTACATCAGCTTAGAATTCTCCGACAAAGCTCTTCGCACGTCCTGGAAGGACGACGAAGTCGTTTTTGCTTGTGCATAATCAACAACTTCTATAAGAAGTGCAAATTTAACCACATTGTACAATTCCGAAACAATCCCTTGTATGCCAAGATACAAATGAGGCTTTGCTGTATTATGATGTAGGAGTAGACATGGCGGGGAGGACTACATATGGGACTTGTTCGAAAATTCAAAGCCAAATACACCTCGAGATTACATTTGCGTAAAATGATGATTTTGATCTCCATTTTAACCTTGCTGTCTTTGAGCACCTTTGCCATCGTTTTTTATTTTGTCTCGCAAGAGAAAATTGTGCAGCAGCAAGTGCAATCGAATACTAAAGTATTGCAGCAGGTTCGATATAACATTACCTATATGAACGAAATCATCAAAAATATGGCCATATCCACTTTTTTCGATGAAGAATTGACGCCGCTGATGTCAACCCGTACGGAGGATATCCTCGATATGCTTCCCCGAATGATGAAGCAGAAAAAGCGGGTGGACTCCACTTCATTTTTGCATTCCATCGTTGTGTATAACGGAAAGACGCAAAGCTTCTATGCCAATAATTTAAAGTATGCTCTGGACTCCGTGTCGAATCAGGATACGGACAAGCTGCTGGCCAACTTCTTGCCCATCCTGAACAAGGAAGTTCCTTGGGACAAAATGAAGCTGCTCCCGATGAGCACGACAAGCTTATTGACCGATGAGCGGCCTAACTATGACATTTTTACGTTGGCAATGTATCAGTCACTGGACAATTACAGCATAGGTGAGAGCGTTCTCTTCATCAATGTAAAGTCTGAATGGCTATTAAACAACTTGAAAATGTTGAATCAGTTGGACGGTCAGAGCAGCAATGGCGATTTTTTTGTGGTGGACCGTGAAGGCACCGTCTTGCTCCCATCTCATTTCGATCGTTTGGATCGATTGGATTTGGGTCGTTACTTGCAAGCCGAACAGTCAAATCGAATGGAGACCCTCAACACCTCCTATTTTACCGCCACGTTGAACGGCGCCAAGCAAATCGTCACTATTATGGATGCAGACGTGAACAATTGGCAAATCGTCATGGTACAACCTTATAAATCAGTCATGGAGACGTTGTATCAAATTCGAAATACGTTAATTATGGTAACGCTTTGTTTTCTAGTTATTGCCGCCATACTAGCTGTAATGGTTAGCTTGAGGCTGTATCGACCGATCGATCATTTGATGCTTCAGGTCGGAGGAGACAGCCCGTCGGAGTCCACGGCTCCCTCTGCCAAAGACGAGGTGAGCTATGTGATCCAGGTGTACCAATCTATGAAAGAGAAGCTGGCCGTGCTCAAATCGGATCAAACCAGCAAACGAAACATTGTCAAGGAGTATTACATTCAAAAGCTGTTAAAAGAAAGCGATTCTATCGCACGAGAGGAGTTTCGGCAGTGCATTGCAGACAATGGTATCCATATCCATCCGGATGGACGTTATTTAATCGCTGTATTAACGATTGACGAAAATTCGGTACGCCAGATGGATGCGCAGCTATCCGCCTTTGCATTGATGAATATTGTAGAGGAAACCTTCTTTCGGCATTTCCTCTGCGAATGCATCGATATGCGTACAGGTCATCTCGTGTTGCTGATCAGCACGGCCGATAAGACGGAACAGACGATGGATACGATAGGTCTGCTTTTGCGCGAGGTTAAGAAAACGGTGGCGAGTTACTATAATATGAAGTTCGGCGTTGCGATCAGCGTGCCGTGTGAAGACTATACGGAGTTGTCAGAGCGGTATTTGGAATTGCAGGAGGTTGCGATGTACCGCATTATTTTTGGCTTGGACAGCATTATCGTACCCGAAATGACGTTCGATAACAGGATGAATGCCGAGGTGGGCATTTCGTTGGAACTGGAGCAGAAGCTCGTGGAAAGTATTAAGCTCAATAACGAGGATAAGGTTCGGTTGAGTCTGGACGGCATATTCTCGCAATTGTCCAAGCTTAGTTACAATCATATGATGACAAGCCTGTTCCATCTTATTCTGGTCGTTCGCAAGACGATTACGGAGATGAATACGTACAAATTGCAACCGATTACACTTAGCTTGAATGTGCTGCACCAAAGCGTGTCGGGACATAAAACACTGGAAGATATCAAGGATGATTTTTTGCGAATCTTCGGGGAGCTGTCCGAAGAGATCTTGGATAGCGGCAGAAACAAAAATACAGTTCTCATATCAAAGATCAAAGAAATTATCGAGGACAATTACAAGGATGAGAATCTGAGCTTGCAAGCCATTTCCTCTATGCTCAAGATGTCTTCCGCCTATGTAGGCCGTGTGTTCAAAGCGAGCGAGGCGGTGTCTGTCGGCGATTACATCAACGAAGTTCGCATGAAGCAGGCAATCAAGCTGATGGACAACGAAAGATACACGATTAAGGATATTATGGAGATTGTGGGCTACAGCAATTTGAGCTATTTCTGGCGGCTATTCAAGAAGAAATTCGGCACAACGCCCAAGGAATACCGCCAGAAAAAAGCCCGTTGAGGGCGAATCGCTTGGGCATAGAAAAATGCAAAAAAGACTATGCAACGGTCAAGAAAATACGATAAGTACAATTTACATACGATCGGCAATCCGACAAACTGAGGCTTGCAAGAGGGGAACAACAATTATTGGGAGGTCAGACGAAATGAAAAAAGGAATCCAATGGATGACTGTAGCGCTGGCTGCAATGGTAGTGTTAAGCGGTTGCAGCGGCGACGGAAGTGGCAACAGAAGCGAAGCGGCGCCCACCGATTCGCCCGGGAGCGGCGCCTCTAAGCCGTTGGTTGAGCTGGTCTGGTATTATCCGCAAGCGGCCGCTCAACCGGATTTTGCTTCCGTTCAAGCGGCAGTGAACGAAATAACGGTGCAAGAGATAAATGCAACGGTTAAGTTGATGCCCGTCGATTTCGGGAGCTACGAACAGAAGTTGAATACGGAACTGGCGGCCAATGAAACGATTGATATTGTCTGGACTTCGAACTGGTTGTTTAATTATGAGCTCAATGCTCAAAAGGGCGCTTTTCAGCCCATCGACGAACTGCTCGAGCAGTTCCCTGCGCTAAAGGAGCAAATTTCCGAAAAGGTATGGGACGCCGCCAAAATCGGAGACAAAATTTATGCCGTGCCGAGCTACCAGACGATTACAAGTCAACCCGGTTTTTATATTCAAAAACGATTTATCGACAAGTATAACTTTGATGTCAGCCAAGTGAAGAACGTAGAAGATCTGGAGCCGCTGTTTGAGCAAATCGCCAAGAACGAGGAGGGGATTATACCGCTTGCGAATTCAGTCTTTAACCCGTATGTGTATGGCATGCATAAGCTGAGCGGCGGCTTCGGCGGCAATAGCGCCGTTGTGTATCAGGATGATAAGGATTTCAAAGTTCATGCATTGGCCGACACGCCAGAATACCAGCAATATTTGAAAATGGCGCGCTCCTGGTTCGAAAAGGGAATCTTCAAGCAGGATATTGCGATTATCGACGTTCAGTCCGAGCGCGCCAAAGGCAACGTAGCCGCAACTTTCGAAACGTCGATAAAACCAGGCGGAGAGGTGGAGGCCCAATCGCGTGGCGGTGGCTACGAAATTGTAGGCGTTACGATTATGGAACCCTTTATTGCGGCGGACATTAATGCAACGCTAAATGCGATCAGCTTCACCTCCAAGCAACCCGAACGCGCGTTGGAGCTGCTGAATCTGGTTAACACAAACAAAGCGTTATACAATCTGTTGAGTTTCGGCATTGAAGGCAAGGACTACACTAAGGTTGCGGATAACATCATTAAGAAAAATGAAAATGCCGGCTATTGGAGCAATACGAACTGGGTATTCGGCAATGTGTTCAACGGATATTTGGAAGAAGGAAAGCCGGCGGATACCTGGGAGAAGACGATTCAACAAAACGAGGAAGCCACCGTATCCCCGTTTATCGGATTCCAATACGACAGCAGCAATGTGAAGACGGAAGAGGCCAACACGACAGCGCTTAGCGAAGAGTATGACGTCTTGCTGATCACCGGCTCGATCGATCCGGAGGAGAAGTTCCCGGAGTATGCCGATCGCTTGAAAAAGGCGGGGCTAGACAAAATTATCGAAGATATTCAAATCCAATTTGATGCCTGGCTTGCGTCCAACGGCCTGAAGTAAAATCGCGCGGGGCGGGAATAGGCGAGCACGTTTTGTGCCCGTTTAGTTCCCCCTGCCCATAACGGGGTGACATGATGCTACCGAAAAAGAAGCTTCCCATCAATGTGGAATTAACTGTGCTCGCGCTTCCTGCCGTCATAGCCATCTTTGTGTTTGCTTATTTGCCGATGGGCGGGCTTATATTGGCTTTCAAAGACTTTCGTTATAATCTGGGCATTCTGGGGAGCCAATGGGTAGGTCTAAAAAATTTCGAGTTTTTGTTTACCTCGGATACAGCATTTCGAATTACGAGGAACACCTTGCTGTACAATGCGACCTTTATTGTGACAACGATGGTTGCTGCATTAATCATTGCGATATTGCTGAATGAAATTAGCAAAAAGTGGCTTAAGCTATATCAAACGGCGATGTTTCTGCCCTACTTTCTGTCATGGGTCGTGGTTAGCTATATAGCGATGGCTTTGTTCGATCAGTCCAACGGCTTTCTGAATCAGCTACTGCAAGGAATGGGGATGGAGCCCAAGCCATGGTATCAGGATGCCTCGGTATGGCCATACATTTTAACTCTGACGAATTTGTGGAAAGCCGTCGGATTTTCGGCATTGATTTATTACGCGGGCATTCTCGGCATCGACTCTTCCTATTACGAAGCTGCTACGATCGACGGAGCGTCGAAGTTTCAGATGGCTTTGAAAATAACGATTCCGCTGTTGGCCCCGCTTCTTATTATTTTGTTCATTATTAGCATTGGGAATATATTTAGGGCTGATTTTGGAATGTTCTACTTTATTCCGGACGATTCCAAGTTTATCTATGCTACGACCGATGTCATCGATACGTTCGTCTATCGTTCGTTAAGGCAGCTGGGCGATGTCGGCATGTCGGCCGCCGTTGGGCTGTATCAATCGGTCATTGGGTTCTTCCTGGTGCTTGGCGCCAACCTAGTGATCAAAAAAATCGACGAGGACAATTCGTTGTGGTAAAGGGAGGATGACGTGAATAGTGCAATTAAGGGGCGGAAGCCAGCCCAGATGGCCATTCATTTGTTTTTCATACTGCTAACGATTCTGTTTGTACTTCCGTTAGCATTGGTTATTTCTACTTCGTTGTCGAGCGAACAGTCGCTTCTGGAGCATGGCTATTCCTTTTTTCCGCGGGAAATCAGCCTGGTAGCTTTCGAGTATTTGTTTAAGGCGCCCCAGGCACTGTTAAATGCATATGGCATTACGGCCCTCATTACTGGCGTGGGGGCGTCATGCGGCCTATTGCTTACTGCCATGATCGCCTACGCGATTTCCAGAAGGGATTACCGACTGGCTCGCCCGCTTACGTTCTACGTCTTTTTTACAATGCTGTTCAGCGGCGGTCTGGTACCTTGGTTTATTTTGATCTCGCAATATTTGCAATTAAAAGATACGATTTGGGCGCTCATCCTTCCGATGATGATTTCCCCTTTTAATATTATTGTGATGAAGGGCTTTATGGCAAAAATACCGATGGAAATCATCGAGTCCGCCAAAATGGACGGAGCCAGAGAGTGGCAAATTTTCTTCCGCATCATTATCCCGCTGTCCACGCCGGCGCTGGCTACAATTGGCTTGCTCATTTCGTTTACGTATTGGAATGACTGGTATTTGGGATTGTTGTTTATTAACAACGACAATTTGGTCCCCTTGCAGCTATTGCTCGTTCGAATGATGAATACGATCGATTTTATTAAAAATATGGACGTTGCGACGTCCATGAATATGAATATACACGATTTTCCCGATTTGTCGGTTCGGATGGCGATGGTCATGCTGGCGGCGGGGCCGATGCTGTTTGTGTTTCCGTTTTTTCAGAAGTATTTTGTGCAAGGTTTGACCGTCGGATCATTGAAGGGGTAATTTACAATTTTATAAGGAAGTGTTGATATGCGATTTCGGCAAGTGCATCTTGATTTTCATACCTCTGAAGCCATAGCGTCAATTGGAGCAGCCTTCAAAAAGGAACAATTTCAGCACATGCTGAAGCTGGGACATGTAGACTCCATTACACTATTCTCCAAATGTCATCACGGCTGGGCGTATCATCCGTCGGAAGCGAGCGAAATTCATCCCGGTCTACGCTTTGACCTGCTGGGGGCGCAGATAGAAGCTGCTCATGAAATAGGCGTCAAAACGCCGGTGTATCTATCCGGCGGTCTGGACGAGAGACTGGCGAGAGCGCATCCCGAGTGGCTGATTCGAGATCGCGACGATGCGACAACATGGACCAAGGGCTATAATGAACCTGGCTATCATGAGCTGTGTCTGAATTCGCCCTATCTCGATGTGTTATTGTCGCAAGTACGGGAGACGTTGTCCCGTTATGATGCGGACAGCTTGTTCATCGACATTGTCGGAGTGCGGGAATGCTATTGTCATACCTGTATCGAGGCTGCGCGAATCGAAGGGAAGGGCCGACGCGACAAGGAAGCCTTGCTCGCCATATGGGAGCGAACCTTTGCGGTCTATACGGCTAAGGTCAGGGAGACGGTAGACGCCATCAAGCCGGGTTTGCCTGTTTTTCATAATGGCGGGCATATTAGGCGCGGGCGTCGCGATCTAGCGCGCATGAACAGTCATCTCGAGCTAGAATCTCTGCCGACGGGCGGAGGCGGCTACGATCACTTCCCGCTATCGGCGAGATACGCGCAGACGTTAGGGATGGATTACCTTGGAATGACGGGCAAGTTCCATACGGCCTGGGGAGAATTCGGCGGATACAAGCATCCGAATGCGCTTCGATACGAAGCTGCGCTCAGCCTTGCGCACGGCGCGCGGGTTTCGATCGGCGATCAGCTTCATCCAAGCGGGTTGATGGATGAGGCTACGTATGGATTAATTGGCGAAGCCTACCGTGAGGTTGAGAGCAAGCAAGAATGGTGCACGGCGGTTCATGCTATTGCAGATGTTGCGCTCCTGACATTGGAGGCGACAGGGGTGCATGCTCGGGCGCATATCGAAAAGGGGACTGCGGCGGGGTCCGATGCCGGTGCGATTCGCATACTTCTCGAAGGCAACTTCCTATTCGATGTGGTGGATCTTGAGCAAGACTTCTCAGTATACCGCGTGATTATTTTGCCGGATTATGTTCCTGTAGGAGAGGAGCTGCGGGTCAAGCTGGAGCAGTATATCCGGCGAGGAGGCAAGCTGCTCGCAACCGGATGGTCGGGGCTGGATGAGCAGGGAGAGCAATTTTTACTTGATTTTGGAGTGAAACACGAAGGTCTGAATCCGTATCGTCCCGATTATTTTCGACCGTTGTTCCAGCCTGGCAAGCTGGGTAAGGCATCCTTCGTTTTTTATTCGCAAGGACAGCGGGTTAGCCTATCTGGAGGAACCGAGCTGGGACAACGGGAAGATCCTTATTTTAATCGCGATGCGAACAGATTCTGTTCTCACTTGCATACGCCTAACAGTGAGGCGTATGGCGGACCTGGCATGGCAGAGAGCGCCAGCGGCATTTACATCGCTTGGAATGTTTTCGACGACTATGCATCGAAAGGCAGTCTGATCTTGAAAGAAGCGGTAGTGTTTGCGCTGAATCGATTGCTTCCGACCAAAACGTTGGTTACCAACTTACCTGCGCAGGGCATGGTTACGCTGCAAGAGCAGCGGGAGCATCATCGCATCATTAACCACTTGCTATATGTGTCGCCGGTGCGACGAGGCGATGGCATTGAAGTGATAGAGGATATTATTCCGCTTCGGAATATTCAGGTTTCGATTCGAACGGACCGAGCTGTTACGAGTGTATACTTGGCGCCACAGATGACGCCCCTCTTGTATCGGCAGGATCGCGAAGCGGTCTCCTACTCTCTTCCGGAGCTCGAGTGCCATCAAATGGTCGTTATTGCGCTTGCAGATGAACAATGGAGCGGGAGCGCCCAATGATCGAGCCGAAGGATAATCTTTACCAAGAAGCTGATCATGCCGGCAATGAGTATCGCGAGCGCCAATACGGCGAATTAAATGAATGGATCGAAGCGATGCAGCGGGAGTCGGCAAAGCGGCGGGCGCGTTATTATTCCCCGGATTACACCGATTGCGAGGCCTACGTCGCCAGCACGGAGCGTTATCGGGAAGACTTCGCCGCGATGCTGGGTTTGCCGCTTCCGGTCCCGATTAATGATCCAGAAGCTTACGTCGCCCGGAGAGAGGAAGCTCGGTATGAAAAAATAGCGGAGGACCGGCTAGGCGACATTTATCGAGTGACGGTACCGGTTCATGGGGGCTTGCAGGCCTACGGCTTATTCTTTCGCCCGGTGGGAGACGGTCCTTTCCCCTTGGTTATTTCCCAGCATGGCGGACAGGGGACGCCGGAGATGACGGCCGGTTTTTTTGATTCCACTAACTATAACGACATGACACGCAGAATTTTGAGGCGGGGAGCCGCCGTGTTCGCCCCCCAGCTTCTGTTGTGGGAAGGGGGCCGATTTGGTCCCGTCTTCGATCGCACAATGATCGATGTCAAATTGAAACAGCTTGGAAGCTCGATCACGGCAGTGGAATTGGTCAAAATCCGGCACTGCCTGGACAGCTTGCTGCTGCGTCCCGATATTGACGGCGATCGCATCGGTATGATGGGCTTGTCTTACGGCGGCTTCTACACGCTGTGCGCAGCCGCGCTGGACGCCCGAATCTCCGTCGCCATATCTTCCTGCTACGTCAACGATCGGTTCGCCTACGGATGGTCCGACTGGACCTGGACCGATTCCGCCAATAGGTTCCTTGATGCCGAGATCTGTGGTCTGGTCTGTCCGAGGCCATTGTATCTTGAAGGCGGCTCGCACGACGCAGTCTTCGCGACGGAAGGCTTTATCGCGGAGAGCGAAAGGGCGAAGCGGCACTATGAGCGGTTGGGTATCGCGGAGCGATTCCACAGCGACGTATTCGAAGGCGGCCATGAACTTAATCCGGAAGATGAGCCGCTCGACTTTCTGTTCCGGCATTTGTGATCATACCCAGGGATGAAGCCCGCCCAGGGACAGGGACGTTGCCGTGCTCTAGGGCGTGTCTGCAGACACGCCCTAGAACGGCTTCCACCCGAATACCGGCCGCACCAGCTTGCGCAGATAATAGGCGGCGAGCGTGAGGGGGCCCCATTTGAGCGGATTTTGCAGGTAGGATGTATATTGATCGGTCATGAGATAGGTCCAGGTAGAAGGGGGGCTGTGCAGTCCGAGCGCCTCCCAGCTCGCCGGATCGTCGGAGCCGCCGAGTCTGGCGAGCATGTCCGCCGTCGCTTGCTCGATCTTGGCCGGGATCTGCTCGAACGCCTCGATAATCTGCGCATGATATTCATCGATCGGACTGCGATGGACGAGGCTCGTCAGATGGATCGCTTCGCGTACGTAAGCGGCATAGGCTAGATGGTCCGCCCAGCAAGCGTCGATATAGAATAGTCGCACTCGCTGCTCGGAAGGGCTCATCGGCGTCTCCCCGGTCAAGATGCGCAGCCGCTCCTCGTACAGCATTCGTCTCTGATCCTCGAGCATGTCCGAATAGCTGTTCAACTCCTGGCGCAGCTCGAAGTTCTGCCCCATCAGGATACGCTGGATATGGGCGATCTTGCCGGGGAGCAGCGATTCGTCGAGCGGCTCGTCCTGCCTGAGCTCGCGGATTGCCGGGTCGATGTCGAACTTCAGCAGCAGTTCGTCCTCCAGGCTGATCATAAAGATCGACGATCCCGGGTCGCCCTGGCGGCCGGATCGCCCGCGCAGTTGGTCGTCGATGCGTACGCTCTGGTGCAGATGCGTGCCGATGACGTATAGCCCGCCCAGACTGGCGACCCTCTCCGCTTGCACGGGATCGCCGGCGCCGAGCCGGATGTCGACGCCGCGCCCCGCCATGTTGGTCGACACGGTGACGGCTCCGAGTTCTCCCGCTTTGGCGATAATCTCGGCTTCCTTGGCATCGTTCCTGGCATTGAGGACATGACAAGGTACGCCAGCAGCAGTCAGCGCTTCGGCCAGCGAGTCCGACTCTCCGACGCTCGACGTGCCGATCAGGACAGGGCGACCCTTCGCATGGGCGGCCGAGATTTCTCGCAGCAGCGCCTTCAGCTTGGCTTCCTTATGGGTGTAGACCTGGTGCGGATGGTCGATCCGCAGGTTCGGGCGATTCGGCGGGATCTTCACCACGTCCAGGTTATAGATCGCTTCGAACTCCATCGCCGAAGCTTGAGCGGTAGCGGTCATGCCGCAGAGGCTCGGATAGAGGCTCAGGAAATGCTGCAGGGTGATCGTGCCGAGAATCTTGCCTCCGGCTTTGAAGGGCAGCCCTTCCTTGGCCGCGAGCGCGGCTTGCAGCCCGTCCGGCAGATGGCGGTTGTCCGCCACGCGACCGGTGTACTCGTCGATCAGCTCGATGCTGCCGTCCCGCACAATATAATCGACGTCCCGATGCAGGAGCAGCTCCGCATGGAGCGCGCAGTTCAGAGCCATCAATACATGACTGTGACGGTTTTCGTACAGATTGTCGCATCCGAGCAAGGCCTCCGCCCGGGTTGCGCCAGCTTCGTTCAGATAGACATTGCGCCCAGACTCGTCGAAGTCGTAATGCTCGTCTGCCTGGAGCTGCCTGACAACTGTAGCAAATCGGCTGCCGTCCTCGCCGGAGGCGCCCGGCTCGCTAGCGATGACGAGCGGCACGCGCGCTTCATCGAGCAGCAGCGAGTCGGCTTCGTCGACGATGACATAGTGGAACGGACGGTGCACGACATCGGCTGGGTCGAGTGCGATCGTGTCGCGCAAATAATCGAAGCCCGCCTCCTTGGCGGTCACATACGTAATATCCGAGGCATAGGCTTGTCGTTTGTCAGATAATTTCATGCCTGCTTGCACCGCGCTTGCCGAGAGGCCGAGGAACGTATAGAGCGGTCCCATCCAATGCGCATCGCGATGGGCCAAATAATCGTTAAACGTCAGCACATGGACGCCCTTGCCAGTCAGCGCATGCAGGTAAGCGGGCATGACGGCCGAGAGCGTCTTCCCTTCGCCGGTATGCTGTTCGATCAAGTAGCCCTCGTGCAGCGCAATTGCGGCGATGAGCTGAACATCGTAGGGCGACAGGCCAAGCGTCCGCTTCGCCGCCTCGGAGACGAGCGCATAGGCATCGACGAGCAGCTCGCCCAGCGGGACGCCAGAGCGTGCTTGCTCCTGCAGCCGGAGCGACTCCGCTTGCAGACGTTGATCATCCCAGGCCTGTCTGTCGCGTTGCCGGATGCGCGCTACGGTTGCGCGATAGCGATCGAGACGCTGCCTCGCTTCGCCTTCATTCCAATGCTGCCACAGTTTGACCGCTGCCTTCATCGGTATTACTCCCCCCTAATAGTCTGTGTCGCACTACTCATCCTTCAAGCGACGCTGATACAGCGCCAAAGCTGCAACAGTCAATACAACCGTCCACGCGAATATGAACAACAGGGGCGTGAACAAGTCGGTCCAGGCATAGCCTGTGTGCGGCACATTGAGCAAATGGACGAGCTGGCTGCTCGGCATATAATCAAGCACCCGGAAGATCGGATAATCCTCCGCTACATAGGCGCCCCACGGCGCACCGGAGAAGATAAGCGCGACGGGAAGGATGGTGAGCGACGCATCAAGCAAGGTTTTGGAGTAGAGACCGCATATCGTCCCTGCCGCGATGTATAGGATGATCGATAGCAAATTGGCAACAACAAAGGCCCACCAGCTCGCCGGCTCATAACCAAATATGGCAAGCGAAATCGCCAGCACGACAACGGACATCACCCCAACTAAAGCGCTTTTGCCGATTAAGACGTCGAGCCTCGTAGCGGGTGTCATCATCAAGGAGCGCAACGTGTTGCGTTCCTTCTCCTCCGCGATCAGGCAAGCTTGAACGAAGGAGGTCAGGGTGACAAACGAAATATTAAGCAGAAACCCGATGGCGCCGGGCAACGACGCGCCCGCGGCACGGAAGATAACGGCAAAAACCAAGGGGAAAACCAACAAAATGGAGAGGGCGTAATTCCGTGAAAATTCTTTGTAGTCTTTCACGAAGATCGCCCGCACACGTCTCGCCGAGAGGTTCATAGCAGCTCACTTCCTGTCATCTTAATGAAAATGTCGCCCAGGCTTGGCTCTTTTGTTGCTAGACTGTCAATGCATCCGCGCTTCATCCATTCGGCGATTTGATCGGCCGAGCGTTCATCGATCGGAAGCTCATGCATGTCGCCATTGATGAGGTCGACGCGAATGACTGGATCCCGATGCTGCTTTTTTAGCGCTTTGGGGGTGTCGAGGGCCTGGATCTGTCCTTGATACAGTATGGCTACACGATGGCATAGCAGCTCGGCCTCGGCCATATTATGCGTCGTGAGAAAAATCGTTGTCCCGTTCTCGTTCAAGTAGCGCAAGCCTTTGTAGATATGGGCCGCATTGACCGGATCGAGAGCCGAGGTCGGCTCATCCAGAAACAATAGCTCCGGCTCGTGAATCATCGCGCAGGCTAGCAGGACGCGCTGACGCATCCCTTTCGACAGGAGCTGGACCTTCTTTTTGTGATCTCCATTCAGATTGACGAACTGCAGCGCCCGCTCGATCGTTGACGCAGGCAGATCATAGAGCTGGCGATATAATTCCAGATTCTCACGTATGGTCAGTCTTTCGTACAGACCGCTGTTGTCCGTCAATATCCCGAAGCGCATCTTTTGTTCGGACTGCTGCATCATCGCCGCCGGCTTGCCCAATACGAAGGCTTGCCCGCGGGTCGGATGGAGCTGGGCGGTCAATAGCTTGATCAGCGTTGTTTTGCCTGCGCCGCTCGGCCCGAGGAAGCCGAAGATTTCACCCTTAGGCACCGAAAAGGAGACATCGCTGAGCGCGTCCCTCGCCCCGAAGGTTTTCCGAATCTGTTCGACCTGGATCACGTCCATCACCATCACATCCTTTTGCGTTCATGGCCTCAGTATAGGACGATTCCGGCAGGCGAGCGACAAAAAACGGCTGAAATGTAGCCAATTTCGGCTGAATGGTACCCGCTACAGGCTGAGCAGCGCCTTCAATTCCTGCAGTTTTGAACGGGACAGCGGCACGACAGCCGGTTTGCTGGTACTCAATCGCAGGCTGTAGCTGTTTTTGGTCCACGTAATAATTTCTCTTACTTTTTGCAGATTGACGATATACGAACGATGACATCTGAAAAATCCGAAATTCAAAAGTCGCTGTTCAAGCTCGGTCAGCGTCAGCGCGCATTCGTAGTTTTCGCCATCGACATGGACCAGGATCGAGCCGTCCACGCTTTCGATATAATCGATCTCGGGCGGGTCGAACAAGATGACCTTGCCCTCCTTTTTCGTGTTGATTTTCTGCAAGGTGATGTTGGGCTGTTCTTGCTCCGCGGCTTCCGGCTTCGTATCTTCCGCATCTCGGATATCCAGAGGATGGAAGCCAAGCTTGTCCAAACGATAAATATGGTCGCAGGAGATAAGGGCATCCTCGACATTCGAGGTCAAAATTAAAATACGCTTGCCGATGGCAAGGTCGTCCAATATCCGCTTCAGCTGGCGTCGATCTTGCTCTTCCAGGAAAAAATAAGGCTCCTCCAATACAAGCGTAGGCTGATGGGCAAAATAGACGCGCAGCAGGGTGACATATGTTCGTTTGGAAGGACTGAGTTGCTTGATTTTCACCTTCCGCTCGTCCTGCAAGGCGAAGTAGTCGAGCAGCTGCGCAGCGCGCTCGTCCCGTTCGCTTATATTGATTAAGAAGGTGATCAATTCTTCGACCGTCAATTGCAAATACTCGTTTTGCTGCGCCCGCAGAATGAAAAACTCGGAGCGATCCGCTAGCTGGTCGATCAATAGCTGCGTTCGCTTCAAGTCTGTTATAATGCCGGTCTGGCTGAAGCTCATCTCGAATTCGAGCTTCGGAAGGAATACGTCTCCTTCCTGATACACTGCTTGAAATTGCATGTCATCCTCCTGATTGGCTGATCTATGGGAAGGGCTAGTCTGCTGCGCGCTCGGCGGGCAGGCCGTACCGGCTATTCATCTGTAGCAGCAGCTCGCGCATGTGGTCGAGCAACTCTGGGGGCTCGAGCACCTGGGCTTCAAGGCCTAGTCCGACGAAAAAGGCAGCGAAGTAGGACAGCTCGGATGCCGGCATGAGCTGGCTCAGCCGTCCGCTGCCGTCCTCGCGGAGCTGAATCGCTGGGATCGGATACAGCTCGGTCTCGCAGCGCTGCACGCCTTCGCGGGTCAACTCCGCTACATAGAGCAGCTCGGCATAGTCCGCCTCGGACTCTCGCCAATTGCCGAGATGGACATGAGTCAGGTCGCGCGGCTCCGCCGTCGGCGGATGGTCGGCCAGACGGATCCGGTCGCAGCGGAACAGACGAATGTCGTTGCGAGTGAAGCAATAGGCCGGGCAGTACCATAGCCCGTTGCTGGCGTAGATGCCGATCGGCTGGATATCGCGGCACAGCTTGGCGCTGCGCGACTCGTATTCGATTGCCAGCACCTGCTGGTCGACGGCGGCTTGCAGCAAGGCGCTGAGCTTGGGCTCCCGCATATTGCGCAGCGGCGTGAAAAAGTCGACCCGGTTTTTCATCTGGTCGATCCGATCGCGCACATCCGAGGACATATAGTTGTAGAACTTCGTCAAGGCCGAGGCCGATGCGTCCTCGAAGGGGAGATACCGATAGTGGCGCAAGGCGTGGCTGGCAAAAAACATCGCTGCCGCCTCTTCCTCTGTAAAGGCGATCGGCGGCAGTACCCGCTCGTTCAGCACCTGGTAGCCGCCATGCGGTCCCACCTCGGAGTAGAGAGGCACGCCAAGCGCGCTCAGCTCCTGCAAGTCGCGCAGCATCGTCCGCGGCGATACCTCGAACTGCTCGGCCAGCTCGCGTACCGTGAACTTGCGCATCCGATTCACCGCCATCATCAGCTCGATCAGCCGTCTCGACTTGCTCATCCTTGCGCCCCCTTTTTCCTAATCTGTTGCATGTTCTTCACATTATATAGCATGAAGAGCCATCGTCAAAGCAACTATGACAGGATCTGTCACGATTAACGTGTACACTAAGGATGTAACTGGGCGGGCGACCCGGCCCGTCCATCTATCCCATGAAATGGAGCGTGAGGTTAATGACAACACAGAACCAACAATCGATACAAGGCGGCAATCCCGCGATGGACGGTCAGAGCGGCGTGCAGCGGATGAAGGCGATGCTGTTCGAGGAACTGGAGAATATCGTGCGCACGTCCAGAAAGCTGATGGAGCGCATCCAGGAGGAGGAGTGGAGCTACCGCCCGCAACAGCGGGACAACATGAATACCGTCCAGGAGCTGGTCTGTCATCTGGCCGCCATCCCTTCCACCGATCTGATGATCCTGCAGGAGCATACCGAGGCCGAGGTCGTCCAGCTGGAGGACGAGTTCAGAGCGCTGGGCGCCGATGCAGGCAAGCTGGGCGAGCGGATGAGCGCTGGCCTGGACAGCTTGCGGAGCTACATGGAGGCGTTGCCGGATGAGGAGTTCCTCTCCAGACGGACCACTCCCTTCTACATCGACCATCCGACGGCCCAGGCCAAATGGCTCATCGAGATCACGACCCATCTCCAGCACCACCGGGCCCAGCTCTTCAACTATCTGAAGGAGCTCGGCCATCCGGTTAATATGTTCGATCTTTATTAAAGCGTAACAAGGGAAGCGACTGACACCTCGCTTCCCTTTTGTTGTACGCCCAACATGGGCGTCATCTCTAAGGTGAAGCCCAGAGCGACGCCGGCAAGTCCCAACGAAAAACCAACAAACAGGGATGTCCACCGCGAGGTGAAATCTGAGGGACCTGAAGACACTTACATTGGACTTAGCAAAAGACTTTTGGTAGATGAAGTATTGGCTTTTTTGACGAAATTCAACAAATTACGAAAAAGGAAATTAACTAGGATTGTAGGGATGTGGGTCTTGGGACACTAGTTATATAATGTATTTTATGATAATTTTAGTGTTAATAACATAAGATAGAACCTCCTCTTGGTATGCTATAAGTAATTAGGCAAGTCTATACAAATGACTTTATTTTATATGAAAAGCACCTTTAATCTATGGAGGTGACAAATGATAAAGAAATTTTATTTGTTACTTATGGTATGTATTGTTACATTGTCTACTGCGTGTGATTCAGGGGAGATCCCTTTGCCGCATGGAACCCAAGAGGATAATTCTTTGTGCCCGACTGTAGCTCTTGGAACTGAAGATATTTGTTTTAGAGTCCCCTTGTCTCACTATGAAACGCTTAATTGGTTTCAAAATATTTTGGAGAAGGATGGTTGGTCGATCAATTGGGCAACTGATGACGAACCCATAAAAGTATATCTTAATAAAAAAGGCAAAAAATCAGAGTTGATATTTTATAAACAAAGTAAAGATGATTTAACTGGTTTGTTAAAAAGACCATAGTATTATTGGTTTTATAGTGATGGATTTGTGGATTTGTAATTATTAAATTGTGAGAATTGGAGGTAATTTTATGAAGAAAAGTATAATTGTATTTTCTCCCCTGTTATTGTTAGTTCTTATGGCTTGCATCAGTTCCATAGTTATAGCATCAGAGAGGACTGATTCGTCACACCCTTATTCATTAAATGATCCAAATGAGGAATTGTCGATAGTTTCTGTGGATCAACCCGAAGCTTTTCCCAACACCTTAGATCTAAATAGTTCCTATGAAGATCAACTAAAATGGAAAGAAGAGTTTAAGAATTGGGCAGAAGCAGAGGGTCTTATCCAACATTTGTCCGGAGAATCTACAAAAGGATCTAATATATCAATTCTCGGAAAAATAGTTAGACTGCCTGATCAAGCATTTGTTAAAGCTTATGTAGTGAACGACGATTATTTGGAAATGAAAGAGGAAACAAGAAGTCATTTACCTTATTACGCTATTCAAAATGGAAATTCAACTATTATGATTGCAGAGCACACAGGTGTAGTCGTGAATCTTATTCTTGATGAAATTGATAAAAGGCCATTTGATTTTTTGAATCAATCCATTAAAGGATATTTGGGAGGGGTGCTTAAGTATGAGTAAAAAGTTGTCTTATACCTTAATTGTCTCTATAATCTACCTACTAGTACTAACGCCCGTAGTTTCTGCAAACCATCATATTTGGCTTGTTATGGACTACAACAAACAGTTATCTTTGTTTGCAGGAGATGAATCTAGGGCAAGTTATTGGATGATAAACGGGGCTGTAACCACCTATAGAATTAACTCAACAACAATTAGTACCAACGTAACAAACGCTGTTAATAATTGGAACTCAGAGGTTCCTGAAGTCAGGATTTCTGGTACTGGAAATGATTTAATATTTGATTACTCTGATTCTGTTTGTTCACCCGGTTCAGGTGGTTGTCACTCTATTACCTCAGTTTATAATGATCCGACAAGAAATGCGAATTTCACCTTAAGTTCCAGCATCACCATAACGAGTAACTCTTCTAATAGAACAAGAACAGCGGCTCATGAAATTGGACATTACTTGGGCTTACATGAAAGATATAGGGATGATGGAAGCGCAGGGAGCTTATGTAATTCCGAAAATACAATTATGAATGGTGGTAATTGTGATAGTAATACAGGTCCTACCACGTTAGACGTATCTCGTATGGACAACTTTATGGGCAACGGGTACGCTAGTAATTTCACTTCTTCTGTGAATTCTAGCAGTAGCCAAGTGACTGTCAGTTGGGATGATTATGCGTACGGTGAACTCAATTATCGAGTTAGATATCAAAAGAATGTTTCGGGATCTTGGAATACTGTTTTTACAAGTGAAGTAGTCGCAAATACGGGGCTCGTGAAAAGTGCAGCTTGGAAAACGCCATCTTTACGGCCTCAATCATCTATTTTTTTGGGTAGTTTTGGGAAGGGAACATATAGGGTGGAGGTTACCCCTTATTTTAAAAGCTACGATAAATATGGTGTTGTGACCTACTCGCCTAACTTTATTTACTAATCAATTGCATCCGAGATTCTATAGAACAACGGCAATTGTATTAATCGAAGCGTGCCCACCAACTCGATGGAGCGACCGAAACTGTAATGCTAATACTGGATGGAAGAACGCAATCGAAGTTGAAAAAAGCAAGTGCAGGGTGAGCCCACCGTGCTTGCTTTTTTTGCTATTCTATCCCGCGAGATTTTACGACTATGCGCCATTGGTTGCCGCTGTTATAATGGTTGTGAAAATGTTTACCGTCCAGCTGCTAGCAAATGTGGAGGCGAATTGCATCGTGGGCAAGCCCTGGTTTTATCGACTTTTGTTTTCGTATATTCCGATTTTGTTTGCCTTGTCCTCGGCGCTCATCCTGCTTTCGTATTTTATGCTAAGCGAGATGTCCCGCAAGGAGACGATTCACGCAAACGGCACGTTTGTTCAGCATCTGATTCAGCAGATCGACTATTCCTTGCGGGAAATCGACGCGATGCTGCTGGAGGAGATGGAGACCGACGAGCGCATTCGCCAGTTTTTCCAGCCGCGTCCCGTCGAGCGGGACGGTTCCTATTATCCCGTCTACGAAACGTCCAAAAAGATCAATCAAATGGTATCGTTTAATCCTTTTATCGATTCGGTTTATTTGTATCGCTACGCGGACCATATGGTCATGAGCGCCAACACGCTGATGCCGCTAGAGCAATTCGGCGACCGCACCTTTATTGAGGAGAAAAGGCCGCGAGCTGGCGGAGCTGCGCAATTGTACGAGCTATCAGACAAACGCCATTATCGGGAATTCCGCCATCAAGAGCTGTTTCCTTCGGCTGTCGTATCGATTGTCCGTCAATATCCGATGCTGGAGGGCGGCCAGGGCATGGTCGTCGTCAACATCAGCTTGACGGCGATCGAGCGTATGCTCTCCGAGCTGTCCGAGGGCAGCATCAGCTTTGTTGATGTCCGCGATCGAAGCGATAATCCGATCATCGGCCTGCGCGGGCAGGGCGAGTTGTCTGGCACCGTATTGTCCGAGTACGCCTCGCCTTATACCGGCTGGGTGTACAAGGGCGGCGTACGCGATGTGCAGTTGTTCCGCTTTGCGTCGGTTTTGTCTTACGTCTGGGTGGGCGGCGGCCTGTTGGCTATTTTGGCGGGAGCGATCTGGCTGACCTTTGTCACCAGACGCAACTACCGGCCCATCGAGGCGCTGATACACCGAATCCAGGCTCACTCGCAGCAGAGGCCATATGAGCCGTATTCGCCGACACCGGTGTTGTCGCCAAAGTCTCAGCCTCCGAAAGCCGGAACGGATAACAAGGCAAGCGATAGCGGCGGCCTGCGAAAAATCCGACGGGCGGAGCGGTCCGACACCGATGAGTTCGGATTTATCGGTCAAACGTTCGACAGGCTGCTGGAGCAGTCCAACACCTACAAGCAAATGCAGCGCGAGGATGCTTTGTTTCGCCGCCGACATTTTTTCGCAGAGCTGCTAGAGGGCAGCAAGCCTGTCGACGAGGAAGAGTGGGCCCGCGAGCTGCAACGGTTCGACTTGCCGGAGGGCTTTCAAGAGCTGGGCGTTGTCATCTACGAGCTTGACCATTACAATCGGCTTGCCGCAACCTATTCGTACCGCGACTTTCATCTGCTCAAGTTTGTGCTCAGCAGCGTGATTCAAGAGGTAGCGGAAGGACGGCCGGTCCATATATGGACAGAGTGGATCGAGCAGCATCGACTTGCGGCGTTGGTTCGGACAACCGATGAGGAAGCGGATTGGGAGGAGCAGGCGGCGTTGCAGGCCGAGCAGGTGCGCTCCTGGGTGGAGAGCAATCTCGCCTTCACCGTCACGATAGGCATCGGTCCGGCTGAGCAACGGCTGGCAGGCGTATCCGGCTCGTATGCGAAGGCGCTGGAGGCGCTCGCGTACAAGTCTGGACTCGGTTTGAACCGTGTCATCCGCTACGATGAGCTTGCGTCGGCTGCACCCGGCGTCAGTCGCTCCGATCTCGCCTTCGATCCGTTTACGTTTATCCAACGGCTGGCTATCGCGTTTCGCACCGGCAAGCCGGAATGGCGCGAGCTGTACGAGAGGTTGTTCGACGGGCTTGCGGAGCGGCGATGGACACGGGATGAATACGAGCATCTGCTTACGCTGCTCGTGCAGCATCTGGAGCGCGAATTTACGCTGCTGCCGTCCGAAGTGGCGGAGTTTTGGCAGTCGCAGACGCAACCGGCGTTGCTGGAGGCGAGAGATACGTTCGACCTGATCGGAGACGCCCGCGAGGCGTTTCTCGGCATCTTGACGACGTTCTGGGAACGGCTGGCCGAGCTGCGCAGCGACCATAGCCATCATGCGCTGATCGTCGAGGTCAGGCAGTATATTGCCGAAGAATACGCCAACCCGGACATGTCGCTCAACCATTTATGCGATCGGTTTGGTCTGAACGGCAAATACGTCAGCCGCTTGTTCAAGGAAACCTTCGGCGAAAAGCTGGTCGACTATCTGATGCGTATCCGGATTGAAGCAAGCCAGCGTTTGCTGCTGACGACCGAGCTCTCGATTCAGGACATTGCAGTCTCGGTGGGCTACGCGCATGACATTTCGTTTATCAGGGCGTTCAAAAAGCTGGTCGGGACGACGCCGGGCGATTATCGCAAGCAACATGTACACATCGGTTAAAGCCTTGCGCAGCAAGGCTTTTTCCGTTTGGCTAGCTCGGCGAATTCGGCTAATCGAGGCTGTTTTTCCTTTTGGCTAGACATGCGAATCTTGTACATTGCCACTGCTTCATGTTGCCGGTTATAGTGCAATTAGTTCAGCGGACGATAAGCGCAGAACGATAACATAAGAGGGGGAGTACACACGATGACGAAAACTAAACAGGGGTGGAGACGCCGGCTTGGCGGAGGCGCATTGATCGCCGCAAGCGCGCTTGCGATTGCGCTGACCGGTTGCAGTCAGGGGGAGGAGGCGCCAGCCGGTTCAAATAAAGAAACCAGCGCACCGACGCCGCAAAATGGCAATGCCGGAGCGAACGAGCCCGAAACGCGCGGCAAGCTGACCGCTACCGTGTACGATCGCAACAATATTCCGCCGGAAGAAGGCGACTGGAGCGAAAACCGCTGGACGAAATGGATTAATGAAAACGGTCCGGTCGACGTCGAATATGTACCGGTCCCTCGCTGGGAGTCCTTGCAAAAGCTGAATATGCTCTTCGCCAGCAAAACCGCGCCGGATCTGATCCTCGAATACGATACCAGCTATCGCAATCAGTGGTATGCGCAAAAGCTGCTGCAGCCGATCGACGACATGGTGGAGCAGTACAGCACGACCTACAAGGCACTGATGGAGCAATTCCCGCAGCTGCGCAAGCTCGGCACCAAAGACGACGGCAAGCTGTATGAAATCGGCCGACTGTCGCCGCTTGCTGCCAATCACCAACTGTTTATTCGCCAGGATTGGCTGGACGAACTGAAACTGAGCGCGCCAACGACAGCCGAAGAACTGCTGGAGACGGCCAAGGCGTTTGCGCAGAAGGACCCGGACGGCAACGGCTCGCCCGATACGTTCGGCTTGAATCTGAGCGGCAACGGCTTTTCCATCCTCTCGCATATGTTTGGCTTCGGCGAGGTGATGTGGCGTTTTGAAGGCGATGCGTTTGTTCACGAGTGGGAGCGCATCCATGCGTCCGTCGCCTTCCAGAAGGAGCTGTTCGACGCAGGCGTGGTCGACAAGGATTTTCTGGCGGACAAAAACGGCGAAAAGGCCAAGCAGGACTTTTTGACGGGCAAGCTCGGCATCTATCTGCACCAGCCGCTCAACGCCAACGATTACGACACGTTCAAGCAAAACAATCCGCAAGGCGAGCTGGCGATCCTGCCGCTGCCGTCGTCGTCGTTCGGACAGTTCAGCCCTGTCATCGGAAGCCCGATCCAGATGGTCGCTGCGGTCAACGCTTCGGCCAAGGATACGGCGGCTATTATGAAATATATTGATTTCATGATCGAGCCCGACAATGCCCGCACCATCATGAACGGCTTCGAAAACGAGCATTGGAAGCCCAATGCGCAAGGCTGTCCGGCTCCGATCGACGAAGAAAAACAAAAAATCGAGGTTGGCTATACCGGCGACCTGAACATGCTTTCCTCGCAGCTGCTGCTGGGCAAATGCGCGTTCAACGAAAACAAACCGCAGGATACCGACACATCGAAGGCGCTGCGCGATTTGCTGGTGGCTGCCGATGAAGCCTACGTATCCAGAGAGCGTCCGATTCCGACGCTGAAGCCCGAATACTTGCCCGTCCTGCCGCAAAATCTGTCCGTCATCGTCAAAAATGTCGAGCAGCAAATCAAGGATACTTGGCTAAAGGCGATCGCTGGCGGCGGCACGTATAATGCGGACCAGGCGCTGAAGGATGTCCAAGCGATATGGGAAGGCGCGGGCGGAGCGCCGGTCGATGCCTTTTATGCAGACTGGTATGCGGCCAACGGAGACAGTGCATTTACGTTGGAGGATCTGTACGCATTTGGCGACGAGGCAAGAAAACTGTATGCGGATAAGTAAATAGGCGCGTGGCGGATGGTTGGCCCGGCAGCTGCGCA
The DNA here is from genome assembly GCF_003851045.1 of Paenibacillus sp. 598K. GTDB lineage: Bacteria > Bacillota > Bacilli > Paenibacillales > Paenibacillaceae > Paenibacillus_D. Next base: position 106,348 of record NZ_BFBX01000088.1, on the reverse strand, counting down.
AGGCGACAGGGGGCTGCTGAGGTCAACCGGCCAAAGGCTGTGTCGCAATTTAGTATAGAGGAGTGAGCGACGATGCTCGGAAGGGGAGTCCGCCTCAGGCGGACGCTGCCACTGTTGGCGATGTTTGCTCCGGTAGCGGTTTTCTTTATCGTATTTCGTTACATCCCGATGCTCGGCAATATCATTGCGTTCAAGCAATACAATTTGTTTGACGGCGTATGGGGGAGCCCCTGGGTCGGATGGGATAATTTTCGGATGATTTTTAATAATCCGCAGACGCTGCAAATTATTCGCAACACGTTTATGCTCAGTCTGTTCAGCATTGTGCTGGGCTTTCCGTTCCCGATCCTGCTGGCGGTTATGCTGAACGAGGTCCGACGCGCCTGGTTCAAAAAAACGATGCAAACGCTTGTGTATTTGCCGCATTTTTTTTCCTGGGTGATCGTCGGAGGTCTTGTCGTGACGTTGTTCGGCACGCAAGCGGGCGTCATCAACAAGTGGATTGCGGCCATGGGAGGCGAGCCTGTCGCCTTCCTCTACACGGTACAAACGTGGCTGCCGATCTTTTTCGGGTCGGCGATCTGGAAGGAAGCCGGATTTTCCGCCATCATTTATTTGGCCGCCATCAGCTCCATCGACCCGCATTTGTACGAATCGGCGAGCATCGACGGAGCGGGCAAGGGCAAGCAGATCTGGCATGTGACGCTGCCGGGCATCTTGCCGGTCATTAGCATCATGTTTATTTTGGCGATGGGCCGGGTGATGGAGGTTGGCTTCGACCAGGTATACAATTTGCAAAATGCGGTCGTCTCCAGCGTCTCCAACGTCATCAGCACGTATATTTTCACCGTCGGCATCCAGGGCGGCTTATACAGCGTGACTGCGGCGATGGGACTTTTCGAAGCGGTGATCGGCTTTGTGCTGGTCGTCGGCGTCAATCGCGTCGCCAAGCGGTTTAATCAGTCTTTATGGTAACTGAAGGAGGGAGACGCTGTGCGGACTACCCGCGGCGAAAAATGGTTTTATCGCATCAACAGCCTGCTGTTGCTAATCGTCGGCCTAAGCTGTCTGCTGCCGCTGGTCAATATAGCGGCGATCTCGCTCAGCGATTACGGAGCGATTGCTTCGGGATTTGTCGGGTTGTGGCCAGTCGGCTTCAACCTCGACTCCTACCGCATGCTGATCGAGGGGACGCCGATCGTCCAAAGCTTCAAAAACAGCGTGGTCATCACGGGATTTGGCACGCTGTTCAGCATGGCGTTTACGATTATGGCGGCGTATCCGCTATCCAAGCGGATATTTCCCGGGCGCACCTTTTTTACGCTGGCGATCGTGTTTACGATGTTGTTTGGCATTCCGACCATACCGGCTTACCTGGTCAATCGCGAGCTGCATATTTTGGATACGTATTGGGCGTTGTGGCTGCCGGGTCTGGTGAGCGCCTATAATATGCTCGTGCTGCGATCGTTTTTTGAGCAGATCCCGGCGGAGATGGAGGAGGCCGCGCAGATCGACGGCTGCGGCGAATGGCGTCTGCTCTTCTCTGTCGTGCTGCCGTTGTCGCTGCCGGTTATCGCCACGTTATCGCTGTTTTACGGCGTAGGCTACTGGAACGGCTTCCAAAGTCTGCTGATCAACATTTCCAGCGCAGACAAATATAATCTGGCGGTGCTGGTGCAGGGAATGATCGCTAACCAGTCGCTGCTGCAAAACATGAACAACTTGCAGCCGCATGAGCTGGAGCAGCTCATTACGCCGGAGTCGATCCGCTCGGCAGGCGTGGTTGTCATGCTGCTGCCGCTGCTGCTTGTGTATCCTTTCGTTCAGAAGTATTTCGTCAAAGGGGTTATGATCGGCGCAATCAAAGGGTAGAAGGGGGACCAGTCGATGTTAACATCAGGCATAATCGGCACGACCCGGGGCGGCGGCATCCGACCGGAGGAGAATACGCGCAGCAGCGGCGCGCGGCAAGGCAAACGCAAAGGCGGAGAGCAAGGCAAGCGGCAAGGCAGGCGACGGCGCCTGGCTTCCGCTGCGCTTGCGGCGCTGCTGACGCTGGCGTTGTTGGCAGGCATGGCTCCGGCGTATCCGGCAAACGCCGCCGAAGTCGAACCGAACGGCCCGGCAAACGCCGACCAAGCCCCGCTGTCAGGTGTTGTGAAAGCGCTATCTATTCCTGTAGCTCCGCTTGGCCTGCGATCCGCATGGCGCACCGCCGACACGGCTACGTTGGTGTGGAACGAGCAGGCCGACCGCTCGAATCTGGCCGGTTATCGCATATATCGGAACGGCGTGTCCATCGGGGAGTCGGACGGGCCGCCGTTTTTTGTCGCGACGGGCCTGTCGCCGGGCACCGCCTATCAGTTTACTGTACGCGCTTATGACGACCAGGGCTCGGAATCTGCGGACAGCGTTGCCCTGCGGATCGATACGGCGGAGCTGGAGCGTTCGCTATGGACCGCAAGCGCGTCGCACGGCTCCGGTACTGCAAGCGCGGCCATCGACGCGTCAGCTACCACTCGCTGGACGAGCGGCGCCGCACAGACGGCGGGCATGTGGTTCCAGCTCGATCTTGGAGCGGTGCCGCTCGTATACGATACGTTGGTGGTCGATGCCAGCGGCTCGTCCGGCGACTATATGCGCAGCTATGAGGTTGTCGTCTCCGACGATGGTGTGGCGTGGAGCTCGCCGATCGCATCGGGGAGCGGCTCGGCGCTGAAGACGATTGCGCTCGGCGAGCCCCGGACCGAGCGTTATGTGCGGCTGCGCCTGGCCTCCGGGGTCGGCAGCTTTTGGTCGATCCATGACGTGCGGTTGCTCGGGTCGCTTGAGGCCGACCTGACGCCGCCGACCGCGCCGACTGCGCTCGCGTCATCCCGTGTCTCTGATTCGGAGATCGGCTTGACGTGGACGGCAAGTCAGGATGATCGCGCATTGCTCGGCTATGCGGTGTACCAGGACGGGGACTACAGCGGATATACCGCCGAGCCGTCCTATGTCGCCAGAGGACTGCTGCCGGATACGGCGTACAGCTATACGGTGGTTGCGGTTGACCGGTCGGGCAAGCTGTCGACGCCTTCGGCAGCGCTGCCAACGTCCACGGCTTACCGGTTGAATCGGACGCTCTGGCAAGCTTCGGCTTCGGCTGGCGACGCGAGCGGTGCGATTGACGGCAACGACGCGACGCGCTGGGCGAGCGGGGCCGCGCAGACGCCGGGAGCCTGGTTCCAGATCGATACCGGTCCTGGCGACAAGGTATACAGCAAGCTGACGATGGATGCGACGGGCTCTGCCGGCGACTACCCGCGCCGTTACGAGCTGCGCGTATCCGACGACGGCGCGAGCTGGAGCGAGCCGATTGCAACGGCGACGGGCAACGGGGCGATCACCGAGCTGTCGTTTCCCGAGCAATCCGCCCGTTTCATCCGAATCGTGTTGGTGCAAGCCTCCGGCAGCTGGTGGTCGATTCACGAGCTTCACCTCTCGGGCAGGCTTGCGCCTGACGATGTGCCGCCCAGCACGCCGGCCAATGTGACCGCCTCGGCTGTGCGGGATACGGAGCTGACGCTATCGTGGGATGCCGCCACCGATAATGTGGCGGTCGTCGGCTACCGGATCTATGTAGATGGCGTGTACAACAGCTCGGTCAAGGGACTCAGCGCCGCAGTAAGCGGCTTGTCGCCGGACAGCGACGCCGTGTTGACGGTACGGGCAGAGGACTTGTCCGGCAATTTGTCGTCGCCGAGCATTCCCTTGCTTGTGCGCACGCTGCCCTTGATCCGCCTGCCGCTGATTGCCGGCTACGACATGGAGCCGGACGCCAGCGATCCGCTCAAGCTGACGGATACGAGCGGACTGGGGAACTCCGGTCGGCTGACGGCCCCTGGCTCGCTCGGACCGGGCCGCAGCGGCGCAGGCTCGGCGTTGCATCTGACAGGACCCGATCAGGCGCGGATCGATCAGCCGGGTCTGTTGAACAAGGTGTCGTCCACGGTTACGGTAACCGCCTGGATCAAGCCCGATCACCTAAGCGGATATTTACCGATTGTCTCCAAGCGCGACGCCAACTGGAAGGGGACGACGTTTTACGTCGGTCTGGACAACGGGCGGCTATATTTCGGCAGCGACTATGGCGAGAACTGGATGAGATGGTGGTACCCGTCGAGTCGCATACGCGCAGGCGAATGGTTCCATATCGCCACGGTATTCGACAAGGACAGCGGCGTTCGTTTTTATGTGGACGGGACATTGATCGGCGAAGCGCCCGCTTCGAGCATCCCGGCTGATATGCTGCCCAACGACCTGCCGCTGCTCCTCGGCACGGAATGGCATTGGGATACGACGACCCGAACGATGAAGCTATACGGCTTCCAGGGCGCAATCGACGATCTCCGCGTCTATGCAGCGCCGCTGACTGCGGGGCAGGTTGCGCTGGACCGCGATGGCGCGCTGGCGACCAGACCGGCCGAGGAGACTGACTTTACCGCCCCGACGAAGCTCTCGACGTTCCGGCTGGTACGGTTCGATACGCCGGTCGGACTTGCGACGAAGGGCAATGCCAGCATTCATCGCCGTGCGGAACGGAAGGGGGGGCCGGATGCGGTCGATTGGCCGGACATTACGCTGACGGTCCCGCAGCCCGACGGTACGACGCAGGAGCTGCTGCCGTTTGCCGACGGCTCGGAGTTCAAGACCGAGCTGTGGCTGCGGGAGCAGCCGGACAATATGAATCTGTTGCAGCGGCAGGACGACAATGTGTTCGAGCCCGGCGGACATTGGGTGCGCGGCGTCAAATGGCGCTGGGGCCAGACTTTCCTGTATACGACCTCGCGAACGGCGCGTTCCTGGGCATGGGACTATGAGCTGTGGACGTTCCCGGTCCGCATCGAAGGGAGCGCTGTCGGCGATGTAAGCGACGTGAGCTTGCGTTACGATGGCCGGGAAATTTACAACAGCGGCAGCGAGAGCTATCGCTCGCTAACGCTGCTGCTTCCGCAAAATGAGCCGGGCAAGCCTTACGAGCTGCGGGTGAACGGCAGAGGTCCGGTCCAATTCGACGCAGGGCTGGAGCCGGTCATCGCCGGAAGTCCGCGAGATGAGCCGATCGTTTTTGAGCAGACGTTGCCGGGGGCGGGTCCTGCCGTGACCATTCGCAGCGTCGACGCGCCGGACGAATTCCCGCATTCGCAGCAATGGGGCGAGGATGTGCAGGCCTTGTCGGACGAGATCCCGGATGCGCCCGTATACGAGGAAGCCGAGGACAGCATCGCCGATTACGTGGGCCTCGACGTGCCGAGGTCGCCGCTTGGCATTAATTTTGTCTACCTGCCGCATGGCATGAGCGCTGGCGGGTACATGCATTCGGAGCATCGCGGGACCGCTGCGCCTTATCGGGATATCGGCACTGCCGCCGATTATGCCGCCTATGTGGCGGATACTGGCTACGATCGGGTCTTTGAATATGGATTGTACGGCCCGGAGGGCGCGCCGCCGGAGCTGCAAGCGGTCGCGTCGGAGCTGGCCAAGCGAGGCGTCTCGCTGGGGCTCGTGCCGATGACCGACTGGGATATCATCAACGCCGCCAGTCCCAATCTGGCCTTCTACAGCACGTATTTGTCCGATTTCCATGCTCCGTTGTACCGCGAGGTGCAGCTCGGACTGCAGCGGCTCGGCGCTTATCCGAATCTGGCGGGTATTAGTCTAGGCGCCGACAATGCAGGATATGTGCCGTATTGGGATTGGGCGCCGCCGCATCCGAATCGGCCGTGGGGAGCGGCTTATGAAGCGTTCCAGCGACTGGCCGGCCAGCCGCTTGCCACGCCGCTTGCGCCGAGCCTGCAAGGCAGCTATACGCCCAAGGCGCACGAATATTTTGCAGCTGATGATGCCTCATTCCTGGATTATGTCCAGCGGTATAACCGTACGTACGACAGCTACGGTTACTTCGCCAGAGCTGCGGGCGAGCTCAATCCCGCTTATATGGCGACGACGGGGTCGTATGGCAGCCAGCCAGGCGTCGGCGGGAGGGGCGGATGGCCATGGGCGACGATTCCCGGCAAGGAGATGCACGAGCGCTTGCCTGTGCAGACGGCTTATGACTGGAACGAGCTGGCCTCCTCCAAGCCGTTGCACCTGGTGTCGCTCATCGATCGGCTGCGGAGCTACGACCCGCTCAAGCCGACCTGGGCGCTGCAGGATGATTTCGGGCTGTTTTTTGGCAAGGCGGATCGCGAAAAAGCCTATGCGCTCACGTTGACGCGCGGCGTGCAAAGCATCGGCACCAATACCTTGCCTAATGACAAGGGAGCGCTGGCGCAGCCGGGCATCATTGCGGAGCAGCGGGAGCTGTACGACTGGATTCATCGCTACGGCGGCGTATATGCCATGACCGAGCCGCAGCCGAGCATCGGCGTCATGTATGTCAATGAGCAGGCGTTGCTGTCCGGCGTTGCGGGCGGCGAAACGGCAAGCGAGCAATCGCTGCTTGAAGGCTCGCATGAAGGAAAAGCGACGGAGGCGCTGTTTGCCGCCCATGCCGCAGGCTGGCCTGCCAAAATGATTACGCCGGAGGAATTGAAGCGCGGCTTGCCGTCTTCGATGAAGGCGATCGTGCTGACAGGCCTCGATGAGGCCGAGGGCTGGGTGTGGTATGAGGGGATCGAGCAGGAGCTGGAGCGCTTTACGTTGCATGGCGGGATCATTATCGCGGACGCTGAGTCGGCGGCGCCTCCCTCCGTTGACGTCACATCGACGAGCATGGCATTTCGAGCCTATGTGACGCAGAGCAATACCGATCAGACGAGGCTGTTGCTTGACCGCAACGCTGCCAATATCGCTGCGCTGCGCAGTGTCATGTCCACGGTCGAGAAGCCTGTAGCAAGCTCCGCCGACGAAACGGTATGGGCGGTGCCGACGATGGCAGGAGATACCCAGTATGTGACCGTGGTCAATCAGCAGCATAATCAGACGCCGGGCGCAACGCAGAGGCTGCTCGGCCAGACGGGAGAGCTGGCGTGGGATACGGACCGTCCGATCTACGATGTCCGCCTGGGCAGGAAGCTGACCGCGGCAGAGGCGGAGCAAGTCGATCTGACAGCGCATGGCTTCCAATGGTACGCGCTGCCTCCTGCGGAGATGACGTTGCCCGAAGCCGCCCTCGGTATAGATGAGGAAGGCTACTACGAAGCGACGGCAACGGTGCGCAATCCGATGCCAATGGCTGGCGTGCCGCTGGAATACAGCATTGTCCATACCGGAGCCTCGGACAACGCGGTCGTGTATTCGGCTACCGGCCTAACCGCTCGACTGCCGCTGCGGTCCGACAGTCCTGCCGGTAATTACGAGGTCACGGTTAAGGAGTTGCTAAGCGGGCTGGAGCGCGTATACACGGTTGAAATCGCCGCCGCGCCGCCGGCAGGGCAGGAGCAGGCCGACGACGCAACGCTTTATGATGCGGATGCGATCGGCTCGTTCGCCGAACGGGTCGACGCACCCTTAATTATGGCGCTGACGGAGGCGCAGCAAAACGATCCGGCCGTCTATGCTCAGGCCGTACGGCTGGCTAACCATTACAGCTCGGCAGGGCGGGACGTCGAATGGGACATCGCAGGTCCGAATGGGGTTGTGAGCAGCCTCCAAACCTACCGCTCGCAAGGGCGATATCCGCAATGGCGGACGAAGGATGCCGATCTGGTATTGTTTGGAACGGCATCGGATAATGTATTGCTGCTGGATCAGGCGCGCGGTTATTTGCTGCGGGAGCATGGGGCCGGGCTCGCTGCCGGCGAGGGAGCGGTACAAGTAACCTATTCGCCGTTTGCCGGAGAGTTCGCCGTGCTTAACGTCATCGCCGCCGATGCTGCGGGTATGGCTGCCGCTGTCGATAGCATTGTGACGCTTCCGCCAGCCAAGCCGGGCCAGGCGGCCGGACTCCGTCTACTGCAGATTACGCCGTCGACGGCCAAGCTTGGCTGGGAAGCGGTCTCCGGCGCGGACGGTTACCTCCTCGAACGCCGCGCAAGCGGCGACGCAACCTGGCAGGTCGTCGCCGAGTTGGCCGCTGACGCGGAGCAATTTACCGATACGGGGCTGCAATCCGCAACCTTCTATAGCTATCGGCTGAGCGCGACCCGAAGCAGCGCAGTAGGCATGTCCATCGAAGCGCGCCTGACGACGCCAGGCCAGCTCGCGCCGTATAAGCTTGACCGCAGCGACTGGACCGCCTCCGCCTCGCACCGGTCGGGACAGGCGCAGCGCGCGTTGGACGGGAACCCGGCGACGCGCTGGGATACCGGAGCAGCCCAGAGCCCAGGACAATATTTCGAGGTGGATATGGGCGCGCTGTACACGGTGCACCGGATCATGCTGGACACGTCCGCCAGTCCGTATGACTTCCCCAAGCGTTATGAGCTGTACCTGTCGGAGGATGGCGTAGAATGGGGCGATCCCGTCGCTTCGGGCCTTGGGAAAACGACGACAACGATTGTCGTGGCGCAGCCGCGAGCGGCACGTTATCTGAAGCTGGTGCAGACGGATGTGTACGGCTCTTATTGGTCGATTTACGAACTGACCGTGGAAGGAACAGCGTCATAGAGGCTGCGATACCCGCGAGGGACTCGCCATGCGCAGCCAGCGTGACATAGGACAGTTGCAACGGCGCACCTGCCCCGACAGCAACCGATTAGCAGGGTTGACCTTCTTTTTGCCGCCTCCCGAGCATAAGCTGATACAAAGCGGGACGAGAATGCGGGGCTAGCGCTGCGACAGGAGGGGATGCGGATGGCGAGATGGGGCAGACCGCGATGGCGGGTCGGTATTGGCGGATTCGGGGGCGGACAGGGGCGGCCCAGGCCGTCGCGCTTCAAGTCCTCCGCCGCCAAGCCGCCGCGCGGCAAGCGACGACGGAGATGGCTATGGATCATTCTGATCGCGATCATGCTGCTCTCCTTCCAGTTCTTCATCTTCATGGAGCGCAATCTGCGGCCGCCGCTCATGAATATCGCCGAGCTGCGGGTGAAGCAGGTGGCCACGCAAGCGATCAACAAGGCGATCAGCGAGCAAGTGGCCGGACGCGAGGGGCTGGAGGATCTGATCGATTGGAAGATGAGCGAGAGCGGCAAGGTGTCGGGCTTCGCGATCAATTATACGGAGCATATGCGCATCACCTCGGAGACGATCAACACGGTGCAGACGACGCTGCAGGATGTGAAGAATGTCCCCGAGCGCATCCCGATCGGCCGGGCGCTTGGCAGCGCGATCCTCTCCTCCTTTGGTCCGCGCGTGCCGGTGCGCTTCGAGCCGGTGGGCGCGGTCAAAGCCGATCTGCACACCCGTCAGGAGGATGTGGGCATCAACAATGTGCTCGTCGAGGTGTATATCCGGGTGACGACCGAGGTGGCGATCATCATCCCGTTCGATACGAAGCCGCAGATCGTCGAGGCGGAGATCCCGATCTCTTATCTGCTCGTCGTCGGCGACGTGCCGATGTATTATTACGACAACAAGGGCAATCCGGTCGGCAGCAGCGCCGGCGGCGCGCCCAATATCGCGGTCCCGATGGAGCGGCTCGAGGAGCGCCGCAGCGGCATCATCGAGGGCACGCAACCGCAGCAGCCCCAGCCATAATCGTGTGCGCCCAGAGGTCCTCTCTCCGGAGAGTTGGCCTCTGGGCGCTTTGAATTGTAGGTATAGCAAAAATAAAGAAGGGGAGCGGCGCGCTAGCCGCTTCCCTTCTTTTTGGCTGGAGATAATAGAAGTTAAAGGCTGCGCTCATCTAGATGATTGACCCCGACTAGGATTATCGTTAGAAGATACAACTAGGATACAACTTTTCGTTACAATAGAAGATGAGACAGGTCTGCGATCGAAGGGGGATTCGAATGATTCGCATATTGATTGTAGAGGATGAGCAGCCGATATCCGATTTAATCCGTTTGAATCTGTCGGATGCCGGTTACTTTTGCGATTGTGCGTTTGATGGAGGCGAGGCTATTCGTTTGCTTGAGCAGCGCCCGTATCATTTGGTTTTGCTGGATGTGATGCTTCCCGCATTCGACGGCTATGACATTATGGAGTATGTGAAGCCATTGCTTATCCCGGTCATTTTCGTCACAGCCAAATCCCAGGTGGAGGATCGGGTAAAGGGCTTGAGACTGGGCGCGGATGATTATTTGACCAAGCCTTTTGAAATCATCGAGCTGCTGGCGCGCGTAGAGGCGGTGCTGCGCCGATATAACCTGGGCCAATGGATTTTTACAATCGGTGACGTCACGTTGGATCTGCAAGCAAGAACGGTCCAAAAGAACGAGGAGAACGTTGCTTTGACGAAAAAGGAATTTGAGCTGCTAACGCTTTTTGTGCAGAATAAAAATATTGCGTTAGTCCGAGATAAAATTTATGAAAAGGTGTGGGGGGAGGAAGAACGGGGAGATAGCCGCACGGTTGACCTTCATGTTCAGCGATTAAGAAAAAAACTGGGCTGGGAGCACCGCATAGCTGCAGTATATAAGGTGGGTTATCGACTGGAGCTGGAGTCGTGAAGCTAACCTGGAAAATGTTCTTCACAACGCTCGTCATGACCATGATGACCTTTAGCATTGGCGGCTATTTCCTCATTGCCGTTGTGTTTCAGTCGGCTTTTGACAAGGAACGAAACTTGGCGTTGAAGGAAAATGAAATGCTTCGCAGCTACGTTGCAACTGCGCTTCCCTATAGCTCGTCTGATGGATTGGATTCATCAAGGCGACTCCACCTCCTCCAATCTGTGATTGCTCATTTTTCGACTCCCTTTTTGTCGATACGAATCTCTGATGCTGAGGACAAGGCTTTGGCAATGCAAGGCGATTTGAATTTTGAACGAAACTATCGAGGACCAATTCCGGACAATACGATAGTGTATAATACCTGGCATAGTCACGGGAAGGCCTACATCCAGGTCATTTCGTCCGTGGAGCAGAGCGACGGCAACAAGCTGTATATCGAGACTGTGCGAGATGTGAGCTCCGTTTTTTCAGATCGGCACGATGTCTTTTCGCTATATCGCCGTTTGGTGGTGGCGATAGTGCTTATTAACGGCATCATCCTGTTTTTTATCACGACTTGGACGCTGTTGCCGCTAAAGAAGCTCGCGAAGACTGCTCAGGAAATAACGAAAGGGAATTATGAAGAGCGAGCAGCCGTCACAACAAACGATGAAGTCGGGATGCTGGCGACGGATTTCAATAGAATGGCGGGGCGTCTGGAGTCCAAAATACGCGAGCTGGAGTATACAACGCTGCGGCAGCGCGACTTTATCGGCAGCGTCGCGCATGAATTAAAGACGCCGCTCACTTCTATTATCGGGTATGCCGATATGCTGCGATCAAAAAAATTGACAGAAGAAACAAAAATGCTCGCTGCGAATTATATCATTACGGAAGGGAAAAGGATGGAGACCCTCTCATCCAAGCTGCTGGAGCTGTTCGTCGTGCAAAATCGCAGCTTCGACATTCAGCCAGTAAGCATTCAAAAGCTGCTGTATAGCCTGCAACAGACGATGGGGCTGATCCTTCAACGGGAAGGGGTTGCTTTTGTAGTGTACGCAGAGGCTGCGATCCTGCATGTCGAACCCAATCTCATGACTTCGCTGCTCGTGAACTTGATCGACAATGCCAGAAAAGCGGCTCTTCCGGAACCGCATAATCATCAGATTACGGTATCGGGTCAGATGACGGCTGAAGGGAAGTATACGATCGTCGTTGAAGATAATGGCAAAGGTATTCCAGAGCAGGAGGTGTCTCGCGTGACAGAGGTTTTCTATACGGTGAACAAGGCGAGAGGCGGCGGCTCGGGCTTCGGCATCGGTCTCGCTTTATGTAGCGAGATTGTCGCATTGTTCCAAGGAATCATGAGAATTGATTCTCGTCTGGGGCAAGGCACCCGTGTGTTTATCGAGTTTGCAGGAGGTGCTGAGGAATGAAGGGGAGCGTCAAGCTTTTCATGGCCATTTCTTTATCATTGCTGGCGCTTCTGACCAGCCTGTTCCTGCCGGAATGGATTACTTCTGTTTCAGATCGAGATACGAGCGGCATCGTCCAGCTGAGGCCTTTGCAGCCTCTTGTTCAAGAGAGCGAACCTTCCCTGTGGAACAGCTTGCAGCTCCTGTCGGAGGAATCGACGGATATAGAAAAGGTCAGTCTTGAGTCAGGTATCCGGTTCGATGAACAAACGGCCAGGGGGAGGTTTATGGAGGAGGCGCATAAGCTGTCCAAGCTGGAAATCCTCCAGGCTTTTGAAGACGAGCGATTCTTCTTGTATGATATGAATGTTGCCTTGTATACAAAGCGAGACGATCCTGGCATTCAGGCTGTATTATGGACGGTTTACTTTCAACACAATGGTGATAAGGGCGAGCTTTATTTGGATGATGCGACGGGGAAGGTTCTGTTGTATACAGGGTTATCTGAGAAGCCGATTGAAATGGACGGCAAAAAGCTGATCGAATCCTGGAGCTCTTATCTTGGTCTTGAAGTCGTGGAAAATAAAAACAGAGTACTGATAGATTATTATATGGAAAAGGATGGGAAATTTCTGGATATTAGTAGAAGTTACGAGGCTTATAATTACAGACTTGTCTCGTCGCAGCATACAATTTTGATTACAGTATATATCTTTTCACACGGCTATTTAATGAGGTATCTCAAGGCATGAATGATGCCAATTTTCAACCTCTACTATAAAGGTAACTCCAAGCGATCGTTTTATCGTTTGGAGTTTTTTTGTTTTCACCTTGAGGAAATTTGGAGATGATTCTTCCTCGATACAAGCCAGATGCAACTATGATTCAAACGGAGTCTATAATGCGGAGCATCAAGCAGAAAGCGAGGATCTCGATGAATGAAAAGGAGTTGTAAAAGGGTAAGGTTATCCTCTCTCTATATGGAAGTCTTGGCGGTGGCTTTGCTTTTGTCCGCATGCGATTCATCCGACCTTGTGCTTAAAGATAGTCCTGAAGCAGTCGAACTAGCGGAGAGCTGGCTAATCGTGGAACAGGGAACAACGAGCGGAGTGCAGGAGAGCGATGCCGATGTCGATGTGGAAGCTTTAACTGCGTTGATCAACAAGCAGAATCCCCTTCCGGAAGGGTATACTCCTGACGATCTTGTATATCCCGAAGTCCGATTTATATTTGACGACAAGATCGAAAAACGGATGATGCGAAAGGAAGCGGCGCAAGCCCTCGAAACACTGTTCGCTGCAGCGAGCGAGGGGGGACTTCCGTTAGCCGGCGTATCCGCTTATCGATCGCATGCGCGTCAAAAGCAACTGTTCGAAGGTTATGTCAAAAGGCATGGCTTGGAGAAAGCACAGACCTATAGCGCTTATCCCGGAACAAGCGAGCATGAAACAGGACTGGCAATCGATGTGACTGGCGCAGACGGCAGTTGCGCGGCAACAGACTGCTTTGCAGACAGGCCGGAGGCAGAGTGGCTGGACAAGAATGCGTATCGCTTTGGTTTTATTATCCGATATCCGAAGGGAAAAGAGCATATCACGGGATATAAGTATGAGCCTTGGCATCTGAGATATGTGGGTGAGGCTTTGGCGTCTGAGCTTCATCAACAACAGCTGACGATGGAGGAATACGAAGGGGTATTTCCTGTAAATTCATAGCGTCTGTACTGGGGAGAAGGTAAGGGAGGGGAAGCGGCGCGCTAGCCGCTTCCCTTCTTCTTTTTGCGGTCGCTCTGCTCCCACGCGCGCAGCGACGGGTACGGGTCGAAGGCCCACTCGACGAGCCCGCGGTCGCGGTACAAGCCGTAGTGCAGATGCGGCGGAAATTTGCCCTGGGTGCCCGGCTTGCCGTAGCCCGAGCTGCCGACCCAGCCCAGCACCTGACCGGGAGTGACGACATCGCCGACCTTGATTGTCTTGTCGTAGCCGGACAGATGCGCATAGTAATGGTAGACATTGTCCAGATCGCGGATGCCGATGCGCCAGCCGCCGTAAGGGTTCCAGCCCTTGATCTCGACGATGCCATAGCAGGTGCTGCGTACCGGCAGCCCGTAATCGGCGAAGATGTCGGTGCCCTCGTGGATGCGATAGCCGCCCCAGCTCCGCCCTGTGCCCCAGGTGCTGCGGTAGGAGTAGCGGGTGCCGACGGGGACAGGGAAGGCGTGCTCGAACAGATCGAGCTTGCCGAAGGTCTGGTACACCTTGGCGAACTGGGTGATGCGCTGGACGGCGCGAGTGTTATGATAGTAGTCCCACAAGCCGATGCCGAAGTCCTCCTCGTTCGTCCCCGACTTCAAGACGTAGCTGGCGATCGTGTAGAGCAGGTCGTCATCGTCGTCCCGGCTCGCCTTGCCGTCGCCGTTGCCGTCGCGGCCGATGCCGCCGAACATGGCGATGCCTGCGAGCGCTTCGTCGTCGGGATGGGGATTGAGCGCTCCGGCCCATTCCTCCGGCGGGATGTAGATGGCCAGGAGCTGGCCGCTGGCTGTCCGTTTCTTCGGGAGCGCTTTGTTAAGCGTGCGCTCGTACTGATCGATCGCGGCGAAGTAATACCACGGAATCGTCGTCACCGCGCTCATTCGCTCGAATAAGCTGCGACGTTGAGCGAATAACTGGCTTCGGTCCTGGTTGACCGCAGGCGTTTCTTTGGCAGAAGGTGCCGTCTGCGTTTCGTTATTACTCGTGAGCGCAGTTTCCGCCATCCCCCTCGAATATTGCTCTATCGTGGCGGAGAGAGCAGCTGCGGCTGCAAACGGGAAAGCCATGGTTGCGGTCGGGACTGCGATGAGTGCGGACAACTGATCCCGCTCGTCCGGGGCAGCTGCCCAGGCTCCATTTGCCGAGCATATCGTCAGCAGGGAGAGGGTTAGCGCCGCAGCGGCGATTCGGCGGCCGGACGTATTCCATTGCCTCAAGGATAAGCACCTCCTGATCGGGATTGTCCCGCAAGCATGCGGGATTTCGTCTACATGTTATGATCTTCAAATCATTGGTTTTTATCCGATTCATGTTATAATAGACGAGATGTGACGATTGGAATACCCCACAAACGGACGCCATGCGGCGTCGTCGAATACAAATAAGGCAGGTAATGCTCCCATGCGCACGAAACAACGTGAAAAGCTGCCCAAGCCAGAATGGCTGCGGATCAAGCTGACGACCGACGGCAATTATAAGGAAATCAAGGACATGATGCGCTCCAAAACGTTGCACACCGTGTGCGAGGAAGCGCGTTGTCCGAATATTTACGAATGCTGGGCGAACCGTACGGCCACCTTTATGATCCTGGGCGACATCTGCACGCGGGCTTGCCGCTTCTGCGCGGTTAATACCGGGATGCCGACCGAGCTCGATCTGCAGGAGCCGGAGCGCGTCGCCGATGCTGCTGTGCAGATGGGCTTGAAGCACTGCGTCGTGACCTCGGTCGCGCGCGACGATCTGGCTGACGGCGGGGCGATGATCTTCGCCGAGACGATCAAGGCGATCCGTCGCAAGCTGCCGTTCTGCAGCGTCGAGGTGTTGATTCCCGACTTCATGGGGAACAAGGATGCGCTGCAGGTCGTGATGGATGCGAAGCCGGACATCCTCAATCATAATATCGAGACGGTCGAGCGGCTCTCCGATCGCGTGCGCGCCAAGGCGAAGTATCATCGTTCGCTGGAGCTAATCCGCCGCGCCAAGGAGATGCAGCCGAAGATCCCGACCAAGTCGAGCATCATGCTTGGCGTCGGCGAGGAATATGACGAGATCCTGCAGGCGATGGACGATCTGCGCGCCGTGGACTGCAACATCCTGACGCTGGGCCAATACTTGCAGCCGACGCCGAACCATCTGGCGATCGAGCGTTATGTGCATCCCGACGAGTTTGCCAAGCTGAAGGAGGAAGGACTGGCCCGCGGCTTCAGCCACGTCGAGTCCGGACCGATGGTACGCAGCTCCTATCATGCCCATGAGCAAGTGAAATCGGCGGAGCAGGCGCAGTCGACAGCCAGAGCATGAAGCCGCTCCGCATGGCCGGATGGATTCGTAGAAGGAGTGTGGATAGGCTTTGATTCATATCGGAGGACGTACATTCGAGCTGGTGCATGAGTACAAGACCGCCTGGAATGCGGAAGCGTTCCGCAACCGATACAGCGATGTGTTGGAGCGCTACGATTATATTATCGGGGACTGGGGCTATGGACAGCTGCGGCTCAAAGGTTTTTACCGCGATAGTCATCCCAAGGCGACCAAGGACACGAGCTTCACGTTTATGTCCGACTATATAAGCGAATATTGCAACTTCGGCTGCCCGTACTTCGTGCTGCTAAAGACGGGGACTGCCAAAAAGAACGACCCGGGCAAGGAGGGCGGCGACTCGGACGAAAGCGAGCTGATCGAGTTGTCCGAGCCGGGACTGTCCGAGCGTCACGCTCCGCCGGCTGCGGTTATCGCGGCAGTATCGGAGCCTGTCGCGGCGACGGGCGGCCAAGGCGCGCCGCAAGGTCAAGGCGGCTCCGGGCCACGGCAGCGTCCCTATAAGTCGCGCAACCGCGGCTCGCGCTCGAGCGGCAAGCCGCGTAACGCCGAAGGCAAGGGGCATGAAGGCAGAGCCTCCGAGTCCAGAGGCCACGAAGGTGGCCGAGCGCATGAAGCGAAGGGCCAGGAAGCGAAGGGCCAGGAAGGCCGACCGGCTGACGGCAAACGCCAGGAAGGTCGAACGCAAGAAGGAAGAGGCCAGGAAGGTCGGTCTCAGGAAGGGCGTGCCCAAGAGGGCAAGCCTGCGTCTGCTCATCCCGCCGGTGCCAGACAGGGCGAAGGCAGATCAGGCGGCCAAGGCGGCGGCCACCAGGGCGGAGCGCGCAACCAGGACCATAAATCGGGCGGCGCGATGACCGCTGGTTCCGCTCGCAGCGAAGGCCGTTCCGGTCACGAGGGTCGTCCAGGTCAGCAATCGCAGCAGAGCGGCGGCAAGCCTCAGGAGCCTAAGCCTCGCGAAGCGAGAGGCGGCGCGGACAAGCCGCAGGAAGACAAGAAAAGAGACGGACAAGCACAAGAAGCGCGGACGGGACAAAGCAGAACCTAAGCGTAGGCAAAACAAAAATGGTGATCCAGAGGGCAGCCTCGGGATTACCTTTTTTTTGTTGATTGGGAAATTATGCAACATCCTAAATTGTGGATAAAATGGCCGACTAAATAGGAGGGGATGGAGAGAGGTGAACCATTGAAGAAGCGAGGTTTAGTCAAACAAATTTTAAAGGATCACTTTCAAGGTTCTGGGATCTCCATGCAAATCAGTTCCCCGAAGAATTGCAGCTCGCCATCCCGGAGGCGGTAAAGAAAGAGACCCGTTGCGGCACGAAAGATATGGGATATGCCAGATACGAGTGCAAGGGTAGTGGAAAATTGGTGAGAAAGGAAAAGCCGGCGACAGAGTAGTCGCGGCTAGTAAGCTAAGTCACCGTCAGGTGATTTAGTTCCTCGTATGAAATAAATGTCTGCTTTATGGCCGCTCTATGGCCGATATCGTCCATAAATCCGTGTTATTATGATATTGTCAGGCAGGAAGGCGATCAGCCATCCCGCCGAATGTAGAACTGATATTGGCTTGAAACATAGTACATCTCGGTGATCCGGACAGTGTACTTGCTGTGACGATCGAGTGGGCCACCGTAGTCTTCCAGGCGGTCGCCGTCCCAAACCTTCCCTTTAGTCGGCGGAGGAACTCTGATAAAAGAAGGAGATAGTAGCCGATGGACTTCATGCATACATTGGTGATCATTGCCACAGTAATAATATTGTTGTTGGTTTGTATCAGAATAGTAAGACAGCTTGACTCGAAACAACAAAAAAATAGAGTAGAGAATGTGGCAATGATTATTGCGGCGGGGCTATGTGCATACGTAGTCAGAATACAAAACGAGCTGCTATCAAACATCCTTCTTGCTCTTTGTGTCGTTGTTCTAGGATATTATCTTGTTACTCTCTGGAAGAAAAAATAAAAGCTTGCTTACGTGATGATGACCTTATTCATTACGTGAGCAATTTTATTGGCATGATAAGCAAGGATGAGATATCTGTCCATAAGATAGCCTGTTCCTAGTGGTGGTAAGCGCATAAGCTCATACGACGGGCGTCACTCATTTTTCTGGGTGGAGCTCTTTTTGTTGGCTTCGCATTATCTGGCTTCACGAAAAAAGAAGGGGAAACATGGGGAGGGCTGGGAGTATGACGCTGCCTAACGGATGGCCGTAGACGAAAAAGAGCCCAGCTTTCGCCGGGCGATATAAATCATGTTCAGTTTGTTCTGTTCGGAAACTCGAGCTTCTCTTTTAAAGCAGATTGAAGTGTCTGCGAGAAGTTGAGGCCAGCAGCTTCAGCTTCATCAATTGAGCCATTGAGGGATCGTCAGTGTCTTCTTCACGGTCCGATTTTGCAGCTCATCGCGGATCGGAGCAGTTTTAGCCGTGGCCACGTTCACGAACGCGCCTTTCTCGGCGTCGTAATGGTATCAGGTTCGTGAACGGGCTTGATGGACTTGGAATGGACATCGCTGTCTCGCTCCACTCCGTAAAGGTGAAGCGCCAGGGCTTCCTGGGCCATGCTGAGTGCCTCCTCCAGGTTGTCGCCTTCAAGTGCACTTTTGTTCCTCTGCCGTAAGGCGATACTGGTCATGGGAGCTCATATGGAGCAGCGGTCAACTCCCCCGGTCGCCCCCTCCGGTCAGCCCCCTCAGTCAGCGCCCACGGTTAGCTCATCTAGCCAGCTCCCTGAGTCCCTCTCGGTCAACTCCCACGACCCACCTCTCTGCCAGACCTCGCGGCTCAACTCCCGTCCCCCCCCGTCTATAGATGCTGCACATTATACAGCCTCGCGTAGGCTCCGTCCCGCCGCATCAGCTCGTCGTGCTTGCCCTGCTCGACGATGGCGCCGTGCTCCATGACGATGATCTGGTCGGCATGGGTGATCGTCGAGAGGCGATGCGCGACGATGATCGTCGTCCGGTACGCAGCGAGCTCCTTGAGCGCTATCTGGATCAACTGCTCGGACTCGAGGTCGAGCGCCGATGTAGCCTCGTCGAGGATAAGGATGGCCGGGTCCTTGAGGAAGACGCGGGCGATCGCGATCCGCTGCTTCTGGCCGCCCGAGAGCTTGACGCCGCGCTCGCCGATCTCGGTGTCGTAGCCCTCCGGCAGCGCCGTGATGAACGCTTCGGCGTTGGCGCGCCGCGCCGCCTCGCGCATCTGCACCTCAGTGGCGCCGGGGTTGCCGAGCAGGATATTCTCCCGCACGCTGCCGCTGAACAGGATGTTGTCCTGCAGCACCATGCCGATCTGCGCGCGCAGACTGCGGATCGTCAGCTGGCGAAGCTCGTGGCCGTCGATGCGGATCTCGCCCTCCTGCACGTCGTAGAAGCGCGGCAGCAGGCTGATCAACGTCGATTTGCCGCCGCCGCTCATCCCGACCAGCGCCACGGTCTCGCCTGGGGCCATGCGCAGGCTGACGTCGCGGAGCACCCAGTCATTGTCTTCGCGATAGCGGAACGACACATTCGTCAGCTCGACCGCTCCCCGGACCTCGGTCAGCTCGCGGGCATCGGGAGCATCGATGACATCGGCCGGCTCGGCGAGCAGCTCCATGACGCGTTCGAGCGAGGCCGAGGCCTGGGTAAGCGTCGTCGAGGCGGTGACGAGTCGCCGCAGCGGTGTATACAGCCGGTCCAGGTAGCCGTAAAAGGCGACGAACTCCCCAAGCGACAGGTCCTTCGTGATGACGAGGTAGCCTCCGTACGCGAGCACCAGCAGCGGCGACAGCTCGGTCAGCGTATTGATGATGCCCGTCGTCAAGGCGTTCCACTTGGTGAGGGCGATCGCCCGGCTCAGGAAGTGGCCGTTTTTCTGGCCGAACTGCTCCTGCTCGTAGCTCTCCAGCGTGAAGCTCTTGACGACCGGGATGCCATTCACATGCTCATTCAGATAACCTTGCATATCGGCCAACGCCGCCGAGCGATTGCGCGAGTAGTCGCGCAGCCGCTTGTAGAGCTTCTTGACGGCATAGCCGTAGAACGGCAGCACGAGGATGGCGACCAGCGTCAGCGGCACATTCATGGTCGCCATGATGACGATCGCAATCGTCAGCGTGAAGATGTCCAGCCACACATTCATCAGCCCCGTCTCGACGATCGCCTTGGTCTGCTCGGCGTCGTTGACCATACGGGAGATGATCTCGCCGCTCTTGCGACTCTGATAGAAGCGCAGCGACAGCTTTTGCAAGTGCGCGTACAGCTTGTTGCGAAGATCGAACAGGATCTTGCTCGTCGTTAGCTGGGCATAGTATTGACGGTAATATTCAATCGGATAACGGACGATGATGAACAGCACAAAAGCAAGCCCGATCACCGTCAGCAGTTGGCTGATCTGATCGGCGGCGGGCTTGTCGGCCATCAGGATATCGTCGATGACATATTTCAGGAACAAGGGCAGCAGGAGCGGGATTGCGAATTTGATCATCCCGATCGCGAGCGTGAGCGCGACAAGCCCCTTGTAGGGCTTGACGAACTTCAGATACATGCGCAGTTCTTTCATCTATCGTACATCGTAGCCAAGGAATGCCTCGCGCACCCGGTTCCAGAACGGGAACGGACGATAACGGGCGAATCGGATCCGCTGATCGGAGACGCTGCAGCGGATGGCGTGGATGTCCTCCCTCTCTATATTAATATGATCGATCGCGAGCAGCAGACGCTGCTCCTTCTTGGAGATGATGTCGACATGATGATGCTCCGGCAGCACGATCGAGGAGCCAAGCGTCCGGTAGACGCGGTTATTAATCGAAGCGATCTCGGCGATCTGCAGCGACGGGATCGATGGATGCAGGACAGCGCCGCCGACGCTTTTGTTGTACGCGGTGCTGCCGGTCGGCGTCGAGATGACGATGCCGTCGCCGCGGAACATCTCGAACAGCTCGTCGTTGACATTGATCTGTGCGACCAGGGTCGCATTGACGCCCTTGAGGGTGAATTCGTTCAGCGCCAGATACTCGGTCTTGCCCTCCGTCGTCTCCAGCTCGATCTTGGCAAGCGGATAGCGTACCAGGAATGGCTCGGCTGTGGCCATTCGTTCGACCAGGTCCTCGAGCTCATGGGCTTGCCAGTCTGCGTAGAAGCCAAGATGGCCGGTATGTACGCCGATGAAGGATACATGTTGAAGCTTGTGCAAAAAGCTGTGGAACGCTTGAAGCAATGTGCCGTCCCCGCCGATCGAGATAACGATCTCGGGCTCGTCCTGATCGTGTGTAAATCCTTTGTCCGCCGCCAGTCGGTGTAGTTTATCCGCGAGACCTTGGGAGAGCGAGTCCCCTCGGTCCAGTACAGCATATCTCAACAATAACGGCCCCTTCCTCGTCTTGATCTACCCTGAATGATAGCCGAAATTGCCCGGAAACACAATGTCACACGGGCCCCAGCCAACCCCACAGCACATAGACCAAGAGGACCGCAAGGATGCTGTGCAACAGACGCGCGGCGAGAAACGGCCCATACCTCATCCCGGTGCGGCTGATCAGACTGGCGATCTGGGCATGGACCGATAATCCTCCCCACGACAATACCCAGGCGGCGATCGCCAACTGATGCAGCAGCGCGCCGCCAGCCATCCCGGCCTCGCGCGCGCCCAGCGTCACCTCGAAGAGGCCGCTGACGATCGCCCCCGAGAGGACGGAGGGGAGGCCGCATAGCTGCATGAGCGCTTCGATCGAA
Organism: Paenibacillus sp. 598K; assembly: GCF_003851045.1. Lineage (GTDB taxonomy): Bacteria > Bacillota > Bacilli > Paenibacillales > Paenibacillaceae > Paenibacillus_D. Next base: position 84,621 of record NZ_BFBX01000088.1, on the reverse strand, counting down.
GCGGCGAGCCGGGGGATCGCCCCGGCCTGACTGAGCACCTCCATCATGACCGAGAAGAAAACGACAAGGCCGCCGACGACGAACATGAGCCGCAGGCTCGACTGGATCGCATCCTGCAGCAGCGTGCCGAACGTTCGCCCGTCTGCCAATCGCGCCTTGTGCATCGCGATCAGCGAAGCTTGCAGCCGACGAGTCTCGGTCTGGCGGAGGTCCGGTTGATCTGCAGGCGCAGGCGTAGCGGGGACGTGGCGATCGTGGAAGCGCATGAGGATGCCGACCAGCATCGCCGAGCCGTAGTGGGCAGCCGCCAGCAGCGGCGCGACCGCGACATTATGGAAGAAGCCGACCGAGACGGCGCCGACGAGGAAGATCGGATCGGACGAGGTGGTGAAGGCAACCAGCCGCTCGCCCTCGCTACGATTGACCAGCCCCTGCTCGCGCAGCTGCGAGGTGAGACGCGCGCCGACCGGGTAGCCGGCGACGAAGCCCATCGTCATAACAAAGCCGCCGATGCCGGGGATACGGAATACCGGGCGCATGAGCGGATCGAGCAGCGTCCCGAAAAAATGGACGACGCCAAAGCCGAGCAAAATCTCGGAGAGCACAAAAAACGTAAACAGCGATGGGAACAACACCTCCCACCAAATGGCGATCCCGCGGATCGAGGCGGACAGCGCAGCCTCGGGGTAGAGGGCCAGCAGCAGCGTCAGCGAGCAGGCCAGCATGGCCGACCATAGGGCGGGATGGATCAATCGTCGCAGCACAGCATATCCCTCCCTTGCGGCTATTGATGACCTATCCGGACAACCTGATTAGCTTAGATATATGCCAAGCCTTGGACAAACATCACCTCCAAAAGCAACAATTGGCATGCGAAAAATAGAAAACGCTTGCAAAAAAAGACTGATTTTTAAAAAAGGGTATGCTACAATAGAACTATCACGAACAGATGGAGGGATGCAGATGGCTTTTGTCGTCGGCTTGCTGGCTTGCCTGTTTGCTTTTGTGATCCGCCAGTCGCAGCCCGCCTCGGGAGAAGAGGAATGGAGCAGCTACTAGGGCGGTTGTCGTCCGGGCTTTAAGTTCATATCGTAAGTTCACACACAGCGTCACTTCTATTGATGATGCAGGCTGTGTGTTTTTGGCGTGCGACAATCTGTGTCTTCGGTATCTTGGCATCGGACGGTATGGTATAATAGTCTCACTCGCGGACGCCGGAAGGTGGCGGCTGTAATGAATAGCATTGGGGATCTGACACGAAATGAACATCAAACAAACGATATACGAAGCGGTTGGAGAAGAGACGGGCATCCGGGCAATTGTCGAGGCCTTTTATCCAAAGGTGCAGGCGCATCCGCTCCTCGGACCGCTGTTCCCGGAGGATATCACGCCGGTGATGGATAAGCAGACGTTGTTCCTGACGCAGTTTTTTGGCGGACCGATGCGGTATTCGGACGAGTACGGCCATCCGATGATGCGGGCGCGCCATATGCCGTTCCCGATTAATCGCGAGCGCGCGCTGGCGTGGCTGGACTGCATGCGACGGGCGCTCGAGGAGGTCGGGATCGAGGCCGAGCTGCGCGAGATCGTGTTGGAGCGTCTATCGGGACCTGCCTTTCACTTCATTAATACCGAAGAGGAGGACGATTAGGTGCTGGAGCCGCTGTACACCATCAAGACTGAGTGCATCTGCTGCGAGCGGACGTTCGAGACGTCGCGGGTGCGTCAGAGCTTCAAGAAGGCGCTCCGCACGGACAGTGATTTTTGCGCTTACTACAAGGAAGGGCATAATCCGGATTACTACGTCGTCCGGGTCTGTCCTGGCTGCGGCTTCGCCTCCACGGAGAATTCGATCGCTGTGCTGAACGACGCGCAGAAGCGTCTCTATCGGGAGAAGCTCGGCAGCGGCTGGACCTCCCGCGACTATGGCGGCGAGCGGAGCTGGGAGCAGGCGCTGGAGAGCTACAAGCTGGCACTGTTGTGCGCGCAGACGGTCCGCGACAAGGAGCGCATCATCGCCGGGCTGCTCCATCATCTCGCCTGGCTGTACCGCTACCGCGAGCAGACCGAGCAGGAGCTGCGCTTCCTTCGCTTCGCGTTGGAATCTTATGTGCGGGTGTACGAGGTAGAGGGCGTGTCGGTGAACAACGCCAGGCTGATGTATCTGATCGGCGAGCTGTATCGTCGGTTGGACGAGCCATATGAGTCGGTCAAGTGGTTCTCGCGCGTCATCCATAATAAAAAGATCGTCGATGCCGCGATGATCCGGGCGTCGCGCGAGCAGTGGCAGCTGCTGAGGGAGGACATGCTGGCCAAGAAGCTGGAGATGCCGGAGGAGATGCAGCAATCGCAGTGACGGGCGGGAGCGTGAGGCGAAGCGGCATCGCCAAGACAGGCGGTAGCCGTGGGTGACGCGGCCATCGCGAAGACACGTGGTAGCGGTGGGTGACGCGGTCATCGCGGAGACGGGCGGAAGCCCGAAGGCTCAGCCGCCTGTCCGGCGAATGACGGTATCCGTCAGCAGGTAGTCGTTGTCCGCATCGAGCAGCGTCACTTTGTTGCGACAGCAGGGGAAGACGAGCAGTCGCTTGCGACCGTCGCGGATCTCCGGCAGCTCGAGCGGCTTCATCGGCAGCAGCACCTGCTCCTCGCCGCAGAAGGGGCACTCCGGCAGGAATAGATCGCCCATCGCCTGGTCATAGGGTAGACAACGTTCAAATGGGATCATGTTTCAGATGAGTCCTTCGTTTCGGCTTCGGCGCTTTCCTTGGCGGCCAGCTCGGCCATCTTCTGCAGCAGGATGTGGCGCGGCATATGCATGAGATGCTCGATCGGCACGCCGAGCTGCTTGGACAGCTTGACGGCGGTGTCGGCCGAGATTTGGAGCGGTCGGGACATAGATACATACCTCCTGATAGGGGCTCGGTTCGCAGACGAACCGGCAGGACATAGTTTAGTTATACACCGGTTGCCGCAGATGCGCAAATCGACCGGACAACGATATGTCGGTAGCAAGGGACGAAAGGGAGGAGAATGAGGATGGAGAAGCAACTGCCGATGAAATGGAACTTGGATGTGTTTTTTGCAGGAGGCTCGGAATCGGCTGCGTTCGCTGCCGAGCTGGACGCGTTGACGTTCGAGATCGGGGCGCTGGCGTCGGCGGTAGCGGATGGGTCACAGTCGGCCACAGAGACGCAATTGTCTGGCTGGACGGCCAAGGTGCAGTCGATCCTTGAGCGGATCCGAGAGGCCGAGTCTTATGTCTCTTGCCTGATGGCCGAGCAGATGGCAGATACGAAAGCGTCCCGGCTGCAGCACCGGGTACAGTCGCTGGCAGCCGAGTTGGGAAGTGCGTTGACCAGCTTCGACGAGGCGCTGCTCTCGCTCTCCGACGAGCGATGGTCGGCCTGGGTCGGGCAACCGGAGCTGGACGGGGCGACCTTCTATCTGACGGAGCGTCGCGAGCTGGCGCGGCTGAAGCTGCCGCCGGCTCAGGAGGCGCTCGTCAGCAGCCTGGCGGTCGACGGCTATCACGGCTGGGGCGAGCTGTACAACACGATCGTCGCCGGCGCCCGCTTCGCCTCGCCGCCCGAGGCGGGCGAACCGCAGCTGCTGTCAGCCGGACAGATGCATAATCTGCTCTCCCATACGGATCGCGCTGTGCGGACGGCCGCATTCGAGGAGTGGGAGCGTGTATGGGGCGAGCAGTCGACGCTGTGTGCGGAGGCGCTCAACCGTCTGGCGGGCTTCCGTCTGCAGCTGTACCGTCGTCGCGGCTGGGAGTCGGTGCTGCAGGAGCCGCTGCACATGAACCGGATGAGCGAAGCGGCGCTGTCAGCAATGTGGGCGGCGATCGAGGAGAGTCGGCCGGTGCTGCTGCGCTATCTGCAGCGCAAGGCGGAGCTGCTCGGGCTCGAGCGGCTCGACTGGCATGATGTCGAGGCGCCGATCGGCGAGGCGAGCCGGACGATCTCGTACGACGAGGCTGCGCAATTTATTGTCGATCGCTTTCGCGGCTTCGATCCGGGGCTGGCCGAGTTCTCGGAGATGGCCTTCCGCGAGGGCTGGATCGAGGCAGAGGATCGTCCAGGCAAGCGGCCGGGCGGCTTTTGCACCTCGTTTCCGAAGACGGGACAGACGCGGATCTTCATGACCTACTCCGGCACCGCCTCCAACGTGGCGACCTTGGCGCATGAGCTCGGGCATGCCTACCACCAGCATGTGATGGAGGGCTTGCCGCCGATGGCCCAGGAGTACGCGATGAATGTGGCCGAGACGGCGTCGACCTTTGCCGAGCTGATCGTTGCCGATTCGTCTATGCAGCTGGCGGAGGACCCGCAGGAGAAGCTGGCGCTCCTCGACGACAAGATCCAGCGGACGGTGGCCTACTTTATGAACATCTACGCCCGTTTCCGGTTCGAGCAAGCGTTTTATGCCCGTCGGAGCGAGGGTACGCTGTCGGCGGAGGAGCTCAATGAGCTGATGCACGAGGCGCAGCAGGAGGCGTTTGGCGGGGTGCTCGGGACCGTGCAACCGACGTTTTGGGCGTCCAAGCTGCATTTCTACCTGACCGATGTGCCATTCTACAACTTCCCCTACACCTTCGGTTACCTGTTCAGCACCGGCATCTATGCGCGGGCGCTCGAGGAGGGGCAGGCGTTCGCGGAGCGTTATGCGCTGCTGCTGCGGGATACTGGCGTGATGACGGTGGAGGAGCTGGCTCGCAAGCATCTGGGCGTCTCCCTGGAGGAGCCGGATTTCTGGCGAAGCGCTGTTGGGCTGGCTATACGGGATATTGATACGTTTATCGAGATGACCAGTGAACCGATGAACTGACGATTGTTTGGAGCCTTGGAGGGATTGCCTCGACAGGGCTCTTTTCTTATGTCTGTCTCCGGACACTTGCAGCAGCCCAAGTGACCAACGTCACAGCAGGGAATACGTGGAAGGTGTAGGATAATAACAACGTAATACGAATGAGCAGGATATATATTGTACATTATTTATATATGTGATACATTAATCATGCCAATACGATCAGGAATCCATGATTTAAACAGGGTATCCACGTAAAAGTGTGTAGGATATAGGAGGGATGGGACATCGAGCTGTCAGCGCGTCAGTTGGAGATAATGGATATCGTCAAGCAACACGCGCCGATTACTGGCGAGCAGTTGGCCGAGCTGCTGGGCGTCAGCAGACCGACCTTGCGTTCTGACCTGTCGCTCCTGGTCATGCTCGGACTGCTGGACGCCAAGCCCAAGGTCGGCTACTTCCTGGGCAATGCTTACCGGCAGGACAATGTTGCCCTTCAAGGCCTCAAGTCGATGAAGGTGCGCGAGGTCCAGGGGATACCGGTCAGTATCGGCGAAGGCTTGTCCGTCCATGATGCGGTTGTGGCGTTGTTTACGGAGAATGCCAACACGCTGCTCATTGTTGGCGAGCAGAAACAATTTATGGGCATCGTTACGCCAAAGGACTTGCTGAAGGTTACGCTGGGCAATGCCAGTGCGGCGACAATCCCGGTCAGCATGGTCATGACCCGCTATCCGAATATTGTCACCGTTCATCCCGACGATCCGGTCACCGAAGCGATCCGCAAAATGATCGCCCATCAATTGGACTGTCTGCCGGTTCTGGAGCAGGCGGAGGGTGGCGCGGAGGCTGTAGGCTGGGTAACGAAGACGAATGTCGTTCACCTTCTGAAGGATTTGGTAACAGCGACGGAATAGGAGGCAAGGCAGTGACCAAGCAGCAGCGATACATTTATGTCTGTTCAGATGCGGTCGGCGAGACGGCAGAGGCCGTCGCGCGGGCGACGATGCGCCAGTTCGCGGCGGGAGAGGTGCAGCTGCGACGGTATAGCCAGATCCGGACGGAGGAGGAGATTGTCTCGATCGTTCAGGAGGCGGCAGATGCCGGCGGCTTCATTGCCTTCACGCTGGTACAGCCGGAGCTGCGCGAGATGATGAAGGAGGAGGCGAAGCAGCGCGGCGTGCGGATCGTCGATGTGATGGGACCGATGATGCAGGCGTACATCGATACCTTCAACGGCTATCCGAGGCGCGAGCCGGGGCTGCTGCATACGCTCGACGATGCGTATTACCAGCGGATCGATGCGGTGGAGTTCGCGGTCAACTTTGACGATGGCAAGGATGCGCGCGGGCTGCTGCAGGCCGAGGTGGTGCTGATCGGAGTCTCTCGCACCTCCAAGACGCCGCTGAGCATCTATCTGGCGCACAAGGGGATCAAGGTCGCCAACCTGCCGCTCATGCCGGAGGTCAAGCCGCCTGCGGAGCTGATGCCTTCGCCGGAGCGGCTGATCGTCGGCCTCACGATGGAGCTGCGACAGATGCATAAGATCCGTACCGAGCGGCTGCGTACGATGGGCCTGCCAGCCGTCTCCCGTTACGCCTCGGAGGCGCGCATCCGCGAGGAGTTGGAATATGCCGAAGCGGTCATGAAGCGGCTCGGCTGTCCGGTCATCGATGTGACGGACCGGGCGATCGAGGAGACGGCAGGGATCATCACGAGCTGGATGCACGAGCGCGAGCGCTCGCTGCAATCCGGACGATAGGGGGGAGCAGGATGGAGAGAGAACTGGCACTTGAGCTCGTCCGGGTGACGGAGCTGGCTGCCCTGGCAGCAGCCCCCTGGATGGGCAGGGGCGACAAGAACAGCGCCGACGGCGCGGCGACCGAAGCGATGCGGCGGATGTTTGATTCCATTACGATTCAGGGAACAGTGGTCATAGGCGAAGGCGAGATGGACGAGGCGCCGATGCTCTACATCGGCGAGCAGGTGGGCAATCTCCAGGGACCGGCGGTTGATGTCGCAGTCGATCCGCTCGAGGGCACGGAGATCGTCGCGATGGGCCTCAATAATGCGATGTCGGTGCTGGCGATCGCGCCGCAAGGACAACTGCTGCATGCGCCGGACATGTATATGGAGAAGCTGGCGGTAGGTCCGGCGCTCGCAGGCAAGCTCAGCATCCGCGATCCGATCCGCACGACCGTGGAGAAGGCGGCGCTCGCGCTGAGCAAGCCGCTCTCCGATCTGACCGTCATGCTGCTGGATCGGCCTCGACACGCGGAGCTGGTGCGGGATCTGCGCGATGCGGGCGTCCGTATCAAGTTCCTCTCCGCTGGCGATGTGGCGGGGGCGATGGCGCCGGCGTTTCCCGAGACCGGCATCGATCTGTATGTCGGATCGGGCGGCGCGCCGGAGGGCGTGCTGGCGGCTGCCGCGCTCAAGTGTCTGGGCGGCGAGATCCAGGGCCGTCTCATGCCGGAGGACCAGGAGCAGTACGACCGTTGCGTGGCGATGGGGATCACGGAGCCGCGACGTGTGCTGCGGATGGATGATATGGTCGGCACCGGCGATGTTATCTTTACGGCGACGGGAGTGACGCCGGGCGAGTTTCTCGGCGGCGTGCGCTACTTGCCCGATCAGCGGGCGGAGACGCACTCGGTCGTCATGCGCGTGAAGACGCAGACGATCCGTTACATTCGTTCGCTGCACTATCTGCCGAACAAAGCCTTGCTCAGAAATGCCAACTAATCAAGGTAAAGGGGAGTTTACGATGGAAAGAACATTTGTGATGGTGAAGCCGGATGGCGTACAGCGCGGATTGATGGGCGAGATCGTCGGTCGCTTTGAGAGGAAGGGGCTGGTGCTAAAGGATATCAAGCTCATGACGATCCCGACAGCGATGGCCGAGGAGCATTACCGCGAGCATAAGGAAAAGAAGTTTTTCCGCGAGCTGATTGATTTCATCACCTCCGGCCCGGTGCTGGCGATGATCTGGGAGGGCGACAAGGCGGTCGCCAATGCGCGTTCGCTGATGGGCAAGACCAATCCGGCAGAAGCGGCGCCGGGAACAATCCGCGGCGACTTTGGCCTCATCGTCGACAGCAATGTGATCCATGGCGCAGACTCCCCAGAGAGCGCAGAGCGCGAGATCGGCCTGTTTTTTGGCGGGAATTACTAGATATTAAGCTGGCAGCTGCTGCAGCTTACAGCACAGTCTTAGCATCATCATACAAGCGGTCAGTTCTGCGTGTACAAACGCGGCGCTGGCCGCTTTTTTTCGTGCGTGCGCCATCGACGGCTAATGGTGAGGTTTATTCTTTCCTTTTGTGTGATCATTTTCACAATGTTTTCGGCGCACATCCTTTAGAATGAAGGTATAAACGCAGCAAAGGAGAGATCAGCTATGAGAAAAAGGGAGATGAACGGAAAACCGATCGAGCTGCTGGCCCCGGCGGGCACGCTGGATATTTTCAAAACAATCGTACAGGCGCCTTGCGACGCCGTCTACTTGGGTGGCTCGATGTTCAACATGCGGATGATCCGCAAAGGGTATAATCTGTCTCGCGAACAGCTGAAGGAGGCTGTCGAGCTGGCGCATAGCCTCGATAAAAAAGTGTATGTGACGGTGAACAACCTGATCGGTCCGCAGGAGCTGGAGCAGCTCGGCGACTATCTCGGCTATCTGGATCGGATCGGCGTCGACGCGATCATCGTCCAGGACTTCGCTGTCGTCTCGTTCGTTCGCGAGCTCGGTCTGAGGCTGCCTATTCATGCTTCGGTCATGATGAATGCCCACAATACCGACATGGTGCTGGCGCTGCAGGAGCTCGGGGTCACCCGGACCGTCGTATCCCGGGAGATGGATCTGAAGACGGCGCAGCTGTTGCATCTGAAGACCGGGATGGAGCTGGAATACTTCGTCCACGGGGATATGTGCTCGGTGCATGGCGCCAACTGTCTGGCCAGCTCGTTCCTGTACGGCATGAGCAGCAACCGCGGCCGCTGCATGAAGCCTTGCCGCTGGGCGTACCGCATCAAAAAGGACGGCGAGGTCTATCCGACCGAATATCCGCTCGCAGCCAAAGACATGTATATGTATGAGCATATCCCGGAGCTGATCGAGGCGAACGTTACGTCGTTCAAGCTGGAGGGACGGATGCGCGACGTCGAGGCGGTCCGAATGATCGTCGAGGCGTACGGCGACGCGATCGATCGCTACCTCGCCGATCCGGTCGGCTTCAACCGCGTGCATGACGCCGACAAGCTCTATGAGAACCGGAAGCGGGATTACTCGACGGCTTATGCCTTCGGCAAACCGGGGCTGGACAATATTAACCGGCGCTACGAAGGGACCGGGGTGTTCTACAGCACGGGCAAGGTGTTCAGCACGCCGACAGCGGAGCGGGAGCTGACGCCAGCCAAGGTAGCCGAGGTCGCCGATGTGCTGCAGACGGTCGAACGGCCGGCAGAGGGACGGCCGCGTCTGACCGTACGGGTGAACAACAAGGCGCAAGCGTCGATGGCAATCGCTGAAGGCGTCGACGTCGTCTATCTCTCGGGCGAGGTGTTCCTCCCCGATCAACCGTTCACGAAGGCGGATATCGAGCAATTGGCCGCCGAGAAGGGCGATACGCAGCTCGTGCTCGGGATGCCGCGGATGATGACCGATCTGCACATGGAGCAATACGGTCATTTGCTGGAGAACGGCGAGCTGGCGCTGGACGGGTTGCTCGTGACGCATATCGGCGCAGCGCGCACTTTTGCCCCATTCGGCTATCCGATGGTCGGCGACTTCAACCTCAATCTATACAACCAACGGGCCGAGCAGGTATATGCCGAGTATGGCGTGGAGCGTCTGACGGCATCGCTCGAGCTCCATCGCGACAAGCTAGCGGAGCTGCTGAAGCATACGGAGCGGACGACGGAGATGATCGTGCACGGCTCGCCGGTCGTCATGTACATGGAACATGATCTGTACGAGAATACGCAGGTGCTCCAGCCGATCGCCGAGGAGTCCAATCGCTATGTCGATGATTCGGTCCTCGTGCTGATGACAGACAAAGGCGAGAGCCCAGTCTACCGCGATCACCATGGACGCAACCATCTGACGATCGCCAAGGAGCTGTGCTATCTGCCGCTTGTGCCGCAGCTGCTGGAGGCGGGAGTGACGCATTACCGGATCGAAGGCTGCACGTATGACGTCGAGCAACTGCGGACGATTATTCGCGCTTATCGCCAGGTGCTGGCCGATCCGACTACGGCGGGCGATGTCATGGCGACGATGAAGCCGGTCTATGCCGGGTATACGCTCGGTACGCTTGATTTTGCTATAGAAGGGGGCGTGTCCGCTCATGAAGAGCCCGCTATGGCTGCACGTGGAGGCGCAGCAGACGCTTGAGCTGCGCAAGAGCTACTTTTACCCCTGTACACAGCATTTCTACCGTCGGCCGCCGCTGCTCGTAAGGGGGCGGGGTCAGTATGTCTATGATTCGGAAGGCAAGACGTACACCGATTTTTTTGCCGGCGTGTCGGTCATGTCGTGCGGCCATAGCAATGAGGAGATCGTCGAGGCGACGATCTCCCAACTGAGGGAGCTGCAGCATACATGCACGATCTATCTGACCGAGGCCAATGCCCGGCTGGCCGAACGGCTCGCGCAGGTGATGCCCGGCGATCTGAATCGCAGCTTCTTTTGCAGCAGCGGCTCGGAGGCCAATGAAGGCGCGCTGCTGCTAGCCCGGATCCATACGGGACGGCGGGGCTTCATCTCGCTGGAGCATTCGCTGCACGGCCGCACGTATCTGACGATGAGCGTGACCGGCCTGCGGATGTGGCGCGCCGACGATTATCTGGGCGGCGAGGATGTGACCTTCATCCCGCGTCCCTATGACGAGTCGCTGTCCGCAGAGGAGGCGGCGCAGCGTTCGCTTGCGGCGCTAAGGGGCGTGCTGGAGGAGAGGGGCGAAGAGATCGCCGCGATGATCGTCGAGCCGATCCAGGGCAATGGCGGCATCATCGTCCCGCCGTCGTGGTACTTCCGCGAGGTCAAGGCGCTGCTGGAGCGTTACGGCGTGCTCCTCATCTGCGACGAGATCCAGACCGGCTTCGGACGGACTGGCAGGATGTTCGCAATCGAGCACTACGGCGTCGTCCCCGATATTATGACGATGGCCAAGGCGCTTGGCAACGGCACGCCGATCTCGGCGTTTGCCACGACCGATGCGATCGCCGCTTCCTTGAATCGCCCCTCGGCCTCGACCTTCGGAGGCAATCCGGTGTCAGCGGCGACCGCGCTGGCCGTGCTCGACTTCATCGAGTCGCAGCGTCTGGCCGAGCGGGCGCAAGCGTTGGGCGGACTGCTCAAGGCAGGGCTGCTGAAGCTGCAGACGGTCCATCCAGGCATCGCCCATGTACGCGGCATGGGACTGATGATCGGCATGGAGTTGGATTACGGCGATGCTGGCGTCAGCGCGGCCAAGGTTGATGAGCTGCTGGAGCGGATGAAGGACCGTGGCTTCCTGATCGGCAAAAACGGCGTCCATCGCAACGTCGTCGCCTTCCAGCCGCCGCTTGTCATTACCGAGCAGGACATCCATGACATGACAGAAGCGCTGGAGCGGACGCTGCACGAGATAGGAGAGTGATGTCCGATGTTCGCAGTCGCGCAGGTATGGAAAAAAACGAAGCATTACGGCGAGCTGGTCATGTTCTCGCATACGCTGTTTTCGTTGCCGTTTGCCCTGATCTCGCTCGTCTGGGCAGCCGAGGGACTGCCCGAGCCGCGCATCTGGCTATGGTCGCTGCTGGCGATCGTCGCGGCCCGCAACGGGGCCAACGCCTTTAATCGGCTCGTCGATGCGAAGTACGACGGCCTCAATCCGCGCACGGCGCATCGACATCTGCCCCGGCATCTGCTGCGGCATCGGGAGGTCTGGTGGTTCGTCATCGTCAACTACGGCATCTTCATCGCCGCCGCTGCGATGCTCAACCCGCTCTGCCTGATCCTCTCGCCGGTGGCGATCGTGCTGATCTCTTCTTACTCGTACACCAAGCGCTTCACCTGGCTGAGCCATCTGTATCTCGGCTTTGTGATCGCCTCTGCGCCGATCGGCGCCTGGTTCGCCGTCACCGGACAATTTGCGTTCACGCCCTTTATCCTCGGGACGGTGGTGATGCTGTGGATCGCCGGCTTCGATATTATCTACGCCACGCAGGATGTCGAGTTCGACCGCAAGCAAGGTCTCTGGTCGATCCCGAGCGTCTTCGGCGTCGATCTGGCGCTGCTGTTCTCCCGGCTGCTGCACGGCGTCATGCTGCTGCTGCTCGTCTCGCTCGCGGTGATCCGCGGGAGCGGCTGGATTTACGCGGTTGGTCTGGCCCTGACGCTGCTGCTCCTGCTGCTCGAGCACAATCTGGTGAAGCCCGCCAATCCCCGGCTGATGAAGCTGGCTTCCTACAATCTTAATCAGGTAATCAGCGTCATTATTTTGTCCTCGGCGCTGCTGGACTACTTCTTATTGGTATGAGGTGCATGGATGGGATAGATGAAAAAGCGAACGCTGCAGCCTCTAGGCTGTGGCGTTCGCTTGTTTGCTTTTACTGGAGAGAGGCGAGTGCGCGGACGGTGGCGTCCCATGCTTCGTCAGAGCTGTGGAGCAGGCTGCCGTGTCTGGCTGTGAGCGACAAGGAGTTGTCCCGGTAGGATTTCATGAAGACGATATAGGTCTCTCCTACGGTAATGTTGGTTGGCAGATTGACGAGCTTGAGCTCATCCATTGAGCCTTTGAAGGAGCGCAACGCATCAAATGTAAAGCTGGATACTTTCGGGCCAACCACCTCCCATCTTGTAGGTATCAGCTCGAAAATTGCATCCGAGGCGGATATTAGCTCATCCAGCATGTCAACCGAGTCCAGTACTGTTACGGGCTGGCTAGGTGACTTCAGATGGGTGGACTGCTGGATATACGCAAGCAATTGATCCGTGGTCGATATATCCTCCATGAGTTGGAATCCGGCTATCGGCGTATCGCCTTCAAGCCTTACCATGCTATCCTCTGTTACGGGTGTATAAAATGGCTCGGGGAAGGATCTGCTATCGTAAAGATCGAGAAACAACAGTACCTGCTGCCCTTTTTGCAGCACATCGCTGTTCTCATGAATGGAGATAGAGCTCCCGGCCGCAAGCTTGCCCTTGTAGTCGTGTGCGACGTCGACCGTCGCTTTTTGCGTCGATTCATCGAACACTTCCGTCATCGCCACCTCTCCGACGACGATGTGATCCGACCACTCGATGAGCGCATCCAGAGTTTGCTCATACTGGCTGCCTTCTGCGATGGGTACGCCTTTGCCGATCAGTGCAGACTCGGACGGCGACGAATCGGGAATACGCTGCGTGGCCAGGCAGGCGGAGAGCAGCAGGGGGAGTATAATAAATAATATCAACAGCTTGTTCACGACAATCACCTCTACCTTATAGAGTATGACGAGCAAAGCGTAATGCCATGTCAGAACAGGTTGTCGGCGTGTCTTGACTGTTCCCTTGGGGGCCGGTCTATGATAAGAGCAGAGGTGAGGCCGATGCATATGCGCCAACTGTGCCAAAAACTTGGCATCACGAAAAAAGCGATCAACTATTATATTGAACAGCAACTGCTCGATCCGCAAGTATCAGCGAATGGATACCGCGAGTTCAGCGAAGCCGATGAGACTCAATTGCGTAAAATCTCCATCCTGCGTAAGCTTGGGCTGTCCATACAAGAGATTCGCCAGCAGTTGGCCGATGGGTCAGGAGCGCTGCTGGACGAGCTCGCCCGGCGGCGTGAGCTCGAGCGCTCCAGGGAAGAAGCCAGACTGACGATCCTGCGTCGTCTGGGCGAGAGCGGCGATTGGTCGGAGGCGGAAGTCGAGCTCCAGGCCCTGGATCGGCAAGCTACGCTGCAGGACAAGCTGCGGCAGGCGTTCCCTGGCGCGTTCGGCGACTATGTGACGATGCATTTCGCCCGCTACCTGCCCGTTACTCTGGAGACGGAGGAGCAGCGGGAGGCCTATGCGGACATCCTCCGTTTCCTCGACGAAGCCGAGGGGCTCGAGTTGACTGATGATGATAACAGCAGCTCCATGCCTGCCGCCGTCTCTTCGGATGCGAAGGGAGCTGGCGATTATGACGAGGCCGGTAAGCCTGCTCTGTCTTACGATCAATGGAGAGAGCTATCCGAGGAGATGGAGCGTGCGGTCGCCCGCGCTGCCGAGGCCCCCGCCGCGTTCTGGCAAGAGCAGAAGGAGCGGCTTGCTGCCCTTGAAGCCTACAGGCAATCCCCCGCTTACCTTCACTCCGACGCGTATCGGATGCAGCGATTTGTGGCGGTACTGGAGCAAGCAGGAGGGTATCGTGAGCGGTTCATCCCGGCGATGAAGCGTCTTAGTCCAGCGTACCAAGCATATGCCCAGCATCTGGAGGCTCTCAATAAGGCGAGACCGACAACGCTTGATTAAAGGGGCAGGCTACCAGATAACAAAAGCAAGAGAAACATGACCAGTGCAATAATACCGCCAATTCGACTCATGACGAGGTAAGCTTCGCTTGGCTCCGACTCGCCCTTGACCATCCATCCGTATCGCAGGTACCAGCCAAAGGCCGGGTAGATAATATTGAGCACAGCGAGCGCGATGAAAAGAAAAATAAACAAGATCATAGCCATCCACTCCTTATATTTGCTTATACGAAAAAAGCGCAGGTAATGTTTCAGTTGAGGTAGTTTCTTTCATCTTAAGTCCACTATGCTATAATTAAATTAAATGCACTTCTAAGCGAGGTGAAGCCTATGAAATGGGAAGAGATTACCGATTTGCATCCAAGTCGATTTGTGTTAGTAGAAGCAATCAAAGCAAGCTCTAGCAACCGTATACGGAAAATAGAGGAAATGGCAGTCATTCAAGATTATGATAATCCTAACGAGGCTTGGAGCGGCTATAAAGAGCTGCATAAGCTTCATCCTCATCGTGAATTGTATATATTCCATACAAGTAGAAAAGATGTAGAAGTTGTGGAAGAGTTTTTCAAGGTCCTATAACAACATTGACGGCCCTGGAAGAACTATGCTATATTAGGACAAAATAGTTGAGGAATACGTGACGGAAGCACCGCACATTACGCATAACTGCGTAGTTTGCGGTGCTTTTTTTGTTGCTATGCATCGGCAGCGTATTCCCGGAAGGAGCGAACCGAAGTGAAGCAAGGCCATCTCATCATCGCCGCCAGGGAGCAGGACTATATCCAGCGGCTATCCTCGTATATGCGGGATGTGGAGTTCGGGACGATCTGGCAGGTGACGGCCTTTACGCATCCGCCAGCGCTGAAGCAATATCTCAAAAACGGCTACCCGGCGGATCTGGTGCTGGCTCAGCCTGTATTCCTGGAGGAAGCGGGCGAGCTGCTGCCGCCGTCAGCGGTGGTCGCCGAGCTGGTGCGGCAGCGCGTCGATGAGGGACGACAGCAGCTGCTGCAATTCCAGCCGCTGCCGGAGTTGTTGCGCCAGCTCACGCAGCTTCATCGCGAGGCGGCGGGCGGGGCGACGCTGTCGGCAGCGCCAAGCGGCGGACCGCAGATTGTTGCCGTCTACTCCGCCGCGGCCGGGATCGGCAAGACGACGCTGGCGCTCCATCTGGCCCGAGCGGCGGCGTTGAGACGCAAGAAGGTGTTTTATCTCAATCTGGAGCAATGGCCGGGGACGGCCGGACTGTTCGGCGATCCGCCCGACGACAGCTTCTCGCGGATGCTGTATGCGCTGCAAGCACAACCGGATCAGGCAGCAGAGCGGCTGCGCGAGCATCGCAAGTCCCATCCGACCTTGCACTGCGATGTCTTCGCGCCGCCTCAGAGCGCTGGGGAGCGCCGCGCCTTGAGCGGCGCGGTCGCGGCCGCATTGCTGGAGACGATCGCAAGCAGCGGCGAGTATGAGCTAATCATCGTCGACTTGGACAGCTGGATGGACGAGGTGTACGACGCGGTGGTCGGAGCGAGCGGACGGCTGCTTTGGCTCTATGCCGAGGATGCGGTCGTGCGCGGCAAGACGCAGTATGGACTGGATGAGGCAAGGAAGCGTGGCGGTAGCGAGCTGTTGCAACGACTGCGGCTGCTTAGGATCGGCGAGTCGGAGCTTGCTGTGCCTGGCCAGACGCCTCTGGAGACGTATGGCATCCTGCCGGTCGTCCCACAATGGCATGGGCCGCAGAGCACGCCGGTGCCGTTCGCTTCGCCCCAGTATCGCCAAGCGGTGGAGCGCTTGCTGGACGAGCTGATCTGGCCGCAGGGCGAAGCCATCGAGGAGCGTCTCGGCAGACATGACGAAGCCAGGATGGAGACGGCCTACTCGCGGGTGCATTAAGTTGTGCGTCAGACGGTCACGACATCTGCGGAGCGCAGACGATGGATCGACCAGACCGCGAACAGCGCGATGAACAGCGAATTCATGAACAGGAAGATCAGGTTATCGCCTGGCGAGAGCCCTTGCTGACTGAGCACGCCCATGCCGATCGTCAGCAGCGAGTAGGGAAACAGCATGCCCAGATGCAGCACATAGAGTCCGAGGCCCGCAAAGACGAGGCACAGGCTGATGCCGATCGGCGTCGCGAAGCTGCGGATGCGGATGGACAGGCCAAGCTGCAGGGCAGCGATCGAGAGCGAGGCGATCCAGCCGCGCAAGCTCCACCCGATCGTCTCCAGTGGGAAGGGCTCCGTGATACCCAGGGCGATGCCCGCAGCTCCGTACATCAGCATAAAAAACGTCTGCGCGCCTAAGATAAGCACGCCAACGACAAGCAGCTTGGCCATAAACAGGCTTGTGATCGACAAAGGGACCGTTAAGGTCATGTTCCAGTTGCGATTATTGTGCTCGAGCCGGCAGACGAAGGCGCAGCAGATCGCGATCAGGATCGGCAGGAAAAACTCGCCGTAAAACAGGCTGACCTGAGT
This sequence comes from Paenibacillus sp. 598K, assembly GCF_003851045.1. Lineage (GTDB taxonomy): Bacteria > Bacillota > Bacilli > Paenibacillales > Paenibacillaceae > Paenibacillus_D. The sequence continues at coordinate 67,838 of NZ_BFBX01000088.1, read as the reverse complement.
CCATAGACTGTACCAGCCGTTATCAAGCGCCGCTTGATTGACATAAAAGTTAAAGCATCCGATCAGCAGACTGAGCGTCGGCAGCGCCGCCAGCACCGGCAGCATGCGGGAACGGCGCAGCTTGAGCCATTCGGCAGAAAAGCTTCGTAGCATAGGTGTCGACCTCCTTAGATCTCTTGTCGCGAGAGATGATAATTGCCTGCCATGTAGAGTGCTGCCGCTGCCAGGAGCGCGACGGCGAGCAAGCCGAGCGGCAGTCCGCCGGACACGTAGGCGCCCGCCGAGGCGTCGTATACGTAAGTGACCGGGCTCAGATCGAGATAATAGGACCAGATGAACAGGTGACGGATGCTGGCGGGGAACAGGCCGGATGTGGTGCCCAGGAAGCCGCCCAGCATGCCGAGACAGAGCGCAAACGCCTGGTTGCGAACAGCGAGCGAGATCCACTGCTGCAGCGCCGTGATCGCCAACGTCGTCAGCAGCGCGCCGCAGATGAACTGGAGGAGCAGCCCCGCAGGCGGCGTTCCTTCGATGCCTTTGTAGTATCCGAAGCCGATCATAAAGGCTGCTTGGGCGGCAATGCCGCACAGCATCAGGCTGTTGGCGCACACATACTTGGCGCCGTAGACGTGATGGCGTCCGACAGAGGTCGTCATGAGCAGCTTCCAGGTGCTCCCCTTATGCTCCATATCGCAGATGCGGGAGACGACGATGGCCGACAGGATCGGCAGGAATAGCCCGTTCATCGAGGCGATGCTGAAGATGATCGCTTCCCAGCTGGCATTCGCTGCGCTGCGCGAGATCGAGATGCTGATCGACATCGCAGCCCAGAGCGCTTCGGCAGCGAGGAACATCGCCAGCATGAGCCCGATTTTTTTGCGGCGAATCTTATAGTATTCGAGCGCCAGAGCCTTCATCAGAGACTTCGCTCCTTCCCGGTAAGCTCGAGGAACAACTCCTCGAGGCTGCGCGTGCGCTCTTCGATGCGGGTGACGGGGATGCCCTGCTCGACGAGCGCCCGGTTGATGCGCGACACTTCCTCGTCCGATAGTGCCTCCAGGACGAGACGACGTTCTGCCCGTCTCGGCATGAAGCCGAGCGTCAGCAACACTTGCTCTGCTCGTGACGGCTCGCCTGTCGCGAAGTGCATCGTCGCCTGGTTGCTGGCTTGGAGCTGCTGCATCGTCCCTTGATAGAGCAGCTTGCCGTCGCTGATGATGCCGACCGAGGTGGCGATCTGCTCGATCTCGGACAGCAGATGGCTGGAGATCATTACTGTGATGCCATATTCGCCGGGCAACGACTTGATGAGCTCGCGGATCTCGCCGATCCCGGACGGATCGAGCCCGTTGGTGGGCTCGTCGAGGATGAGCAGCTTCGGGAAGGCGAGCAGCGCCATCGCGATGCCAAGCCGCTGCTTCATACCCAGCGAGTACTGGTCGGCCCGCTTGTGCTTTTGATTTTCGAGCCGGACGATATGCAGCGCTTTGTCGATGTTCTGAGCAGGGACATTGCGCAGCCGCTGCATGAGGCGCATGTTTTCTAGCCCGGTCAGATGGCCGTAGTAGGAGGGGGACTCGATGAGCGAGCCGGTGTCGTTCAGGATAGCCTGACGATTGCGGCCGAGCTCCTTGCCGAACATCCGGATGTTGCCCTCCGTCGGCTTGATTAGGCCAAGCAGCATTTTCAGCGTTGTCGTCTTGCCTGCGCCATTGGGTCCGAGGAAGCCGTAGATCTGACCCGTCTCGACCGTCAGATTCACCTTGTGGACGCGATGCGAGCTGCCATACGTTTTCGTTAGTTCGCGCGTTTCCACGATCGGGGATGCGTTCATATCCGTTACCACTCCAATTCGCTTTGTCATGTATCGATAGTCTCACTATAACGAGGGGAGCTTGCCGTCCGCTGACGCTGACCTTACGGCAGCCTTAAATAGGGCGCTGGCGCTTAGCTAATCGCTGTCATCGTGTATAATGGACATGGTGATGATGTGATGGATAGGATAAAAAATAAAAAAATATTGATCGTCGATGACGAGCCTGAAATACAGGCGATGATCGAGCGCTTCCTCCGCAAGGAAGGCTTCTTCCGCATCTATACGGCTGCGAGCTGTGCGGAGGCGCTGGCCTGCTGTCGATCCGAAAAGCCGGATGCGGCGATCCTGGACGTGATGCTGCCCGATGGCGACGGCTTCTCGCTGCTGCCTGCGATCCGCGCCTTCTCCACGATGCCCGTCCTGTTCCTGTCCGCCCGTGGCGAGGATGAGGACCGCTTGCTGGGCTTGGGACTCGGGGCGGATGATTATATGGTCAAGCCCTTCCTGCCAAGGGAGCTGATCCTGCGTCTGATGGCGATATTGAAGCGCGTATACGCGACTCCTGTCGTCGAACGGTTGCCTGTGTTCCGGCTCGGCGACCTATGGGTCGATCTGGAGAGCGCCGTGGTCCGTCAAGCAGAGGGCGAGCAGCAGCTGACGGCCAAGGAGCATGCGATCCTGCTCAAGCTCTATGAGCATCGGGGACGGATCGTCACGAGCGACGCGCTCTGTCAGGCGGTCTGGGGAGACGACAGCTACGGCTATGAGAATACGCTGATGGTGCATGTGCGACGCATCCGCGAGAAGATCGAGCCAGATCCGTCGAAGCCAATCTATCTGATGACCGTTCGCGGCCTTGGCTACAAGCTGCTGCCGTCTGCGGAGAGTCGCTGATGAATGGCGCAGTTCGCATCCTGCGGCGCTTCGTCGGCTCGACGATGCTCGTATCCGTGCTCCTCTTGCTCTTCAATCTCGTCCTGCTAGGCGTGATCGTCTTCAAGGAGGTGCAGGAGGGCCCCTCGCCATCTGCCGTCGTGCGCCAGGTGTCGGCCGGTCTGACTGCGGAGGGGGCGGGAGAGTACCGACTGGATGTCGAGGCGCAGCGTCTGCTGGAGCGGCATCAGGCGTGGGTCATGCTGCTGGATGAGCAGGGACAGGTCAACTGGAGCATGAGCCTGCCCCCGGAGATTCCAAGATCGTATAACGTCATCGATGTGGCCAAGTTCGCCCGGTATTACCTGATGGAATACCCGGTCTATGTGTGGGAGCGCAGCGAGGGACTGCTCGTCATGGGCTACCCCAAGCATACGTATGGCAAATATCAGCTCGACTTGCTCGCGGACTGGCTCAGATCGCTGCCGCTCCGCATCCTGCTGCTGCTCCTCTGCAACATCGCGCTGGCGCTTGTCGTCTCGGTGCTGATCGGTACGCGGCTTATCCGCAGCATCCGTCCGCTCATCGAGGGCATGCATACGCTCGCTCGCGGACAGCCAGTGCAGCTCGTGAGCGGGGGCATCCTGCAGGATCTGTCCACCAGCATCAACTCGACGTCCCGCATGCTGCAGGACAAGGACGAGGCGCTCAAGGCGAGAGACGAGGCGCGCTCGAACTGGATCGCGGGTATCTCCCACGACATCCGCACGCCGCTGTCGATGATCCTCGGCTATGCGAGCGAGCTGGAGGAGCGGGCGGAGCTGACCGCAGATGCTCGACAGCAGGCGGCGATCATCCGTCGCCAGGGAGAGCGGCTGCGCTCGCTCGTCAGCGACCTCAATCTGGTGTCTATGCTCGAATACGACATGCAGCCGCTCCAGCTCAAGCCGATCCGGCCCTCCGTGCTGGCCCGTCAGGTCGTCTCCGACTTCCTGAACGACGGTCTCGACGAACGGTATGCGATCTCGCTGCAGGTCGAGGAGGAGAGTGTAGCGACGATGGGGGACGAGCGACTGCTGTATCGGGCGCTGACCAATCTGATCCACAACAGTCTGCGTCATAATCCCGAGGGCTGCGCCATCGAGGTGCGGACAGGTCGTACGCCGGGCGGCGAGGAGTGTTATATTGAGGTGTCGGATGACGGGCGCGGCATCGCTCGAGCCGATCTGGCGGATGTCGTCCTGCTGCCGTATGCTGCGGGCCGCAAGCGGCACGCTGGGCAGGGACATGGGCTCGGTCTGCCGATGGTGGCGAGGATTGCGCGGGCGCATCGCGGAGAGCTGCTGCTGGGCAGCGACGAGGGGCAGGGACTGCGCGCCGTCATGAAGCTGCCTGTGAATTAAGCTTTCCTGGCGGCCGTGCTGCCCGGTTGCTCGACTTGAGATGGAATGTAAAGTCGGTTGTTGACGATTTTGGAAGATCTGTGCTATATTAGGTCAAAATAGTGGGACGACGTGACGGAAGCACCGCACATTACGCATGAATTATGCGTGATTTGCGGTGCTTTTTGATGTTTCACGGCGTAGTCCACGGAAGGAGGGATGCTCATCATGAGGACAGGGCATCGGACAGGAGACGGGCGATGAAGGCGATGACAGCAGAGGAGGTGGTGCTGGGGCTGAGGCGCCATATACGCGAGCGCATCGACCTGAGCGGCGCGGTGACCGACGAGGAGCTGACGGCGATCATCGAGGAGGCCGTGTTCCGGTGGGAGGGCTCGGCGACGATGACGTCCACCGAGAAGCTGCAGCTGGTGCGGCGGCTCTTCCACTCCTTCCGCGGTCTCGATG
>NZ_BFBX01000088.1:59714-63046 GCF_003851045.1 Paenibacillus sp. 598K | reverse complement strand
GCAGCCGCTGATCGACGATCCGTCGGTCACCGAGATTATGATCAACGATTATGACGAGATCTTCATCGAGCGGGGCGGCGGGATGAGTCGATACCCGCACGCCTTCGAGAGTCGCGAGCGGCTCGAGGATCTGATCCAGAGCGTCGTCTCCCGGGTCAATCGGGTTGTCAACGAATCGTCGCCGATCGTCGATGCCCGGCTGCCGGACGGCTCGCGGGTCCATGTCGTGCTGCCGCCGATCGCGCTCAAGGGCCCGACGATGACGATCCGCAAGTTCCCCGAGCAGCCGCTCCTGATGGCCGATCTGATCCGTATGGGCGCGGTCGGCGAGGAGGCGGCAAGGCTACTGCGCCAGCTGGTCGTCGCCAAGTACAACATCTTCATCAGCGGCGGCACCGGCTCGGGCAAGACGACGTTCCTCAACGCGCTGTCGCAGTTCATCCCCGCCGATGAGCGGATCGTCACGATCGAGGATTCGGCGGAGCTGCAGATCCGCACGGTGCCGAATCTCGTGTCGCTGGAGACGCGCAACGCCAACACCGAGGGCAAGGGCGAGATCCCGATGCGCGATCTGATCCGCGCCTCGCTGCGGATGCGACCGTCGCGGGTCGTCGTCGGCGAGGTGCGGGGTGGAGAGGCCTTGGATATGCTGCAAGCGATGAATACGGGGCATGACGGTTCTTTAAGCACTGGCCACGCTAACAATACGAGAGATATGCTCGGCCGACTCGAAACGATGGTGCTGAGCGCCGCCGATCTGCCGGTGCCGGTCATCCGGCAGCAGATCGCCTCGGCGATCGACATCATGATCCACCTCTCGCGGCTGCGTGACCGCAGTCGGCGCGTGACCGAGATCAGCGAGGTGCTCGGGCTGGAGGGCGGCGAGGTGCGGACGCGCTCGCTCTATCGGTTCGTGGAGGAGGGCGAGCGCGAGGGTCGGATCGTCGGCTCGCTGCAGCCGACGGGGGAGCCGATGCAGAGCATCGCCAAGCTGCAGATGGCCGGACTAACGGGGAGGGAGGGCGAACCATGCAGGAGCTGACGGATTACCGCGTCTACACGCTCAGCAAGAGCCAGCGTGCGCTTGCAGTGGCAGTAGGAGGTCTGGTCGTCTTCGCGGCGGCTTATCTGTTCTACCGCTCGTGGATTGTCGCGCTGTTGTTCGCGTCAGCGGGGCTGTGGGCGCCGCGTTTGTGGCGGGACCATCTGGCCGAGCAGCGGCGGCAGCGGCTGCGCTTGCAATTTAAGGAGGCGCTCGCCTCGCTCACTTCCTCGCTGGCGGCAGGGCGTTCGGTGGAGAACGCGTTCCGGACGCTCGCCGACGATCTGCAGCTCATCTACCCCGATCCGAAGACGGATATCCTGCGGGAGTTTATCCTGATCCGCATCCGGCTGGACAATGGGGAGCCGCTCGAGCCGGTGCTGCGCAACTTCAGCGAGCGGGCGGGGATCGAGGATGTGACGAACTTCGTCGACGTGTTCGCGACAGGCAAGCGGACCGGCGGCGATCTGGTGGAGATCATCCGGGCGACGGCGCAGACGATCGGCGAGAAGCTGGACATCCAGCTGGAGATCGCGGTCATGATCGCGCAGAAGAAGTTCGAGAGCCGCATTATGATGGTCATCCCCTTCGTCTTCCTGGGCTTCCTGGCGGCGACTGCGCCGGACTATATGGCGCCGCTGTATGCCAGTCCGATGGGCTATGTGCTGCTGACGGTCTGTCTGGCCGTCCTGACGCTGTGCTATTGGTTCATGATCCGCCTGATGGCGATCCGCATCTAAGAGAGGTGTACGAGGAAGGAGAGAGGTGAGGGAGATGTTGCTGGCTCAACTAGCCGCAGCGCTGCTGCTGCTCCTGTGGGCGGGCGGCTATGGCTGGGCGGCGCTGCAGGTACGAGCGCAGCGAGGCGGGGCGCGGCGCAAACGCAAGGAGCCGCTCGTGTGGCATCTGACGTTGCCCTGGCTTGCCGCGGCCGAGCGCTTCGGCGTCTGGGATCAGCTGCAGTCGCCGCTGACGATCATGCATAGCCGCCTGCTCATCCTGAACGGCGAGCGTCACAGCTTCGACGATACGAAGCAAGAGCTGGCGCTTGCCGTCGCTTACGGCTATGCCGCGCTGACGGTCGCGGCGCTGATGGCCTGGCAGAGCGGGGAGCCGATGCTGCTGGCGGTCGGGGCGGTCATCGCCGGCGTCCTGCCGGCGGCCAAGCTGCGGGATCAGAAGACGCGCCTCCATCGCCGCAAGCAGCAGGTGCTGCTGGCGATGCCGGAGCTCATCAGCCAGCTGATGCTGCTCATCGGCGCAGGCGAGACGATCCAGCGAGCGCTGCTGCGCTGCCAGGCCAGTCATGTCCGGGAGGCGTCCGCAGGCCATCCACTCTATGCGGAGCTGACCCGGCTCTGTCACGACATGCATAACGGCGTCGCCTTCCATGTGGCGCTGGAGGGCTTCAGCAAGCGCTGCGCCGTGCAGGAGGTTGCGATGTTTACGACCAATCTGCTGCTGAATTACCGGCGCGGCGGCGACCGGCTGCGGCTGTCGCTCCGCGAGCTGTCTTATTCGCTCTGGGAGAAGCGCAAGTCGGTCTCCCGCACCTTGGGCGAGGAGGCCTCGTCCAAGCTGGTGTTCCCTCTGGTGGTCATCTTCCTCGTGCTGATGGTCATCGTCGCGTCGCCGGCGGTATTGATGATGTCTTTCTAGGAAGGTTTGCAACAACAACTTTAATTGAGGAGTGAGGGAACGAGATGAAGATGAGTCAAATGGCAAAGCAGTTCTGGAATGAGGAAGACGGCATCGGGACGTTGGAGATTGTGTTGATTATTGCGGTTATTGTGGTCATCGCTATTATTTTTAAGGATTGGATTATCGGGCTTGTCAAGGATATCTTGGAGAAGGCTGGGGGCAAGGCTAACGGCATATTCACTGAACCAAAATGATTGAAACTCCTTTACGCAAAGGGAGAAATATTGTAGCTAAGCTCTGTCGAGGGGAACGAGGCAACTTCACCCTCGAAGCAACCTTCGTCTTCCCGGCGGTGCTGATTGCGGTGCTGGCAATGCTGTTCATGAGCATGTACGTCTACCAGAAGGTCGTGCTGTACCAGAGCGCATCTACGGCGGCCTGGCGGGCGGCGCACAGCTGGGACAACAGCTACCGCGACGCCCGGAGCGGCCTGGCGCCGGTTGGACAGTATGACGGACTGTATTGGCGCGTCCATGACGATCATATGCTTGACTCGCTGTTTGGCCTCGTCGCCGACAGCGAGCCGGTGCGGGTGGAGCTGCCGGGCGGCAGCTCTGCCGATGGAGGGCTGCCGACGACCAAGCTGTCG
>NZ_BFBX01000088.1:31372-59582 GCF_003851045.1 Paenibacillus sp. 598K | reverse complement strand
TCGGCGGCAGCCGTCTTCGTGCCGGAAGCTTATGGCGGCGACCTTTCCTTCGAAGGGGGCTTGCTCCTGCGGACGGTGACGGCGCGGGTACGACAGCCGATCCGCATCGCGCCGCTAGAGTATTTCATCGGGCATTCCGAGCCGCAAGCGCGCGCCAGCGGCACCGTCGTCGATCCGGTCGAGTTCATCCGCAGCATCGATCTGGTGCGGTATTATACGGCGAAGTTCGGCGATAATGCCGACACGAAGTCTAAGAAGAAGAAGGCAGCCGAGATCCTGCGCGGGCGTACTGTCAAGGGAGGAGGCACGAACCAGGGAGGAGGTAAAAAATGAGGAGACGATTCGGCAAGCGGCGATGGACTTCGGGGATGCGCAAGCTTGCCCATCGCGACGAAGCTGCAATTACGGTATTCTTTGCGATGGTGATGGCAGGCATCCTGTTCTTCACGGCGGTGCTGATCGATTTCGGCCGGATCGCCGCCGCCGACCGCAAGCTGGAGATGGCGACCCAGAGCGGCGTACGCTCTGTCCTGTCGGCGTATGACGAGACGCTTTACAGCCGATATGGTCTGTTCGCGCGCGGCGGATCGGATGCCGATGCGATCCTGCAGCGGGTCGCGGAGCAAAGTTTGACTTCGCCTGAGGGGGGCTTCCAGCTGCTGCCGATGCAGCGAGAGGCTTCGCATGTCAACCCGTCGCAGGTGCTCGGCATGCACGAGGTGTTCCGCCGACAGGTGCTTGAGGAGATGAAGTACAAGGCGCCGATCGACTTTACGATGGATCTCATCTCGCGCTTCGGTCCGCTGGCCGGTGCGATGAAGGAGGCGACCGCCACGGTCAATCTGCTGGAGCAGATGCGCAAGCTGTACGAGAAGCGGGAGAAGGCGCTCAAGGAGGCGCTGACGCTGATGCGGACTGCGGCGGCGCTCGGCGCCGACTCAGGGCTCAAGAAGCTGATCCCTACTACCGTCGGCACCCATCTTTATGAAACTACGGCAGTCAGCATCGTATTCGAGTATGGTACGTACCAGACGTGGCTGGCGAATGCCTCGGTAACGGACAAAGATGGGCGATATATCTATGCGGCTGCTATCGCGGCCTATCAGTACAAGGCGCGCAGCACAGCCGAGTCGATCCGTCAGGCTGCTGCCTCCTCTTACAGCCGCCAGGAGCCGCTCTTGATGCAAGCGGTCGCCGAGGTGGATGCGGCGCAGGACGCCAACCAGGCGATGCGCGAGCTGGCCAAGTCGGCCGCCGCTTCGGCGCCTGCCGGTTATGACAGCCTGCAAGGCGCTGACGGCGCAGGCGACGATGGCGCATCACTATCGGACGATGCGAGCGACGAGCTTCAGGAGATTCGGCGGATGGCCGAGGATATGGTGCTCGACGACGACTACTTTGAGCAATACAAGGTCGAGATTCGTCAGCAGTTAACCGACTTCCGTTCGGTGGACACCGCTGCTGCTTCCTTCCATGCTTCGCTTAATGCGGCGCTTGGCGGACTGAGCGCTCCCTCGCTGCTGGAGGAATCGCTCGCCAGTCTGAAGCTTGCCTTTACTACCTACATCCAGCGATATTCGGATCCAGGCACAGTCATCCAGGAGCGTCATCTGAATCTGCCTTCGAACGGCAAGACGGCAAAGCAGGTCAAGGAGAAGGAATCCGAGGCCAAAGGGATGATGAAGCAAGCTCGCGAGCTGCTGCAGCGAATGTCGGTTCGTCCCCAAGTTGATGAGCATCGGGAGGCTTTCGAGCAGTTGAAGGCGCGCTTTGAGGAGAGTCAACGATTTAATGCGTCGGGCAGCGAAGCCGAGCCAGTCGATACGGATAACCCGAGCGAGTCGGAGGATGCGGTCAGCAAGGATGCGGAGGCGGCGATGAACGGTCTGGGCAGCTTGTTCGGCGGCCTGGGGGAAGCGGCGACAGGCGTTCGGGATCTGTTGTATTTAACGGAGTACGCTTCGCAGCGGTTCGCGCATTTCCCGCCGCAGAAGCTGCAGACCTTGTTCGAGAGCGGGGGGACAGAGGAGTTTGCCCATGCGCTGAATGTGAGTCAGCAGGAGCTGGAGTATGTCCTCTATGGCCTTCACCATCCGGCAGGCAATGTGTCGGCGGCCTATGGCGAGATTTTTGCGGTGCGGCTGGCGATTCGAACGATGGAGGGGCTGATCGAAAGTCGTTCGCTTGGCCATCCGTTGCTGATTCTCGCGGCAGCCGTTATCTACGGCATCGGCAAGGCGGTGGAGGACTTGTTTGACCTGGTCCGTACAGGCAAAACCGAGCTGTCCAAGTACGCCAAGGTAGATATCCGCTATCTCGATTATCTGAGGTTGTTCCTGATGGTTCAAGGCTCGGCGGACAACAAAATGTCCCGGATGATCGCATTGATGGAGCATAACACCGGCTACCGACTGGCGATGATGCCGACTGGCGCATCGGCTGAGGTGACCGGCTCGCTGCGGCTGTGGTTTTTGCCGGGCATCATGAAGCAGCTGGCCCGGACAGGGCTGCTGGATGGAAAGGTAACGGGGAATCGCTATGAGACGACGCAAACTGTGGCCTGGTCTTACTCGTAATCGAAGCGGCGAGGATGGCAGCATCGTGCTGGAGGCGGCGCTGCTGCTGCCGTTGGTGCTGTTTGTATTGTTGTTCTTTGTCATGCTGGTGCAGCTGGCGGCGGCGCAGATGGCGCTCAATGATGCTGCCTCGCAGGTCGTACGGCAAACGGCGGCTCATATGCATCCGGCGTTGCTGGCGGTCGACAAGCTGCCCAAACGTCCCGAGCCGGAGCAGCAGCGACTGCCTCTGGCGGATATGGGGCTAGCGGCCGAGGCCTTGTCGAAGTGGCTGCCGGACCCGGCCGGAACGTTGGTCGAGGCTGCGGTCACCGGCGACTGGAGCGCTGCGGAGGAGATGGCGACCTCATACCTGGCCTCCCGCGTCGCCGAGCCGTTGCTGAGGCGAGTGGCCGAGGAGAGCGTGCTGGATGTGGAGCATCTGAGCATCGAGGGCTTGAAGCTACCGGATCTGGCCGGTCGCGACGAGGCTTTTTTGGAGCTGGTAGCGGTCTACGAATACCCGCTCCGGCTACCCTTCGCGCCCCGTTCGCTCAAGCTGCAAGGGCGGGCGACCGAGCGTGTGTGGATCCCTGACGCTCTTCCCTCGGATTCGGGCAGTGCGGGGGAAGCGGAGACGGGCTTGCTGCAGATCGTCGGCATCCAGCCCGACCCGGTGCGGCCGGGTCGCAAGGCGCGGCTGATCGCCAGGACCGAGCCAGGCGCCACGGTGTCGCTCGCGGTCCAATACAAGAGCGGCGCGAGCAAGGCGCGGCATCTGGGCGAAGCGACGGCAGACGAGCACGGCTATGTGGAGTGGGAATGGCATGTATCGGGCAATACGACGCCGGGGACATGGGAGTTGACCGTAACGGGCGCGGACGACCGGACTGTCGGGATGCATTTCGACGTCGTCAAGGCCCGATCGACAGAGGAAGGGGAGAGCTGAGATGGCGATGACCAGCATGGCTGCGCTGCTGATCGTAGCGACGGCATTAATTACCGATATTCGAGCGATGCGCATACCGAACGTATTGACCCTGACGGCATGTGTCGTCGGCTGGCTGTACCAAGGGATCGCGGCAGGCTGGGCAGGTCTCGGCCTGGCGCTGCTCGGGACGGCGGCGGGCTTCGCACCGCTGCTGCTCATGTACCTGCTGCGTGGAGTCGGGGCGGGCGATGTGAAGCTGTTCGGGGCGTTGGGTGCCTGGCTGGGCACAGCCGCCGTGTTCGAGCTGATGTGTGTATCGATTATACTGGCGGGGATTATCGGCCTGGCTGTGCTGATCTGCTATCGGCCGTTCTTGTCACGCTGTCTGAATGTGCTGCAAGGATGGATGTGGCTGCGGGTAGATGGCGCAGGACCAAGCGACGACGAGAGCCGGAAGCGGCTGCGGTTTCCGTTTATGCTGGCGGTGGCTCCGGCGGCGCTCATTTGTTTTGTAATCTAGCGATGAGGAGAGGAGAAGCGAGATGGAGCTTTATCGGATGGATTTTACGATGCAGCGCGGACATGAGATGCTGCTGGATCGGGAGCAAGGAATCGTGCGCGAGCAATTGGACGAGCTGGAGCTGAGTATGCTGCAGGCGTCGGAAGTGCCGAGGCTGCTGAGGATGGACTGGTACGAGATGGATGGCCGCATTACCTTCCGTTATGCTCTGTCAGGCAAACGGATGCTGTCGCAGCGTCTGCAGACAGGACCGTTTACGATGCGCCATTATTATCAGCTGATGCTGGCGATCGTCGAAGCGCTGGCGGACTGCAAGCACTATATGTTGCGGAGCGAGGCAGTGCTCCTGCAGGAGCAATATATGTACGTCGGCGATAGCTGGCAGGAGGTCGGACTGGCATATATGCCGATGCGCGAAGCGGCCTCGTCCTCGGCGCGGCAGCAGCTGATGGGGCTGGCCGTACGCTGGACGGTCCACATCGAGCAGGTGGACGGGGACGGACTGCAGCGGATGCTGCGCGAGCTCGGCAGCGACACGACGGACTGGACGCCGCTGCGCGAGCTGCTGCTTGAGTTGATCGCGCTCGCGCCTGCGTCGGAGCAGATCCGGCAGCGTGCGGGTGCGGCATCGGTACAGTCGCAGCCTGAGTCGGCCCGTCAGCGCACAGCCGTTGCTCCGACGCAGCAGCCGCCGGAGCGAGCAGGGCAGCGCACGGCATCGGTGCAGCCGTCAGGGCGAGCTCCAGTTGCTGGAGCTTCATCTATCGCCACAGCTACTTCGCAGCGAAGCGGGCTTGAAACTCCGGGGCCGCAGCGTCAGTCGACCTTCGCCAAGCCGATGTCATCAGGGCAGCCGGAACAGCGCTCCTCGGCTGCGGCATCTCGCACCGAGCTGCCGCAGAGTCTCGCCTCGGCAGCATCTGATGCTCGCGGCGCTGCAAGCCCCGGCTTGCCGAGCGATGACACGAGGTTGCCTGCTCCACAGATGCTGGACGATGAGGCCAAGGAGAGCTCCGGCTCGCGGCGACCTTTCGTCATCGGGGCGATCGTCGTCATCGCGGCAGCGCTAGTCTGGCGCTATGGTTATATGGAGACGCCGACGCTGCAGCGCGCGCTGCTCTGCGGCGGCTTGACTCTATTGGCGGCGGCAGCCGGCTATTGGGCGTGGCGAAGCTCCAGCCAGGCGGAGGAGTTGGAGGATAACGCAGAGGCTGCGCTTCAACAGGAGATGGACGACTATGCGCAGGACCAATCTGCCTGGCGCTGGGGAGGCTGGGAGCGGCAGCCGGAGCCTGCCGAGGATGTACCGGCTCAGAATGCTCAGTCCGCTCCAACTGTCTCCGACCATCCGCCGGTCATACGTGCGTCAGGGTGGACGGTTCCAGAGGAGGAGCGAGTTGCTGAGTTTGCGCCTACGGGCTCCACTGCGGCTCCAGGCAGCGAAGAGACGGTACTGCTCGGAACCTCCGGCTCGATGCCGGGGGACAACCGCGAGGGCGCTTATCTGGAGCGGCTCTGGGAAGGGCGATCCGAGCGAGTATCGCTTGCGGGCCAACGCTTCGTCATCGGCCGCTCCGGCGAAGCGGCGCATTATGTCGACCCCAGCTCCGGCTTGTCTCGCTCCCACCTCGAGATACTGCGCGAGACGGGCGGTTATGCGGCCAAGGATCTCGGCTCTCGCAATGGCACCTTGCTTAATGGCGAGTCGATGATTCCCTACAAGCTCTATGCCATCCAGCCTGGGGACCGGCTGCAGTTGGCTGGGAGCCATGGGGCTGTCTATACGTTTCAAGCAATCTAATGCGATCAGATAGGTCTTTAGGCTTTCTTTAGATTCTAAATATAGTCTAAAGATACTAGTTCTTAGGGAGGACATAAGGGAAGGGGGAAGAATCCTATACAGGGAACCACCCACCCGAAAAGGAGTGCAAATGATGACAACAAGAAAAAACAAATGGCTCATTAGCGGTATCTCGGCGGCATGTATCCTGTCTTTTACCCTGGGTGCCCAGGCAGCCGGAACGTTAGAGCAGATCCAGGCTAATCTTAATCATGGCATCAAGTTTGTGCTGGACGGCCAACCATGGAATCCCAAAAACGCTAACGGCGACGCGATCAAGCCGATCAGTTACAAAGAGACAACCTATGTGCCGCTGCGGGCCGTCGCAGAAGCGACGGGCGCGGACGTGAAGTGGGACGCCGCTTCGCAGACGATCTCGATCGGTACAGAAGAGGCTGAGGCGGTTCGGAAGCCATTCAGCAACAATGTGGTTTCTCATGTAAAAGGATATGGCGTCAGCGGCATCACGCAAAATAAAGATGAGCTGTTGTTCGGCGAAACGCAATATACAACGGGGTTTATGGTGCAAGGTGTCAACTCGGCTGGACAGGAGATCAAATTCAAGGTCAAGGAAGGTACGAAAAGAATCGGTATTACGGTAGCTTTTAAAGACCCGAAAGGTCATGGCGCAACATACACAATCGGCACCAAGGATAGCAATCTGGCGACTGGTTCGGTTGCGGATGGCGCGATCGCTTCCAACACCTTTGATGTGCCGCGCGGCGTGACGGAGCTGACATTGGAGTTCGAAGGCGGCATCAGCGGCAACGGCACCGGCTATCTGATCTGGGATGAGAGCTGGTTGGAATCCTAGTCTTTGCGCCTAATGCTCACTAAACTAAACATGGCAAAAGCCCTCCGCTGTCAACAAAGCGGAGGGCTTTTGCATAGATGCGGGTCCTGCCATCGTCTCAGGCGATGGGTATGTCTCCTCATCGAGTGTCACGTTTCAGTTTACTTCTTCAACAAGTCCTGCATCGCAGCATCGACAGTCGGATAGCGGAACTCGAAGCCGAGCTCCTCTGCGCGGCGCGGCAGCGCGCGCTGACCCTCGAGCAGCAGCACGGACAGCTCGCCGAACAAGGTCTTCATGAGCGTCGCCGGTACCGGAAACCAATGGGGTCTCCCCATCGCGCGCCCGACCGCGCGGCCGAACTGGTCGTTGGTGACGGGCTGGGGACTGCTGGCGTTGACGGGCCCGGCTACGGCTTCATTATCGATGCAGAACAAGATAAGTCGCACCATATCCTCCATGTGAATCCAGGAGACCCATTGACGACCGCTGCCGACCCGGCCGCCTCCGAACAGCCGGTAAGGCAGCGCCATCAGCGGGAATGCGCCGCCCTTCGCGTCGAGCACCAGGCTGATCCGCAGCTTGACCAGACGATCCGTCGGGATCGCCTCGGCTGCGCGCTCCCACTGATCGACGACATGAGAGAGGAAGTCGGTGATTCGCTGCTCGCTCGTCTCGTCGAAGGTTGCGGTCTCGGACGTGCCGTAGTAGGAGATGCCGGAGGCGTTGACGACGACGGCGGGCTGACGCGACAGCGCTTGAGCGAGCCGAGCGATGCCTGCTGCCGCCTTCAGCCGCGACTGCAGGATGCGCTCCTTGGCTTTGTCGGTCCAACGTTGGTTGATCGATTCGCCGGCCAGATTGACGATGGCCTCGACGCCCTGGAGCTGGAGCGGCTGACGCTCCAGCTCGTCCCATGTGACCACATGCAGCCGATCCTGCCGCTGCTTGATGCTGTCCTTGGCGCGCGTGATGATCCATACCTCGTCGCCGCGGCCGAGGAGCGCATCCACCAGCTTCCCGCCGACCAAGCCGCTGCCGCCTGTTACTGCTACCCGCATCGTAATCCTCCTTCACTCCAGATCATGTGCTTGTTGCTGCAGGCTGTGTTCACAATCAGGATGAGCACTCTCTGCAGCAAATTCATATAGAAACATTTTCTACTTTACTTCTTTTTTTTCAATGGCTTTTGTGTAGTATAACATAGCCTCTTATTATTCGCTGTAGCTTGTAGTTCATTTTAACTCAACTTTCGCTGCTTGAAATCGGTAAATAAGCCTTGATGTAGCTGAGCAAATCGGCGATCCAGTGTTAGAGTTATTGAAGTACAAGTGTGGGACGAGCGCATTATCAGACTCTATCGTTGAAACGAAAGGGTTTATAACGCATTTCTAGCGTTTCTAACAGGTGCAAAAAAGTGCAATTGCAGGAAATACGGGTGTTCGTTATAGTGAGTGAAAGCTTTGACTGGTCAGGGAGAATCTGAATCTTCTCTCATGGACCTGTCAAAGCCCCTTTTTTAATCGTTATTCCGATTAAGACTATGGGTTTAAGATGCTAAGGAGGATGGGAAAGCTTATGCAAAAAGTGGAGAAACGCAACACCCGTAATCTGGCCTGGATCATATTGGTTGTCATGACCATGTCCGTGGTGCTTAGTGCATGCGGAAGTAAAGAAGAAGGACAGGTAAATGGCAGCAGTGGCAATGCTGAAAATCCGTTGGAAGTTAGCATTATGACCATCACGCCGAGCGCCGTCCCCGCTGCGGATGATAACGTAATTAAACGAGCCATTGAAGAAGCAACTAACTCCAAAATGAATATCCAGTGGGTCTCTAACAATATTTATGGTGACAAACTCAATCTGACCCTGGCTTCCGGGGATATACCTGATCTCATCATGATTAATAATCCGTTTGGAAGTACCTTCACCAAGATGGTCAAACAAGGTGCTTTCTGGGACATCACCCCCTATATCAAGGACTATCCGAATCTCAGCGGAGGCATTCCTGATATTGCCTGGGATACGACCAAGGCAGCAGATGGAAGAAATTATGGTATCCCGCGGCCTCGTCCGGTTACTGGAGATTCTTTTTTCATCATCCGCAAGGATTGGCTCGACCGATTGAATATGCAGGTGCCTGAGACCACGGATGAGCTTTTCAAGGTGATGGAGGCTTTTGTAGAGCGGGACCCTGATGGTAATGGAATCAAAGATACCACAGCGCTTGCCGCTTATATCAGTCCTGATGATCTCGGCTGGGGAGGTAATTTGGGCCCAGTACTCGGTGCCATTGAGAGTTCTTTTATCGGAACCCATAGCAATTGGAAATGGGATGAGTCGCAGGAGAAACTGGTCTACAGGGAACTGTTGCCCGAGGTGAAAGAATCCCTTCAATATTTAACCAAAGCCTATAGCAGCGGCATGATGCCGGAAGATCTGCTTTCGCTCAAGCTGACGCAGGCCAGGGAACTGTTCAAACGCAATCAGGCGGGTATTATTGTGGACAAGACAGGCACGATGCGCAAAATCTATGCCGATGACCTGAAGAAGGTCGATCCTTCTTTCAAGTATACGGATTTCTATCCCTTGACCAATCTGAATGGATATAATCCGAAAGGTTCGGGGTACAACGGTATTCTGGCGATCCCTGCCAGTGTGCCGGAAGAGAAAATGAAACGAATTCTCCAACTTGTCGATACCTGGATGAATCCGGAAGTATTTGAAATTCAGAAGTTCGGGATTGAAGGTACGCATTATGAAGTGATCGATGGCAAAAAGGTAGCTAGTAGTGAAAAATTGACAGCGGATAACGCCTCGGATTTTAATCATATCGTTAACGTCATCGACCTGCCTTGGGATACCACTGGCGAAACGGACGAAGAGACACAGGCGCAAGAACTGTTCAAAAAAGTGGAGGCAGAGCGTGACAAAACGAGTGTGGCAGATCTGGCTGCTGGCCTTCAATCCGAGACCGGGCAGAAGGTGCTGCCTGAACTCAACAAGAAGATCCAAGATCTGAAAGCAAAGATTATTTTAGGCCGGGAGCCGATTGAAGCTTGGGATGCCTTTGTGGAAACTTTGCGGAATGATCCGAATGTCCAGGCGATGAGTGATGAGATGACCGAAGCCTACAAGAAAAGAAATGGACAGTGATCTGAGGGAAGGAGCTGCACACCATGAGCACCCATGAACAACGAATGAGTACAGTTAAGGGGAAGCAGACTTCATCCAAAAAGAAAGGGTTAAACCTGCTGTCCGCACTTCGGCGTGACCGGTCGTTATATTTGCTGGCACTACCCGGCATATTGTTCTTCCTCGTATTCAAATACATCCCGATGTGGGGCATCATCATTGCGTTTCAGGATTACTCCCCTTTTCGGGGGATTTTGGGCAGTGAGTGGGTGGGCTTGCAACACTTTACAGCGCTCTTTGGCAATCCGGACTTTGCCCTGTTGTTCCGAAATACGCTGGCGATCAGCCTGCTCAATCTGATATTGTTCTTTCCTTTTCCGATCCTGATTTCCCTGGGACTCAACGAACTGCGAAGTATGGCGTACAAGAGACTTATTCAAACGATTATCTATTTGCCGCATTTCCTCTCTTGGGTAATCATTGCAGGGTTAACGCTGCTGCTGTTCGCCAAAGGAACGGGACTGATTAACGAGTTGTTCGCTTCATGGGGATGGCCCCGCGTGGATATATTGACGAACCCGGACAGCTTCTGGATCATGGTCACCTTGCAAGCGATGTGGAAGGAAGCTGGTTGGGGCACGATTGTGTTCCTGGCCGCCATGGCGAGTGTGGATACTCAGCTGTATGAGGCGGCACGCATGGATGGGGCGGGACGATTGCGTCAGATCTGGCACATTACGCTCCCTGCCATCCGCAGTGTCATCATCGTACTCTTGATTTTAAGACTCGGAGACATCATGGAGGTGGGGTTTGAACAGATCTTCCTCATGTACAATGGCGCTGTATCTGAAGTGGCCGAAGTATTCGACACGTATGTATACCGCACAGGGATTGAGCAGGGCGATTTCAGCTATAGCACAGCCGTTGGACTGTTCAAATCCGCGATTGGTCTGGTACTGGTGGTTGTCGCAAATCGTGTGGTTAAGCGTATGGGTCACGAAGGCGTCTACTAGTTCATACCGGGGCCCTACCCATATCAGTGTCAGCCATTAATCTATGGAGAGGAGGTTTCGAATGCATCGCATGAAATGGAGTGAGCGTATTGGACAGTCTCTGAATGTGGTTACGCTTGGCTTATTGGCTGTGGTTATGTTTTTCCCGTTATATTATGTTTTCGTCGTTTCATTCACGGACCCTGGAGAATATTTGCAAAAGAAAATCGTACTCTTCCCGGAACGTTGGTCTGTTGAAGCCTATACGTATTTGTTATCCACGCCTGCCTTTGCACGCTCGCTGGGGAACAGTGCATTTCTGGCAACCGTCGGCACGGTGTGCAGCCTGGCTGTATCATCCTCTCTGGCTTATGCGCTGTCCCAGAAGCGATTCCACTTCAGAAAAATACTGATGTTCCTGATTGTACTAACCATCTTGTTTAGCCCGGGCATCATTCCAAATTATCTGCTGGTGCGGGAACTGGGGCTAATCAATAATATCTGGGCATTAATCCTGCCTGCGCTTGCCAATGGCTGGACGGTGTTGCTGATGAAAAATTTCTTCGACAGCCTGCCTGCAGAGATTAGCGAAGCAGCGTCCATGGATGGTTGTAGTGCTATCCGAACCTGGTATACGATTGTGTTGCCTTTATCGATGCCTGCGCTTGCCGCTTTTGGATTGTTTTTCGCTGTAGGCTACTGGAATCAATTTTTCGCGGCACTGTTATATCTGAACGATTCAGCGAAATGGCCCATTCAAGTATTACTTCAAAATATGCTGTTGAATGCATCCAACATTGACTTGGTTGCGCCTGGACAGCAGGTGGAGACACCGCCTACAGAAATGTTGAAGATGGCCGCGATCTTTGTGGCCATATTCCCCGTGTTGTTGGTGTATCCGTTTATACAAAAGCACTTTGCTAAAGGAGCCCTGATCGGATCGGTCAAAGGATAAGTCTGCATTCAGGCGGGTATTCCCGGAAAGGAGGTCCATTCTGATGATATTCAAGCGCACAGCAAAGGTATTACCCAAAGGACGTTATTTCAGGCGCAGCCTGATGATGATTCTGCTTATCGCGTGTATTCCGGGAGTCATTACGGGGATATTGCTCTATGGCTGGGTCAACTTCAAAATGGAAAAGATTTTGCAGCAAACCCATCTGCATCAATTTGAACAACGTACCGTGTGGGTTGGCGAACAATTGGATGCACTGGAATTGACCTTCTCGCAGTGGGCCTTTGATCCGGTTTTCGATAATCGTCTGAAAGAGCTTGATTTTGTATTCAAGTATAAACAGGTTCATGAACTGTACCGATTGCTGCTGATGATCCAGAATTCCAATACATTGATCGGCAAAGTTCAATTGTATCTGGGGGAACCCCAGGCCGTAAAGATGGATTCTGAACGGTATGATTTTATTCATGACGCCGGGGAGATCGAGAAGTATGAACGGTTGACTCATCAGCCCCAGGCCACATATTGGTCCCGCTCCATGGATAGCGCCTCCATGATGATGGTGAATCGGCTGCCGGGTGGAAGCGACGATGCGCTAGGGGCACTCACGATCACGTTGGATAACAAGCAACTGGGTAACATGCTACAGACCTTGTCCCCGTATAATGGCGGGACGACATTCCTGCTGGATGAGCAGGGCAAGCCCATGCTTCCGCAAGACAAAGCGTTTGGTGGACTACACTATGCTGTCCGTGAACATATGTTGAACTTGGAAGGAAGTCTGTCTTCTTTCCTGATGGATTATGAAGATCTGACTTACTCGGTTCAAACGGGCACCTTCCGCAGACTGGGTACGGATTGGACTTATGTGTCCGCGGTGCCTCTCAATGAAATTGTAGCTCCGATTGTATCAGTACCCCGAATCGTTCTTCTCGTCAATGGATCAGGGCTATTACTGGCATTGATCTTATCGTGGGTTGGTTCGCTCCAGCTCTACAAACCGTTTACGAAGTTGCTGCGAATGTTTACCATGACCGGCGCACCGGTCGAGGCTATAGTGCCAAGAGTGTCTTCCTCTCCCAGGTTGTCCGTGGCTTCTGTTCACTCGAATGGGTCTGTACAACTGGATGAAATCAAGCATATTGAACAGCGCTGGATTGGCGTTAATCAGGAGAGAGAATCGTTGCGGCAACGGTTGGAAGAGCAACTTCCACTCGCCCGGGAGAGCTTGCTGATTCAGCTCACGCTGGGTCATCTGTTACTGTCATCCGACCATGAATGGAAGGAACGTTTGGCACAGCTGGGCTGGGTCCTTCGGGATGAGCAGTTCATCATCCTGTTTGCTCAGATTCCTCCGAGTGCAGTTCTTCTATATGGGGCTAAAGAGCGACATCGAAGCGAATCTCAGGAGTGGATCAGTTTTGGCGCAACCGATATTCTGAACAGGCAGTTGAAGGGACTTCCTTACCGGGCCGAGACGATTAATTACCATGACATGTCCATGGCGCTGTTGCTCGCTGTCCCTCCAGAGGTCCAACCCGAGACGCCTGAATTCAGAGAGGAATTATCTCGGATGGCTCAGCATTGGCTGGAAGCCGTGCAATCGGAATGGGACGTTCGTATGACAGTCTCGATCAGCAAACCGACTTCAGATGCCTCCCATATCCCACAGCTGGTCCGAGAATCAAGGGCTGTATTGAGGAAGAGACAGTTCTCATCCAATGTGACGATCATTGATATGAATGAGGAGGCAGAGCAGGATGTGAATGAACATGAAGTATATCCTCTTGAGTTGGAGCAGGCAATCATCTCGGCACTACGAAGTGGCGAACAGGACACTGCCTTGGAACAGTTCAGCATATTTATTGGCACGTATGCCCGATCTGAAGCGCCGGATAAGCATGTTCGTCAGGCTGTATTCCAACTGCTGGCACGCATACAGCATACCCTTTTGCAATTAGGGGAAGACCCGGTCGAGCTATTCGGGATAGGGATGTATGAAGAGGTGTTGCAACTGCATGATCTGGATGAACTCTTCCTGTGGTTCAAAGAGCGGATTGTGCACGTATGTGTAGAGGAATTCACAGGCAAGGAAAAGAAGCAGATACAGATGGCTGTTCATCAGATGAAGGAGCATGCACAGCAGCATTATGCAGAAGCCTTATCGTTAGATGCATTGGCAGATCTTCACGGGATTCATTCCTACACATTAAGCCGGGCATTCAAGCAGACGTTCGGTCAGAATTTTGTGGACTATTTGACTGAGGTAAGGCTCTACCGGGCTAAGGAGCTACTTGAATCAACCGACGTCAAGATCAGTGAAATTGCGGAGCAGGTGGGCTATCAGCCCAGTTACTTCAATCGGTTGTTCAAGAAAAATGAGGGGACGACGCCAAGTTGCTACCGGGAAGACATTCACAATCATACGGGGCGCAATCGGGGTAACCGCTCCGTTTAGTACACGCCCTAGTTTTCGGCCCAAAGGAGAGTGGGATGTGACGTGTCACAGGACAAGCCAAATATTATTTTTCTCATGACAGATCAGCAGCGGTGGGACTGTATTGGAACGTTCAATGAACATATTCATACACCGAATCTCGATAAGCTTGCAGCCGAGGGAATCACTTTCCATGATGCGGTCTGCCAATCGCCGATGTGTGCGCCAAGCCGAAGCTCCATGATGATGGGATATTATCCGTCACAGCTTGGGGTCCGAACGAATTATGGCGGATTGTTCGAAGAAGACAAGCTGCCTTCAGAACCTTTGCCAGCGTTGATGCGCCGCGCAGGGTATCAGACCGCCGGATTCGGAAAAACGCATTGGAACCATAGCGAGGGCATAGAGGAGCCATCCACGCGAGGGTTCGAAATACGGTCCATCGGACTTTCCCGTCAAAGTGGTCATTATGAACAGGGAGCGACAATGATGGGGGACTCCCATCCCAAAGCACTGGATGCATATCATCAGGAGACCAAGGATTTTGGCAGCGGTGAAGAGAATGTCAATGGCTATACAGGACTTACGAGTCAGATTCCGATGAATCAGCATCGGGATGGCTGGGTAGCCGAGCAGGCACTACAATTTTTAGATGGAGGGATAGACCCGGCGCGACCGTTATTTTTTTATCTGTCTTTCCTGAAGCCGCATGCCGGGTTCAATGTTCCCAAAGTATTCGAAGATCTGTACAGGCTGGAAGATATTCCGGATATCCCGCAACCGCCTTGGGAAGATGAAGTGCAGACTCATCTTGCAGCTTCCGATGAACTGAATTCGAATAGCAGACAGTCGTACATCGACAAGAAGAAGGTATGGGAGCAGAGAAGTTTGGAGGAGCGAAGAAGAACTACGCTAAGATACTGGGCAAATTGCTCCTGGCTCGATCATTATTTTGGACTCGCTCTGGAGAAGTTGGAGAATCAGGGGAGGTTGGAGAATGCGTTGATTGTATTTGTCTCCGATCATGGTGAGATGCTGGGGGAACGACAATTTCGCTTCACCAAATACAATCTGTATGACAGCAGTGTAAGGGTGCCGCTTATCTTGTCCGGTACCCATATTCAGGAGCAGAAGCGGGGAACGATTGATCAGGAGCCTGCGGAATTGGTGGATCTGGTACCCACATTGACGCGTGCAGCCGGACTTGAAGCGAATCCAATGCTTCCTGGTGTTGATCTGTTGGGCGATCTCCGGCATCGCGGAACGTTCTGTGAATTTCATGGAAAAGGGGTAACAGCACCTCATTCGGCTCCGGCCTATATGTGGAGGACCACGGAGTGGAAGCTCATTTTGTACATGGAGGGCTCTGTGGCGGAGTCTGCATCCAGAGTGCATGAAACGAAGGGGGAATTGTATCACCTCACGGTTGACCCTCATGAGTGGACGAACCTGTATGCTGAGGAGCAGCACGCTGTAATTCGGGAGCAATTAAAGACCGAACTGCTGATGCACCTGGCTGTCAGTTGGGCGAAAGGCCCCTTCTTCTATGATCGTGGAGGAACCAAGCCGTTAGAGCGGTAGATCGACCATGTTGACCGGGCATCCGGAGGCAAAGCAGTTATTGCTGAACCCAATCAGTCAATCTCATTTAGATTGGCTCATGGGAACGAGATAACAGGCTTTGCTTTTTTTACGCATATACTAACCATCGATGGAGGGGAATTGTAAATGAAAACCAAAATAACTGTGGCAAAAGGAACCCAAATACTAATCACATTGCTGTTAAGCGGAGTTATCGGATGGACCGGAATTGCTTCAACGGGAGGGGGCGTACTTCATGCAGATGCAAATGTTGGTGCCGCAGAAGGGTCTGCACCACGTCTGGTTGAGCATTTGGGACGAGGCCTTACTGCCGTATATTTGGGAGAGAACAAGGTATATCTGAGCTGGCGTCTGCTTGGGACCGAACCGCAGCAGGTTACATTCGATATCTATCGTCGGACGGGCGCAGAAGAGGTGAAGCTGAACAACCAGCCTTTGACACAGGGCACCAATTATACGGACACGAATGTGGATGTATCCGAGAGCCATACGTATATCGTAAAGTCATATGTGGACGGTAGTTTACAGGATGAGAGTGCTGAGGTCGTATTGGCAGCCAATCCCGAGATCCGTCATTATTTCAATATTCCTTTGCAAAATATAACATCCAATCCGTCTGATTATTTTGTGCAGCATGGCTGGCCTGGGGATCTGGATGGAGATGGGGAATATGAATATGTGGTCACCCGGATTCCGGTGAACGGAGGCAATAAATATTTGGAAGCCTACAGTCTGACTGAAGGTTTCTTGTGGCGGATTGATCTGGGTCCATACAGTGTCACCACGATAGATACATATAATGCCCCGCCTGCTTCTGTCAGTGAATTTGGAGTGGCTGGACTTGGGGGATGGCGGGACAACGACAATGTAACGGTGTTTGATCTGGACAGTGACGGGAAGGCAGAAATATTGCTGCGTACGTTTGAAGGAGTAACGTTTGCCGATGGTCAGGTTGTTCCTGCGACGACGGAGCGTACCCAGTATGTGTCCGTCATAGATGGATGGACTGGAACAGAAGCGGCACGTACAACGATAACCAATGATTATGCAGTCGACGGTCCGCTTAGTGGGCACTTTGGCATTGCTTATCTGGATGGTGAACATCCAAGCTTGATTACGGCGCTCAAGAATCGTGCGCTTAGCCGCAATTTTCAGTATGTGACGTCAGCCTATGACTATGCAGGCGGTGCCCTGACGGAGCGTTGGAGACATGCGGGAGCGGACGGTGAGTTTTTCCACCAGATTCGTATCCTGGATCTCGATGGGGATGGGAAGGATGAGGTGTCGTTTGGTGGTTGGGCGCTGGATGACAATGGAGAGACCTTATACAGTCTACCGGGTGTAGTTCATGGTGATCGCTTCCACATTACGGACATTGATCCGGATCGACCGGGGCTGGAGCAATTCGGAATTCAGCAGGCCGAGAATGGAAACGTTAATCAGTTCCCTTGGTTTTATGCCGATGCGGCAAGCGGCGATATTATTCGTACAGGGGAAATTCCGCAGGACGTGGCAAGGGGAACGCTGGCGGATATTGATCCACGGCACAATGGGCTGGAGATGTGGTCGAGTTCAGGGAATATCTACAACGTGGATGGTGAAGTGATTAGTTCGGTTCAGCCCTCGACCAATTTCAGAATTTGGTGGGACGGAGATGTGCTCGGCGAGCTGCTGGATAAGAACTTTGTGGAGAAGTGGGATTGGGAGCAGAACATAACCACACGTCTGTTTACAGCCGATGATGTTCGCGTAAATTCCAGAAACGCCCCTGTGCTCTATGGCGATCTGCTGGGTGATTGGCGAGAGGAAATTCTCTATGAAACAAGTGATTTCACAGCATTGCGTCTGTATACAACAACGATACCATCCGACGTCCGCATCTACACGTTGCCGCATAACCCGGCTTACCGCAATGGATTGGCTGTGAAAGGATATATGCAATCCGTGTTGACGGATTATTATCTGGGTGAAGGGATGGCAACAACTCCACCCGTTCCGAACATTATTCCTGTTGTGTACAATGGAGATCATGAGTCATAAACCAGGGGAAGGGGATACCTCAGATGCATGGTCAGATACCCAAACAGGAAACTTCCTGTTGTTGTTCTGCAAGCGGGAGCAGCACGCTTAAGGAAGGAATTCGATTAGAGGACACACGGGAATCACGTGAGATGAGTGCAGCGGCCGCATATGGATAGAAGGTGGAAGGTTCCTTACGGGTACCAATGATCCTGAAGCTTTTGGAGCGACCAAACATAGGTCGAGTGAGGTAGCAGGCGGGAGGTGTGGGACGCCTACCCCACACCTGCTCTCGTCCATTGTGGCGAGGCCTACTCCCTCCGCGTTGGCGAACAGTTTTTGGGTGCAACGCCACGGCGATGTGATACAATGCGGAGTGATGAATTCCGAGAGACTTATGCACGAATGAGGGGGTATTCGATGAAGTCAGTCGAGGCGGGATGCTTGGAAATTGCCTATGAAGAACTAGGCTCGGAAGTAGGCGAGCCGGTAATCCTTTTACATGGCTTCCCATATGATGTGCGCGCATATGATGCTGTTGGTGCGATCCTGGCTCGAGAAGGTTATCGTTGCATCGTTCCTTACCTGCGAGGCTTCGGCCCCACCCGTTTCTTGTCGGCTAGCACGATGCGGTCAGGCCAGCAGGCCGCACTGGGCGCTGATTTGCTGGCGCTCATGGATGCGCTTTCTGTGGGAACAGCGGTTCTTGGCGGCTACGATTGGGGCGGGAGGGCCGCATGTATTGTCGCAGCGCTTTGGCCCGAGCGGGTCCGAGGACTCGTTAGCTGCGGACAAGGCTATAATATCCAGAACATCTCCGAGGCCTGCATCCCTGCCCCAGCGATTGAGGAAGCTCGCTACTGGTACATGTATTATTTTAACACTCAACGGGGAGCGACCGGGCTTTTACAGAACAGGCGAGATCTGTGCCGCCACCTCTGGTCGCTCTGGTCTCCGACTTGGCCATACGATGATGCGACGTGGAACGAGACCGCGCAATCTTTCGACAATCCTGACTTCGTTGAGATCGTTTTACACTCCTACCGCCACCGTTTCGGAGGCATTGCCGGGGATCCAACTTATGACGAAATCGAGGCGCAACTCGCTGAGCGACTTGACATCGCCGTGCCGTCTATTGTATTGCAAGGACGCGATGATGGAGTTGATCCTCCAGTTGACGATGATTTCGACCGCGCGCATTTCGCAGGGCGCTACGAGCGGCGCATCGTCTCCGGAGCTGGACACAACCTGCCGCAGGAGGCGCCCGACGCTTTTGCTGCTGCAGTGATCGAATTAGCCAACGTCCGAATGGCTTGAGCCTGAAAAGCAACTTAGTCCCTAAAGCTGGCGTACCTGCTTGGCCTGTCAAATGTCAGCTTTTCAATCCGATGCTGCCCGAAACCGACCCCATTTCGGACATCCGATGTAAGGAGCAAACCTTCACTCCAGACCATCTAGTGAGCTGTTATTACTTCTCTTCGATCGTTTGCAGCCAACGCTGCGTCACTTGCTCGCCGCCCGCCTCCTGCGTCATCTCCACATAGGTAAACGCTACTTGAGCATCCTCTGCGATAGCGTCGATCGTTCCGGTCATCGCATCTTCATATTGGAAGGCTGTCGGGCCGTCCGCTGTCTCGATCTCGACCGAGTGAGTATCCATGATGCCGACGAAGCGGCCTTCGCCTGACATCGGCTTCAACGTAACCGGGGCATCGTCGTCTGCTGGCGGCGTCACGGTCTCCGTTGGCGTTTGGGGCTCCGGTGTTGGCTCCGGCTCTGGCGTCGGCTCTGGGGTTGGTTCCGGCTCCGCTTCGTTGTCCAGCGCTGGCGTCTCGACGTTGGTGCCGGGATCGCTAGCTGCGTTATTCTCGTTGTCCTTGTTGCTGCTGCAGGCTGCGCTCACGATTAGGATGAGCATCAACGCGAGCAGTAGGGTCATTTTGGAGCGGTGGGTTCTATAAGTTGTCTTTTTTTGCATGTTGCATGCACCTCCTATGTACTATAACGTATGTATACCCGAGGAGGTTCCGGATCAATCGTCAAAAGAACCCCGCCCTTCTAAGAGGAGGACGAGGTTTTTGGGTTTTGCAGCAAATGCTGATATGGCGCATAGTCGATGTTGTTTTTTTTCAGGAAGGAGATCAGACTGCGATAATCGCGAGGCGGCGTAGCCAGAATATAGCCCTCGATGCAGTGCTCGCGCGTCACCTCGGTAGCGCCGCTCTCGATCGCCACCTGGCCGATGCGCGCCGCGATCGAATGCTTGGCGATATCACGGAACGGCGTCGGCACCGGCGAGGCCAGCTGATCCAAAAATTGCTTGGACTCCTCCGTCCACATCGGACGGCTGCGCTCGACCCAATAGTTCTGCCAGTCCAGCTTGGACTTGCCGTCCTGCTTGGGCAGCACCTTCAGAAACTTGCGGAACATAAAAAAGCCGCCGATCGCCATAAATACGACCATAACGACGCCCCAAAACACGATAAAATACATGAACCCGTCAGGTGCGTTGGACATCATTCATTCACCTCAATATATTGCATGTCAGAGTTGTTTAAATTACCTCACTGGCAATTATACCGTATTCGTAGATTTATTTCGATATTCCCTGTAAAATAAGATGAACGAAAATGCGAAGGGAGCAATAACGCCATGCTGAAGATTGGCTCGCACGTATCATTCTCAGGCAAGGGGCTGCTCACCGCTGCGCAAGAAGCGGCATCTTACGGCTCCAGCTCGTTTATGATCTATACCGGCGCACCACAGAATACGCGGCGCAAGCCGATGGATGAATTATATATTAATGAAGGCAAGGCTGAGATGCAAGCGATCGGCATCGACGAGATCGTCGTCCATGCGCCGTATATTATTAACCTCGGCTCGTACAAAGATGCAACGTACAAGCTGGCGGTGGATTTCCTGCAGGAGGAGATCCGCCGCACGCATCAGATCGGCGTCCGCAACATCGTCCTCCATCCCGGCGCTTTTACGGACAAGGATGTCGACTATGGCATCGAGCGGATCGCTCAAGGGCTGAACGAGGTGCTGAACGGCACGCGCGAGACCGAGGTCAATATCGCGCTCGAGACGATGGCGGGCAAAGGCACCGAGATCGGCCGCAGCTTCGAGGAGCTGGCCCGGATCATCGACGGCGTCGAGCAAAACGATCGGCTCACGGTCTGTATGGATACATGCCATATGCATGACGCTGGCTACGACCTGATCCATGATCTGGACGGCGTGCTGCGTCAGTTCGACGAGACGGTCGGGCTGGACCGCGTCGCGGTCGTACACGTCAACGATACGAAGAATCCGCGCGGCGCCGGCAAGGACCGCCATGCGCCGGTAGGCGCAGGCTGGCTCGGACATGATGCGCTGCATGCGATCGTCCATCACGAGCTGCTGGCGGGCCGGCCGTTCATCCTCGAGACGCCGTGGATCGGCAAGGACGCCAAGACGCAGCGGCCGATGTATGAGGCGGAGATCGCCTTGCTGCGAGGCAATGTACAGGAGCGCTTCGGGGATGAGTTCCTCGAGCATGTCGAGCGTCTGCATCATTTCTTCACCAAGGAATCGATCGATCCGCGCAGCTATGTGATCAGCAGCTGGGATACGCTGAAGAATGATGCCAAGGCCAAGAAGGCCGATCCGCGGGAGCCGATGGAGCGTCTCTATGACCTGGTCGTGGAGAACCACGTGCTGCCGGATCTGAGCGAGGAAGCGATCAATCAGCGCATCACCGCCTGGTTCGCAGGCAAGTCGGTTCTAGTCGGGGCATGATCAGCCGATTAGCCTAATCCGAGTAGACCTGAACTTATAACCTTATCGATATGAATGGAAGGAAGATACAAGCTATGCCAGCCAATACGCACCAATCTCCCAAGTACACTGAAGATCCGGCCAAGCGCAATCGGGCCCGGATGCTGATCTCCTGTCCGGATCGCCCCGGCATCGTGGCGGCGGTGTCCCATTTCCTGCATGAGCAGGGCGCGAATATCGTCCAGTCTGACCAATACACGATGAACCCGGAGGGCGGCATGTTCTTCATCCGCTTCGAGTTCGATCTGGCCGATCTGGACAAGCAGCTGCCGGTGCTGCAGGAGGACTTCAACCGGATCGCCGACCGCTTCCAGATGAAATGGTCGACGTTCCGCGCCAGCCGCAAGAAGCGGCTCGCCATCTTCGTCTCCAAGGAGGACCACTGTCTGCTCGAGCTGCTATGGCAGTGGCAGGCAGGCGACCTGGACGCCGAGATCGCGATGGTCATTAGCAATCATCCGGATATGCGCGGCATCGTCGAGCCGTTCGGGATCCCGTTCCACCATGTGCCGGTAACGGCCGCTACCAAGGATGAGGCGGAGCGCAAGCAGTTGGAGCTGGTCGGCGAAAAGGTCGACGTGATCGTGCTCGCTCGCTACATGCAGATCATCACACCGAAGTTCATCGAGCACTACCCGAACCGCATCATCAACATTCATCACTCATTCCTGCCGGCCTTCGTCGGCGGCAAGCCGTACGCTCAGGCGTATACGCGCGGGGTGAAAATTATCGGTGCAACCGCGCACTTCGTCACCGAGGAGCTGGACGGCGGACCGATCATCGAGCAGGATATCCAGCGCGTCAGCCATCGCGACAATGTCGACGATCTGAAGCGGATCGGCCGCACGATCGAGCGGACCGTGCTGGCCCGCGCCGTGAAGTGGCATATCGAGGACCGCATTCTCGTCCACGGCAACAAGACCGTCGTCTTCAACTAGGCTCAAGTCAGCCAAGCCCCTTCGATTCGCAATTGCGGATCGAAGGGGCTTTTGGCGATAAGGAACTTAGTGTTCCTCTGGCGATACATGCCGCCGATATCTGTGGTCAACGGGCAAGTTTGGTCGGGTTTGGCGTCGAATCTGACGGTTCAAGTCGGATTTCGCCCGGTTGGCTGCAATTGTATGACCGCAGGTATGGAAAAGCAAGTGCGCAAATGGTACAATATTTCAAAGCCATTGCGGAGATCACTCTCGCAGATTATAGAGATAGAGACAAGCAATAAGCATGATTCAGATTAGGTATGGGAGGAAATACAAACATGACAGTTATTCAAAAATCGATCGACCAGCTATCGATCGATACGATCCGGACACTCGCCATCGACGCGATCGAGAAAGCGAAGTCCGGCCATCCGGGCATGCCTATGGGCTCAGCGCCGATGGGGTATCAATTGTTCGCTAAAGCGATGAACCACAATCCGTCCAACCCGGCTTGGGTCAACCGGGACCGCTTCGTGCTGTCCGCAGGTCACGGCTCCATGCTGCTCTACAGCCTGCTTCACTTGTCTGGCTACGATCTGCCGATCGAAGAGCTGAAAAACTTCCGCCAATGGAACTCGAAAACACCGGGGCATCCGGAATTCGGCCACACGGCAGGCGTCGATGCGACGACCGGTCCGCTCGGCCAAGGCCTCGGCATGTCGGTCGGCATGGCGATCGCCGAAGCTCAACTGGCTGCAACCTACAATAAAGACAACTTCGACATCGTCGACCACTTCACATACGTTATCTGCGGCGACGGCGACTTGATGGAGGGCATCTCCACAGAGGCAGCTTCCCTGGCCGGCCATCTGAAGCTTGGCAAGCTGATCGTTCTCTATGATTCGAATGACATCTCGCTCGACGGCGAGCTGAACCTGTCCTTCTCCGAGAATGTCCAGCAGCGCTTCGAGGCGTATGGCTGGCAAGTACTGCGCGTCGAGGACGGCAACGATCTGCCGGCGCTCGAGAAGGCGGTAGCCGAGGCGCAAGCCGAGAGCGGCAAGCCGACCCTGATCGAGGTCAAGACGATCATCGGTTATGGCAGCCCGAACAAAGGCGGCAAAGGCGGTCACGCAGGCCCGCACGGCTCCCCACTGGGTGCCGACGAGACCAAGCTGACCAAGGAAGCGTATAGCTGGACGGCGGAAGAGGACTTCTTCGTACCGGACGAAGTGCGCAGCCACTTCGCCGATGTCAAAGCGCGCGGCGAGCAAGTGAACAAAGCGTGGGACGAGCTGTTCGCAGCGTATAAGTCGGCTCATCCTGAGCTGGCTGCCCAATTCGAGCAAGCGATCAACGGCAAGCTGCCCGAAGGCTGGGACAGCGAGCTGCCGGCTTACTCCACCGAAGACAAAGCGGTCTCGACCCGCGTCGCATCCGGCAGCGCGCTGAACGCGCTGGCTGCCAAAGTGCCGAGCATCGTAGGCGGCTCCGCCGACCTGGAGAGCTCGACGATGACGCATCTCAAAGGTCTGCCAGTGTTCAAGGCCGACAACTATGCTGGCCGCAACATCTACTTCGGCGTGCGCGAGTTCGGCATGGCTGCTGCGATGAACGGCATCATGCTTCACGGCGGACTGAAAGTATACGGCGGCACGTTCTTCGTCTTCACCGACTACCTGCGTCCGGCGGTCCGTCTGTCGGCAATCCAGAAGCTGCCTGTCGTCTATGTGCTGACGCATGACAGCATCGCGGTCGGCGAGGACGGCCCGACGCATGAGCCGATCGAGCAGCTCGCGTCGATCCGCGTCATCCCTGATCTGACGGTTATCCGTCCAGCCGATGCCAACGAGACATCCGCAGCTTGGGCTTATGCTGTCGAGAATACAAGCAAGCCGATCGCGCTCGTCCTGACGCGTCAGAACCTGCCGATCCTCGCAGGCACCGCCGAGCAGGCGCGCGAAGGCATCAAGCGTGGCGGCTATGTCGTCTCTGCAGAGAGCAACAAGGCGCAAGCGCAGCTGATCGCTACTGGCTCCGAGGTGCAGCTGGCGGTTGCGGCGCAAAAGGCGCTCGCCGAAGAAGGCATCGACGTGCGCGTCATCAGCTTGCCGAGCTGGGATCTGTTCGACTCGCAGTCGAAGGAGTACCGCGATTCGGTGCTGCTGCCTGACGTCAGGGCGCGTCTGGCGATCGAGATGGCGTCGCCATTCGGCTGGGAGCGTTATGTTGGCGACCAGGGCGATATCCTCGGCATCTCGACATTTGGCGCATCGGCTCCTGGCGACCGCGTCATCCGCGAGTACGGCTTTACCGTCGAGAACGTCGTCAGCAAAGTCAAAGCGCTGCTGTAGTCTACTATAAAGGAGAGCTTGCGCATCATGTCCCAATTCGATCACGTATCCGTCGTCAAAAAAGCGAATGTTTACTTTGACGGCAAAGTCACCAGCCGCACGGTCCTGTTCGCAGACGGCACCAAAAAAACGCTCGGCATCATGCTGCCCGGCGACTATGAGTTCGGCACCGACCAGAAGGAGATCATGGAGATCCTGGCTGGCGATCTGAAGGTGCTGCTGCCCGGCGAGACCGAGTGGCTGCATATCCGGGGCGAAGGGGAATTCACCGTCCCCGCCAATGCCAAGTTCAAGCTGCAGATCGCAGCTGTGACCGATTACTGCTGCTCGTATATTAGCGAGTAGACGATGGCAGGAAGGACTGTTTCGGTTAGCCGCTCTGCGGCTGCCGGGCAGTCCTTTCCAGCTACAGATACCCATTCCGGGACAGGCTGTCGATCAGCAGTCTGTGCCCAATCACCGTACAGGAGGCTACTATTCATGAGCAAAGCCGTAAAGTTTGATTATAGCAAGGCGCTCGCATTCGTCGGGCAGCACGAGGTTGACTATCTGACAGGAGCTGTCCGTCTGGCTCACGAGCAGTTACATAACGGAACAGGGGCAGGCTCCGACTACCTCGGCTGGATCGACCTGCCGGTCAACTATGACAAGGAAGAGTTCGCCCGCATCCAGCAGGCGGCGAAGAAGATCCAAGGCGATTCCGAGGTGCTGGTCGTCATCGGCATCGGCGGCTCGTACCTTGGCGCGCGCGCAGCGATCGAGATGCTGTCGCATTCTTTCTACAACGTGCAGACCAAGGAGCAGCGCAAGACGCCGCAAATTTTCTTCGCTGGCAACAACATCAGCTCCACCTATGTGACGCATCTGCAGCAGCTGCTCGAGGGCCGCGACTGGTCGATCAACGTCATCTCCAAGTCGGGCACGACAACCGAGCCGGCGATCGCCTTCCGCATCTTCCGCGAAGCGCTCGAGCGCAAGTATGGCAAGGAAGAAGCGCGCAAGCGCATCTACGCCACGACCGACCGCGAGAAGGGCGCGCTCAAGAAGCTGGCTAACGAAGAGGGCTACGAGTCGTTCGTCATCCCTGACGATGTAGGCGGTCGCTACTCGGTGCTGACGGCTGTAGGTCTGCTGCCAATCGCCGCAGCGGGGATCGACATCGAAGCGATGATGCAAGGCGCTGCCGACGCATCGGTCGAGTACAACAACCCGAATCTCGCCGAGAATGAGAGCTACCAATACGCCGCAGTGCGCAATGCGCTGTACCGCAAGGGCAAGGACACCGAAATCCTCGTCAACTACGAGCCTTCGCTGCACTTCGTCTCCGAGTGGTGGAAGCAGCTGTACGGCGAGAGCGAGGGCAAGGATTACAAAGGCATCTTCCCGGCGGCTGTAGACTTCTCTACCGATCTTCACTCGATGGGACAATTCATCCAGGAGGGCAACCGCAATCTGTTCGAGACGGTCATCCAGGTCGGCGAAGTGCCGGAGCAGATCACAATCGAGCGGACCGAGGACGATCTCGACGGGCTGAACTTCCTCGCTGGCAAGACGCTGGACTTCGTCAACAAAAAGGCGTTCGAGGGCACGTTGCTGGCGCACACGGATGGTAATGTGCCGAACCTGGTCGTCAACATCAAGGATATGACGCCTTACACATTCGGCTATCTCGTCTACTTCTTCGAGAAGGCTTGTGGCGTCAGCGGCTATCTGCTGGGGGTTAATCCATTCGACCAGCCGGGCGTCGAGGCGTACAAGAAGAATATGTTCGCCTTGCTCGGCAAGCCGGGCTTCGAGAAGGAAAAGGCCGAGCTGGAAGCTCGCCTGTAGGCCGGAGCGCATCGCATGCTAAGCCGATACACGACGGTACGGCAGTTCGGCAGCAAGGAGATCGTCATCAAGAAGTCGCGCTTCATCGGCTACGCCAAGCCGGTGACGACCGAGGAGGAAGCGGCGGCCTTCATCGAGGAGATCAAAAAGCAGCACTGGAATGCCACGCATAACTGCTCGGCTTATGTCATTGGGGAACGCGACGAGATCCAGAAGCAGTCTGACGATGGCGAGCCGAGCGGCACGGCTGGCAAGCCGATCCTCGAGGTGATCAAAAACCGCGGCGTCAAAAACGTCGCGATCGTCGTCACCCGCTACTTTGGCGGCATCATGCTCGGCGCAGGCGGCTTGATCCGGGCCTATACCGACGGGGCGGTCATCGCGCTCGAGGCGGCAGAGGAGATCGTCCAGGTGCTGCACAGAGAGGTGATCGTCGAGGTCGACTACACGTGGCACGGCAAGCTGGAGAATGCGTTCCACCAGCGCGAGGTGCGGCTCGGCGGCACCGAGTTCACGGACAAGGTGACGATCACCTGTCTGCCGGAAGCGGAGGAAGCGGAGCGCTTCGCCGCCTGGATCACCGACCTGACGCAGGGACAGGCCAACATCGTCCTCGGCGACGAGCTCTATTGCATCGAAGGCGAATAAGCGGAGACTTCGTGATCAAAAGGTCGCTTTTCAGCACCGAGAAGGTTGCGGGCAGGAGGAAATGAGGAGCGGAGCGTAGTGGAAGCTACGTGAGCACCGGAAGTTCCGACTGCGTGCAAGATTCGACGTCGAATCCGCTTCCCCGAATCAACTTCGTGATCAAAAGCGACCCTGCATGTTTTGGCTTGTATAGGCATAGTGTTCCAATAGAGGAGGCTGCGAGCCGCATGCCTCCCATATGGGACAGGGAGGAATCGCTATGGTGGCCAGGCGGTTTGCAGCGCTCGCAGGGTTGTTGTTCGGGTTACTCGGCATCTACGGCTTGTTCAGCGACCAGTTGTTCGGGATGTTTCACCTGTATGCATCGCATACGGTACTGTATCTGGCGGCAGGGGTGCTCGGCCTGCTCGCAGCTTCGGAGGAGGGCTATGCCAGTCGATACGCCCAGGTGCTGGGTATGGTCTGCATCGCCCTGACGGTGCTCGGCGTCTTCACCGGCGATCTGTTGGGGTTGATGACGCTGGGGCTGGCGGATCATATTCTGCACTTCGTCGTCGCTGCGATTGCGCTCTACATCGGATTCGTCATGGTCGAGTCGCGGACTCCGGTGCGCGCGCGGCGGACGGTGTAGCTCGCCCGTCAGGCGTATGCTTCTATCATCTCAACCATACAACGCTTGCCTCATGGGGCAAGCGTTGTATTCTTATCTATGTTTTTTCCAGGAGGGCCCTTACCCTATGACGAAGTCCGATCCGCATCGCTCCAGTGTCCTATATGCCAATTATATCCTGCATACCAAGCCCCATTACGCAAAGTATGAGGATGGACTGCAATGCTATCTGTTCCGCCTGCAGGCGGAA
>NZ_BFBX01000088.1:30424-31279 GCF_003851045.1 Paenibacillus sp. 598K | reverse complement strand
TGTTCCGCCTGCAGGCGGAAGGCGCCTGCAGGGCGCGAGTGGACGGGAACTATGAGACCATCCTCCCTGGCGATCTGCTCCTCTACTCGCCCGACCAGCCTTACGAGCTCAGCATCCAACCCCGAAGCTTGACCGGACCAGAGACCATCCAACCGGTGGGCGATTATTACCTGATGGGCAACGGGGCGTGGTTGGATAACTGGTGGCGTGCGCAAGAGCTGCCAACCAAGGTGAACATCGGACTGGATGACAAAGTGATCACCTTATGGAAGCACCTGATCGGCGAAAAGAAGAACATGCTGCATCATCAGGAGCAACTCATGGATTATTTGTTAAAGGCGTTTTGCCTGACACTGGAGCGCGTCATCCAGACCAGCCAGCAGGCCAAGGGGGACGATACCGCGCGCAAGCTAAAGCAATACATCGATAATCATGCCCATGAACCGCTTCGTCTGGAGGATATCTCGGCCTCAGTTGGCTTAAGCGTATCGCGCAGCTCGCATCTGTTCAAGGCGGCGTTTGGCCGGTCGTTGTACGCCTACTGCCTCGACGTCAGACTAAAGCAGGCCGAGCAACTGGTGCTTTACAGCAGTCTTATGCTCGAGCATATCGCCGAGAAGACAGGCTTCCAGAGCTATCCGCATTTTTGCCGCATGTTCCGCGAGCGACTCGGTTATGCGCCAGGACAATACCGGCACACCTTCGGCATCAGAGTGAGCGATGGGTAGTGCGTGCATCAAGCCTCGGCGTACAACACCTGCTTGGCTTGGACAAGCTCTGCATGCAGGCGTTCATAGCGGACATGCTGGACGATGCCGTCCCCATCCAGCGCCAGGACGGCTGCGGCCGCAGCCG
>NZ_BFBX01000088.1:28863-30314 GCF_003851045.1 Paenibacillus sp. 598K | reverse complement strand
CGGCTGCGGCCGCAGCCGATTGGCCCAGGATCATGAACACGGGCTCCATCCGGATAGAGCCGTAAGCGGCATGCGTGGCGGAGAGGCATACCGGAACGAGCAGATTGGTGCACTCCTGCTGCTTGGGCACCATAGCCCGATAGCTGATTGGGTAGGGGGCTGTCAATCGTACATAAAAGCCGCCCTCTGTGCTGACATAGCCGTCCTCATTGACATAGTATTGCGTGTGGTGCGAGTCCATTGCAAAGGAGCCCATGCCGACGGAGTCCGTCACCTTGTCTTGTAATCTGACCGTATGCTCCGTCACTACATAATCGCCGATCATCCGGCGGGATTCTCTGACGTACAACTGAGGCGTCCAGTGACCGCTGTCGACAAATTCATCGCGCGGCAGGCCCCACGGCTTGTAGACGGCCCTGATCTCTTCGGGCACACGAGGGTGGTTTTGAATCGTCCACACATACCCCTGCTGGTAAATACGATGGGCTTGCCACATCTGTTCTCTTGCAGCGTAGTCCGCCTCGGGATAGCTATGGTTCATCCCGTTGTAATCCGTCGAAATGCCGCTGTTGTTATTGGAGTCCGTCTTGTCTGGCGTGACCAGGTTCAGCTTGAAAAATTTCGAAGCTTGACCTTGCTCGATGGCCCGGAACAAAATTTCATAATCGGCCTCGTCGTACCCTTCCGGTTTCTCGATCTCCAGCCGGTTGTTCGGATTGTTCGTCAGGCACATACGAAAATTATACGCTTGAACCTTTGCGTCCCCATCGCCGATCTGTCCGCCGGCATTCGGATTGACGCGTTGAAGCAAGCCGCTCGAGGGCACGCCTTTCACGACATAAGGATCGATCCTGCCAGGCAGCTCATTACCCGAGTGAATGCCGTTCAAGGTCTCTCCGTACTGGGCATTCGACTCGCGGCCGACGATATAGGATACGCCAGCCTTGGCCATCAGATCGCCTTCGTACGTAGCATCGATAAACATCCGACCGTTGAAGACCTTACCGGATTCCATGCGTACGGCGACGATGGTCGATTCTTGCTTGATTACGCCGACCTTGAGATCCAGTCTTTCGCCGTACACGACCTCGACATGATGTTCCTCCACCCATTCCAGCAACACCTCGAGTGCGACCTTCGGTTCAAAAAGCCAGCAAGCCCCTTCCTGGGCGTACTTGCGGGCAACTCTGCGGTAAAATTCCAGGGAGAGTCCGCCGATCGCTTCCTTTATGCCAATATCCGTATCGCCCAGCCCTCCGCTGGTCAGCCCGCCGATTCGTCTCCCTTGCTCGATCACTACCACATGTTTGCCCATCGACTTCGCTTGAAGCGCTGCGACGATGCCTGCAGCGGTCCCTCCATAAATGACGATATCATACGTTTCTTCCTGGTTCATGTTACGCCTCCTTATGCTTTCGCTAGTTTCACACGCTAGGGCGTGTCTGCAAACC
>NZ_BFBX01000088.1:11698-28586 GCF_003851045.1 Paenibacillus sp. 598K | reverse complement strand
GTATGCAGACACGCCCTAGTATAAACCGTTTGCCGACGCAAAGAGAATGATGGATCTTGCTTCTTCACTTGATGAATCTTACTGTTTTCAGCGGGCTATGACAGGACAGTTGAATTGTATCCCTGAACAGTGGGCTTGCCCCACTGTTTTCTTTTGGGCGAGCGATTATAATTCAACTTGTCAGCGCATGCCTTCACAGAAAAAAACGATTGAGGAGGTAATTATGCTTACGATGACAAGAAAAGCTTTTCATCTGTTGGTGGTGCTTGTGGTGGTCATGGCTGTATGGGCGCCATATTCGGCTCATGCAACCGAAGGTGGAGATACCAATGCGACGTCTTCAGAGGATTCGGTAGGCGAGGTCGAGGAGACGGTTGAAGTCATCGAGACGGATGAGGATGAGGCGGGTCCGACAGATCCGACAGACGCAGGAGAGCAAGTGGAGGGAGTAGACGCAGAGGATGAAACGGGCGAAGGGGATGCCGAAGAGCAAGCCCTTGATGCACAGATCGCTGCCGCTCCGGCCACGCTTCAAAATTATCCGAAGCCGTCGATCTATACCGCATCGAGCGTGTTTTCACTGAAAGCGGATAACCAATCGGTCCCGGTGCTTAGCTACATGCCGGACTATGATTACGCTCATTTTTCGTTTGACGGTACAGTCAGTCTTGAAGTGACGGCCAGCGAGCCGATCACTTCGTATTCGATCAGCCCCTTGGCCAAAAAAATTCAGGGGACGGTAAACGGGAATAAGCTGACGTTTTCGCTCTCTACCTCTACGTATGTCATCGTAGAAATTAATGGCGCGAGAAAACGGCTCGTCATCGCAGCTGATCCGCTGGAGACGAATATCCCCCCAGCCACCGGCTCGGGAATCTACAATGTAACCCAGTCGCCGTACAATGCGGACAAGACGGGAGCGGCGATGGCGACAACCGCGATTCAGCAGGCGATCGACGCTGCTAATCAAGCGGGCGGCGGTATCGTATACCTCCCGGCAGGCGTCTACAAAAGCGGCAACCTCACCTTGAAGAGCAATGTAACCTTTTACCTTGCAGGAGGTGCGGTGCTTGTCGGTACGGGCAAGGGAGAAGACTACCGGATCGATTTCCGCAAGGATTCGCGAAATGCGGACGGCACCTATTTTATTCAGACGGCCGTGAACTCCAGCAATATTACGGTTCGGGGACGGGGCACGATCGACGGCAAAGGCATCGCGATGCGCGAGCGGAAGATGCCGGCGCCCAGCAAAAACGAAGGGCTGCTCAACAATCTACTCGTTCCAATGGCAACCTCCAATTTTAACTTCGACGGTCTGATCCTGCGGGATGCCGGGTTCTGGTCGTTTATGGTGGCGCGCTCGGACAATGTCACCATCAAAAACCTCAAAGGCTTTCAAGATCTGTACAAGATCGAAAACGATGTCATTGATATTAACGAAAGCCAGAACGTGCTAGTCCAGCATTCGATCGCCATCTCGGACGACGATACGTATTCGACGAAAACATGGTTGCAGACAGGGATGTCAAAGGACTGGCCCGGGCAACTGGAGCATCTGGAGAACGTCGTCTTCGACGATGCCTTCGCCTGGACCAGATGCGCAGCCTTCAAAATCGGCATGGGGGTTGCCCAGCCGCAGATCGGGGTGACGATCCGCAATTCGTATGTGTATCAAAGCGCCAGAGCGCTGCTGGTGGATCACGGCTATACGATGAATACACTTCCAGAGGAAGGGTACGCACATAACATTACCTTCGAAAATATCGATATCGAACGCGTAGAGATTAACCAGTTCGGCAATTATTGGTTCAGGGTGTCTACCAGCACATCCGGAGATGTAAGCAATGTCGTCGTCAAAAACATCAATATCCGCCAGCTTGGAGGCCAGCAGTCCCTTCTGTCCGGCAATGTGACCCGGGGCGGAAAGGTCAAGGACGTGACGTTCTCGGACATCTACGTCAAAGGCAAGCTTGCAACGACCTTAAGCGACCTGAAAATTAACGTCGCCAATGCGAATGTCGAGGGGATCCGCTTTGCCAATTCCAAGCCAAGACTATTCGAAGACAACTTCGAGGACGGCGATCTCGCAGGGTGGACGACGGTAGCTGGCAATTGGAGCGTGCCGACGGCAGGCGATAACAAGGTGTTGTCGAGCGGCAGTCAGACCACGACCTCGATGATCACTGCGGGCAGCGGAGGTGCATGGACGGACTACACCTATGAAGCGGGAGCGAGAGTGGCTTATACCAACGCTAATGCCGGAATTGTCTTTCGGGTCCAGGATGCCAGCAATTATTACCTGTATCGCATCAATGCCGCCACCCAGATGCTGGAGCTGTACAAAGCCATCCAGGGGCAGCTGACGCTGGCCACAAGCGTGCCGTTTGCAGCGCAGGAGAAGCAATGGTACACCCTCAAAGCGATGGTGCAAGGCAATACGATTACCGGATACGTCGATGGGCAATTAAAGCTGCAATGGACCAACCCGACGAC
The DNA here is from genome assembly GCF_003851045.1 of Paenibacillus sp. 598K. Taxonomy (GTDB): domain Bacteria; phylum Bacillota; class Bacilli; order Paenibacillales; family Paenibacillaceae; genus Paenibacillus_D. The sequence goes on along the minus strand of NZ_BFBX01000088.1, from coordinate 26,093 downwards.
ACAATTAACTTCGGGAGGCATCGGCTTCCGAACGACCTCGGCGGGCGTTCATTTCGATGACGCTGTGGTTGCTCCGATCAACCTTGCGCCGACGGATGTTTCGCTCTCCCATCAAGCCGTGGCCGAGAACACGACGTCAGGGGGCATGGTCGGAGCCTTCGCGACCATTGATCCCGATGCTGGCGAGACGTTCTCGTACCAGCTCATTGCCGGAGCGGGGAGCAGCGACAACAACAGCTTTACGATCTCCGAGAACCGCTTGTACCTCGCAGTTACACCGGATTACGAAACAAAGAACAGCTATAGCATCCGGGTGAGGAGCATGGATTCGGGCGGACTGTATGTTGACAAAACCTTCACGATCCAGATAACGGATGTGAGCGAACCGGTCCCGCCATCCAATCATACGGTTACGGCCTTCAGCGCTGATTTTGAGGGTGGGACGATGAACGGGTGGACGCCTGCATCCGGCTCCTGGAGCGTGAAGACCGACGGGACCCAGGTGTTGGCTCAGACCGCTTCGACGACGGGCTTCATCACCGCCGGCAGTGCATGGACGAATTATACGTACCAGGCCCAAGCAAAGCTGTCGATCGTCAATGCCAATGCAGGAATTCTGTTCCGGGTCCAGGATGCCGACAATTATTATATGTATCGGTTGAATGGCTCCGCGCAACGGCTGGAGCTGTACAAATCGGTGAACGGGGCTCTGACGCTTGTATCGAGCACGCCTTTTACGACGCAGGCCAATCAGTGGTACGAGCTGAAGGCATATGTGCAGGGCAACACCATCAAAGCTTATGTCAACGGAGGCTTGAAGACGGAGTGGACCAATCCCGTAGCGGAATTGACAACCGGCAAGATCGGATTCCGGACCACCTCGGTGAACGTATCCTTTGATAACGCGGTGGTGCGTACTCCTAACTAGCATCAGACACGAGTATAAGGGGCTGTCCCGAAGCCGCGATTCGGCTCTGCGGGACAGCTTTTGGTTTGTGAATCAACCTTGCCAACTAAAGACAAGAAGGAGCTAACCGAACATGGAAGTCGTACGTTTGGGCGTAATTGGACTGGGCAATATGGGCAAAGGACATATCCGTTACATCGTAAAAGGAGAGATTCCTGGCTTGAAGCTGACCGCAGTGAGCGACATCGCGGAGGCCGGGCGGCAATGGGCACACGATCACGCTGGCGAAGGGGTTAATATCTACACCGATCCTTATGAGATGCTGGACTCCGGAAAGATCGACGGCGTATTGATCACAACGCCGCATTATTCGCACCCGGAGCTGGCCATCGCTTGCTTCCAGCGCGGCTTGCATGTCCTGCTCGAGAAGCCTGCCGGCGTCTATACGAAGCAAGTTCGCGAGATGAATGAAGCATTTACCGCAACCGGCCTCACGTTCAGCATGATGTACAATCAGCGTACCAATCCGCTCTACCGCAAGCTCAAAGAGCTGGTGGACAGCGGAGAGCTCGGCGAGATTCGGCGGACCAACTGGATTATTACGACCTGGTATCGTTCCCAAAGCTATTATGACTCCGGCACATGGCGAGCGACTTGGGCAGGCGAGGGCGGCGGCGTACTGCTCAATCAGGACCCGCATCAGCTCGATTTGTGGCAATGGATGATCGGCATGATGCCGAGGCGCGTTCGCGCGTTCTGTTACTTCGGCAAATATCGCGACATTGAAGTGGAAGACGATGTCACGGCTTTTGTTGAATATGAGAATGGGGCGACCGGCGTATTCGTGACGACAACGGGCGAGACGCCCGGCACCAACCGACTCGAAATCATTGGCGATCGAGGCAAAGTTGTCATTGAGGATGACAAGCTGACGTTCTGGCGCTTGCGCGTATCCGAGACCGAATTCAATGCAACTTATAAGGGCGGCTTCGGTCAGCCGGAGTGTTGGAGATGCGAGGTTCCGATTATTGGGAAGAATGAGAACCATCAAGGCATTATGCGCAATTGGACCAACGCAATCTTGCATGGCGAGGAGCTGATCGCTCCGGGCGAGGAGGGCATTAAAGGGCTGATGTTAGCCAATGCTATGCTGCTGTCTACCTGGCTCGATAATTGGGTGGACCTGCCCATGGACGAAGAACTGTATTTGGCACAATTGCAGGAAAGGGTCGAAAACTCCCGTTATCGCAAGGAAAAATAACGTCGCTCTATGCTGCGCTATAGAAGTCAGGGCCACCTCTAGAAACCTCTAGAGGTGGCCCTTTTCGATTCAGCTGAAGCTTAGATCAAACCCGATTGCTGCAACAGCCTAGTTACAATGACAGCTACCTCCGCACGGGTCATATTGCCTTTTGGCGCTAATATGTTGCCGTCACGTCCCTGGATGATCCCTGCCTGCAAGCCGGACGCCATACTGTGCAAGGCATAGTCGGCCACATCGCCCGCATCTGCAAACTTCGACTGCAACTCTCCAGCTGCATCCCCGCTCAGCTCGACGCTCAAGCCGGTTATTCGCATCGCTCTTGCGATCATCGTCATCGCCTGCTCACGGGTAATGTGCTCCGCGGGCCTGAAGGATCCGTCCTCGAATCCGTTAATCATCCCGTACTTATGGGCAGTCGCAACGACATCGTAATACCAGTGATCTGTGGTTACATCATTAAAAATGTTACTCCCGGCACCCGATTGCACAAGTCCAAGTCCTCTGGTCATAATCGCGGCGAACTCTGCGCGGGTAATCGCCCGCCCTGGCTCAAACTTGTCTTCTCCGCTGCCGTCAAGGATGAGTCGGGAGCCCAAGTCGTTGATCGCTTCCTTAGCCCAATGGGTATCGATGTCCGCAAAGGTCCTGGAACCGGCAACCACTGCGTAGACGCTATTGGTCAAGCTTGCGATGTCCGCATGAGGCTTACCGTCCACTAGTATCGCTTTGGTGGGCACATGAGAGAAGGAGCCGTCAGCATGGAGGACAACGCCGGTTATGGTGCTGCCAGAATCGATTTCCTCGGAAAGCGCAAGGGTTCTTTGCACATACCCGTCGAATGTCGTAATCTCCGTATCGTTACTGGCGCTGGTGCTGGCGATAATCTTGAACGCTATAGGCTGTGCAACAACCTGATAGCCTTGCCGCTCCGCAGCGTCCTGCACCTGTTTGACTGTATCCGCCGCAGCCGCTGCTATCGTGAACTGGAGCTTGATGGCCTGCAATGCGGTCTGTCTACCCAGTTGCTGTGCCAAGGCATCCATATTGATATTCGCTGCAGGCAGGGTATACGTTGCTTTGTCCGTTTTGATCTGCAGCAACAACCCCTTGGTTGCCAAGTCCTTCACCATCTGTCCCGTCCATTCCACGACGATCTTGTCCGAGAGCGTCTCAACCGGAATGGTGATTGTTGCGCCGTTGCTTTCCTTGGCGATCTTCTGCTCCAGGAGGGCGGGATCGATGACAAGGGTTGTGACGCTATAGCCGTTATCCTGGGTAGTGGTCTCCGTACCGAGGCCGGTTTGCGGCGTTTCCCCATTCTCGTTGTCCTTTGGCGGAGATGTTTCCCCGCCATTATCGACCGGCGGCTGCCATGTCGCTCCGCCACCGCCATCGGTTCTGGCGTTGACTGTCAAGGCGATCGTCTTCGGATCGGTTGTCATGTCGATCCAGTCGGTGCCATTCCAGCTCTGTTTCTGAAATGTCACTTCGATGAGGTGTTGCCCTGCCGTTGAGGGCGTATAGCTGGACGAGTACACCTGGTCGCTCAGCGTAAATACCCCATACTTTTCAGACTCTGTGGAGCTCCACTCCACGGGATAATAACGCTCCTCGCCCGGCAGAGTTCCGACTTCATGCTGTCTGTCGCCTGCCGCCGTTATCCTAACCGTATCCCCAGCCGTTACGCTGCTGCGGTCGAGCGTAATCGTGTTATTGGACGCATCCGCCTTGGTCGGCACCTCCGATTGCGTCTGCTTGAGACCCGTTACGACAAGATTGCGGAAGGCCGCATCGACGGATGTCGTTCTCAAGCCGATCGTGCCGGCTGTCAATTCAGTTGCAGGATTGGTCCATTCCAATTGTAATTCTCCGTCTACATAACCCTTCATCGTATTGCCGTATACCATCACTTGCAATCTATACCATTGCTTCGTTACAGGCGAGAAGGCCGTGCTGGATACCATCGTCATGGTTCCCTCAACGGATTTGAATAACTCCAGCTTCTTGTTCGATGCGTTAATTCGGAACATATAGAAATTGCCGTTATCCTGTACTCTGAAAACAAGGCCTGCATTGGAATTGGAGATCGGAACTCTGACATCGGCTTCATAAGAATAATCTGACCACGAATCATTTGCAATCAGCAGGGCCGACGTATTCGCCCGTTGCACCAGAACCCTCGCTTCATCTTCGGTTACGACGCGCCAGGTACCTCCGCTTGCGGTCCAGCCTTCGATACCGTCGTTTTCAAAGTACTCGCTGAACAACACCTGGTCTGGATCGGGTTCGAAGGAGGAAGGGTTGGCCTCCAAGATCTGGATTGGGAAGACCTTCTCATAGTAAAGGCCACCTGAATCGGTGCTCCTCACCCGGATACTGTAGCTGTCTTTCGTTTCGTAATCCAACGCGGTACGGAGAATTAGCGTGTCTCCAAGTACGGCTATGGAGAAGCTGCGATTGTCGTTATCGCCTTCCCCTGACACAAGCGTATAGGCGAATGTATCCTGTTCATCCGGGTCTTCTGTAGTGAAGACGCCAACTACGCTGCCCTCCGATGTATTTTCCGCGATGAGGTGATTAGAGAGCGTAATATCGGTTGGCGCCTGATTGATTGCGGAAACGACCACATCGTCAAACTTAACATTTGCCGACGTGGTTCGGAATCCTACGCCTCCAGCTAATAGTTCTTCCTCGGGATTCGTCCAACTGGTCATCAACTGGCCGTCCACATAAGCCTCGATTTTATTGCCTTGCACCACCACTTTTATCGCATACCATTGCTTGCCGGGCGTAAAAGCCGTATCGGCTTCCTGTATACGAGTCAATGTTCCGTTGATGGCTTTGAACAGCTCCAGCCTTTTGGCGGCAGCATTGATGCGATACATGTAGTAATTGTCTGCATCGGTCACCCGGAAGATCAGGCCTGCATTCTCTTGGCCGTTTGCCAGGTGAGGATGCGTTCGCGCCTCAAATACGTAATCCGTCCAGGAGGCCCCTTCATTGGCGATCAGCAACGAGGTGCTGGTGCGAGTGCCGCTGGAGAGCACATTTCCTCCCTCATCCTGAATGGTCCAACGATCCTCGGGCCGGACGACCCAGTTATCCAGCGTTCCTTCTTCAAAATCATCGCTAAAGATAGGCGTAACTGTGTTGGCGAAGACAACGCCATTTACATTCTCATTTCTCACGGATGCTTTTAGGTCGCTCAAGCTTTTGGCAAGCACGCCCTTCACATAAACATCCGTAAACGTCAAGCCGTCGATCATACCGCCTCGGGTTGGATTTCCTTGAATCTGTGAGGTTCCTCCCGTTTGGCGGACATTAATATTTTTGAACAGGACATTGCTTACATCTCCGGATGTGCTGGTAGACACTCTGAACCAATAATTGCCGAATTGGTTTATGCCAACCCGTTCAATATCAATGTTCTCGAATGTGACATTTTGGGCATAGCCTTCCTCAGGGAGCGGATTGCTTGTAAACGCATGATCGATAAGCAGCGCCCTGGCGCTTTGATACACATAAGAATTCCGGATGGTTACGTCGATCTGTGGCGTGCATATGCCCATGCCAAGCTTGAAAGCTGCAGTACGGGTCCAAGCGAGACAATCATCAAAGACCACATTGGACAGGTGCTCGATCTCGCCGGGCCAGTCCTTGGACATACCCATTTGCGGCCAGGTTTTGGTGGAGTAGGTGTCGTCGTCCGAGATGGCGATGGCATGCTTGACCAGCACGTTCTGACTTTCGTTAATATCGATGCCGTCGTTCTCAAGCACGCGCAAATCCTGAAACACCTTATAGTTGGTAATCGTTACGTTGTCGGAACGAACCACCATAAATGCCCAGAAGCCGCCGTCTCTCAAGATCAGCCCGTCAAATGTAAAGTTGCTAGTTGCTATCGGTACCAGCAAGTTGTTGATAAAGCCTTCTCCTTCCTTATGCGTGGAAGGGGCATTGGTCATCTTGTGATTTCGCATTTCCAGCCCTTTGCCATCAATCGTTCCGCGTCCCCGCATCGTGATATTCTCGGAGTCTACTTCCGTTCGGATGAAGTAGGTTCCATCTCGCGAGAGGGAATCCTTGCGGAAGTCATTCCGGTAATCCTCGCCTCTGCCTGTTCCGACAATGACGGCGCCGCCAGCCAGGTAGAAGTCGACATTGCTTTTCAAGGTAAGATTGCTGGAGGTGTAGACACCGGCTGGAATCAACACCGTACCTCCACCAGCTTGATGAGCGTCGTCAATCGCCTGCTGGATCGCAGCCGATGTGATGGTTGCTCCTGTGTTGTCGGCATTGTACGGCTCGGCGGTTACATCGTAAACTCCGGGATCCGAGCGGTCTGGAATGTCCGTTTCAAGCGGATCGGCCGCGATGACGAGTCGTTTTCTTATTTTTGCCGGGTCGCTCTCATCTACCTTTTCATTGGGGTCCTCATTGATATCAACAATGACATAGGTGGAGGTAGAAAGTGTAAACGTCAGCTTGTTTCCATCGACCGTCCCCTCAATATTCTTGGCCAGCGGACTGATGGAATACGAGGTGATCGGTTCGTTTGCAGTGATCTCAATGGTGACTGTGCCAGCAAAGGAAAACTGGGCGTAGTCATATTCGGGCTTGTATTGAATGACAGGGACCGCCTCATTACCTGCTCTTACGGAGTAGGCGCTTGATGGGGTATAGATTGAGGGCATCGGGTAGTTTTGAATAATAGCCGCCTCATCCGTCGTCTCAAGCAAAGATGCATCACGATCCTCATCATCGACATCCGTTGAAGATACATAGTCGTATTCATAAATCTCGTCTGCACTAGCAGGCTGCGACATCAAGCCTGTGAACATAACTGCAATGGCTAATAGAAGACTCATAACCTTTCGCATAAGCATGCATCCCTCCACAAAATCAAAAATCTTGCTTCATGCACTGTTCAGCCACTTTGATGCAAGCGCTATCAATAATGGGAAACAGTTCGTTTAACTGCCTTGCCTCCTCTCAGGGCGTATTTGGTTCATTATAAGTCTTGTCCCGAAAGAGAGGAGTGGGGTGATTTCACTTTCGAGGGATAAAATTGCAAGGTGCGTCACAGGCAGAGGATTGATCGTTAAAATGTATCCCTATACAGTGAGCGTACCGCATTCTTTTTTTACCTGATTGTAGATTATAATAAAACGAATTGTCGAAGCAGCGGCCGGGGTGTCATAATTACTAGAGAAGCGAAACGTGGAAGGTGTGGTCAGCTTGGATTACCTCGGCAGGCAATCGCTGCGCAACAAGCTCAAAATTGCATTTCTGGCCGTCATCGTCATTTCTGTCCTGATGACCGGAGGATTGTCCTACTATATCTCCGCCGCCACTCTGGAGAAAAATGCGCTCAAGCTCACGCAGGATACGGTGACCAGGTCGGCGCAGATTGTGGATGAGAAGCTGAACAAGCTGATGCTCATTATGATGACCTTGATGATCAGCCAGCCGTTCTCCGACATGCTCAAGGATGTGGTCTTCGAGGATTCGAGCAGGTATTACACCCGTTTAAGCGATCTTGATAACGTTTTCTCGCAGGCCCGTATTGCGGAGCCGCTCATTCATTCGATTTATGTGTATACGCCGATTGGCGAGTTTTATCCTTCGTCCATGAACCGCAACCGGGCGAATGCATTCGAGGATACCTTCTTGTACGCGCGTATCGAGCAAGAGAACAGGAACCAGTGGGTGGAGGGGCATGAGGATATGCTGTTCTCCGGCAATGAAAGGGTCATATCGCTCATCCTTCAGCCGATCTTTGACACCCCAGTGAGCGGCGTATATATTATCGTGAACATTCGTGAAGAAGGCTTCCGCAAGCTGGTGCAGGGTGACGCCGGAGAGGAAGCGACCAGTTTTTTGCTTAATACGGCGGGCGAGACGGTCTATCCTGCCAGAGAGCCGCTAGTCCGCCAAGCGGTGGACGCAGGCCATTTAGGGCGCCAGATGAACCGGCCGGAGGGCAGTCAACCGTTCGTCCTGGATGGCGAGACCTACCTGCTGAATTATGCTCGACTGGACATCGCGGATTGGATCATGACGACCATCAGGCCCCGCTCGGTTGTGCTGAAGGATCTGGCGTATGTCAAATGGCTCATTGTCGCCGTAGCTGCCGTGGTCTTTACGGTAACCCTGCTCATCTCAGGCGCTTTTGCGCGTTATTTGCTGAAGCCGCTGCAAGGGCTGCTCAAGGTGATGAAACGGGTCGAAACCAACGATCTGACTGCCCGTTTTGAAAGCAGGAGCAGCGATGAGCTGGGGCAGGTGGGCTTCCGCTTTAACCGGATGCTGGAGCAAATCGTCCGATTGATCGATGAGGTGACGGAAGCGGAGACGCACAAGCGGACGGCCGAGATCAAGGCGCTGTCGGCGCAGATGGATCCGCATTTCCTGTACAACACCCTCAATACGATCTACTGGAAGCTAAAGCTAAAGCAGATCGAGCCTTCGCAGCAGATGGTGCTCTCGCTCTCCCGTCTGTTCCAGCTCGGGCTGAACAATGGCCGGGAAATGACAACCGTGGCCAAGGAGCTGGAGCATGTGCGTCAATATCTGGAGCTGCAGTTAAGCTGCTATGAAGGGTTGTTCACCTACGAGATTCATATGCGCCGGCCCGAGCTGAGCGGGCTGCGGCTTCCGCGCATCCTGTTGCAGCCGCTGACGGAGAACAGCATCCTGCACGGGTTCCGGGACATGAAGAGCGGCGGGCGAATCGACATCGAGATTGACGGCGACGAAGAGCGGTGGACGCTCATCGTGCGCGATAACGGACACGGGATGGATGAGGAGCAGCTGGAGGCGATGCTGTTGTCGGAATCGAAGAAGGGCTATGCGGTCTCCAACCTGATCCGGCGGCTCCAGCTGTATTACGGGGGTTCGGCAGAGTTGCGCGTGGACAGTGCGCCGACGAGGGGAACGACCATTACGATTGCTTTGCCTGTGAAAGGGGAGGTTGCGCATGAGTCAGCCTGAGGCGATCCGTCTCTGTATTATCGACGACATCCGAAGCGTTGTGGACGGACTGACTGCGATGAACTGGGAAGAAGAGGGCATCCAGGTAGTAGGGTCATCCAGCAATGGGGAAGAAGGATTGGAGTTGATCACCCGGCTGCTGCCGGATCTGGTCATCACCGATATACGAATGCCCAAGATGGATGGATTGCGTATGCTTCGCGCCGTGCTGCAAGAGCACCGCAGCTGCAAAGTCATCTTGATCAGCGGCTATGCCGACTTTGAATACGCCCAGCAGGCGGTACAGCTGGGCGCCTTTGATTTTGTGGTCAAGCCGTTCTCGGAAGAGGAGCTGATGGACGCGGTGCTGCGAGCCAAAGCCGCCGTGATGGAAGAGCGATCGAGGCTTATGGACAGGAGGAAGATGGAGACCAAGCTGCGGGAGAGCATGCCAGCGCTGCGTCAGGAATATTGTGCGCAGCTCGTCAGCCACCGCACCACCTGGGAAGAGGCCAAGGAGCGCTGGGCTTTCCTGGAGATCGGGCTGCAGCCGCGGCACTTCGTCGTGATGCTGATCGACATCGATCGTTTTCGCGAGCAGGCGTCCGAGCAATCCGTCCGGGAGATGGAGCTGACCCGGTTCTCGCTGCTTAATATTGTCCAGGAGACATTGGCTACTCATGCGCCAAGCGTCGTGTTCCGCGCGCTCCATGACCAGTACCTGGCGATCCTCAATGACACCGGCTCCTCCCGCCCCATCGAGATCGCTGAGGAGTGCTGCCGCAATATCGAACGCTATACCAAGTTCACGGTCTCCGTCGGCGTCGGCGGCAGCGTCGCCGAGCTCAGCGAGCTGCCGGATTCCTACCGCCAGGCCCAGCGTGCGCTCTCTCATCATCTGTTTACCGAAGGCAATGCGGCTATCCGGTATGCAGATGTATACCCGACGGTCAGCCAGGAACCGTTGGCGTTGGAGTACAAGGACGAGCTGCTCATGGCGCTTCGTGCGGGGAATACCGAACGTACTGTGCATATGCTGTCTGTCATCGCGGAGGAGGTGCACAAGCTGGTCTCCCGCCAAAGCCCGGATTATCTGCTCAGCCTGTATGAGGAGTTAGCTGCTTCCGCGATCCGGACCTTTTACGAGATCGCTCCTTATCCGGATATCCAGCCGCTAATCCAGCGGTTCAGGGAGGCGCAGCTCACGGCGGGACTGCCGCTTGCAGCCCTGCAGCGTCATCTCCTCGCCTTATGCGCGGAGGGAGCCGAGCTGGTGCGCCGGAGCAGCTTGTCCGAAGGTCAAAAGGTAGTCTACAAAGCCATGGACTATATCAAGCATCGCTTGGCTGAGGATATGACCGTGGGCGAATGCGCGGCTCATGTGCACCTGAGCGCCAGCTACTTCTCCAGCCTGTTCAAGCAGGTGACAGGGATGACGGTCACCCAGCATATAACCGCGGCACGGATCCACAAAGCCAAGCTGCTGCTGGTGGAGGGAGCGCAGGTGCAGGAGGTCGCATCGGCCGTCGGATATGAGGAGCGCAGATATTTCAGCGAGATGTTCAAGAAAATCACCGGACAGACGCCGTCCGAGTTCAGAGCGAGCTATCACGGGGATCGTCCGGAGATCTAAGCGCCAGCAAATCATAGAATTCTATCCCTGGAGAGTGAAGTTGCCGCACTCCTTTTCGGAGTCCGAGCCACTATAATAAAAGCGAGCTCACAAAACAATCAATCAATTAAAGGGGTAGAGGGTATGCGGAAAACATGGGCAGGGCTTGGCTTGAGCCTGATCCTGGCTGTCGGTCTCGCTGGCTGCAGCAGCGGCAACGATAACAACAATGGCGCTAACGGAGCAGCAGGCAATGGTGGTGCGACGAACGGAAAGTCGGGGACAGAAACGCAGACACCACCGGTGGAGTCGGGCAAGCCCGTCCAACTGAAATATTGGACCGACGATCGTCATGATCAGGAATACATTAAGGAAATGGTCAACGCATTTAATGAAACGAACGAAGACAATATTCAGGTGGAGCTGACCGTGATGTCGGAGAACTACGCGCAAAGCGTCGACATCGCCTTCTCCAGCAAACAAGCGCCGGATGTATTGCGGCTGAAGAGCGGCAATGTGGGCGAGTTTTACAAAAAAGGTTACCTGGCGCCGATCGACGAGTATCTGACCGATGAGATAACCTCGAAATTCGGCAGCCTGCTGATCGATAATGTCAACCGGTTCGACGGGAAGGTGTACACGCTCGCTAATACTGGCCTCACCTTGCGTCTGGTCTACAACAAGGACCTGTTTGAAAAAGCGGGAATCGAGAATCCGCCGGCTTCGCTGCAAGAGATGGTGGATGCCGCCAAGCAAATTACGGCTGCGGGCAAATCGGAAGGCGTCTACGGCTTCGCGCTAAACTTCAAATCGCCGAAGTCGGCCTTTGACCGCTCGATCCGGGAAATTCTATCGCTCAGCGGCCATCAGGGACTTGGCTTTGATCTGAAAACAGGCCAATTCGACTTCGCGCCTTATTCGCAGGTCATCGAGTACTTCAAGCAAATGCATGAAGACGGCAGTGTGATGCCTGGCGCGGAGGCCCTCGACATCGACCCGCTGCGCGCCCAGTTCGCCGCAGGCAAGATCGGCATGTATCTCTCCTTCTCGACCGAGCCGGGCGTCTATCAGGATCAGTTCCCGACAGAGATCAACTGGGGCGGGGCGCTGGCCCCGACGATCGACGGCCAGATCAAAGGAACCTCCGAGATTGTGTCTGCCGGAACCTGGCTGGGCATCAGCCAGCAATCGGCTAACAAAGAAGCGGCTTGGAAGTTTATGCAGTATATGTACGGCGACGACATCTTGAAGACCTACCATGAAAAAGGCTTCGGTATCGCGATCGTGCCTAGTATTGTGGAGCAGGCTCAAAACCCGGAGGTTAACGGAATGGAAGGGTTCCTGGTGGGAGAACACGACTCGCTCTGGCCCGTCTCGCCGACCGTCACGCCGGAAGGCGCAGGCTATGCCGACGCATTCTACAAATATATCCTGGCCGGCGGAGATCTGCAGGCCATTACAGAGGACTTGAATAAAAGATACAACGATGCGCTGGCCAAGGCTGTGGAAAAAGGCGAGGTTGCGGTTACGCCAAACCCGGGTTTTGATCCAGCCAAACCGCAAGGTAATTAGCAGGCAAGATCGGGGTTGCCGCAGGCAGGATTGGCGGCTGCCCCTTTCTTTTCATCTAATTCCGGGGAGGAAGGACGCATGGGTTACAAATGGAGACGATTGGGAGAGAACACGCTGTTTCTGTCCCCAAGCATTATATTAACGGCAGCCCTGGGCATCTATCCATTGATCTGGATGCTGCGTTATATGTTCTACGACTATGCCGGATACGGCGAACCGTTGTTCATTGGCCTGGACAACTTCCAGCGGCTGATGCGCGATGCGCTCTTCTGGGAATCGGTGGGAAATACCTTTATCTATGCTGGCGGCAAGCTGGTGCTGACGCTGCCTGTGTCCATGCTGCTCGCGGTGATTCTGAACGGCAAGCTGAGGGGCAGCAATCTGCTGCGCGGGATTTATTTTATGCCGACGATTATCAGTACCGCAGTCATATCCGTAGTCTTCTACACGATTTTCAATTCGTACAACGGCATGGTGAACACCGTATTAATGAAGCTTCGCCTGATCTCGGAGCCGATCGAATGGCTTGGACCAAACCTTGCGATGCTGACTGTCATTCTTGTGGCCGTATGGGGCGCGGTCGGCAACTATATGCTGCTGTTCCTTGCTGGACTGCAGGGTATTCCGAAGGATCTTTACGAGAGTGCTTCCATAGACGGGGCTAATGCCGGAAGGCGGTTCTGGAGCATTACGCTGCCGATGCTGGCCCCAGTGGCCCAACTGGTCATTATGCTGGCGATTATCGCATCTCTGAAAGGTTATGAGAGCATCATGCTGATCACGGAAGGCGGACCGATCGGCAAAACCGAGGTCATGTATCTGTATCTGTACAAATTGTTGTTCCCGGTATCTACAGGTTCTCCTGTCGTACAACAGTTTGGTTACGGCAGCGCTGTAGGTTTCGCTACGGCCATCATTGTGGGGGCGATTACGGGTCTGTATTTCTTACTAAGCCGCAAAATGAATAAGGTTTATTAGGGGAGGTTCAAAAAGTACGCTGTTGATCACGAAGTGATGCAGGAGGTTAGAAGATGAACGATCAGGTATTATCCCCGGAGCCGGGCAGGCCGCGCAAGCCTGCCGCCCGTCCGCTCTCCAGCCGCTCAGGCAAAGTGGCAAGCCTCACCATCATGTGGCTGTTTTTAGTGGTGACGGCGCTATTGACTATATTTCCTTTATTGATGACCTTGGCCGGCTCGCTCAAGACCGGCGCCGAGATGATGACGGGCGGTACCTTGCTGCCGAGCAAGCTGCAATTCGTGAACTATGCGGAAGCGTGGAAGCAGGCCAATTTTGCCCGTTATACCTGGAACAGCACCTTTGTCAGCGTAATGGTGACCGCAGGCACATTGCTGGTTGCGGCCATGGCCGCTTATGTGGTGGATCGGCGTCAGTTTCCCGGCAAATCCCTGTATGTGACCATACAAGCATCGATGATGTTTATTTCCGTCGGCGCCATCGTGCTGCGCCCGCAATTCGATCTGATGGTCGCGCTCAACCTGAATACGACGCTGTGGGGCGTCATCCTGATTCTGATTAGCGGCCATTCCTCAACCTTCTTCATGCTGCTGGGCTTCTTCAAGGCGATCCCCCGCGAGCTGGATGAGTCGGCTATGGTGGATGGGTCCGGGTTCATCCGGACGTTCTTCCGGATCGTGCTGCCGCTCCTGGCGCCGGGACTGGGTGTGACCGGCCTGTTCGCCTTTCGGCATGCCTGGAACGAATACATCCTGCCGCTCGTATTCACGATGACGAACCCGGAGCTGCAGACGCTCACCGTCGGTTTGGCGAATCTCCGTTTCGGCTCCTCCGCAGCGATGCAGATCCATTTGATGATGGCCGGAGCCTGCTTGTCGATTTTGCCGATGCTGCTGGTGTATGTGGTGGCGAACAAGTCGTTTATTCAGGTGACGGCTGGGTCGGTGAAGGGGTAAAGTTCAGGTTGTTGGAAAAATGCCATCAGGACGGATCATTCTTCCAATCGCTGTTGTCCCCAGAATTTTTGATGAATTAACCCTACAGGGGTTAAATTCCGGGGACAGCGTATGCTTTCGAAGCTAGCTTTTCT
>NZ_BFBX01000088.1:2947-11616 GCF_003851045.1 Paenibacillus sp. 598K | reverse complement strand
CCGGGGACAGCGTATGCTTTCGAAGCTAGCTTTTCTGCGAAAAGCTTTCAGGCGAACGCTTCGCTTTTCCAGAATCGATCCGTACCTTTCGGCACCTCCAACAACCTGAACGTTTAATAAAATAGTAATGTAAAGGAGAGTATTCACGTGAGAAATGATACAGTAGGGGCTTTGTTCTCCAGCCCGGTCGTGACCCGGCATGCAGCGAATCCGGTGTTGGCGCCGGGGGATGTGCCTTATGGTCCGGCGATGGTGTTTAATGCCGGTGTCGCCAAGTTCCAGGGCAAGTATGTGATGGTGTTCCGCAATGATTACGGCGATGAGCAGAAGGGGATCGTCGCTCCTCATCATACGACGAATCTTGGAGTCGCCTTTAGCGAGGACGGGATCAAGTGGGAGGTACAGCCTGAGCCGTGCTGGTCCTGGCATGACGAAGAGGTCGTCCGCGTCTATGATCCGCGTCTGACGGTGATCGACGAGCGATGCTACATGTGTTTTGCAGTCGATACGCGGCATGGGTTGCGCGGCGGCATCGCCGTCACTGAGGATTTCCGCTCCTTCGAGGTGCTAAGTCTGTCGCTGCCGGATAATCGCAACATGGTGCTGTTCCCAGAGCGTATCAGCGACAAGTATGTGCGGCTGGAGCGTCCGATGCCGGTATACAGCCGGGGCGGATCCGACCGCTTCGACATGTGGATGAGCGACTCGCCCGACCTGAAATATTGGGGGAATTCCAAGCTGCTGCTTGCCGTTGAGGATGTAGCCTACGCCAACGACAAGGTCGGTCCGGGCGCTCCGCCAGTCAAGACGGACAAAGGCTGGCTGACGTTGTTCCATGCGGTAGACATCGACCGCAGCCGGGGCAAAAATGGCTGGGAGGACAGCTGGAAAAAGCGCTATACGGCTGGCATTATGCTGCTGGATCTGGCCGATCCGAGCCGGATCATCGGCAAAGCGGAGACGCCGCTGCTCGCGCCGGAGGCCGCTTACGAGACGTCCGGGGGCTTCCGCAATGATGTGATCTTCCCCGGCGGCATGATCCTGGAGGACTCCGGGGAAGTCAAAATCTACTACGGCGCCGCAGATACGGTAGAATGTCTGGCGACTGCGCATGTCGATGATTTGTTGCGTCTGTGTCTGGAAGGGCCGAAGCGATAAGCGGCTAAGAACGTCCAATCTATACAGAAATGAGGAAGCTTAATGAATCCATACCTGACGTTACCGCCCGCCAGCATTCCGGTTGCCGATGAGGTGGATGTGCTCGTCATCGGCGGCGGCGCTGCCGGGATCGCTGCCGCAATTGCCGCTGCCAGAGGGGGAGCGCGCACGATGCTGGTGGAGCAGCGAGGGTTCCTCGGCGGTATGGGCACCGTGGCGCTCGTCCCGGCTTTCTGCCCGTTCACCGACAAGCAGAAGCTGATTATCCGCGGACTTGGCCTGGAGCTGATGGAACGGATGAAGCAGGCATGCAATGCTGACTACCGCGCCGCATACCGGGAGATGCTCGACTGGGTGCCGATCGATCCCGAGGTGTTGAAGCGAGTCTACGATGATGCCGTGCTGGAGGCTGGCGTGAAGCCATTGTTCCATACCTTCGTCTACGATGTTGTACGATCTGAGGACAGCCGGAAGGTCGAGGGTGTCGTCGTCGTCAACAAAACGGGACGTTCTTATATCCCGTGCCGGTACATTATCGATTGCTCGGGCGATGGGGATATTGCTGCCCTGGCAGGCGTACCCTTCCAGAAGGGGGGAGAGGCGGGCGAGCTGCAGCCAGGCACCATGTGTTATCTGCTGGCGAATGTCGACCGTCCGAGGTTCATCCGCTTCCTGGAGGAGAGCGGAGATACCGGACAACTGCACAAGACGGTGGAGCGGGCGATCATGGACGGCGCGCTGCCGGAGGGACGCAAGTCGGTCTCCGGACTGGCCTGGGTGAGCGACTACCTGGTAGGCGTCAACTTCGGCCATGTGTTCGGCGTGGATGGTACTAGAGCGGAAGACTTGACACGGGGGGCCATCGAAGGGCGGCGCACGGTGGAGCGTCAGCTTCAGTTTTTCCGCCGATATGTGCCGGGCTTCGAGCATGCCCACATGGTGGCGAGCGGGGAGCAGCTCGGCATTCGAGAGACGAGAAGGATCGAAGGGGACTATATTCTGACCGTCGACGACTTCATCGCTGCGCGCTCCTTCGAGGACGACATCGCTCGCAACGCTTACTATATCGATATTCATCTGGCCCATAGCAAAAGCGAGATGACCTTCAATCATCTGCCGCCTGGCGTGTCTCATGGCGTACCCTATCGGATCTTGCTGCCGGTCGGCATCGACAATCTATGGGTTGCCGGGCGCTCTGTATCCTCGGATCGCGCGGTGCAAGGCTCGCTGCGGGTCATGCCGAATTGCTTCTCTATGGGGCAGGCGGCGGGAACGGCGGCTGTCCTGGCGTTGCGCGATGGCACCGGTTCGAGAGGGATTGTCGTCGCCGAGCTGCAGCAGCGGCTGCTGGAGCAGGATGTGTGGCTCGGAGAGGGCGGCCTGCCTGCTGCCGATCAGCTACAAGAGGATACTAAGCTGTGAAGGAGCTTGCCTTGACGGAGGCGTGGTTCCACGGCGCCGTGTCGCTTGAGCGCCGGGAAGGGGGCGTCAAGCCATGGCGTATCCCTTATCCAGATTACGATCTGTACCCGCCCGAGGGAATCGGGGGGAAGGCCGAGATTTGCGCTGGGGTGCGTCTGCGGTTGCGTACGGATACGACAGCGGTGACGGTAGCCTTCGAGCCGCTTGCGGAGGCCGCCGCGATGGATTGCATGGCTGACGGACAGCGATGTCAGATGTTGAGCCTGGCGGTCGGGGCTACAGAGGCCAACTTCAGCGGACTTGCGCGCGACGCCAAGGACGTGGAGATCTGGCTCCCGACCAATATCGGCATGACGATCACCGGTCTGCGAATCGATCGGGAGTCGACTGCCGTACCACTGCTTGATCCGAGGCCCCGCTGGATCACATACGGCAGCTCGATTACGCAATGCGTCGCGGCTTCCAGTCCTTCTCGCACCTGGCCGGCGATTGCTGCCGAGGCTTGTGGCTTTCAGCTGACCAGTCTCGGCTTCTCCGGCAACTGCCATATGGAGCCGATGATCGGCCGACTGATCCGCGACATGCCCGCCGATTGCATCTCGATCTGTGTCGGCGTCAACATCTACAGCGCAAGCAGCATGAGCCCGCGTCTATTCAAGGCACAGTTGATCGGACTGTTGGAGACGATACGCGAAGGGCATAGCGAGACGCCGTTGCTGGTGATCTCTCCGATCTATGGCACGACACGCGAAACGGAGCCCAATCTGCTGGGCTTCACGCTGCCCTTGATGCGAGAAGCGATCCGCGAGACCGTAGAGCTGCTGCGAGGGCGGGGAGATCGCCAGTTGTATTATCAGGACGGGCTGAATTGGCTAGGTCCTGCGGAGGCAGCTCTGCTGACGGACGGGCTGCACCCCGGAGCCGAAGGCTATGAGTGGATGGGCCGGCGTTTCCGCACTCTGCATGAATATGCCTTCGGAGCGCTGTACTGATCTGCACGGAGCCGTTCCCAAACGGTTATCCCCAGCTTTCACTGATCATCAAGAGCATCCCTCCCCAATGCTGCGCAAAGACGCTTTCAAAACCACAATCGATGTGGGATTGAAAGCGTCTTTGCGTATGCTTATTCGCCCCTCGTTTGTGAAGCAGAAGCTTCCCGGCCATTTACGCTCTCTGCCAAGGCTATTCCTTGACCGCGCCGAGGACGATGCCCTTGACGAAGAAGCGCTGCAGGAACGGATAGACGAGCAGGATCGGCAGCATCGCGATGAAGATCTGCGCCGACTTGACGCTGCGGTTGGAGAGGAGCGCGAGGTCCTCGGGCGTAATACCAGTCTTGCTGAAGTCCTGGACGACGACGATCGTCTGCAGCAGCGTGGCGAGCGGCCATTGCTCCTGCGAGCGCAGGTAGAGCATGCCGTCGAACCAACTGTTCCAGTGCCCGACCATCGTGAATAGCGAGATCGTCGCGATCGCCGGCATCGAGATCGGCAGGTAGACCGAAAACAGGATGCGGAACGTCGAGGCGCCATCGACGATCGCGGCCTCGTCGAGCTCCTTGGGCAAGGCGCGGAAGAAGTTCATCATCAGGATCATGTTCCACACATTGACCAGACCAGGCAGGATGAGCACCCAAAACGAGTTGATCAGACCGAGCTGCTGGATGAGCAGATAATTGGGCACCAGACCGGCGTCGAAGATCATGATAACCAGGAAAAACCAGACGTAGAACACGCGGGCCTTGAACTCGAAGCTGCTGCGGGAGAGCGAGAAGGCGGCCATAATCGTCACGGTCATGCTCAGTACGGTGCCGATGATCGCCCGCATCACCGAAGTGCCGATGGCGCTCGTAAAGTTGTCGTTCTCGAACGTCCGCGCGTAGCTGTCGAAGTTAAAATCGATCGGCAGGAACGTGACGAGATTGGACTCGGCCGCAGACTTGCCGCTCAGCGACACGGCGAAAATATGAATCATCGGCAGGATACATAGGATCGACACCGCGATCAGCACCGCCAGATTAAAGTAATAGAATACCTTGTACGATGGATTTTTATAATACATGGTCGACCTCCATATGTTTAAAAACTTATAAGCGGAACTGGGCTGCCGAATGGACGGGATCGATCCTGGAGAAGCGGAGCGGTCGCCTTTGTCCCCGGATTTCAACCGCTATAGCGGAGGTAAAGAAGAAATCTGGGGACAACAGCGATCGGAAGGATGATCCCGGCCAGAAGGCATGGTTTCCAGTCCGCTTAAAATATCCGATAGTTGGCCCACCGATAAGCGACATAATAGCCGCCGCTGATCAGAATAAAGCCGATCGCGGATTTGAACAGGCCGACGGTAGTGGCAAGACTGTATTGACCGTCCTGGAACGAGCGGAACACGAATGTATCGATAATATCGCCCTTCTCCAGTACGAGCGGGTTGATCAGGTTGAAGATCTGGTCGAAGTTGGCGTTCAGCATGCTGCCCAGCGACAGCGTGAATACGACGACCATCATTGGCATCAGGGACGGCAGCGTAATATGGACTGTCTGCTGCATCCGACCGGCGCCGTCGATCTCGGCCGCTTCGTACAAGTCCGGGTTGATGCCCGACAGCGCAGCGAGGAAGACGATCGCCGAGAAGCCAAATTCCTTCCATAGGTCACTGACGATAACCGTCGTCCGGAACCAGTTGCCCTCGCCGAGGAACATCACCGGATCGAGGTTGAGCGTGACGAGTAAGCGGTTCACAATGCCATCAAGCGAAAGCAGATCGAGCAGGATGCCGCCGAGGATAACCCAGGACATGAAATGCGGCAAGTACACCATCGTCTGGATCGACCGCTTCATCCCCATATTGCGCACTTCATTGAGCATGAGCGCGAACAGCACGGGGACGGCCAGACCGAATATAATTTTCATCACGGAGATGATAAGCGTATTCCAGATGACCTGTACCGTGCCTCGCAGCGTGAACATCATCTGGAAGTTGTCCCAGCCGATCCAGGGCGACTGGCTGATGCCGAGCCACGGCTTGAAATCCTGGAAGGCCATGACGATTCCCGGCATCGGCGCATATTTGAAGACGAGCGCCAGGATGACCGCAGGCAACAGCAACACATGCAGACGCCACGTTCTGAGCAGCGGCTTGCGCCGCGGTCGCCCGGTTGACGTGCCTCCGCTGGATGATATAATGTCGGTATTCTTCATTCGAGTGCCTCCTGAACGTTTGCTGCATCCGGCCGCTGCCACGGCGCGGGCTGTATGAAAAAGTTTAGGGCATCGGTTTTTTTTTGTATACAGCACATCTTAAAGGTGCCTGTCACTTTCTTAAGGAGGTTCTTCACTTGAAACGGAGCCGACCGATATTCTACAAAATCAATGGGGTCATCCTCATCCTGCTCATCCCTGCCGTATTCCTCTATACCTACTTCAGCACGTCGAGCGTGCAAGTCATCGATGCGCAGATGAAAGCGTACAAGGAGAGTCAATTGCTCTTCCTCAAAAGCCAGATCGAATCCAATATCGAGCGGCTGTCCCTCTCGTCCAATGTACTGGCGCGGGACTCGTCGATCCTCGATCTGTATATCAGCATCCTGACCAAGGACTATCTGCGGATGATCGAATACCAGACGTTGGTGAAGGAAAAGCTCTACCTGCAAAGCTTCTCCAGCCATTGGTCCAATGAGCTGGCTGTCTACCTGCCCGCGATCGAAACCCGCATCTCCACCAACCTGAGCAGTCGCTACGACGAGTCCGTGCTGGAGCGCTCGGAGAACGGCGTCTGGACGTTCCAGCCCGGTCGTGAGACGCAAGCTCCCGCCTATCAGATGCTCATCTGGGACCCTTATCTGTCCAAGGATCAGCCGGGCAATGTGAACGCGGTATTCGAGGTGCGCTTCGGCATCGACAATGTCCGTCAGATGCTCCGGCAGTACAATGCCGACAATCCCGGACACAGCTTCCTGCTGACCGAATCGGGCGAGGTGTTCGCCGATAGCGGGCTGTCGGACGAGCTGTATGCCGGGCTCGGCAGCGAGCTGCTGGCTGGCGGACTGGACGGGCTGGGCAGCCGCAACCTGACCGTCGACGGTCAGGATGTCTACCTCAGCTACACAGCGGTGCCGCATCTGGGAGCGTGGCTGATCGACTATGTGCCGCTGGAGCAATTCCACGCGCCGATTATCAAGAGTCGCAATCTGTTTTACATCAGCATGGCGGCGTTGGTCATCCTTGGCTTTTTTGCCTCCTACCTGCTCTATTTGCATGTGCAGAAGCCGCTGTCGACGCTTATTCGCGGGCTCAAGCAGTTCGAGATGGGCGACTATGCGTATCGGATTCATCAGCGCTTCCACAACGAGTTCGACTACATGATGCATCGCTTCAACGACATGGGACGGGAGATCCAGCATCTGATCCAGAACGTCTACGAGGAGCAGCATCGCTCCCGGCTGGCGACGCTCAAGCAATTGCAATCGCAGATCAACCCGCACTTCCTGTATAACTGCCTGTCCTTCATCGCGGCGTGCGCCAAGGCTGGCGAGACGACGACGATCAAGGAGATGGCGTATCATCTCGGCGGCTATTACCGCTACACGACCCGCGTCGAGAATCAGTCGGCGACGCTGAAGGAGGAGATCGAGCTGGTGCGCCATTACCTGCAGATCTATACTTATCGGCTGGAACGGGTCAAGTACCGGATCGAGGTGCCGGAGGAGATGCTGGCGGAGGAAGGGATGCGTCTGATCGTGCAGCCGGTCGTCGAGAATGCGATCATGCATGGCGTCGAGCCCAAGCCCGGACCCGGACTGGTCGTCGTACGAGGGCGCCGCGAGGCGGGCTGGACGATGCTGCAGGTGGAGGACAGCGGCGTCGGTATGACGGAGTCGGCGATCCAGGCGTACGTCGAGCAGCTCGAGCTGCCGATGAGCGAGGAGACCGGCTGCGGACTATGGAATGTCCATCAACGGCTGAAGATTCGCTACGGAGCGGACGCAGGCGTGACGATCGAGCGCTCGGCCGACCTGGGCGGCTTGCTCGTCACCTTGCGGTGGAGGACGGAGCTGACGGACAAGATAGAGCACACCAAGAGAGCAGAGGAGCGCGCATATGAGCCGAATGTTGTTTGTTGACGATGAGCCGGTCATCCTGAAAAGCATGGTGGCCAACGACTGGGCCAGTCTGGGCATCGAGGAGGTGCATCAGGCAGCGTCGGGACTGGAGGCGGTGGCGCTGCTGGAGCAGATGCGGATCGACATCGTCGTCACCGATATCCGCATGCCGGGGATGGATGGGCTGCAGCTATGCAAGTATGTGCAGGAGCATCATCCGCTGACGAAGTGCATCCTGCTGTCGGGCTACGGCGAGTTCGAATACGCCAAGCAAGCGATTCTGTACGGCACGGCCAACTATCTGCTGAAGCCTGTCTCCGACGAGGAGCTGATGGCCGAGGTGGCGCGCGTGAAGCAAGCGCAGGAGGAGGAATGGGAGCGGATCGGGTCGTTCGAGCGGGCCCGCCAGACGCTGCATACGCATCTGCCGACGCTGCGGGCCAGTCTGCTGAGCGATCTGCTCGGCGGCATGCGGCTGCCGTCGCAGGTGCTGGAGGAACGGCTGCGCGATTACCAGATCGCCATGCGGCCTGGCGAGCCCTGCGTCGTGCTGATGACGCGACTGGACGACTCGGAGTCGGCGATCAGCGATCCGGCGCTCTACAGCTTTGCAGTCTACAATATCGCCAGCGAGCTGCTCGGGCCGCACTATGCCGTATGGCATTGCACCGATGCCTACGGCTATCTGGTGTTCATCCTGCAGCCGCGCGAGCGGACGAGCGGAGACGTTGGGGGAGCAGAGCAGCCGCTGAAGCGGTTGGCCGAGGAGCTGATCCTGCAGGTAAAGGCGTATCTGCGCGGGGAGATCTCGGTCCTGATCGGGGAGAGCCGCACGTTCCCGCTGGAGCTGGTCGACCAGTACCGTCGCTCGCTCAATGAATTCCGTAAGGTGCCGCGCAGCCAGCGCGGAGCCGTCGTGCGTGCGGGCGAGCTACAACTGCAATCGCGCGCGCTCGATACGCTCTACTCGCCGCCGAGCTTCCAGCAGCTG
>NZ_BFBX01000088.1:420-2861 GCF_003851045.1 Paenibacillus sp. 598K | reverse complement strand
CTTCCAGCAGCTGCTGGAAGCTCGGCGTTGGCCGGAGACGCGCCAGAAGCTGGACGCGCTGTTCGCGGAGATGCGCGACAAGGAGCTGGACACCGAGGAGCATATTAGCGAGGCGGTCTATACGCTCATGAACGCCTTCCTCTACCTGGCCCATCTGCAAGGCAAAACGCTCATGGAGCTGACCGGCTTCGAGGCCGATATCGCCGCCGAGCAAGGCATGTTCAGTCGTCTGGACCATGTGACGGAGTGGGCCGAGCTGGCGCTGCGCAATCTGGAGTCGGCGAGCGTCGGCGAGTTCAAGGACAACAAAAGCCAGCTCATCTCCAAAATCCACCGGTTTATCGAGACGCATATCGCCACCGACGTGTCGCTGCAGGCGATCGCGGACCATGTAGGTCTGCATCCGGCCTATCTCTCCTCGCTCTACAAGCAGGAGATGAAGGAGAATATTAGCGACTTTATTATGCGTTACCGGATGGAGAAGGCGAGCGTGCTGCTGCGGACGACCGACATCAAAATTTACGCGTTGTCGAGCCTGCTAGGCTTCCAAAACCCGCCGTATTTCAGCAAATTGTTCAAGTATCACTACCGGATGACGCCCAACGAATATCGCGAGCGCAACCAATCAAAATCTTAACAATTTGCCATATGATCTTAAAACTTTATCTCTTACCGGGCTGTAAGCGCTGTAATAAGATTAAGTGGCAGCTTACTACAGCAGACTTAAAGGGAGGTTCATCCAGACACATGGTTAAGAAGTCAATACTACTGATGATCGCCGCGATGCTGGTCTTTACGCTGGCCGCTTGTTCATCGAACTCGGGCGGCGAAAGCCAGCCGGGGAACGGCGGGCAGACAGGCACAGGCACGAATACGGAAGCCCAGCAACCGGCCGAGGTCGATCCCAATGCAGAAGCGATCCAGAACGGCACCTACAAATTCGATCCGCCGGTCACGATCACGACAGTCAAGGCAACAGACGGCACGCTGAAGTTCAAAAACGGCGAAACGCTGGAAAACAACGTGCACACCAAATGGGCGCGCGAGGAGCTCGGCATCGAGCTGAAAAACATCTGGGAGTCGCCTGGCGACCAATTCGCCACCAAAGTGCGGCTCATGCTGACAGCCAAGGAGGATCTGCCCGATGTGATCAACACGGAGGACCTGGGGCTGATCAACGAACTGATCCAGTCCGGCCATTACCGCGATATTACGCAAGACTTCGAGACGTATGCCTCGCAAGCGGTCAAGGACGTCTACAACTCGCACCCGCTCATGTGGAGTCAAGTGACGCATGAGGGCAAGCGGATGGCGCTGCCGAACTTTGCTCACGCGGGCAACGATAACGGCGTGCTGTGGGTCCGTACGGACTGGCTGGAGAAAGCCGGCGTGGAAGCGCCGACGACCTTCGAGGAGCTCGAGACGGTCATGCAGGCATTCCTCGACAATAACCCGGACAACATCATCCCGCTGGGCTTAAGCCTCGGCTCAGGCGGCAATCAGCCGAACCCGTTCGCGGGCTGGCTGGGCGAGAGCACCTGGGTATTCGGGCCGTACGGCACGATCCCGTATCAATGGCTGGAGCGCGACGGACAGCTCGCGCACGGCTCGACGCTGCCAGAGATGAAGCAGGGACTGACGCGTCTGAACGACTGGTTCAACAAAGGCTTCATCTCCAAGGAAGCGGGTCTGCACGATGAGAACAAGCTGGCGGAGCTGATCGGTCAAGGCCGCGTCGGTATGGTCGTCGCGCCGTACTGGCTGCCGAACTGGCCGATCCCGGATCTGAAGAACAATGTCGAGGGCGCAGAGATGAAGCCGTTCCCGCTGCCTACGGTGGATGGCAAGTCGGCCTCCCGCGACACGACGTTCCTCCGCGGCGGCATGCTTATCAAGAAGGACTTCGAGCATGTAGACGCATTGTTCCTGTACTTGAACCGTATCTTCAACCGCATCATGAACGAGCCGGGCGGCGAGTTCGAGCATGGCTGGGCGCTGGATTATGACTACACGATCCTCCCGGACGGCACGGTATCGGTCTCCGAGGACGATATCCCCGGCGAGAAGGTATCTGTCTCCAAGTACGTGCTGATCGATCCGAAAAACCCGTTCACCAACCTCGAGATGCTGGCCAGCATCAGCCGCGGCAAGGAGCCGGAAACCTCGGCGGAGCAGCGAGCGGCGCAAACGAACCCCGACACGCTGAAGGCAGCCGAGATCGTCGTCGACGGCTGGGAGAGCGGCTCGGCGATCGCACAGCAATTCACAGGCGCGCCGACGCCGGCGATGCAGTCCAAAAACGGCATCCTCGTCAAGCTGGAGTCCGACACGTTCATCAATATGATCTACGGCAAAAAGCCGATCGACGACTTCGACAGCTTCGTCGAAGAGTGGAAGGCCATCGGCGGCAACGACGTCACCAAGGAAGTCAACGAATGGTA
>NZ_BFBX01000088.1:0-291 GCF_003851045.1 Paenibacillus sp. 598K | reverse complement strand
AAGGAAGTCAACGAATGGTACGCAAACATGAAGTAAGAAGCATGAATATATGAAGTAAGAATGACATGTAGACATGAAGTGAGAATGGGATGTAGACATGGCGTGAGAACGGAATGTAGACATGAAGTAGCAGGTCAGAGGGCCGCCGCCACGCGGCGGTCCTTTGTGTTGGTCGAAGGCAAGAAGGCAAGAGGAGGACAAAGCGAAGGCTAAGCGTAAGTGGCACAAATGTCCGCCTCGGCGATGTCCCGGTGAGGGATCTGTCTCTTATACACATCTGACGCTGCCGAC
>NZ_BFBX01000087.1:326-63390 GCF_003851045.1 Paenibacillus sp. 598K | reverse complement strand
GGCGCGGGCGGCCCGGGACGCGGCGGTCCTGGCGGCGGTAGCAGGCCAGGCAGTCCACGCAAGCGTGGTGCAGCCGGTGGCAGCGCTGGCAAGCCAGGCAAGAGCGGCCCCGGCAAAGGCGGCAGCGGCGGCCCTGGAGCGGGCGGCGCGGGCGCTGCGGGCAGCACTGGCGGCGGCAAGCGCAAGAAGGGCAAGGGCGGCGGCAGCAGTATGGCGGCTTTTGTTCGCAAGAAGAAAAAATAGCCGTTCATCGGCGACGTTCCAGAGCAGGCAGGGGATATTGATTTCCCCTGCCTGTCTTGGTACAATTAATGTCTGACTCTGCCAGAGGCAGAGCGACGTAACGGCAGTGAGGAGTGAGGCTCATGGCCAAGAAGAAGACCGATGACCGGCCGCTTGCGCAGAACAAGAAGGCATCTCATGATTATTTCATTGAAGAGACGTTCGAAGCAGGCATGGTACTGACCGGGACCGAGATCAAGTCGATCCGTCAGGGGCGGTCCAACATTAGCGACGCCTTTGCCACCATCCGCAATGGCGAGATTTTCATCCATAACATGCATGTCAGTCCGTTCGAGCAGGGCAACCGGCACAACCCGGCAGACCCGACGCGCGCGCGCAAGCTGCTCATGCACAAGTCGCAGATCAACAAGCTGCTCGGCCTGTCCAAGCAGGAGGGCTACGCCATCGTACCGCTCAAGATCTACTCGCGCAATGGCTTCGCCAAGCTGCTGATTGGTCTAGGTAAGGGCAAAAAGCAGTACGACAAACGCGAATCGGCCGCCAAAAAGGACGCCCAGCGCGATATTCAGCGTGCGCTGCGCGAAAGGCAAAAGGGTTAGACGGAGCTTGATCCAATTAGCTTGAATACCATCCAGAGATGCTGT
Organism: Paenibacillus sp. 598K; assembly: GCF_003851045.1. GTDB lineage: Bacteria > Bacillota > Bacilli > Paenibacillales > Paenibacillaceae > Paenibacillus_D. The sequence goes on along the minus strand of NZ_BFBX01000087.1, from coordinate 62,503 downwards.
TGGTTGGACTGCCGGATCCCGGCAAGCCGCCCAGCAACAAGAGCGAGCAATTGCTTGCGGGATGTGGTATACTATTTCTGTGACGCAAGCCGCATGAGGTAAGACGTTTGCTGCTGCGTTTCACATGCACCGGCTCGAAGCGCGTTCGCTGTTGTAGCGGATGACCTTCGTTGATCCGGACGACTCCTAACTCGGGGGCGTTTCTGGATTCGACGGGGATAGTTCGAGCATGGGTGGCGGGTAGTGGGGACGCGTCCGCTTCATCAACGCTAAAGCCTATTAAACGGCAAACAACAAACAAACTACGCTGTAGCAGCTTAATAACCTGCACACGTGCTTCTACCTAGCATCGTCCATGTGCTAGGATAGGGGCTCAACTTTAGTGGACTACGCTGTCACATCTCCGCCTGGGGTGTGCTGAAGAAGACAATCAGGCTGGGTCTAGCGATAGCCGGTTACGGGGCGCTTGCTAGATCGACAACAAAACTGTGACTACACCCGTAGAAGCACATGCGCCGTTATCTTCGGACAGGGGTTCAACTCCCCTCGCCTCCATCTAAGACGAAAGCCATCAACCATCATATACGGGTTGGTGGCTTTTCCATACTACGCGAAATAATGTCGGGGAAGGAATGTGACAGGGATGTTTGAGGAAATCGATCAGAAAAAAAACAAGCTTGATCAAAAACGGCCCTTGCCCGTCCATACCTTGCGGAGTATTCGAGAGCATCTCATCGTCAACTGGACCTATCATTCCAATGCGATTGAGGGTAACACGCTCACGTTATCGGAAACAAAAGTAGCCCTTGAAGGTATCACAATCGGTGGAAAGACCATAAAAGAGCATTTGGAGGTTATCAACCATAAAGAAGCGATTCTTTATGTGGAAGATATCGTGCGACGGAAAGAACCTTTATCCGAGTGGCAGGTAAAGAGCATTCATCGTCTAATACTAAAGAGCATTGAAGATGAACATGCGGGTGTGTACCGCAACGAGAATGTCATTATTAGCGGAGCCACGCATATTCCGCCAGACTTTACGCAAGTAAAAGGGCTTATGGAAGACCTGATACAGCAGTATGAGATGCATTGGTTATCGAATGTGCATGCTGTGGAGAGGGCTTGTTTGCTTCACATCGAGTTCGTTAAGATTCATCCCTTTATTGATGGTAACGGTAGGACGGCTCGGTTATTGTTAAACTTCGAATTAATGCAGAACGGCTATCCCCCCATCGTAATCGAAAAAGAAGATCGGGCAGAATATTACACGGCTCTCGATGTGGCGCATACTACAGGCGATTCTAGTCAGTTTGTAGGTTTGGTGAAGAGGATACTGAACCATACGTTTGATTTGTATCTGCGGCTTATTTAATTTGGGGTTTTAACACGAAAAGAAGCACATGCAAGAGAAAAAGCAAAACACCCAGCTCTGCCAACGAGGCTGAGAAGGGTGTTTTTATGAGTATAGCCAGCTCTGCTAACGAAGCTGAGAAAGCTATACTCAACTGTAGTATTTCTGTATAATCATACTATTATGTATGTAGCCAAAAGTCAAGCGAGGCTTGACAAGTCAGTGCATATTCAAAGATGAGTACAGGATGTGTAGCATGAAATATCAGATTTATTTTGATGAAGCCAATAAGATTGATCAGCCTGACAAGGTGTATTCCTATTATGGAGCATACGGCGGCAGTGAGCAAGTTATGAAAGATATAGTAAGCTCTGTCCGAGGCATTTTTGATAGATTAGGGACCAAAAGTGAATTGCATTTTCGTGAGTACAATCATGACAAGCATGTGGAAAAGTACTTCAAGGTTCTTCATCACATTATTAACGAAGAAATTAATCTTAACCTCCTCGTTGTAAATAACATGGAAGCGAAATCCATTGCTCAGCAACTTGATTTAACAATAATGGAGTTAAGAAGTCTTTTTTATATTAAAATACCGGAGCGGCTGTTTTACGGCATTACTCGTGAACTAACCGATCAACTGAACATCGAGATTAGAATCGATCATAACGACGAGTATGACGCACTTGGGCTGCACCATAAAATCAAAGAACAAATGAATGCCCATTCAGTCTACAGGAACAAAAGATATAAAATCACATCTGTTGAGTCCGAATTATCTCATGAGTCCATCCCTTTACAAATCATCGATACCTTTATGGGGATCGTTGTATTCCTGATGGAGCAAAGCTATATGGGACAGTCGGATGCTGTACGAATCAAGAGCGATTTAATCTATCGTTTTCTATCTCAAGGAAACAATGTGGAGCGTTTCCAGAGTCAAATTAAGCTGTATACCTGGAATGGCAAAGAGAACTTGTCTGAGCTGTCTATTGGCAATTATATGTCCAGATTCATGATTCATCAAACACAGTATGACGTGGTGGAAATGAATAGACTTCAAGCAATTCGATTGCGAAATCCTAAATTGACGTCCAAAGATTACGGAACGCTGATGGAGTATCCCAATTCTCGTTTTCGGACGATGATGGGATATTTGGATGAATTAGAGGGCAGGGGGAGAAACACATTTCTGCTTCAATAGAATGTTGCAGCTGATGGCGAAGAATTGAGAACGACAGGTACGTTGCAATCATAAAGTTATGGGACGTAACTCAATCGTCACTATCGCAGCGGAAAAACTGTGACTACATTTGTAGAAGCACATGCGCCGTTATTTTCGGACAGGGGTTCAAATCTCCTGGCCTCCATTAAAGATAAGGAAACCATCAGCCAGTGTCCTGGTTGGTGGTTTCTCTGTGTTTTTAAGCATAAAGAGGCCGAATTGAGCCCCGAAACTTGCCGTTACAGACAGCTTGGGGAACCGTATCATAAGTAGAGCACAGGTTTAGTTTAAACAGACTTTAAGTCCACAGATAATGCATCCCAAACGCTCATCAGTTGAGTGATCGCAGCATCAATGGCCTCATATGGAACACCATCCTGGGCTTGTATGGATATTCCTCGTAGAAATGTTTCGAATAATATAACCACCATGGAGATATCCGTGGATTCGGGTAACTCACGGTTAGCTACGGCTCGTGCGATACATTCATTTATCCAACCCCGTACCCTCTCGCGTTCCATAGAAAGCAGTTCTCGGATAGGCTGTTGTTCAGGCGAACAGTTTATAGCGGACAAAACCAACAGACAACCTAAAGGATGGGAGTTCTCCGTTTGCATCCGCGCTGATTGTCGCAGTCCCAGCTCCATTGCTGCTCTCGATGTCAAGCTTGTATCTCTGAAAGCTTCCGAAACTTGTCCATAAGTAGATATATATCGATCCACTGCTTCACGGAATAGCGCTTCCTTGGATTCAAACGCCGCGTAAAAACTCGCCGCAGAAATATTCCCCATCGCTGCCCGCAGTTGAGCCAATGAAGTGGATTCATAGCCGTATTCCCAGAACAAAAGCATGGCGGCAGTCACCGCCTCATCCCGACTAAATGAGCGTGGCCGTCCAGTTCGCGCCATAAGATGACCTCCTTTATTAATTTTATACTAAGCGATCCACAAGTCATTGACAAGTGGGTTTGGTGTGTTTAATATATGGAATGATCGATCCATAAATCAAATACATCTTAAGGAGGAAATAAAATTGTCGCAGCATGCATCATCCGAGGGTAAACTTAAATCTTCCGGAGCTTCTGTTAAGCTTCCCTGGCTCGCTCTGCTAGCGCTTGCTATGACAGGATTCATCTGCATTCTTACTGAAACGATTCCTGCGGGTCTACTCCCATTAATAGGAGATGGGCTGAATATTTCTAAAGGGTTGGCTGGTCAACTGGTAACTTTTTATGCGATTGGTTCCATAGTTGCGACAATTCCATTCGCCATGTTTACCAGCGGGTTTAGGCGCCGTCCCCTGTTGCTCGCCATTATAGCGATATTCTTGGTATTTAACACCGTCACCGCCCTGTCTACCAGTTATGTGTTGACACTCATCGCTCGTTTCTTTGCCGGTATGGCTGCTGGTGCCGCATGGGGGATGCTCGCCGGTTATGCACGGCGGATGGTACCAGAGGCTTTGAAAGGACGTGCTTTGGCAGTGGCGATGGTGGGCACTCCAATCGCTCTTACATTCGGAGTACCGTTCGGCACCATGCTCGGTGATCTGGTTGGTTGGCGTGCCGTTTTTGGACTCATGTCTCTTCTCGCGCTTGTATTAATTGGTTGGGTGCTGTGGAAAGTTCCAGATTATTCTGGGCAATCTTCAAATCAAAGAATGACCGTTAGGCAAGTGTTTGTTATGCCCGGCTTACGTCCAATTCTTATGGTGGTGTTTACTTGGATGTTGGCACACAATATCTTATATACGTATATTTCACCATTCCTCGAGCCAATTGGACTCTCAGAGCATGTCGATCTTGTCTTGCTGGTCTTCGGAATAGCCGCACTTTTCTCCATCTGGATTGTCGGGCTGTTAATTGACCGTATGCTACGTTCTCTTGTATTGATCAGCCTTATTGGTTTTGCGCTTGTATCCGTTTCTTTATGGGTGGGCGGCACATCAGCACCGATTGTTTATATGGCAGTTGCGTTATGGGGACTAACCTTCGGCGGTGCTGCCACGTTGCTGCAAACCGCCCAAGCTAATGCAAGCGGTGAAGCAGGCGTGGATATCGCAATGCCGATAAATACAACCGTATGGAATCTGGCCATCGCTGGCGGAGGAATTGTTGGTGGCGCGTTGCTAGAGCGTATTGGAGTTCAAGCTTTTCCAAAGGCGTTATTGATCCTGCTACTTGTTGCCTTGATTATCACTTGGGGTGCGAAAAGACACGGTTTTCCTATCAAGTCGTGAAGTCTCTCCTCCATCATGAAACCCCGACCGTGTGAGGTCGGGGCTTTGTTGTGTCTTGAGGAAGTATACCCAAACGAGAGTAGGTCCTTGCCATCGGCAAAATTTTCATAGGAAATTATACCTATATATAGTATGATTAATGAGAAAATGGTACCAGAGAGAAGCTGCTGCACCATACGTAAAGAGGAGAGATAGAAGAAATGAAAAAGATTCTAGCCCTTATTGTAATGTCAGTGATGTTATCCTCAGGCGTCGCAAGCGTAAACGCTGCAGACAATTCGCAGGGCTTTAGTGACGTATCCGAGACGCATTGGGCCAAAGATGCAATTGATAGTATGGCGCAGGTTGGGGTTATTACAGGTTATCAAGACGGATCATTTAAACCAGAAGCACCCGTCAGCCGTGAGGAGTTCGCTCAGCTTATTACAAAGTCATTTTATTTAGATCTTCCTGCCAATGGATCTAAACAGACATTCGAGGACGTGGGTCCGGATCGTTGGTCGTTCGGCGCGATCGAGGCCGCGAAGGAATTTTTAACAGGCTATTATCCGCCATCCGGTAAGTCGTTTTTTGATCCCAAAGGAAAAGCGACCCGTGAGGACATTGCGGTCGCACTAGTTAAAGCGCTCCGCTATGAGCCAGACGATCTGGAGAATAAAAACATCTTGAGCGATTTTGGCGATTGGAAAGAGGTTTCACCCTCCATGCAGACTTATATCGCGATCGCAGTCGAGAAAAACCTGATCACTGGTTATGCTGATCAATGGGGCTACAACCGGACATTTAAACCCCAGAATCCAGTCACTCGCGCCGAGGCATCGACGTTGCTTTATAGAGTTATTAAGAGTGCGGTAGGTGACAGCAATCAGGAGCTTGAGCTCAATATCAGCGCTCCAGAGACGGTTTCTAATCCGTCATTCTATATCTCCGGAGATGTTACCAAAGGAGCAAAAGTATTTATAAATAATAAAGAGATCGAAGTCGTACAGGGATCTTTCAGAGTCGGTTTCTCGTTAGAGGAGGAAGGGATCTATACTTACACGATCAGCGCTCGCCTGCCTGGAGGCAAAACGACGCAAGTCACAAAGAAGGTTAAGTTTGAGAAAGGTGCTCCTACTGTAGAGGTGAAAGGTGTTCCGGAAACTACGGGCAAGCAATCGATCACCGTTTCATGGACCGTTAAAGATGAAAATGATTATTCACCGACCGTCACACTCATCGTGAATGGCGAGGAGAAAAGATTGTCTTACCAGTCCTCTTATGATGTGACGCTCCAAGAAGGCGCGAATTCGATTACAATTAAAGCCGTTAATGCTGCAGGAAAGTCAGCTGAGGTTACGAAAACAGTAATTTATAGCGCAGGAGCACCTAAGCTTTCAGTAGATCCTTTGCCTGCGACAACAAGTAAGGATAATGTTACGGTCTCCTGGAAAGTAACTGATGCTAACGATTATAATCCGGTCGTATACGTCAACGATAAAAAGATCACTTGGGGCAATAGTGAGGACGTGGCTCTTAAGCCAGGAATCAATACTATCGTTGTAAAAGCAGTTAATGCTGCAGGAAAATCAACCGAGGTTAAAGTAACGATTGAAATGAGCAGTACGGCCCCAACATTGACGGTCAACCCGATCCCAACAACGACAACGACAAAGGATCTTACGATCTCATGGTCGATCTCGGATATTAACGATTACAGTCCGGTCGTTTATGTCAACGATAAAAAAGTTTCTTGGGGAAATAGTCAGGATATCCTGCTTAAAGAGGGCGTTAATACAATCACTGTAAAAGCGACGAATAAATTAGGCCAATCTACTGAAGTCACAAAAACAATTACTTTTGAACCACCGGCTCCGGAGCTAAAACTCGGCTACGCGCCAACAACGACCACAGAAAGATCTGTCTCGATCTCTTGGACTGTCTCCGATATAAATGATTATAATCCGAGCATTTATATCAACGATAAAAAAGTCTCTTGGGGTAACAGTCAGGAACTCTCTCTCGATCCCGGTGTGAATGTTTTTAGGATACTGGCAGTTAATAGCTACGGCAAACAAACAACTGTTGTTTACGAGGTATTCGCAGAATAAGGAAATAAAATTGGATATCAGACATTCGGCGAATTGTGAATTTGCACAGCCACGGTTCGCCTCCATTAAGATCAAGAAACCATCAGCCAGTGTCCTGGTTGGTGGTTTCTCTGTTTGTGATATTTTTCATTTGGGATTCGGCTAGTCATTCGTAGTGCAGTGAGCTTCAATAATTGCAGCCGCATGTTGACGGTCGAATTGATGATTAACCATATCGACCGTGAAATCCTCTGCTTTTTTAGTATCCATTCTAAAATGCAGTCCATTATAACGCAAAAATACAACCAGTGCTGTAAAAGCGGTTCGTTTGTTGGCATTGTGGAAGGGATGGTTCTGGCCAATCGATTCGAACAAGGCTGCTGCTTTCTCAAAAATTGTCGGGTAAGCATCTTCGCCAAGGACAGAAGATTGCGGGCGATGGACAGCCGATTCGAGCAATCCAGGCTCTTTCACTCCTATTTGCTCCCCTGGACTATACCTTTGTATCATGGCAACATTGATGGCTATTACTTCTTGCACGGATAAATAGCTAATGGTTGTCATCGGTCTTTCAATCCTCGAAGCGTCTGATCGTACTCCTCCATGACATCTGTCAATGTATCCATAAAGTCTTTACTAATTCCTTCGGGCAATGAAACTTTCGTCGATTTCTTAATCACGATTTCTCCTGTAGTTGGGCTAACATCAATGCTAACCATATCACCTTGATCCAGTCCAATTTGCTTCAAAGCATCAGTCATAGTTATACCAAGGCTGTTCCCAAATTTGGTCACTTTTCGTTCCATTTCAATCCTCCTGTTCATTAAAGTTCGTTCTTAATCATGTTTAACTGTTATAACGATTATAACATTATGTCGTTAGAGTTTAAATCGAAAACTAGACTCCAGCACAAGATCTTCTCGGACTAGAGGCCAGGTACAGAAGAGGAAATGGCGTCTATAATTCGTTGTGTTGGTGCAGTGAAATTGAACTCGTGGAGTGGTTGCAAATGTACAGAGGAAAGTCCCTGATCAGAAAACGAATGGTGGCCGCGTTGCTTGTATTAAGCCTGGCCGGTGCAGAAGGTGCATATGCGCAAGGGCTACTTGTGGATTCCATGGCCGCAAGTTCTTCGGTTGTTGCCAATCCTTCATTCGCCGCAGATTTTACGTCAGGTCCAAGAGAGAGGGGCGAAGTAGAGACGTTTCTGGATGCGTTCTTTGGAAGAACGGACATTCGGGAGATGGCCAATGCCATTGCGGTATCGGTCGTTCGGGATGGGGAAGTGCTCGTATCCAAGGGGTATGGAACTGTCGAGCGCCATGCAGACACGCCTGTAGAAGGGGAGAGGACAGGCTTTCGGATCGCCTCGGTCTCCAAGGTGTTTACGGCTGCGGCCATCATGCAGCTTGTGGACCAAGGAAAGCTCAATCTGGATGATAACATCGAGAAATATTTGGACGGTTATAAGCTAACCAATCCTTTTGGGAGACCGGTGACCATCAAACACTTGTTAACCCATACGACCGGATTTGAAGTGCGCGAGCCGACGGATGCGGGCTTTGTTTTTGACGATGCTGTCGAGCTGGCTTCGCTGAAGGAAGGCGTCTTCCTTCACTTTCCGTCTGTCATACGTGAGCCCGGCACAACCTACATGTATGATAACTTCGCCTCGCGCTTGCAAGGATATATTGTAGAGCAGGCAAGCGGGCAACGATTCGAAGAGTATATGCAACAGCATGTGTTCCAACCGCTCGGCATGCTCTCCAGCAGCTATGAGGTAACCCCGGAGATAGCCGGGACGCTGGCTGCCTCCTTCGATGCAGAGGGCAATCCCATCCCGCTGTATCGGTTCTCCCCTTCGTCATGGCCGGAGGGCAGTATGATCTCAACAGCTACCGATATGGCAAGGTTCATGACGGTCTTCTTGAATGGCGGCAAGACGGCGGATGGTACTGTCATCCTGTCACCCGAATCGGTGAAGGCGATGGCTACTTTCCAAACTGCCATCCATCCCGATCTGCCAGACACCACCTATGGCTTTGAAGCGCCGATCCTCCCAAGCAAGACGAATGGCGAGGCGGTCATCTCCAAAGCGGGCGATATTGCGGGCTTTAGCTCGCTACTCTGGCTGCTCCCCGACCGCAAGACCGGCATTTTTCTTTCCTATAGCTCCAATGAAGAGCTGCGCGATGAGTTTTTCACCGCCTTCATGGATCATTATTTTAAGGGCGGTCGGACGTTGTTCGGTCCAGCCGATTATGAGCCCCAGCCAGAAGAAGCGCTCGTACGGCTTGAAGGGCTGTACTCGGATTTGCGGATGAAGTTATTGACCAGAGTTAAGGTAGCCGGCGATGGTGAACTGGTAGTGACTGATTACCAGGGAGATCATATCTTGACACAATTGGACGATCTGCTGTTCGTGGACGATGAGGGCAAGATACTTGCTTTCAAGGAGGAAGAAGACGGCCTGGTCACAGCCTTGAAGTACTCCAACTTTGTCAGTTATGCCATGAAGGCACAGGAGGATCGGGTGGGGTTGCCGGATGTGCCGCTAGAGCATCCCTATGCCGAATCCATTCTGGGACTTCGATCGTTCGGCTATCTTGAGGCCGACTCGGCGGAGCTGTACAGACCTGGGCAGACGGTTACGCGAGGAGAGTTCATTCACGCGCTTAATGCGATCTGGAACATTACGAGCGCCACGAACCAGTTGTTATTTACGGACATCGAGCAGTCTCCCTACCGGTCGGATATCCAGGCGGCGGCCGAGGCGGGTCTGTTGAACGGTACAGGGGCAGACAAATTTGAACCGGATCGTCCGATTCGACGGGAAGAAGCGGCCGTAATTATGTATAGACTGCTGACAGCAAGCGGCGTTCAGGCGCCCGATGCGGATGTAGTGCTCGTTCCTGGCACATCGGATTGGGCAGTGGATGCCGTCAGCTCTGCGATCCATTGGAAGCTCTATGGACCTGAGGTCGTTGAAAGGGTAGGCCAGATCGATTTTGCCTCGCAACGCGCGCTTAATAAACAGGAAATGGCTGTTATATTGTTCAAGTCGTTGGGGCCGGATCATATTCAATTGCAAGGGAGTTAAAGCGGAATGCTCCCGTAGTGCCGAAATGGTCTGATGGAAGGGGAAGTAGAGGTTGGATCGGCTGAAGAAACCGTGTCGGCATGCTTTTGGTTTTACGCTGTATATCGATATGATATACTAGCCATAACTAAGTAACCTGGAGGTGTTCGAGATGAGATGGAATGAAGTTCAGGAGCGTTTTCCTGATGAATGGGTTGTATTGGAAGCGACAAAGGCCTTTTCAAAGGAAGGGCAACGTTTCATTGAAGAGATGACAGTGATTGATTCTTTTGATGACTCGGTGGAAGCTCTGAAAAGATATAGTGAACTACATCGAGAAGAGCCTCATCGCGAATATTGTTTCTTTCATACCTCGCGTCCCGAAGTGGTTGCAAAAGAACGCTATGTAGGGGTAAGAGGTCCTCGATGAAGATAACAGAACGGTATGGTCTCCCCTTTATTGGGATAAATATTGCGTTTCAAGGGAAAAGCTTGCGTTTAGATAATGTCCTTATAGATACTGGCTCTGCTAGTACGCTTTTAAATGCAGATATTGTTGGCCGAATAGGCATAATTCCTGAAAAAGACGATCCTGTTGATACAATTAGAGGGGGAGGCGGTGTAGAGTACGTCTATACCAAAATGATTGATTCAATTAGAATCGGAGAAACCATTGCTCGTAACATTCAAGTTGAAATCGGAAGTATGGATTACGGGCTTGAAATGGATGGGATAATAGGGTTTAACTTTTTAAAACGTGTTGGGGCGAAAATAGATATTGATATTATGGAAATGACGATAGATCGAGTCGACGGGTAGCATGGTGAAAGGGGTCATCTCCGCACGAAAAAGACACTCAATCAGGTGTCTTTTTTGCATTTCAAGCAAGAAAAGTCATCACCGCTCTCGCATGGCGAAAGCTCTATGGTCTGAGGTGTTCCTCAAGCCGATCGAATGCAGAAGAAGCTTTTGTGTTACAATGATACGGTTAGTCATACATGAATGGAGATCGAGAGCAATGAGTTTGTTGACAGTGGAACAGTTAACCCATACGTTTGGCGATAGAGTTTTATTTAGAAACGTGTCCTTTCGTTTGCTTGAGGGTGAACGTGTCGGCTTGGTAGGTGCGAATGGGACAGGTAAATCGACCTTAATGAATATTTTGACGGGCAAGCAATTGAAGGACGAGGGGAAGGTCGTTTGGACACCGCGCGTTCAATATGGGTATCTGGACCAGCATACGCAGCTTGAAGCAGGCAAGACGATTCGGGATGTTTTGAAGGATGCCTTTTCACCTTTACTCGTATTAGAAGAGGAACTGAATCATATTATCTCGCAAATGGGCGATGCGGACTCCGACACGCTCGAACAGTTGTTATTGCGGATGGGAGAAATCCAGGAACAATTGGAAATCGGCGGGTTTTATCTCATCGATGTCAAGGTTGACGAGATGGCGAATGGATTGGGACTCAATGCCATTGGCCTGGATCGAGACGTAACCGCACTTAGCGGGGGGCAGCGTACCAAGGTTCTCCTGGCCAAGCTTTTATTGGAGAAGCCGGGCGTTCTCTTGCTTGATGAGCCGACGAACTATTTGGACGAAGAGCATATTAGCTGGTTAACGAATTATTTGAAAAGCTACCCGCATGCGTTTGTATTAATTTCTCATGAAACCAGCTTTATGAACCAGGTCGTAAACGTGATTTATCATCTTGAGTTTGCCAAGCTGACGCGTTACACGGCCAATTATGAGAAATTCAAAGAGATGGCTGAACTGAATAAGGCGCAGCATATTGATGCTTATGAGAAGCAACAGGGATACATTAAAAAGCAAGAGGAGTTTATTCAAAAAAACAAAGCCCGCGCTTCAACCTCTGGGCGAGCCAAGAGTCGTGAAAAACAGCTGGATCGCATTCAACTGATCGATAAGCCCGAGGAAGGGGCAAAGCCCAGTTTTAAGTTCAAGGACGCCAGAGCAAGCGGGAAACTGGTATTTGAAGCCGAAGGCATGGTTATTGGTTATAATAAACCGCTGCTTCCCAAAATGGATATGGTCATTGAACGGGGAGAAAAGATTGCCATTGTGGGCTGTAACGGGGTAGGCAAATCCACGCTGCTCAAGACGATCCTTGGCGTCATCCCCCCACTAGAAGGCAAGACGACACGTGGAGATTATTTGTTTCCCGCCTACTTTGAACAAGAGGCCAAGGCGCCAACGATCACTCCGCTAGAGGACGTATGGAACGAATATTCTTATATGACTCAGAGTGAGGTTAGATCGGCATTAGCGCGCTGTGGTCTGAAGAATGATCATATCACACGATCGCTTAATCAGCTAAGCGGCGGAGAGCAAGCGAAAGTTCGTCTTTGTAAGCTGTTGATGCGCGAGAGTAATTGGATCTTGTTCGATGAACCTACAAACCATTTGGATGTCGTCGCTAAAGCTGAGTTGAAGCGAGCGCTACAAGCGTATAAAGGAACGGTCATTCTGGTCTCTCACGAGCCTGAATTCTATGAAGATTTTGTATCGAAAACGTGGGACGTAGAGTCCTGGTCCATGCAAGGCTAAAATATAATTGAATTGTATTTGTCTGTAGTCATGATATAATGGTATATTCCGATCGATTAGGAAAGAGAAAGGAAACTCGATATGAATGACTTTCAAGACTGGAACTTAAAAGTAAAAGCGACGTTTAATGCAACGAGCAAGGAAGTTGTCTTAACTGTTACGGAGGCAGGAGAATTATTGGGCCTCTCCAAAGATCAGATGAAGGTCTTTGTAGATAAATATAAATTAACTAAAGTACCGATCATGAGAAGTGTTCACAGGTACCTGTTATTAAAGGATGAGATAGACGAGATTGTAGCGAATCGAGTCGTGTAGGAAGGGAATTCAAATTCCTTCGCTCCATCATGCTAATCCACAACCGCACGAGGTTGTGGATTTTGCATTTTAGGGGAGAGTTAATTCAGAAGTGGATTTTGTCGTATTCACCGTTCGTATGTGAGCTAATCGATAGACAATAGGGCATACCTCGTATTATGCTTGTGAATAAAGTGCGAGATCATGCTTTTCGTAGCAGGAGGATGTAACTTGGCTCAGACGCGGACAGAGGAATCGTTGCAAAAAAAGCTAAAGCCCAGACACATTATCTTTATGGCGATGGGTGGCGTAATCGGAACAGGTATTTTTAAAGGCAGTGCCGAGACCATCGGAGTCGCAGGACCAGGCGTCATCGTGACCTACATTTTTGCGGGTCTGTTATTGCTTGTCGTTATGGCGGCGATGGCAGAGATGGCTACGGTGTATAAGAACAAGAATATGAAAGATTTTGTGCAAGAAGCGTTTGGAAGCCGGGTTTCCTTTGTTATGGGTTGGATGTATTGCTTCATGTGGTTATCGGTTTGTGTCATCGAGGTTGTTGCCGCAGGAAGCTTCTTGCAGTATTGGTTCGCGGATACGCCGCTGTGGATGCTCAGTCTGGCGTGCGCAGTGTTTATTATTCTGATCAATCTGCTTAGTGTAGGTGTGTTCGGGGAGTTTGAGTTTTGGTTAGCCGGAATTAAGATTGCCATGATCGTTATTTTTATTGTGCTTGGGGCAAGCTTGATTTTCAACATCATTCCAAGCGGCAGCACATCCTATTTGCAAAACTACACGCAAGCAGGCGGCTTCTTCCCGAATGGCTGGACGTCGATCTTTTCGGCTTTGCTCATTGTTATGTTTTCGTATGGGGGCTCTGAGCTGATCGCTTTAACCTTAACGGAGACGGAGAATGCCGAGAAGGTGATGCCGCGCATTGTGGGAAACTTCATGCTTCGGATCATTTTGTTTTTTACGTTGCCGATATTGATCATCTGCGGGCTGATCCCGTGGAATGAAATTGGGCCGGAAAGCAGTCCGTTTGTACAGGTGCTGGCATCTACGGGCTTGCCGGGCGCTGCGCATGTGATGAACTTTATTCTCGTGACGGCGGTGTTGTCAGCGGCGAATTCGGGCATTTACGGGGCATCGCGCATGATGTACTCGTTGGCTGCAGGCGGAGAAGCGCCAAAGTTTCTTGCTAGAACGAATCGCAAGGGGAGCCCGTTTCATACGCTGTTGGTATGCGCAGTGGTACTGATTGGCGGTTCCATGCTTGGCCTCTTTGCACAGGATCAATTGTTCAAGGTGTTGCTTGCCGTGCCTGGTTTTGTCGTTATTCTGGTCTGGATTTGCATCGCAGCTTCCCAGTTGAAACTGAGAACGCGTTATCCTGTTCAGCCAACTTTTAAGGTATGGGGGTTTCCTTATATAACGGGAGTAACGGTCCTGGTTCTTACGGTTATTGCGTTGTTATTTGTATTTGATGAAGGAAATCGGTTCAGCATCAGTATTTGTTTGGGCGTGCTTGGATTTTTGTCGATATGGTCTCTGATTCGATTCAGACAGGGGGACAGACCGACCGCTTAGTAGCTGGGCCATGTGGGATTCCTATACAAAAGGGACCTTCCCGAGGTAGCGCGACGTCACGCTCTCGCCTATCCACTCGGCTGTTCGCTCAGGGAACTCGATCGGGAACTGATGGCCCAGCGGAAGTCGCGTGATGTTCAGGTGCTCGAAGGACTTCGGAATGTGATGGTCGCGGTCCTGAGTTCCCCAGAGAATCTTGACGCGACGAGTGTCCCATGCATCGGGAGACAGATGTGTGGCAGTGTCCATGGTCAAGGCGGCCATGACGGCGGCATTGGTTGCGCGAATGCGCGGGGACCGCAGATCGCGCCTGACCCTTTGGACGTACGCCTCCAGATGGTGCCCAGGCGAGGTGAAGCTGCGGCTGCGGAGCAAATGCTGCTCTAGGCCGGCGGGCTTCATATGCTTCAAGGTAGCCTGGGTTAACCTGCGGAATCGATATCTCGCTGGCACCGGATGGAGGACGGGCTGCAGCAATAAGAGCCGGTCGATGAGCGCGGGCAGCCGCTCCATCACTCGTGCGGCGACGAAACCGCCGAAGGAATGGCCGATCAGGATCACCGGTTGATCGAGCTCGGCGATCATCGCCGATACGCGCTCGACATAACCTTCGATGACATCAGGGCTATGATGGTAAGGTGTGCGGCCGAAGCCAGGCAAGTCGACGAACAGGGTGCGGAAGCTGCTCAGATACGAGGAAACCGGCCATAGCGTATCCGCGCTGCTGAAGGTGCCGTGCAGGAAGATCAACGGCGTGCCGGGCAAGTCGTTCTCCAGCGTGATGAGGTCTCCTCTTCTGCGTGCACTGAAGCTCTCCTGTCCTTGCGGAGCTACAGCTCCGGCATGATTGAGCCGATAATCGAGATCGCTCACGATAAAAGGGAGCGTAGGCGTGACTAGCGATGTAGTCGTGCCCGTGCGGCGTTCAGCCTCAAGCTTGCTCGCGACAGGAAAATCCGACTTCACCAGAAAGTTCATCGACTCCTTGGGGATGCCTAACAGCTTGCCGCCCCCCAGCCCCAGTGCGGTTTTGAGGATCGGGAGCGGGATCGCGCCTCGCGGCGGAGCGGTTCGCAACTCCTTTGTCATGCCCTGGATCAAGGCCCGGATCGAGGGGCTATTTTTTTTGGCGTCCAACAAATAGTAGGTGTTGCTCTCCGCATCCTCTGTATGGACCAGGGTATCAATAAACGAGACGACATGATCGATATGCACCATAGGCAGCCAGACGTCATCTCCTCCAGGGACGAGCGGCATCAGGTTACGTCTGACAGCATCGACCAGGATGCCTAGTCCCCCGAGCTGCTCGGTCTGACCGGTGAAGGAATCGCCGACGATGACGCTTGGATTGACAGTAGAGAGTGGGATGCCCGTGCCATGAAAAGATTGCCGGATATAACCATCGGCTCTAAACTTCATCTGCTCATAGGGTGGCAATAAGGCTAACTGATCGCTCAGATCGGACTGGCCGTTCTGCTCGTCATAAGGGCTCATGAAGCCTGCGACATGGATGAACTGCTGCAGCCCTTTGGCGGCGTGGATAGCCAGGGCTAACTGCGCCATGGATTGGGCAGGATAGAGGAATGATTGCTCCGCTTCGGTAAGTGAAAGCTCGATATTCATTGGACCGCCTGCATGAATGATCTGATCGACGGTCAGCACTTGCTGGTAATCGGCATCGCTTAGACCTAGGCGTGGCTTGGCGAGATCGCCAATAACAGGCAAGATGTTTGCTTGAGCTTCGTCAGGCAACTGGTCGATGATGTTGCGGAGTCGGCTCTCCTGGCGAACAAGGGTATAGATTTGGTGATAGGGGGCTAGCTTGGCCAGCAGACGCTTTCCGATATACCCGGTCCCGCCAGTGATGAAGATTTTCATATGCAAACGCTCCTTTATTCATTTTTAGTACTGAACAGTACTAATTTGGTTAAAAAAATTACTTTAGCAACGAGGCTAAAGCAGGCGATAAGTTGGGGATGAGCTCCGGGTTGTTGGACGCTTGGGCCAAAAAGAGCGCGCCCTCTATGGAGGTGACGATTAAGGTAGCGGTTGGTCGTACAGGGAGGTCCGCTCTCAGCTCCCCCTGAGCAATTCCTTGCGATAGGATCATTTCCACACTGTAGAGCTGTTGATCAAAAAAATGTTTGATGCGTTCTCTGATCTGAGCGGCATCCGCGGGTGTCTGGGTGTACAGCGATAGGAACGGGCAGCCGCCAAGGTAACTAGGTTGTTCATCGCTGTTGGTTAAGATACGAAGAATTGCCGTTAACTTGCCCTGAACCGAAAGTTCGCTCCGCGAGGCAATTGCATCGATCTGCTGCTCGTACTGTGCTATCAGCTGATTGACCGTCGCTAGGAGCAATTCCTCCTTCGTCTTGAAGTAGTAATAAATATTCGTCTTGGACACCTTGCTATGGGCGACGATATCGTCCATGCTGGTTGCCAGAAAGCCTTTCGTCAGAAATAAGGTAAAGGCAGATTGCAGAGCAACCTCTTTGTTGCTGCGTGTGTTCTTTTTCATAATTAGCACTATACAGTACTAATCCTCGCTTCGTCAAGCCGATAAGCCGCGCGCTCCTACATCTCCAACTTGCCGTACAACTGTCCGAACTCATTAGCCGTCATGCCGTAATGGATCTCATCATAATATTCGCCGTTTGTAAAGATCATATCCCGCAGTCGTCCCTCCTGCACGAAGCCGAGCTTCTCATGAAGCCGGATCGACGCTTGGTTGAACGAATAGACATGCGGAGTGGCCTTATGATAATTCAGCTCGTGGAAATAATACCGCAGTACCGTCCGGATCATCTCCGCCCCGTACCCTTGGGACCTGTACTCCGGCAACAGGGAGAGGCCGTATTTGAACGTGCCGTACCGCTTGTGACAAGCAAACGTATTGATGGTCCCGATCGCCGTGCCCTCATCCGTGACCGCCACCCAGCGGAACGCGTCGCCGATTCGGTTGCGCTGCTCGGCTTCGAGCCATTGCATCTGCTTCTCCGGCGATTGCGGGAAATGAATCATATCGACGTTGCGAGCAACCTCGTCATCGAGAGCCTGGAACAAGGCCAGGTCAGAGGATTGCAGCGCGCGCAATGTCAGTTGGTCAGAACGCCAGTAATGAAAGGCCATATGGCTCCTCTTTTCATGAGCAAATTTGACTATCTGGTACGTTACAGCTTCTTCGCATAGTAAACCCACAAGCTATAGAAGACAATCAAAATAAACAACAGGCAACCCATCAACGAAAAGAACACCGTGGCGCTAAAGAAGCCGGAGACAATCGTGGCGATTCCGAGGCCGGTGAAAATAACCGACATGGCGAGCGTGCTCGCGTTGCGGAGGATTAATCCGGTACGCTCGTCGGTTTCGGCAATCTGCCACTTCCTTAATTTGGCCTCGTGATTACGGATTCGCAAGTAGTTGATTACAAACCAAGCAGCGAGCAGCTCCAAACTGATGAAGGCACCCTGGTGAAACCCTTTGATAAAGCTGGGCAGTGTCGGCAACTGGTCGCGATAGATCGTCAGCGCCGCGAAGAGGATCGCCGTCACGGCTGCGGCCGCAGCAACCCAACTGGCGCGCGTGCGCATTTTTGCTCGGTACGTATTCATTCCTATTCCTCCTCCAATTCGCTAAAGTCGAATACCTCTTCAATCGTCAATCCGAAATGGCGGGCAATCTTGTAGGCCAGAATCAAGGAGGCTGTATACTTGCCCACCTCCAGAGAGGTGATCGTCTGCCTCGTCACGCCCACCGCCAAGCCCAATTCCTCCTGCGAAAGCTTGTGCTGCTTGCGCAGCTCTGCGATTCGTGTCTTCAAGTGGCACCTCCTCAACTTGATTGCAAAGCTTGCTTTGCATGTTTAGTATAGCTTGCTTTGCAATGAATGTAAAGCTTGCTTTGCAAATCAATCAGAGCTCAAGGTTCGTCGTCGGTGAGTCTCAATGCAAAGAAAACTGTATCGATAGCTTAAATCATGTAGGAAACTATACCTACCTGAGCTATAATGACAGATAAAGATAACTGAAGCTCCTACTAAAGCGAAGCAAGACATAATGATGATCTGATAGGAGGAATGCATAGGATGAACTTGGCGGACATCAAGCAGGAAGTGAAGCAACTGATCCGCTCGAACTCGGAACGCGGCTTCTTGCCCTATAGCGGCTGTAATCGTGTCTGTCATGGCATGAGTATGATCCTGGAACAGAGTGTCGCATCCGGCGATACGGGCGTTGCATTGGATATTCATTTGTATATCTTGACGGAGGTCACCAAGCTGATCGCCCATGCAGACACTTCATCTGGCGCGGTGACCGACGTTGTGAATCAGTGTCTGAATGGAATAGAGGTCTGCACGAAGACGATCTCCGACGAAGACAAGAAAGGTATGTTCCAGAAGATCATCAAAACCGCCAAGCACAAGGCTTTTCAGGAATGGGCTGAATACGGCTATCGGTTGCTGCGATGCGGCGCGAATCTCGTAGATGATGAAAAGCAAGCTGCGAAGGTGTATGAGCTGTTCGACGTGTTGGGGAAGATGTACGACGACGAGCCCTATCCCGACCAATATCTCATTACGCAGCAGATCATCGAGCAGCTCGAGGGCGCGGCGGCAGCCGAGCGCTATCGAACGGAGCATCTTCACATCCCGGAGATTCGAGAGATCGTCGTTGAGCAAGCTATGGCGGATGGGGACTATGAAGCCGCAGAGAAGTTATGTCTCGAGGTGCTGCCAGCGGGCAAGATGTACGGTAGAACGTCAAGATGGGCGTATAAGCTGGAACAAATCTATGCGGCGCTGGGCGATCACCAGAAGCAAATCGAGATCGTGCGCAGGATTTTGCTGAGCGGGGAGTCTTCCTACTATGCTCGGTTAAAGGAACTCTACTCTGTCGATGGCGGCTGGGAGCCCTATAAAGAGGCATTGTTGGACGAGCTTTCCAGAGCCTACATGTCCCATATCTACGCTGAGTTGCTGGCCGCCGAAGGCGAGTGGACGCGGCTGCTGGGTGTCGTGCGGCAGACACCCATGTTCATTGAAGATTATGGCATACCGTTAGCCAAACATTTCCCTGCCGAGACGTATCCGATCTTTGAGGACTATATCCTGAGCGAAGCTGCCGCGGCCACTGACCGAAGGAAGTACAGAGGCGTCTGCAAGGTCATCCGAGTCTATCACAAGGCAGGCGCCAAGGCCGAAGCAAAGGCTATCATCGGTCGCCTGATCGCCCAATATCCCCGCCGCGTGGCGATGGTTGATGAGTTGGAGGTTTTGGATGGGAAGTTGAGATAATCATCATTGAAAGCAGGTGAATCGATGCCAGCCTACAACAAGCTCGTACGCGACAACATCCCGCAGATTATCGCAAGGACGGGAGCGACTAGCCGGACGCGTATTTTGGGCGACGAAGAGTACCTCCAGGAGCTCCAGACCAAGCTTCGCGAGGAAACGGCAGAGTATATGGAGACGACTAACGCTGAGAACGCGCTGGAGGAGTTGGCCGATGTGCTGGAGGTTGTCCGCGCGCTGGCTGTGGCGCATGGAGCCGACTGGGAGCAGCTCGAGTCGATCCGGCAGCAAAAAGCGGAGCAGCGCGGCGGCTTCCGGGACAAGGTGTATCTGATCGATGTCGACGAATCGTAAGGTCAAGCTCATCACAGAGAACCTGGCCGATGAGCTCATAGAGGGGATGCGGCATGCTTCCGGCATTTATATCATGACCTCTTTCGTCATGCAGTCCGGGGTTCGGCTGCTGGCGCCGCATCTGAAGCGGGCACTCGATCAAGGGGCCGAGGTGCGGATGCTTGCCGGGGACTACCTGTTCATCACGCAGCCGGAGGGGCTGCGTACCTTGATAGGGATCGACGATCGTCTGGAGGCTCGGCTGTGGCGGAGCTCGGGCGTTTCCTTCCATCCCAAGGCGTATTTGTTCGATTATGACAACGGAGAGGGCTTGTTTATCGTAGGCTCGTCCAACTTTTCATTGTCTGCAATGCGGATGGGTGTGGAGTGGAATCTGGCGATGCATGCCGAGGCCGAGCCGTATACGTTCCAGGTCGCGATCGAGAAGTTCATGAAGAACTTCTATCATGAGTCGACCCTTCCGCTCCATGAAGATACGATTGCTTGGTACGAGGAGGAGTATGCTCAGCATCATGAGCGCAACCCTGAGCTGCTCAGGCAGATCATGGACATGGAGGAAGCGGAGTATCAAGTGTTCGAGGATGCACCACCTGAGAGCGCTGCAGCCCAGGAGCTGATCGTCGCGCTCCAGCCGCGTCCCGCCCAGCAAGCTGCTCTGGAGGAGCTGGAGCGAACGCTGGAGGAGGAGTACACGAAGGCAATGGTCGTTATGGCCACCGGGCTTGGCAAGACGTATCTGGCGGCGTTTTTTGGTCAGCGGTTCCGCCGCATCCTGTTCGTCGCCCATCGGGAGGAGATCCTGCAACAAGCGCAGCGGTCGTTCCGCCATGTCATGCCGGAACGCTTGGGCGGGATTTACAACGGGCAGCTTAAAGAAGGCGAAGCCGATCATGTCTTCGCTTCCATCTATACGCTGGGTCGCAAACGACATCGCGAAGCCTTTGCTCGCGATCATTTCGACCTGATCGTCGTCGACGAATTTCATCATGCGGCCGCAGCATCGTACCAGTCCGTGATCGATTACTTCCGTCCGCAGTTCCTGCTTGGCATCACAGCTACGCCGGACCGGATGGATGGCAAGGATGTCTATGCGATCTGTGACGGCAATGTCGCGTACCAGATTCGTTTTATCGATGCCATTCGGCGTGGCTGGCTGTCGCCGTTCCAGTATTACGGTATCTTCGACGAGACGGACTACACGAAGATCAGATGGCTCGGCACTCGTTATGATGAAGAGCAGTTGGCTGCGGCGCAACTGCGGGAGAGTCAGGCAGAGCAGATCTACCGGGCTTGGAGACGGCACAAGCAGACGCGGACGATCGGCTTTTGCTCATCGATTCGACAGGCCAATTTCCTGGCTGGGTATTACGGGCGCCAGGGCGTCCGTGCACTGAGCCTGCATTCCGGGACAACAGGTATCACCCGGGCGGAGGCGATCCGCCAGTTGGATGCAGGCGAGCTGGAGGTCATTTTCACAGTAGATCTGTTCAATGAAGGCGTCGATATCCCCAGTGTGGATACGCTGTTGTTCGTTCGGCCGACCGAGTCATTGACGGTATTCACACAGCAGATCGGGCGGGGCTTGCGCCTATCCCCCAACAAGACGCATTGCGTTATCGTCGACCTGATCGGCAACTACCGTCACGCGGACAACAAGCTCAGCCTGCTGTCGGAGGGGCTAGAGGAAGGCAAGAGGACGGGAGTGCTTCCGACCGCTCCGGCAGGGTGCAGCATCGAGCTGGAGACGCGTGTCGTCGACCTGCTGCAGGAGCTGAGCCGCAAGCGGATGCCGCGCCGCGAGCAGCTCATCCAGGCGTTCCTGGAGTTGAAGCGCGAGCTGGGCCGGCAGCCCACTTATGTCGAGCTGCACTTGCATGGGCAGGCGGAGAGTCATGCGTACCGCAGCGAGTTCGGCTCCTATCCAGGCTTGCTCCAGGCAGCGGGCCAGTTGACCCCAGAGGAGAGCGGGCTGTTCCATACATACGAGTCTTGGCTCCGCGATGTGGAGAGCACTCGGATGAACAAGAGCTACAAGATGATCGTCCTCTTGTATATGCTGGAGCGAGGTCCGTCGCGCTGGACGGAGCCGGTCACGCCGGAGGAGACGGCCCTGTTCTTCCATCATTATCTGACAGACAAAGAGTATCGCAAGCGGATCGACTTCTCATACCAGGAGCACCGGAAGCTGTGGGACTATCAGGAGAAGGGCGTCAGTCAGCTAATCGCGAGAATGCCGATGACGATGTGGGGTTCAGCCAAGGGCAGTATGACCGCGTTTGAGGATGGTGTGTTCGGGCTTCGAATCGCTCCCGAAGCGGAAGAGAAGGAGAGGCTTCATGCGTGGACGATGGAGATTTGCTTATACCGGCTCCATGTTCATTTCGAACGGCGAGGCGGGCGAGGAGTATCCGTGTAAAGCAAGTATGTGTATGCCTTTAAAGTTATGCAAAGAAGAAACCTCACTGACATTTAAGCGTCAGCGAGGTTTTTTTAGAAGCTGGTATGTTTAGTTTTCCATTTTTCCAATGCGATAAATACCCAAAAGCCATAGATTCCGAGTGTAATCAACGTCAAGAACCACCACTTGATCCAGTTGCCGAACAGACCAATTGCCGTGCCATGAAACCTCAAACGTCTTCCTTCAATAATAGTGTGTTCAACCTTCCATTTGTAAATCATGGTAATGCTCCAAGGATAACAAATCCCTAGCGTAAAAATAGTAACCAAGGCACCCAGTATGGACCAGCCAATAAACTGAGCTAATCCTCCGTCAAATGAGGAATGCAGACGTTGCTGCGGTGGTGCATTTGTGTTGACATTCACGTTAAGTACTGTACTCATTGAAATCCCCCTTTTCACCCTTGTTATCCCATCGGTTGGGCTAATGTCTAGTCATATGTTCACACTATTATACTTCAAAAGTCCTGATTTGGATAGATGTGGAATACTGTCGAATGCTGGTTTTTTTGTGCGTAACAACAAATGATTAGGGTTAAATACCTATGAAATCGACAACCTGGAGACTGACTTCCGCCCAAGCTTCTGTCCTTCCTTGTCTTCCCTAAAGTTTAGTTAAACCACATTGTCCAGCCGCCCACAAAGGCGTATACTACAGGGATTAATCGACAAAGGACAGTGAGGATGAATTCATCCATCAAGAGGTACTTGCTTTGGTGCTTTGGGATTACCTACTTAGCGTGGGGAGGCTTGGCGATCTGCTCCAGGCTGCTGGACGCGCCATTCAGCAATTATACCTGGATGTATATCGTATACGTTGTTGGCGTATTGTCGCCAGCGATCGCTGCTGTCATCGTATGGGTGAAGAAGGAGGGCAAGGGGGCCAGGCAGGTATCCCGTCAATTGTTTCGATTGCCCAAACATCGGTCGGACTGGCTTCTGTTGTTCGTCGTTGTTGCGACGTTCCAGGCGCTGCCCTATCTGTTCTTCGGCTCGCATATGACGACCTCGTTTTTGAACGTGTTTCTGTACATTCCGATCTTCGTCATCATTGGCGGACTGGAGGAGGTAGGGTGGCGAGGCTTTTGGCTGGAGCATATTCTGGTCGACAATAAGTGGTCCAAGTTCAAAGCTGCGCTTGTGATCGGCCTGGTCTGGCAGCTCTGGCACCTGCCGCTGTTTGGCATTCTCGGCACGTATCAGCAGCAATACATGAGCCTTGGCATCCACACGTTATGGACGCTTGCCCTGTCCTTCGTCCTCACGGCGCTCTACTTCCGCAGTCGCAGCATCCTGTTATGTATATTGACGCATGCCTCGATCAATGCGGTGGGCGAGATTTTCATTCTCCAGATGTCATGGGCAGAGGCGATTACGAAATTAACCTTGTGCATCCTTTTCTTTTTCGTCATGGCATATGTCGATCAGAGACAGACTGTGCCGAAGGCCCAGGCATCTTAACGTGCTTCTACCACTGGCCCCGTGCTGCCGCGTATAACCAACGTCTGTTTGTTCACTGGACGTTGGTTTTTTGGTGCTTCTCCATCCTGCCCCTGTTCACGATGGTATAATAACCCTAGATCAACCGTCAGTCTCGCGAAACTTCCCTTACCTAAAGGAGCTGTACACGATGAGATACGAAAAGAACTGGGCAGGCAACTATACGTTTCAGGCGGCGGAGTGTCTGATCCCCGAACGGCTGGAGGAGGTTCAGGAAATCGTCAAAGCCAGCCGGCAGCTCAAGGTGGTCGGCTCGCGGCATTCCTTCAATGGCATCGCCGATACGACGGCGACGCATCTGTCGCTGGAGCGGATGAACCGCATCCTCGCGCTGGATCGGCAGCAGCATCGGGTGACGATTGAGGGCGGCGTGCGGTACGGCGAGCTGTGTCAGTACCTGCATGAGCAGGGCTACGCGTTGCATAATCTGGCCTCGCTGCCGCATATCTCGGTGGCCGGCGCGGTCGCAACCGCGACGCATGGCTCGGGCGACGCCCACGGCAATCTGGCTTCGGCCGTCTACAGCCTGGAGCTCGTCCTGACGAGCGGCGAGCTGCTCACCTTGACGCGCGACGACGGCGAAGAGGCATTCTTCGGGGCAGTTGTCGGCCTGGGCGCGCTTGGCGTCGTCACAAAGCTGACGCTAGACGTGGTGCCAACCTTCGAGATGGCGCAGCATGTGTACGAGAGGCTGGCGCTGTCTGAGGCGCAAGATCACTTCGAGGCGATCGTCTCCTCCGGCTACAGCGTCAGCCTGTTCACGAGCTGGGCAGAGGCGGCGATCGATCAAGTATGGGTGAAGCGGGTCGCTCCGCATCCGTCGTCCCAGCCCCCGTTGACCGACACCTTCTATGGCGCGCAGCGCTCGGACGTGCCGCTGCATCCCGTCCCCGGTCATGGGGCCGAGCACTGCAGCGAGCAGTGCGGGACCGTCGGGCCGTGGCATGAGCGGCTGCCGCACTTCAAGCTGGCCTTCACGCCTAGCGCCGGGGAGGAGCTGCAGAGCGAATACATCGTCCCCCGCGAGCATGCGGCAGCGGCTCTGGAGGCGATCGCGAGCCTCCGTACGGAGCTGGCGCCGCTGCTGTACACCTCGGAGATTCGCACCATCGCCGCCGACCGGCTGTGGCTCAGTCCGTGCTACGTCCAGGATGGGGTAGGCTTTCATTTCACCTGGCGGCCGCAGTGGGAGGCGGTGCGGCAGATGCTGCCGCGTATCGAGTCCCTCCTGGCGCCGTTCGGCGCCCGTCCGCACTGGGGCAAGCTGTTCACGATGAGCGCGGCGGAGCTGCAGCCGCTGTTCCCGAGGCTGCCGGACTTCCGTGCGCTCGCGCGGCGCTGCGACCCGGAGGGCAAGTTTCACAATGACTACCTGCAGACATACATCTTCGCCTCTTCCTAACGTGGCCGCGCAGACGTACGTTTGAACAACCTCGCCGCATATGTTACGCTTACATCAACGATCCATTCCCAGGATATAGGAGGTCGATACGATGTATTGCTTGCGCTAACAAGAGATGATCGGCTCCGCTACCCCTTAACGAGAAACTTAGATAAGGAGCGGTGCCGTGATGAAACATGTTAATGGAAGTGTAGTCTTCCCGGAGCGGCTGCTGGAGGAGATCCAGCAGTATGTGCAGGGCGAATGCGTCTACATCCCCCAGAGAGAGGGACGGCGGATGGCCTGGGGCGAGCGGTCGGGCCAGCGCGCGCAGCTGGCGCGGCGCAATCAGGCGATGCGCGAGCAGTTTAGACGAGGCGCATCGATCGAGCAACTGGCAGTATGCTATCATCTGTCCCATGACCGAATCAAGAAGATCGTCTACTCGACGAAACCGTAGGCCAGAGCCCGGGCAGCAGATCGTATCCGCTCCCGGGCTTCTTGCAGGTCGAGAACAGCCCGAAGCGTTGTCGCCCTATCCAGTCGCAGCGCGAATTTTTTATAATGGGGCATAGAGAGATCGGCCTGACCCGATTCAAGAGAGGAGCGATACCGATGATAACGGAGCAACGTATCGACGACATCGTCCGCAGCTATAACGAGGAGGAGGGGCAAGTGCTGAAGTTCTCCGGCACGATCCTGCTGGCGACGGAGCATCAGGTCCCGGCGGCGAAAAGCTACGGCTATGCCAATCGCAGCGAGCGGATCGCCAATACGCCACATACGCGCTTTGGCATCGCGTCGGGGTGCAAGATCTTCACCGCGATTGCGATCTGCCAGCTGATCGAGCAGGGGCGGCTGGCCCTAGATACCCGACTGAGCGAGCTTGAGCTGCCGCTGCCGCAGGTACACCCGGAGATGACGGTGCGCCATCTGCTGACGCATACCTCAGGCATCCCGGACTACTTCGACGAGGCAGTCATGACCGACTACGAGAGCCTGTGGCAGACGTTGCCGATGTATACGATTGACGGACCGGGCCGCTTCCTGCCGCTGTTCGCCGATCAACCGATGAAGTTCGAGCCGGGGGCGGAGTTCGCCTATAACAATGCTGGCTACATCGTACTCGGCCTGATCGTCGAGCAGCTGTCGGGGCGGCGATTCGCCGACTATATCCAGGACGAAGTGTTCGCGTCGTGCGGTATGGAGGATTCGGGGTACTTCCGCATGGACCGATTGCCCGAGCGTACGGCGCTTGGTTATGTGGGCGAGGACGACGACTGGCGGACCAACATCTATTCGATCCCGGTGCTGGGCGGACCGGATGGCGGCGCGTACACGACGGCGCATGATCTGCGCAAGTTCTGGGCGGCGCTGATGGAGGGACGACTGCTCTCGCCGGAGATGACCGCAGAGCTGCTGCGCCCGCAGGTAGAGACGGACGAGGAAGGGCTGTATTACGGCTACGGCGTCTGGATGACGCAGCTCGACGGGGAGGTATTCAAGTACTTCGTCATGGGCTTCGACCCGGGCGTGTGTATGCTCTCCTCCTACTATCCGGCGCTGCGGGCGGAGGCTCATGTGCTGGCCAACATCGATAGCGGGGCAGGCTGGATCGCCTCCGACCTGGACGAGCAGCTCCGGCAAGCGATCGGGTAGATTAGAGTCGTCCCGAGCCCCGTCTGCCGGAGTACGCTTACGCTCGGTACTGCTGACGGAAGGCATGCGGGCGAAGCCCGGTATGCTTCACGAAGCAGCGTATGAAGTAGGGGAAGGAGCCAAAGCCCGTCGCTTCCGCGATCTCGCCGATCGGCGCATTCGTACGGATGAGCTGCTGCTTCGCTTGTCCGATCCGATAGCGGACGAGATAGTCGAGCGGCGTACAGCCGAAGGTCCGCTTCATGCAGAGCGAGATATAGTTGGCGTGGTAATGAAGCGCCTGCGCTAATTGCTCGTAAGATACTGCTTCTCTATAGTGACTGCGCAAATAGTGAGCCGCCGCCTCCGCGATATGGAACGGGCGGCTCTTCGGCATGCCCGCGCCCGCCTCCTGCAAGGCGTACAGCAGATCCTGGAACGCCGTCTGCTGTCGCCACTTGGCCTCGGGCGTCGGCTGCTGCTGGAGCGTCAGGATATGCTTGATCTGTTGCAGCGCCTGCTCCGGCTGGAGCAACTGCGCCGACTTGGGCAGGAAAAAGGAGAACGTCTCGATCGGCGCATAGGGCTCGACAGATTGCGATAGGGCAACCGTCTGCTCCTCCTCTACCTCCGTCCAATGGCCGAGCGTCTGGAAATGCAGCCAGTAGAAATGCGTCTTCTCCTGACAAGGGGCGGTCGTGCGGTGAGCAGCGTCCGGCCGCAGGATCGCATACTGGTCGGCCCCCAGACGGTATTCGATGCCGCGCTCCTCCAGCGCCAGCAATCCGCGTGTGACGTAGATCAGGTCGAATACGCCGATATGGGCGCGGTCCGGATGACTGCGCCCCGGCGCGTACGTATCCTCTCCGCCGACGGTGAAGTGGGGCATCGGCGGCGCGATGAAATGCAGCATAGACAGTCTCCTTTGGCCGAGGGCAGCCAGCGTCAGCGAGCGTTCGCCTACCGGCAACAGTTATTGCTGCAACCTTATCAGATCGGGCTGCCTGAGGCAATAATAGGTTGCGATCGGATAAAAATGAGTTGCATCAGGCTCTCCATGCCGCCCCCTCCCAAATGATACAGTTTAAGTGGTCGTCATCAATCGCGAACGAAAAGGAGAGACTTGTCATGACATTAACAAAAACTGCCTTCGAAGCGCTGCCGCTCGGAGCGATCAAGCCGACAGGCTGGCTGAGGGAGCAGCTCCTGCTGCAGGCGCGCGGCTTGACCGGTCATCTGGAGGAGCACTGGCCGGATGTCGGACCGAATAATGGCTGGATCGGCGGCCAGGGCGAGAGCTGGGAGCGGGGACCTTACTATGTGGACGGGCTGCTGCCGCTGGCTTACCTGCTGGAGGACGAGCGGCTGATCGCCAAAGCGAATCGCTGGATCGAGTGGGCGCTGGCGAGCCAGCGCGCCAACGGTCTGTTCGGACCCGAGAGGATCGAGACGGTGAACCATGATGTGGAGAAGGATCAGGATTGGTGGCATTATATGATTATGCTCAAGGTCCTGATGCAGCATCAAGAGGCGACCGGAGACGAGCGGGTCGTGCCGTTCCTGACGAAGTTTCTGAGCTATGTCCATGCGACGATCGAAGCGCAGCCGCTCCGAGGCTGGGCCAAGACCCGGGGGGCGGAGATGCTCCTCTGCATCGTCTGGCTGTATAAGCGGACGGAGCAGCCATGGCTGCTGGAGCTGGCTGGCATCGTCGCCGGGCAGACGACGGACTGGAGCGATATCCTGCATGACTTCCCGTTCTGGCGCAAGGTCGAGCAGTGGGACTGGACGACGCATGTCGTCAATGTCGCGATGGGCGTCAAGACGCCGGGCGTGCTGTACGAGCTGGGCGGCGATCCGCGCGAGCGGGAGGCGGTCCACCGCGGCATCGATGCGTTGATGACCTACCACGGTCAGGCGCACGGCATGTTCTCCGGCGACGAATGGCTGTCCGGGACGAGCCCGAGCCAGGGGGTGGAGCTGTGCGCAGTCGTCGAATATATGTTCACGATGGAGCAGTTGACGCGCATCTTCGGCGATGGCCGCTTTGGCGACATCCTGGAGAAGGTGGCCTTCAATGCGTTGCCTGCGGCGATCTCGGCCGACTGGACGTCGCATCAGTACGATCAACAAGTGAATCAGGTGATGTGCAACGTCGCCCCGCGCAACTGGAGCAATCACCCCGACGCCAATGTATTCGGACTGGAGCCCAACTTCGGCTGCTGCACCGCCAATATGCATCAAGGCTGGCCCAAGCTGACCTCTCACGCCTGGATGCGCGATCACGAGGGCGGACTGGTCGCCGTATCGTATGTACCGTGCGCAGTGGAGACGGTAGTCGGCACTGCGGGGACACGAGTCTCGATTCGAGTCGATACGCAGTACCCGTTCCGCGAGCAGGTGCGTATGACGTTGTCGCTCGCCCAGCCGGAGCGCTTCGCGCTGTCGCTGCGGCTGCCCGCCTGGTGCGACGAGGCGCAGGTTCGGGTGAATAGCGATCCCGTCGCGTACGAGACGGCCCACGGGTATGCCCGTCTTCATCGCGTCTGGCAGGATGGCGACGTCCTCGAGCTGGAGTTGCCGATGCAGCCGACCGTTACGCATCGCAATCTGTATGCGGCGAGCGTGGAGCGGGGGCCGCTTGTGTACGTGCTGCCGATCCCCGAGAGCTGGCAGCGGATCCGCACGCGCGCATGGTTCCACGATTGGGAGCTGTATCCGGCGGCGAGCTGGAAGTACGGTCTGCTCGCGGATAGCAGCTTCGAGGTCGTAGAGTCAGATGTGCCGGCGCAGCCCTTCCTGGCCGCAGAGTCGCCGGTGAAGCTGAAGGCGCGGGGACAGGTGATCGCCGATTGGCGACTCGAGAGCAACAGCGCCGGCACGCCGCCGCTCTACCCCGATACGCAGGGGCAGCCGGTAGAGGAGCTGCTACTTGTGCCATACGGCGGAGCCAAGCTGCGGATCGGCGAGTTCCCTTGGATTGGCGCGCGCCCATCCTTTAGAGATCGGACGGAAGGCGCATAATATTGTACACCCTTTCATAATATTGATTCCTTCTCCCGTCGCCAATAATGACTATGATTAGAGATAGAAAGAGCCATATTACTCGAGAGGGGCACTAACAGATGAAGGCAATCAAGCGCAGCGCGGTACTTCTCGTAGCGATCGCCATGGTCCTGCTGGCGGCATGCGGCGGCAACGGAGGCGGGGGGAGCAAGGAGCCGAACGGGAATGGGAATGGGAACGGCACGGCGCAGCCCGAGGCGTCGAACGCCAAGCCGGTGGAGCTCGTCTTCGCGATGCAGGCCAACGCCAACGAAATCCCCGGCTGGACGGCGATGATCGACGCGGCCAACAAGAAGCTGAAAAGCGAAGGCAAAAACATCACGATCAAAATCGAAAAAATCAATACGGCCAACTGGCCGGAGTATTATCAAAAGGTCAACGCGCAAATCGCAGGCGGCCGGTCGCCCGATCTCGGTCGAATCGCCGAATCGTTCATGCCGCAAATTATTAAAAAGGATCAGGCGCTGGACATTACCGATATGGTCGATAGCCTGGACAAGTCGCAATACTTCGAGGCCTCCTTCCAAAACTCGGGTTACCAGGACGGCAAGTATTACGGTCTGCCCTCCGGCATCTTCTACATGCTGATGTACTATAATAAGGACATGTTCGACGCCAAGGGCATCGCGCATCCGTCCAAGGATTGGAATCAGGCATCCTCCTTTGCGGAGATTCGCGAGATGGCGAAGCAGTTCACGGCAGGAGAGGGCGCGAGCAAGACATTCGGGTTATCCGCGGGTCCTTTCCTGAGCTATGCGGGCGGCATGTTCTCCCTGTCCAATGGCGGCAAAAATGTGTTCAACGACGATCTGACGCCAGCCATCACGGAGCCGGAGACGAAGGAAGTGTATCAATGGTTCGACGATATGCTCCGCATCGACCATTCCTTGCCGAGACCGACCGATACGAAGATTATGGGCGGATTCGATATGTTCAAGGCAGGCCGCATCGGGATGGCGATCGACGGTACCTGGTATGTCGGCAGCGTCAAAAACGATATTAAAAACTTCAAAGTCGGCATCGCAGCGATTCCATCTGGCAAGGGCAAGGCGTACAGCTCGCAATTCATCGACAACTTCCTGATCTGGAAGGGCACCAAGCACCCGGAGGAGGCCAAGGAGGCGCTCAAAGCGATCTACAGCAAGGAAGCGTGGGATGCGCTGGCGAAGCTGGGCGTCGGCGGGCTGCCGATCCACCGCGGCACCTTCGACGAGATCAAGGGCAACCTGTTCGGCGACGCGATCGATGCGGATGATCTGGCCGCCTTCACGCAGGCGCTCGATCACACCGTATCCGTGCCGTACAACGCATTCTACGAGGAGGCTGATCAGAAGATCAACGCCCAGCTCGACGGCTGGCTGCTCGGCAAGTTCACCGTCGACGAGTTCCTCGACAAAGCCGCACAAATCCTGTTGGAGACGAAGGAAAAAACCGGGTCATAACAAGCAAGGTCAAAGCGAGGGAGCCGATCCCTCGCTATCCTTGCATGTCGGGGCAAAACGAGTAGCAAGGATGATGCCGCGCGTGCCATAATGAGGGAAACGGGCGAGAGACATGCGACCCTATCAGACAAAGCAGACAACAAGGAGGGCAAGAGCCATGTACACCGTGCTGATTGCCGACGATGACCGTCTCATCCGAGAGGACCTCGGATCGATGATTGACTGGCAGGCCAGCGGCTTCCGCCTCGTCGGCGAGGCCGATCATGGCGCAGAGGCGCTGGGACTGGCGGAGACGCTGAAGCCCGACCTGATCCTCACGGATATTAACATGCCTGTCATGGACGGGATCGAGCTGATCCGGCGCGTCAAGGCGAGGCGGCCTCAGACCAAGATACTCGTCATGAGCAACTACGATGACTTCCAGTATGTGAAGGAAGCGATGAAGCTGGGCGCGACCGATTATGTGCTCAAGTATACGCTCGACCCTCCGGCGCTGACCGCGATGCTGGAGCAGCTGCATGGCCTGATCGCGGAAGAGCGGACCGCCGCGCAGCGACTAGCCGATATGGAGCTGGCCGGACGCGAGGGCAGACAGCGCCAGTTGGAACGCTTCGCGAGTCGTCTGCTGCACGATGCAGACACCTCCGAGGCGATGGTGGAGCAAGCCCGCGCGCTGTCGCTGCCGCTATCGGGCGGTAGCTGGCTGCTACTGCTCGTAGCGGGCGCCGCGGAGCGGGAGACGCTGGCGCAGCAGGCGCGCTCAGATGGAGAGGCGACTGACAGCGTATTCGTCGCGGAGCTTGCCCCTGCGCTGCATGCGGTGATGCTGCATACGGTCCAGCGCAGCTACCTGATGCTGCGGCAGCGCAGCCACAGCGCCGCCCAAGCGATCGTCCGCGCCGAGGCCCGGCCCGGCCTCGCGGTCCTGATGGGCGAGCCCGTGGAGCGGTTGAGCGATCTGCCGACGCAATGGGCGAGATTGCAGGCGGCCCGGGAGGCGGCCTTTTACGACGGGGCGAAGCCGCTCCAGTATGTGAGCGCGACTGCCGGCCCGGCCTTCAGGCGGCGCGACGAGGCCGCGACGGATCGCGGAGAGGCAGCCTTGCTTCATGCGCTCCGGACCCATCAGCCAGACGAGGCGAGGGCTGAGCTGCAAGGGGTGCTGGATCTGCTGCGCGAGATCAGGGTCGCCCCCGAGGAAGCGAGAGATTACTTGTACCTGTTGTTCAGCCAGATGGCCAAGGCGATGAAGGCGAGCGATCCAGCGTTTGCCGACAGGCCGGATACGGTTGCCTTCCAGCGGCTGCTGACGGCTCGCAGCTATACGCTAGACGAGCTCGAGGCGGAGCTGGGACGGCTGTTAGACGCCTATTGGCGGACGGTGGAGACGAGCGCATACGCCGGCTATCGGAGCGAGATCAAAAAAGCGCTCGCTTTTCTGGAGCGCAACTACAGCCGCGAGCTGTCCTTGCTGGAGGTTGCCGACCATGTCGGACTGAGCCGCAATCATTTCTGCAAGCTGTTCAAGCTGGAGACGGGAGACAACTTCATTAATGCCCTTAACGGTATCCGCATCGACCGCGCGCGAGAGCTGCTGGGGCAATCCGACGCCCGGGTCAAGGAGATCGCGGGTCAGGTCGGACTGCCGAACTACCGGTACTTCTGTCGCATCTTCAAGGCGGTCACCGGCATGACGCCAACGGACTACAAGCAATCGGGCGAGCCTCGCCAACAGTCGCAGCGATGAACCGACAGGGAGGAGGGCCGCGATGAAACGTTGGGGACACCGCATCTATCGCGCGTGGTCGGGCAGCCTGAAGTACAAGCTGATCGTCTACTTCATCGCGATCTCGATCCTGCCGCTGATGCTCGTCAGTTATCTGGTTCACGATCGGGCGACGCAGATGGCGCTGACGCGGGATACGGCGCATTTCGCCGAGTTGAATCAGAGCCGCATGTCCGCGCTCGATCGGGCGCTGCAGGAGATTGCGTTTGTGATCGGGGATGTGACGACGAATTTTCATACGACCTATTATTTGCAAAATATCGACGCCGCCAATTACGAATCCGACCGTTCCTTCAACGTGCTCTCGGAGGTCGGCGCGAAGCTGGACAACATCCTCGCTGCCAAGCCGCTCCTCTACGATGCCATCGTCTTGCTGCCGAGGAAGGGCGGCTTGCCGTTTTTTCGCGGCTTGACGAAGCTGGCCTACACGGACGACTTCACTGCGCATCCGCTCTATCTCGCCTCTGCCGAGCATTCGACGCAGATTCTGTGGAATTACGCTTTGACGGAGGGCAAGCCGGAGCTGGTCGTATCCAAGAGCATCATGGATGTGTTCGACGGCGAGGTGCTCGGGGTGGCGCTGTTCTATATCAATGTCCCGGTGCTGCTCGAGGAGATGGAGCAGGCCGAGAGCCGGACGGACGAATCGACGATGATCGTCAACGAAGCCGGGCAGCTCGTCTACCACTCCGATGCGGGCCGCATGGGCAGCATGCTCTCCGAGCAGGATCGATCGGGGCTTGCGCAGATCTGGCAGGAGGACAGCGGCAGCTTCACCCGGGTAGCGGATGGCGCATCTTATGTGGTGACGTTTATGACCTCCAAGGTGAACGGGTGGAAGATGTTCCATATCATGCCCTATGCGACGATTACGCAAGGCGTCGATCAGCTCTCCCGGACGGTGCTGGCGGTGACGCTAGTCGTGGGCGGCTTCGCGGTCTTCCTGGCATCGGGGTTGTATCTCGGCTTGTACCGGCCGATCGCGATGCTGATGCGGGCTATGAAGCGGGTCGAGATCGGCCAGTTCGGCGAGCGCGTCCACCTGCGCAGAGTCGATGAGCTGGGCAGCCTGGCACGCGCCTTCAACTTCCTGGTCGAGCGCATCGGCGTGTTGATCGACGATGTGAAGCAGGAGCAGCGGGAGAAAAAAGAGCAGGAGATCCGGGCGCTCCAGGCCCAGATTACGCCGCATTTCCTCTACAACACGATCCATGGGATCAAGTCGCTGGCGCGCATGAACCGCCCGCAAGAGATTGAAGGGATGGCCGGCGCACTGATCGATCTGCTGCGGATCAGCGCGCGCGGCGATCGGGATACGGTCACGCTGCGGGACGAGCTTCACTACGTCCGCAGTTATGCCAAGATTATGGAGTTCCGCTACCAGATGCCGATCGAGATCACCGTCGTCTGCGACGAAGAGCTGCTGGATTGCGCGATCCTGAAGTTCACGCTGCAGCCGCTCGTCGAGAATGCGATCCTGCATGCCTTTACCCGAGACATGGAAGACCGCTCGATCGTCATCGACGTCCAGGCGCACGAGGACGATCTGACGATTGCCGTCCGGGACAATGGCAGCGGCATCCCGCCGGAGCGCTTCGCGGAGCGCTCCGGCAGGTGCTTTCCCGTACGCGTCGACAGCGCCCGTCAGGCTTTCAACAGTATGGGGATCGCCAATATTCACGATCGCCTGCAGCTTCACTTTGGCGAGCCGTACGGCTTGACCTTCGAGAGTAGACCCGGCGAGGGGACGACTGTCCTCGTCGAGCTGCCGAGGCAGCGCTTCTCTGCCGACGACTCTTCCTCTTAGCAAGATCGCTAGACTAGCTATCCAACAAGCCGCCGCGAGGCAGCTTTTGTTAGTGGGACCCTCATCAGCCGCTTCGCTGCGAAGCGGCTTTTCTATACCCCCGCCAAGTAGCGGAGCAGGCTTCGAAGTCTCGCCCCGCCTTGCGGGGTTTTTGTCGTCCTCGGGCGAGGCTCAGCCATCGCATAATATTGTGCACCACTCCATAATATCCGTTCGTAGCTGGGGCTGCGGGACGCGGCTACACTGAACATAGCGCGTCAAGCAACTTGAGCGACAGAAAGGAGCATGGCGGATGAGAAACGCGCCTAAGCTGAATCGTCACGAAAACTGGTGGGGGTATTTGTTCGTCTCGCCGCAGATCGTCGGGCTGCTGGCCTTTGTGCTGTTTCCCGTACTGATGTCGTTTTATCTGATGTTCATGGACTGGGACTTCACCAGTACGCCTGTGTATACGGGACTCGACAATTTCAAGACGATCGCGGGAGAGGAAAATTTTTATTTTGCGCTGCGCAACACGTTTATTTTCGTCGTCGGCATCGTGCCGCTGACGACGGTCGTCGCACTGGGGATGGCGCTGCTGACCAACAAGAAGCTGAAGGGGCTGGCCTTGTACAAGGCGGCGTTTTTCCTGCCGATGGTCACCTCCTCGGTCGCTATCGTTCTCGTCTGGTACTGGGTGTTCGCGCCGGAGATCGGGCTGCTCAACAACTTCCTCGGCGCGATCGGGATCGCTGGGCCCGAGTGGCTGACCGAGTCGCTGTGGGCGCGGGTCGCGATCATCATCATGAGCACCTGGCAGGGGATGGGGTATTACTATCTGATCTTCCTCGCCGGGGTCAAGGGCATCCCGGACGACTACTACGAGGCGGCGGAGATCGACGGCGCCGGGCGCTGGCGCAAGCTGACGCATATTACGCTGCCGCTGCTGTCGCCGACGACCTTCTTCATCGTCGTGACGATGCTGATCGGCGTCTTCAACCTGTTCCAGGAGTCGTTTATCCTGACCTCCGGCGGTCCGCAGTTCTCAACCTACACGCTGGTCATGTACATCTACGATCTGGCGTTCCGCTACTTCCGGATGGGCGAGGCGGCGGTCGTATCCGTGGCGCTGTTCGCGATCGTCATGATCGTCACATTCGTTCAGTTCAGATTATCGAGACGGTGGGTGAACTACATTGACTAGATTCAAGCTCGGTACGCTGTCCATCCATCTGCTGCTTGTCCTGATGGCGCTGACGACGATGTTCCCGTTCTATTGGATGATTACGACCGCGCTGAAGCCGAGCGATGCGATCTTCCAGGTGCCGCCGGAGCTCTATCCGAGCTCGGTGACCTGGGAGTACTTCCCGCGCGTGTTCGAGCTGATGCCGATGGCGCTCGCCTACTGGAACAGCGCCAAGATCACGATCCTCGTGACCGTCGGCACCTTGTTCACGAGCTCGCTCGCGGCCTATGCATTCGCCAAGGTACGGTTCAAGGGGAGCGCGATCTGGTTCTCGGTGTTCCTCGCGACGCTGATGATCCCCGGTCAGGTGACGCTGATCCCGCTGTACATCCTGTTCGGCAAGTTCAACTGGATCGATACGCATCTGCCGCTGATCGTCCCGGCGGTCATGATCAATGCGTACGGGGTGTTCATGCTGAAGCAATTTATGAGCGGCATCCCCAATGCCTACCTGGAGTCGGCCCGAATCGACGGCTGCAACCATTTTCGGGTCTACTGGCAGATCATGATCCCGCTATGCAAGCCGGCGATCGTGACGCTGGGGTTGTTCACCTTCATCGGCAACTGGAACAACTTTTTCGGACCGCTGATCTTCCTGAACAGCGAGAGCAAGTTCACCGTGCCGCTCATCATCGCCTCGTTCCGCGGCATCTACACGGTCGATTGGGGGCTGCTGATGGCTGCGTCGACGGTGGCGATCGTCCCGATCATCGCGATGTACGCGCTCACGCAAAAGTACTATATCCAGGGCATCACGCTCTCGGGCATCAAAGGGTAACAGAGGAGGGGTCAAGGCTTGAAGAGCCATCGCAAGACTATGCTCGGAGCGGGGGCGCTGCTCGTCGTCCTCGCGGCGGCAGCAATCGGCGTCGCCAGCAGGGGCGAGCCGTCGCCGGAGCGGTTGACGTTGTCCAGGGAGAGCTACTACGACAAGACGCTGGCCGCCATCGTCGGGCAAGTGGGCGGCGTGCTCACCGGCTACGAGTTCATCTCGGAGGAGCCGCTGCCCGATGACTGGTTCGGCTGGATCAAGGGGCCGTACAGCGGTCAGAGCGACTATCGGGACGAGCCGTGGAACGACCGGATCTATGAGGACCGGGGCGGCATCATCGGCTCGGACGACGATTATCATATCGACTTCTTCAATCAGCATATCCTCGATGTTCACGGCCCGGACCTGTCGGCGGCCGACATCCTCGCCGAGTGGCTGGAGCATGACGTCAGCGACTGGGGCGGCGGCGGCGCGGCGATGGAGGCGATGCGCACGATGAATATGCTGCCGCCGTTCACCGGCCGCTCGGAGTGGAATCCGTTCCACTGGGCGACAGAGTCTTATATCGAGAACGACACGCTTGGCCTGGTCGCGCCAGGCATGCCGATGACCGCGTATGAGCTGACGGAGCGATTCGCCAGCGTATCGGGCGATTCGGACCCGCTCATCTGGGCTCGCTTCCAGGGCGCGTTGTACGCGCTAGCTTACTTTGAGACGGACGCGCGAGTGGCGCTGGAGCAGGCGGCGGAGCTGCTGCCCCGCAATAGCTGGCCCTACGAGATCTATGCCAAGGTAGTCGAGCTCCATGCGGCCAATCCCGACGATTGGCGCTGGGCGCAGGGAGAGCTGCGCGAGTACAAGCGTCTCGTCTACGGCTGGGACAACATCCAGGTTATCCCGGATATTAACAATGCGCTCGGCATCCTGGCCATCCTGTATGGCGGCAACGACTATACCGAGTCGGCCAAGATCGCCTCGCTCGCTGGTTATGACGCCGACTGCACCGCTTCCTTCGTCATGGGGCTGATGGGCATCATCAAGGGGATGGAGGGGACTCCGGCAGAGGTCAAGGACGCGATCTATCAGGATGGCCAAGGGCGCTACTTCAACGACAAGAGCTTTACCCCGCATATTCGGAACGACTACCCCGAACTGCAGACCTTCGTCGAGATTGCCGAGCTGTATCAGCGCAACGCCGAGCGGATGATCGTCCACAAGGGCGGGGTCGTGGAGGAGACACAGTACCGGATTCCGGTAGAGGCGGTGCGGCGGCAGGCCGTACTGACGCTGGCCAACGGCGGCTTCGAGGCGGCCGATCTGCAGGGCTGGCAGACTGCCCATGACGGCGATCCGGCAGTGAACGTCTACGCGCAGGATAACGGGACGGCGTTCTCCGGCGACTGGAACGGCAGAGTCGATGTCGACGATGTCGCCGCCGAGGGCCGACTGTACCAGCGGTTGACCGGACTGAAGAAAGGCCAGGCGTACCGGCTCCAGGCTTACCTGACTGCCGATGCCAATGTGGAGGGGCGACTGTTCGTCCAAGCGGGCGGGCAAGAGCGCTATGCCTCCGTAGTCAATCGGACGGGGCGTTATGCGAGCCGGACGGTAGACTTCGTCGCCGCAGGCAAGGAAGCGGAGATCGGCCTGCATGCCGTCACGCTCGGCGGCTCGGGCTCGGCGACGATCGACCATGTGACGGTGGAACTGATCGGGCAGCCGCGCCGGACCGTATACGAAGCGGAGGCGGCCGAGCAGGACGGGGCTGTAACCGCCGAAGCGGAGACCGCCTCCAGCGGCCGCTATGCGACGTGGGACGAGACCGACGAAGGGCGGATCGTCTTCAAGGATATCGACGTGAAGCGCAACGGACATTACCTCGTCGCCATCACCTATGCGCAAGGGTCGTCCTCGGCGGCGAGGCTGGATGTTACGATTAACGGCGCCGCACCGTTCGCCGCCTGGTTCCCTCAGACGGGATTGCCGGACGTCTTCGCCGCCCATCGGATCGAGCTGCCGGTGCAGCTGCAGGCGGGGACCAACCGGATCGAGCTGGCCAAGCGAGGCGCATTGTACGGCAAGCTGCAGATCGATGCGATCGAGGTATCGGAGCCCATCGGGCCGGTATGGGAACGCTAGAGCATCCATTCATCGAGTAAAGGAGAGAGACATCATGCATGACCTCAGCTATACGCTGGAGCATCCGGCGTTCGACTATCGTCACCAATCGCTGGCCCTCTATATCTACACGTTCGAGAATGTCTACGGGCTGGACCGCGACGCATGCGAGGTGCGAAGGGAGGGAGAGACGCTGACCGTGGAGGCGAGCGGCCTGACCTGGGCCAATGGGCAGGAGAAGGCGGCAGGCCGCGCCCGGCTCGTCGTCCGGCCGTCAGGACACGGCGACGGCTGGCTGATCGAGGCCAAGGCCAGCGTCGTCGGCAAGAAGGTGCGCAGTTTGAAGGTGTTGATCGGCGGAGTGCCCAGCGGGGAGGTAGTCAATCTTCGCGAGAGCGCGGCGCGGGAGGTGCCGCCGTCGGGGCTGCTGCTGCATTACCCGGAGGGTTGGCGCAATCTGTACACGCCGCTTGTCGTACTGCGCCGCAAGGACGGCACGCTTGGTTACTTCCGCTCGCTGGACGCCAAGGTTCGGGACAAAAGATTCGCACTGCTGCCCAAGGGCGAGACGCTGGATGTGGAGCTGATCTTCGAGGAGGATGCGGTGCGGATGGGCGATACGATCGCCGCGCCGCCCTGGGAGATCGGCAGCTGCTCATCGCTGGAGGCGATCATGGAGCAACATAGGCAGGAGACCGAGGAGCACTATGGATTGCGCCGTTGGGAGGAGCGCGAGGACGTGCCCGCCTGGGCGCGCGATATCTCCCTCGTCGCGGCGATCCATATGCAGCATTGGAACGGGTATATCTTCAATGACTATGAGAAGACGGGCCAGACGCTGGAATGGCTGGCGCAGCGCATCGAGCCCAAGCGCATCCTAGCTTATCTGCCGGGCTGGGAAGGGCGGTATTACTGGCAATACGGCGACTATCGACCCGACCCGAGGATGGGCGGGGAGACGGGCTTCGAGCGGCTGATGGAGCAGGCGCAGGAGCTTGGCATCCGCGTCATGCCGATGTTCGGACTGAACGTCGTCAACCGCGGTCAGGAGAACTTCGAGCAATGGGGCGTGCCGGCACTGGCGCATACGGCGGGCGGCTTCCCGATTACCGGCTCGGTCGACTGGGACGGCTCGCGTCATTACGATCACGGGACCAACGCCTTCTTGAATCCGGGAGCGCCTGGCTGGCAGAACCGGCTGGTCGGACAGATCCGCGCACTGATGGAGCGCTACCGCTTCGACGGCGTGTTCCTCGACATCTCGGCAGCCTGGATCAACGATCCGTACTACCACACCTACGAAGGCTTGGCAGCGTTGTGCCGTCGCATCCGGGAGGGGCGACCGGACACGCTGATTGCCGGCGAAGGCTGGTTCGACGCGGCGGGCATCGCCACGCCCCTCATGCAATCCGGGCACACGGACGGCGTCATGCACTGGCATGACGAGCCGCATGCGCCTTTCTTCGACACCTATAACAGGGCCTTCGGCCATCTGTGCCTCGGAGCGCCGGGGTGCGGCTCGACGGGCGTGCACGAGCACGGATTCAATCCGGGCTACACCCGCACGCCGCTGCGCAGCGGGATCATCCCGACGGTGACGATCGTCGACGATACGCTGGCCACGGCCGCAGCCGAGGTCGAGTCGATCTTGGCCGATGCCCGGGACTACGCTCGCCTATATCTGGAATAGTTGCACGGCTATCTGCACAATATCTTAATATGAGACAGACCTGCAGTTAACAAATCGCTGCTATTGTACTCTGGAATGCATTATTCGTATCTAGGGGGAGCAGCAGGAAGATGAGAGTCATTCATGCGAAGAAAACGGTCGCGATCGTCTCGTTGGCAGCTATGATGGGAGCACTGAACTGGGGTTGGGCGGCCGAGCCCAGGGTCGAAGCGTCCGACGCGCCGCCAGCGATCCTGGTGGTCGAGGACTTCGAGGACGGGATCGCCGATGTGAAGTTCAATCCGAAGCGGATGTACGACGCCACGCTCCATCTGGAGGATCGTCCGAAGCTTGTGCGCAATGGGCAATACTCGGCCCGCATCGATTACGACATGATCGACGTCGTCGACAACCCGTCGCAGATCGAGGTCGGCTACACCGCAGGCCGCATCCCGGTGACGGGCTATCCGGCGAAGGTCGGCATGTGGGTGTACGGCAACAATGAAGGCCATCTGCTGACGACGAAGTTCCGCGACCAGGGCGGGTCCTCGTTCCAGGCGGAGTTCTACGACGAGACGTCCGCGGGCATTAACTGGTCGGGGTGGAAGTATATCGAGGCGGCTGTCCCGCAAGGGAAGTCGGGCCCGATCGTGCTCGAGCTGTTCTTCCAGCTGAAGCAGTCGAATATGAGCAAGAAAAACAAGGGCTCGCTCTGGGTCGACGATATCACCTTCATCTACGAGGAGACGGGCGAGGACCGGGACGTGCCGCTCATCCAGCCTCTCAAGCCTGTCGCGGACGAGGTGCTGAGCGCGCCGCTGGAGCAGCTGAAGGTGGCGCTGAGCGACAGCGGCTCGGGGCTCGATCTCGATACGCTGGCGGTGCGGCTCGACGGAGAGGACATTACGTCCGGCATCGACTACTCGGCGGAGACGGGGCTGCTGACGTACCCGGGCAACCAGGTGGATGGCGGCTATCATGAGCTGGTGCTCGAGGTCAAGGACCGTAGCGGCAACCCGGCTAGTACAGCCTATGCCTTCACTGTCGACAGCGGCGAGCGGCTGTACATGTCTGCTGCCGAGGAAGCGGTGAGCAACGAGCTGTATCCCGTCCGTATTGGCGTCAAGGACTACGCAGGCGCAGAGCAGGCGCAGTTCACCCTGCACTATGATCCGGGCACGCTCCAGGTTGCCGATGTGAGCGCAGCGGCAGGCGTGAGCGTCACGCCAGTGATCGACAATGCCGGTGGAGTCGTGCAGCTCGCGCTGAGCGGGCTCAGTGCAGCCGCCGCTCGGGATGCCGTGACGGTGAACTTCAGAGTCGATGCGCAGGCCGTGCTGGCGCGCGGCGAGGCGTACAAGAGCATCCGCATGCGCGAGTCGAGCCTGATGGCAGGCCAGACGCAGACCAGCTCGCCGCTGGCGGCGCCGCTCCGCTACACGATCGCATTCCCGTATCAGCTGAGTATGACGGGGGTGGGTCTGGGCACGACCTCGACGCTGACCGTCCGGGATCGCGAGGGCAGACCGTATGCCGGGGCAGATATCGTATTCAAGGGCCTGCTGGGGGAGAGCTCGCTCCTGACGGTGACGGCAGCGACCTCGCCGATCTATGCCGATGACGATGCGTCTTCCGCCGTACTCCGCACAGCGCAGTCCGGCGAGCGATACTACGGCTCGGCGGAGTCGGATGACGGGTGGTTCGAGACGATCCTGCCCGACGGCCGGACAGGCTATATCGCCGAGGCCGACGTGAGCGCGCAGCTGCTGAACGGCAGCCTCGGGCAGACGGATGCCGACGGTGTCTTCACGACTGATCTGACGACGCTGGCGCTCGGCGCTTATCAGCTCCAGGCGATCGTCGGCGATCAGAACAGCAAGGTCGTCAGCTACGAGGTCGTCGAGCCGTACGGCACAGATGAGCCGCAGCATGTCCAGACGTATGTCACGGAGGATCTGTCCTCGCAGCTGAGCGTCGCCTGGCAGACCCGCTCGGCCCGGACGTCGACGGCGATCCAGTACATCGAGGCGGCGCAGTGGGGCGCAGGCGCGGAGCCGGATGCCGCGCAGGTCCGAGAGCAGTTGGCCGAGAGCGAGCTGCAGGTACTCAGCATGCAGGAGAAGGGGAGCAAGGGCGAGATCCGCTTCCACAACGTGCTGGTCGAAGGCCTGAAGCCTGCCACCGCCTACAAGTACCGGGTTGGCTACGAAGGCAACTGGACGGCGTGGCATGACTACACGACGGTCGATCGCGACATGTCGACGCCGACCTCGTTTTTTTTCATCACCGATTCGCACACGAACCAGGCGCAAGGCATGGAGACCTATCAGTCTCTTATGACTGAGGCGATGAGGCAATATCCGACGACTCAGTTCGTCATGCATGGCGGCGATATGGTCGATGCGGGGGGCGCTTTCGAGGAGTGGCGCAAGTTCTGGCAGGCTTCCTCGGTCTATGCGACCCGCCTGCCGTCCGCGCTGACGCTGGGCAACCACGACGTCAAGAGCGAGGGCAAGGACGTGTTCACCAAGGGGGCGAACTTCCCGGTCAACGGGCCGGAGGGCCAGCGTCAATATGCGTATGCCTACGATATCGATGACGCGCACTTCGTCGTCTTGAACTCGGAGGGCACCGAGGAGCAGATGATCGAGCAGGCGGCATGGCTCGAGGAGGATCTGAGCAACAACGACAAGAAATGGACGATCGCGATGTTCCACCGCCCGGCCTATCATACGGAGAACGGTCGCGGCTCGCTGGTAGAGTATACGCAGCAGTACTTCGCGCCAATCCTCGAGGCGCATAAGGTCGATCTCGTCCTCGTCGGCCACGATCATGTGTATGCTCGCACATATCCGATGCAAGGCGGCAAGCCCCTCGGCGCCGACGCGCAGGGCACCGTCTATCTCGATGGCGGCGCTTCGGGATGGAAGTTCTACGAGGGCATGAAGTACGATTACTTGAACTACATCTTCGATGAAGACGTGCCGGTCTACTCGCACATCACCGTCGCCGCGGACAAGATCCAGATCGAGGCGCGTACGATCGATGGACGACTGTTCGATACGTTCAGCGTCGCGAAGCCGAAGCCAAGCGTGCCGTGGACGCCAAGCCCTTACCCGCAGCCGGAGACCAAGCCAGAGATCAAACCGGAGCCGCAGCCAGAACCGACGCCGGAGCAGCCCGCTCCGTCACCGCAACCGGAGCCGAGCCCGCAGCCGACGCCAGCGAAGCCGGTGTTCAGCGCACAGGTGGACATCGCAGCGGTGCGGGCGATGGCCGACAAGGCTAGCGCTGCTGCGCCGGTACGCTTCACCGATGTGTCCGTCTCCTCATGGAGCGCTTCGTTCATCGAGCGCGCATCGAGGATGGGGATCGTCAAGGGCTACGGCGACGGCTCTTATCGTCCGCAGGGCAAGGTGACGCGCGCCGAGTTCGCGACGATGCTCGCCCATGCCTTCGCGCTGCCAGCCTCTGGTGCGGCGTCCTTCTCGGACACGCAGGGACACTGGGCAGCGGAGGCGATCGCGGCCTTGCAGGCGACAGGCGCCATCAACGGCTATCCGGACGGCGCCTTCCGGCCGAATCAGCCGGTGACGAGAGCCGAGATCGTCGCGATGCTGGCCCGATTCACGTCATACGCTCCCGGACCGGCTCCAGCCTTCCCGGATGTCGCGCAGAACAACTGGGCGTCCGAGGCTATCGCAGCCTTTGCGGCCGCAGGCATCGTCCATGGCGACGGCGAAGGCAGGTTCCAGCCGGATGCATCGGCATCGCGCGCCGAGTCGGTGACGATGATCATCCGTCTGCTGGATTTGTTGCTGGCAGCGTAGTTTAGCATAACGCAGAAGGCCCTGAGCTTAGGCTCAGGGCCTTTTTGCTGTTCGACCGGGAGCGACGCGGTTGATTAACCAGCTTAATTAATCCTATACTTAATTTACAATATAAAAGACT
Organism: Paenibacillus sp. 598K; assembly: GCF_003851045.1. Lineage (GTDB taxonomy): Bacteria > Bacillota > Bacilli > Paenibacillales > Paenibacillaceae > Paenibacillus_D. The sequence continues at coordinate 17,629 of NZ_BFBX01000087.1, read as the reverse complement.
TACTGGCACCAAGGAAGGGGCAGAGCATGAACGAGAAGCCAAGCAAGAGCATGTCTGGCAATCCGCTAATGCCGGGCTGGTACGCCGACCCGGAGGCGCGTATCTTCGAGGGCAAATACTGGATCTACCCGACGTGGTCGGCGCCGTATGAGGAGCAGACGCACTTCGATGCATTCTACTCCGAGGACCTGGTGAACTGGACCAAAGCCGAGCGAATCCTGATGATGGCGGATATCTCCTGGGCGCATCAGGCGATGTGGGCGCCGTCGCCGGTGGAGCGGGACGGCCGCTACTATTATTACTTCGCGGCCAACGACATCCAGAGTAACGACGAGCTTGGCGGCATCGGCGTCGCGGTCGCGGATCGACCGGAGGGGCCGTACCGCGATGCGCTCGACAAGCCGTTGATCGACCAGTTCGTCCATGGCGCGCAGCCGATCGATCCGCATGCGTTCATTGACGACGACGGGACGGCTTATCTGTACTATGGCGGCTGGGGCCATTGCAATGTCGTCCGGCTCGGCGAGGATATGACTAGCCTCGTCCCCTTCGAGGACGGAGAGACGTACAAGGAAGTGACGCCCGAGTTGTTCGTGGAGGGGCCGTGCATGTTCAAGCGCGGAGGCCGTTACTACTTCATGTGGTCGGAGGGCGGTTGGGGAGGCCCGGACTACTCGGTCGCTTATGCGATAGCGGACTCGCCGGTCGGCCCGTTCCGTCGCGAGGCCAAGATCCTGCAGCAGGACCCGGCCGTCGCGACTGGCGCCGGACATCACGGCATCCTCCAGGTGCCGGGCACCGACGAGTGGTACATCGTCTACCATCGTCGTCCTTTGGAGGAGACTGATCGCAATCGCCGGGTCGTCTGCATCGACCGGATGACGTTCGCTGCAGACGGGCGGATCGAGCCGGTCCGTCTGACCTTCGAGGGAGTTGCGGCGCGGTCGCTCCCCCGTTAGTATAGCTCGATGTTGGTGCGATCAGGGTTGGAGTCATTGCAGTTCTATAGTAAGGAGGAGGAGCAGGATGTCCGATAAGAGCTGGTTGGTGATCCAGTATCCGCTGAAGAGCCTGAAGGGAAGCAAGCGCGATCACTGGCTGCGGGAGAAGGTAAGCGAATACGTGGAGATGGTGCTCAGCGAGGACGAGCTAGGTTATGTCGATGGCTCGGATATCGGTCGCAGCGTTGCTGATCCGAATACCTATGTTCTCAACATCTTTTGTGTCGTGACGCAGGAAGCGGTAGCGATCGCGCAGGTCAAGCGTGTCTTGCGAGAAAGTCGACTGGATCATACGCGGGTCAAGATCGCGACGATGCCGGAGGGCGGGGAGACGTATACGCTCCAGTATGCAGCCCGCAAGGGCGTGACAGATTTCTCACTGTAACGGCTGCCGGCGTCTGGTTAACCTCGCCAGCACCATCCGAACCGCAGTCAGGAGGACGGTGTATGGCGACTGCGGAATTCGGACGGCGTCATGCCGGTATACTTCTGGAACACCTTGGTGAAGTAACGACGCTCCTGGTAGCCGACCTGAGCGCCGATACGGGCGACCGAACCTTCGCTGGACAGCAGCAGGCTTTGGGCGGTCTCCATGCGCTGCCTCGTCACATGCTCCAGGAACGTCTCATGGAAGTGATTCTTGAACAACAGACAGAAGTAACTGCCGCTGATCCCCAGATGAGCGGCGATATCCTCGATGCCGAAGTCTCTCCCGAGCTGACGGCGGATGTACGTCTCGGCTGCGTGCATGAGCTGCTCGGGCGAGCGCTTGGAGCTGGTTGTTGGAGCAACGTCCAGCCCAGCGACAGGAGGCATCTCCGGCGCGGGCGAGCTCGGCTCCTCCGAGGCGTGGCGACTGCGTATCTCGTCGGCCAGTCGACCGACGATTCGCTGCAGCTCCTCATAGTTGATCGGCTTGCTGATATAATCCTTGACCCCGTAGCGCAGAGCGCTGCGGGCATATTCGAATTCATGGTATCCGGTCAGCAGCAGCACCTCGCACACATGCCCGCGCTCGCGGATGTGCCGCAGCATCTCCAGACCATCCATGACCGGCATCCGGATATCGCTGAGGATCAGATGCGGTCGACTGGCTTCGACTGCCGCGAGCGCTTCGGCGCCGTTGCGTGCCAGCTTGACGATCTCGATGTTCATCTCCTCCCAGGGCAGCACGAGAGAGAGGTTGTTCAGGATCGGCTGCTCGTCATCGACGAGCAGGCCCTTCAGCCGCTGTATCCCCATTCGTCTCCCCCGTTTCCTGTAATGGAATGACGCACCGTATCGTCGTGCCCTCGCCCGGGGCCGAGCAGACGAACAGTCCGTAGCGGCTGCCGTAGTGATAGCGCAGCCGGTCTGCGACGCTGCGCAGTCCGAGTCCGCGGCGTTCGGGAGGTTCCGAGGACTCGGAGGGCTCCTCGTCGGACGGTCGGGCCGAGTGCAGCGCCAGCAATTGCCGATCCGTCATGCCGACCCCGTCGTCGGCCACGGTCAGCAGGAGGCGCTCGCGCTCTGTATGCGCGGTGACGGTCAGACGTCCTTGCCTGTCGAGCCCCTCGAAGCCATGCTGCAGACTGTTCTCGACCAGAGGCTGCAGCGTCAGCTTCAACAGCTTGCAGGACAGCAGCTCCTCCGGGATGGAGATCGCATAGTCGAACAGATCGCCGAATCGGAATTTCTGGATATCCAGATAGCTGCGCAGATGCTCGATCTCCTGCTGCAGCGGGATTTCATCGGCCTCCTGGATGCTGATCCGGAGGATGCTCGCCAGGCGGAGCACCATCTGAGAGACCTTGCGGCCTTCGTTTTGCACAGCCAGCACATTGATCGACTCCAGCGTGTTGAACAGGAAGTGCGGCTTGATCTGCGCCTGCAGCAGCCGCAGCTCGGCGGCGGCCTTTTGACGCTGCTCCCGCTTCACCTGATCGAACAGCGTGTGAATCTTGATCATCTGATGGTTGAACCCCTGCTCGAGCAGCAGCAGCTCGCCGCTGCCTTTCTCTTCGACGCGCGCGCCCAGCTCGCCATCCTCCACCTTGCGCATGAAGCGGACGATCTTGCCGATCGTCCCCGTGATCTGATTCATGAAGCCCAGGCTGAATACCATCGTCGCCAGCAGACAGACGAGCAGGATCGCTGCGAACCAGCGCGTGAAGGTGACGATCTCGCTGGACAGATAACGCCAGGAGACGACCGAGACCAGCCGCCACGGATGATCCTGGATCGGGTAGATGGAGACGAGACTTTCCTCCCCGTCGAAGGGCGACTTGAAACTCTGGTAGCCCGAGGGCAGACCGGACGGAGGGGAGAGGTAGCGCTGGAGCGCTTCGCCGTTCAGTCGTCCCTCATCGTCATAGAGGATCATTCCCTGGTCATTGACGAGCAGATAGCGGGTCGTCTGGCGGTTGTCGCCGAGCTTCAGATGCTTGAAGATATCCTCGAACTCCCAGTTCTTGATCTGGACGAACAGGATGCCGACCCGCTGCAGCTTGCTCAGCTCCTTGACCAGCCGGATCTGGGTGAACACCGGACCCGAGCCCGTCAGCTCCGGGTATTCATAAGGGCCGATCCAGACGGGTACGCCATTGCGGCGCATCACCTCCTGATACAGCGGATGCTCCTTGAACTGCTCGTAGGGCAACGTCTCGAAGTTCTCCTTGTTGAACACCGTGATGATCCGCGAGCGCTCGCTGTCTCCCGAGATGCGGTACAGGAAGGCGAAGTCGATCGAAGGATGGCTGAACAGAATGGAGCGAAAGTACCGTTGGTCGGCATTCAGCGTCAACTGATCGGCATCGGTCAGATTGTACGCATCCGGCTGGTCGGGGAGCAGGGCTCCCTGGAATACCCCTCTGGCAATGCCGGTATCGGTCACCGTGTCGATGCCCTCGAACACATTGGCAATGCTGTAGCTGATCGCCTTGAGCGCGTATTCGGCCTGCTGGCTGTGCTTCGTCTCGATCGAGCGGAAGGTGACCAGATAGATGATGACCCCCAGGATGCACAGCGGGATAATGACCAGAGCTATAAAAGCGGTCAACAGCTTGACGCGCAGGTTCATCGCATTCGCTCCCGTCTCGCGGTTTAGCCTTTGATGCTGCCTGCGGTGACGCCCTCGATAATCTTCTCTTGCAGCACAGCGTAGAGGACCAGCACCGGCAGCACGCTGAAAATAATGCCTGCGGACATCTGCGCATAGTTGGTGTTGTACGCGTCCCGGAAGCCTACCATGCCCACAGGCAATGTCTTGAGCGCATCGTCGGACAAGAAAAAGTTAGCGAGCAAAAATTCGTTCCAGTTGCCCAAAAAGTTAATGATAAAAATCGTCACTAAAGCTGGCAGTGTAAGTGGTATGATCATCTTAGCAAATAAACCGGCAGGGCTCAATCCGTCCATAACAGCCGCTTCCTCGATCTCCCCGGGCAAGGAGCGCATGAAGGCGGTCAGGATAATGACGGAGAACGGGATCGCATTGGCCGTATAGGGGATGATCAGCGCCAGATGCGTATCCAGCATATGCAGCTCGCGCATCATGCCGTAGATCGGCAACAGCAGCGCGTTGTTCGGGATGAGCATCCCCAGCAGCACCAGCTGGAAGAGCAGCATGCTCAGTCGGCGGTAGCGCATGCGCGAGATCGCAAAGGCCAGCATCGCCGCCAGCAGGATCGACAGACAGGCCGACAAGAGCCCGATGTACAGGCTGTTCAAGAAATACGTGCTGATCTTTGCATTGACCCAGGCGTTGGCGTAGTTGGCCCACTGCAACGACTCGGGCAGACCGAACGGACGGGCGGCGATCTCCTGGTTGCTCGTCTTCACCGAGGAGAACAGCACGAACAGGAACGGATAGAGAATGACGAGCAGATATCCCATTAGGAATACATGGGGAATCGTCCGCTTCGCAGTCTGCATCAGGCTTCCCTCCCTTCGATCCGCCGGGCGATCAGCAGTTGGTAGATCGCCGTCAGGACGATCGTAAAGACGAAGATGAGGACGGCGATCGTGTTGCCATAGCCGTGCTTGAAGCTCGTAATGGCGTACCGGATCATATAAGTCGCCATCACATCGGTCGAACCGGCCGGCCCGCCCTTGGTCATGACGAGCACGATGTCTGCGGCCTTCATCGCTCCGGCGATCGAGAGCATGACGACGACGGAGAGGATCGGCACGATCAGGGGCAGCGTAATCCTCAGCGCGCGCTGGATGCCTGTCGCGCCATCGATGCGCGCAGCCTCCTCCAGCTCGGCGGGGATCGCCAGGATCGCAGCCAGCACCATGATGATATAGAAGCCCGTCCATTGCCAGGCGTTGGTGATCAGGATCGCCAGCATCGCCCACTTGCGATCCGACAGCCAGTAGACCGGCTCGATGCCGAGCAGTCCGAGCGCTTCGTTCATCAGCCCGAAGTCGGGATGGTAGATGAAGCCCCAGAGGATGCCGATGACTGCCGTGGACATGATCGAGGGCAGGAAGACCGCTGTCTTGTACAGCCCCTTCAGCCGTTTCACCTGGGCGATGAGCAGCGAGAAGAGGATAATAACGGGCACCTGGACGAAGCAGGAGAACAGGATAAAGTAGCTGTTGTTTTTGACCGAGCGCCAGAAGGCAGCGTCGTCGATCGCACGCGTATAATTGTCCAGCCCGATATACGCCTTGGTCGGAGAGATGCCGTTCCAGCTCGTGAAGCTGTTGATGACGGCCGTCAGGACGGGATAGATAAAAAAGGCGATGAACAATAGCAGTCCAGGCATCACGAATAAAAAATAGGTTAGCGGGCGGCGCAGCGCTTTGTTCATGAGGACCTCCATTCACGCATTCGATAGGACTTGCCAGGGGCAGCGGTAGAAAAAGGGACGCCGCCCTCTGTACCGGCAAGCGTCCCTGCATGCTGCGCTTATCTAAACGGCTCTTATTTCTCCGGAATGAAACGCGTTGGGCCGTCAAAGGGCGGCGTCAGCCGTTTCACCTTGAACCTACTTATTGCTCTGCGGCGTTGGCCGCTTCCTGTACGGACTGCACCTGCTCCAGCATCGACTCGGGCGACGTCTCGCCGCCGATGATCTGCTGGATGCCGATGCTGAGCGCGGTGTTGACGTCGGCCTGCACGAGCGCGTCGAAGGCAGGGAACGAAATGCCGATTTCGCTCACCGCAGCGAAGATATCTTGCATGAGCGGGTCCTCCGAGGCGGTCTTCATCTTATCCAGATCGATCTTCATCGCAGGCAGTACGCCATCCTCCTCGAGGCCGCGCAGCTGCATCTCCTCCGTCCACATGTTCTTGATAAAGGCGGTCACCGCCGCCAGCTTCTGCGGATCGCTGGCGACCGCCGCCGAGAAGCCGTAGCCGTTGTTCGCATCCTGCATGACGACGACCGGGTCGCCTGCCTTGAGCGGCGGCATATTGAAATATCCGATCTTGCCCACCATGTCTCCGGCTTGCTCGGCATCCCGGAAGACCGAGTTGGCCCACGAGCCGTCCATCATCATGATCGCTTCCCCGGTGATGATCTGATTCCGCATGTCGGCATATTCGAAGCCCAGCTCGCCTTTTTTGAAGTAGCCCTTCTGCACCCACTCCTGATGCTTGGCGACCGCCTGGGCGACGCTGGGGTCGGTCCATTTCGTTTCGCCGGTCTTGAAGCCGTAGGTAATGGCCGGACCGCCGTAGTAGGACCAGAGATTATTGGTAGTCATCAGCGGGATCCAGGCATCCTTGGACGATTGGGCGAATGGGATTTTGCCGTCCGTTTTGATCGTCTCGGCGATCTGCTCCAGCTCGGCCAGCGTCTTGGGGATCGCCAGTCCCTTCTCCTCGAAATACTGCTTGTTGTAGAAGTACCCTTCCACCGACCCGCCGATCGGCAGACCGTACACTTTATCTTCATAGGTGAAGGGGTCAAGCGTGGTGAACTGGTCGCGAATGCCCAGCTCGTCAAGGATCGGCGTCAAGTCCAGCATCAGCCCTTCCTTGGCGAACAAGGCGGCGTCCGGACTTCCGAACACGTCGAACACCTCCGGCGGCTTGCCGGTCGCCATCTCGCCGCGCAGCTTCTCCTTGCGATTGACCTCGGAGTCTACGCCGTCGAGCTTGATCTTCAGTCCCGGAACCTCCGCTTCGGTCTTCTTGACCACATCCTCGAGCAAAGCAAAACGGAATTTCTTGGACTCGCCGACCTGCGTATGCCGGATTGTAATCTCGAACGGCGTCGCTTCCGCCGGGGCGTTGTCCGTGCCCTTGTTTTCGGTCACCGCTTCTTTACCGTCGCCGCCGTTGCCGCCTACCCCGTTCGTTGCCGGAGTATTCGAGTTGGCGCAGCCCGCCGCCCCTACCGTTGCCGCGAGCAGCAGCGCCGTCCATTGCAGCTTGCCTTTCTTCATGCGCATATCCCCCTTGCTTCCATATATTGATGGCCACACCTTCATTATAGGAAGCGGGCTACCGCTTGATAAGGGCTTCATATTTCTAATACAGGGATAAGATCGTCTACAACGGGGAGGCGGGAGCAAGAAGGGATCAAGCTTTTTGAAGCGGAGCTGACGTCGTTAAGAGCGGGAGTAGCCAAAGTATATATGTTGTTCTACCGGGTCTATGATAACGGGCTGCACGGCATCGAATGGTTCATCGAGGAGCGAGGTCGGAAATACGGCTCGGAACTGCAAAAATACCTCTATTTACGCTCCAAAGCGGGTGCAAACGGAATTTTAGTGCAAAAGTGCAGTTATTTTTGGGAAAAGGCACACATGAAGCGAATCCAGCCTCATTTAAGTGCGCATTTGCATTTATTGCCCCTTTTCTAACCCGTTTCGCGACAAATAAAGGTACTTTTACATTTATCCTATCCCGGCCTTCGTCCCCGGATTTCGAGTACTTCTGCTGTTAGATCATCAAAGAACTCTTGAAACAACAGGGATCGGAAACCCCTTCTCCTCGTAACGTGGACCGGAACGTTAATTCACGGATGTCGTGGCTATCGGAGTGTTATTGTCATAAATGGTAGCAGACAAATCGTGCGCGCTATCTGGACTCAGGAGATAGTCAAGATCGTCTTGGGCGATAGGAGGAGATTGAATAACCATAAACGTAGTTAATAATTTCTTTTGATCCCCCTGGCGATCAAGGAGGGTGAAGCCAGTAGTATACCCTGCCCCTTGCTGGCCGAGTATTTCCGAAGTAGCGCCGGTAAAGTTCAGTTTGACTCCGATTGCAGCCAGTTCCTCCTCAGAGATATTTTCCGTGGTCAATATGAGATCGTATTGAATGCCTTCATAGTGGTCCTCGCCTTCAGAGACCGACGCTTTTTTGCTTTGGATGGACTGTAGCGTAAAAGAGTCCGAAGTATACTTTGACGGTTCTGGATCTTTAACGTTTGCTTCGGAGGAACAGCCATTAGCTAGAAGCAGTATAACAAGCAAAAAGCTTAAAGAGACGAGCTTATGCATTTGTATCATCCTTTTGCAACATGATAGTCATCATTATACAGCAGTTGCGTTCGCTCGTCAGGACGGAGCAGGTGTTCAAGCTTACCTTTCTATTACCCAGCTGCTATACTGGACGGATATAACGCTAGACAGGGAGGGGCTTATCATTCGAGAGGGCTTTCATAAGTTTGGTTGGGGATTTCTGTTTATCTTGTTCGATTTTCGCATCATGGGTGTTGATCTTTTTCCCGATGTTGTCGGGTTTATCCTGTTCGCTCTCGGGTTCCAGGCGTTGGCACGGGAGAGCGACCATTTCGAACGGGCCAAGGCGATGAACATCGTCCTGCTGCTCCTCTCGCTCTTCACCATCTACGAGCCGCCCAATACCGAGGAGGGCGTAGCGGTCTATCCGATTGGCCTTATCGTCGGCATCTTGACACTGGGACTGCTGCTGATCGTCGTCCATCATTTGCTGTCAGGGGTCAAGGACATCGCCGGCCGGCAAGGGCGTACCGATCTCGTAGAGGAGGCGGGGCAGAAGTGGACCTTCTTCCTGACGTTCCAGCTGGCTACCTTGCTCATGCTGGTGCTGATCTTCATACCGCCTCTCTTCATCCTGCTCGGATTTGCGCTCTTGATCGCAGCTATCGTCCTCGTCGTCGTCCTGATGCGATTCATGTGGCGCTGCGCCGGAGAGCTGGAAGGGCAGGGGCCAGTGGATCATTGGCAGCCGTAGGTATTAGGAACCAAATAGATATTTCCATGGCGTGTCGATTGTGGTATTATTTTGGTGAATGATACCTAGAAAAGGAGGCTTGTCCTTGACGCCTTCCAGAGTGCTGCGATGGGTGACTGGCTCGTTGGAGATTGTCCTCGCGATTCCGTTTTTTGGAGCTTCCATTGTAATGGGATTTGCTTATGTTCCGCTTTTGGTGATGCTCGCCTTGCATATTTTGACTCTCGTTTTGTCAGTATCGAATCGTGAGCCATCGTATGGATCGATTATGGGCATTGTTACTTCTGTCCTGGCGTGGATTCCATTTGTAGGTTTCGTTATGCACCTCATCACAGGCATACTGTTGATGGTGAGCGCTGCCGGAGGCAATGCGCGTCCACCCCATCATACGCTTCCGCCCCATCATGCGCGTCCGCCGTACTGATGGTTACAGGTGCCGAGACGGCATGAACATACAGGATCGAAATGAAGAAATGGCGGCGTTCAAGAAGCTCGAGCCCCGCCATTTTTGGCATGTCTGCATTAGAGATGTGCTACATCAGCTTGCTTACAGTCCACGGGGACTGTTTTTTTGATGGAAGGGGCTGCATCGAGTGGTCAAGCGATTGCTGGTCGTCATCTTCGCGGGATTGATCGCCGTGCCCTTCATTCCGCTATCGATGGTCTTGGATCACAGCGGCCAGCCAGACGATATGCTGGTGCAGGAGGGCGTACTGGATCTGTCGGAGTGGGATATGGAGCGGGCTGCGCGGATACGCTTGAACGGCGAGTGGGAGTTCTATTGGGACCGACTGTTGATGGAAGAACGAGCAAGCGGCGCGCCTGCCCCTCGTCTGAGCCCTGATGCGATGGTCGATGTGCCCGGACAGTGGAACGGTACGCGCATAGGGGGGCGTACAGCGCCGGCATATGGAGCGGCCTCGTACCGGGCGGTGCTGCGCAATCTGCCTCAGCAGGGCACCTACGCCCTCAAGAAGCTTAATATCCGCTTTTCGAGCGAGATCTATGTCAATGGACAGCGAGTGATCAGCGACGGCCGGGTGTCGCGCGAAGCTGAGGCTTATGAGGCTGGCAATAGTCCTGCGCTCGCGTTTTTCCCTTACGAGGGGGGAGAGCTAGAGATTGTCATCCAGGTGTCGAACTATGATTACGCCAACTCCGGTATTCCGCTGCCGCTGCTCTTCGGCGAACCGTCCGCGATGCTGGCGGCCGATTACCTGGGCAAGGGGCTGGAGCTGAGCGCGCTGGCCGTCATGGGGGCGCTGGCGATTATTTTCTTCATTAGTTACGCAGGTGCGCGGTTCTACGGCAATCGGGATGATGCTTTGCTGTTGCTCGGATTTATCTGTGTCGCTTTCGGTATCTATAACGGTATGGTCAGCGAGCGCGTGATCTCGATGCTGCTGCCGCAGATGACCTTCGAGACGTTTTACAAGCTCAAGGACATAGTCTCGACCGTTTGCATCAGCTTGCTCACCTTTTATTTTTATCGGCTCCGCAATCGGACGATATCCGGCTCCTTGACGGTCCTCATGATGGGAATGCTGGCAGCGTATGCGATTCTGGTGGTCTTTACGCCGATCTCTTTCTACCTCGGCATTTCGGTCTTCTTTATTGGCTGCTATAGTCTGATGATCGGGTGGTTCCTGTACAAGACGGCTGTCCTGTATATCTCGAGCCGGCCCGTTGAGCGGTTTGGCGCGTTGCTGCAGTATACGACGGTCTTGTGCGTGTCGCTGTATTGCGTCGATATCAGTCTGTTCTCGATCTCGTTGAAGTCCAACGTCTGGAGCGGTCAGGTCTATATCGTCCTCTTCAGCATCCTCGTGTTGTTCCTGGCCGTGCTGCGCTTCTTCGAGGCCTATCGGACAGTGCAGGCGATGAAAAACCAGCTGCTCCGGATGAATCGGATCAAGGACGACTTCCTCTCCAATACGTCTCATGAGCTGAAGACGCCGCTGCACGCGATCGTCAATATGAGCCACAGCCTGCTGAAGGGGGCCGAGGGTCCGCTCTCCGACGGTCAGGCCCGGACGCTGGGGATCATCATCGGCAGCGGGAGGAGGTTGACGGAGCTGGTAGACGAACTGCTCGACTATTCCAAGATGAAGTATAGCGACATCCCGCTCTATAAAAATACGGTCGATCTCAAAGCGTCGGTCGACTCCATCCTGCGCATCCACTCGTTCCTGCTGCACGGCAAGCCGGTCTCGCTCGTCAATCAGGTGCCCGAAGACTTCCCGCCGCTCCATGCGGACGGCAACCGGTTGATCCAGATCCTGCATAATGTCGTCGGCAACGCCGTCAAGTTCACCGAGCGCGGATCGGTCGCCATCGCCGCCTCGGTCCGAGAGGGGATGGCGGAGGTCCGGGTGACGGATACCGGTATCGGTATCCCGCCGGATCAGCTCGAGCGGATCTTCCTCCCCTTCGAGCAGTCGGGCGTCCGGCCGCACCACGCGAGCGGTACGGGCCTGGGGCTGAGCATCACGCGCAAGCTGGTGGAGCTGCACGGCGGCACGATCCGCGCGCAGTCGGCGGCAGGGGAGGGCGCGTGCTTTGTCATCACGCTGCCGCTAGCTGCAGCAGACCGATCTGTCGTGGCGGAGAGTCGCCAGCAGGAGGTGGAGCCGCTAGTCGCCGCAGCGGCGGCAGACCTCGCACAGACACGCTATCCCATCGTCGCCCAAGGCGCTCGTCCCGAGATGATCCTCGTCGTCGACGATGATGCGGCTAATCTGCAGACGATGGCGAGCTTGCTGAAGCTGGAGGGCTACAGCTACGCCCTGGTCCATCGCGGCGGACCGGCGCTGGCCTTGCTGGATCGGATGCCGGAGGTTCATCTGGCTGTTGTCGACATCATGATGCCGGATATGTCCGGCTACGAGGTGCTGCTCCGACTGCGGGAGCGCTTCTCGCCCTCCGAGCTTCCTGTGCTGATGCTGACAGCAGGCAATCGGGCGGACGAGCTGCAGCTGTCTCTGGAGGGCGGGGCCAATGACATTATGGCTAAGCCCTTCCAGGCAGAGGAACTGCTCGCCAGAGTCGCCAGCCTGACGAGATTGAAGACGTCCGTACAGGAGGCTAAGGCGGCGGAGATTGCTTTTTTGCGCTCCCAGATCAATCCGCACTTCCTTCATAATGCGCTGAATGCGATCGCCGAGCTGTGCGTAGAGCGTCCAGCGCAAGCCGAAGAGGTGACGCTGCAGTTGTCGCGCTATCTGCGGAGCTGCGTTCAGTTTCGCCAGCTTGATTCCTACACCAGCCTCGCGCAAGAGCTGGAGATGGTGCAGGCCTACGTCAGCATCGAGCAGGTGCGATTCGGCCCCCGGCTGCAGGTCGTCTACGAGATCGACGCAGACGTGACGATGCGGATCCCGCCCTTGCTGTTGCAGCCGCTCGTGGAGAATGCGATTCGTCACGGTCTGATGTCGCAAGTCGAAGGAGGCAGCGTGACGTTGTCGATCAGGCGCATCTTGGAGGAGGAGACACGGTTTACGGTGCAGGACGACGGCGCGGGCATGAGCCAGGAGCAACTGGCGGCCGCGTTGCGGGCGGAAGGCGCTGCGGGCGGGGTCGGGCTGTGGAACATTGCCAGCCGCTTGCGGCTGCTGTATGGCAGGAGCTTTCGGATCGTTAGCGAGGAGGGTAGCGGGACGGTGGTGACATTCGAGCTGCCGATGCAACTGCCGACTATAGTACGGGGGGAGGGCCGATGATGCGCGTTATATTGGTTGACGATGAGGAGCTGCCGCTCAAGCGGCTGAAGCGGATGCTCTCCGTCTATGCGGACATCCAGATCTGCGGGGTGTTCCATAATCCGGCGGAAGCGCTCGATTATACGGCTGTTCACCCGGTGGATGCCGCCTTCCTCGACATTACGATGCCGGGTCTCTCCGGCTTGCAGCTGGCAAACCGGCTGCGCGAGCTGCGGCCGGCCTTGGCCTGCGTCATCGTGACGGGCTACGATGAGTATGCGGTCCAGGCTTACGATACGGATATCCTCGATTATGTCGTCAAGCCGGTCACAGAGGAGCGTCTGGCCCGCACCCTCCAACGTCTGCGTCGGCAGCTCTTGGCGGACGATCAGGCACACCCGCTGCCCCAGCCCCAGTCACAGCTTCAAGGGACGAGGCTGTCGATCCGGCTGCTCGGCGGACTGGAGATCAGCAGCGGCGGATCGCGCCGCGAGCCTGTGAAGCTGCGGTCGCCGAAGACGCTGGAGCTGCTGGCGCTCCTCGTCTGCCACAGGACGATCAGCCGCGAGGAGGTGGCGGATACGCTATGGCGCGACCTGGGGCCGGACAAGGCATGGAAAAATCTGAACACCACGCTCTACTATATCCGGCGAGCGACGAGCGAGGGCGGTCTGCTCCCGTTCCTGTCGACAGAGGGCAATATGCTGCATATCGACCCGGCTGCAGTGGAGTGCGACATGTACGAGTTCGAAGCTTTGCTGCAGGAGGCGCGCGAGATCGGGGACTTCAGCGACGATCAGCTGCGCCGGATGGACCGGCTCTATCGGGAAGGCGGCCTGCTCAAGGGACGAATGTACGAATGGGCGACCGAGCGCGCCAGACGGCTCGAGCATGAGTATGCGGCGATGCTGGAGGCGGCGGCCCGCAGCAAGGGAACGGAGCCGCTGCGGGCGCTGCAGCTCTATGAGCGGCTGCTGCAGCTCGACGAGCTGCGCGAGGACATCCATCGCGAGGTGATCCGGCTCTATGTGGCGATGGACCGCCAGTCGGAGGCGCGACGGCAGTATCGTCTGCTGGCGCAGCTGCTCGACCGGGAGCTGGGCGCGCCGCCCGACCCGGAGCTGCGTCAGCTGCTGGATAGCTGAGGAAGGAGCGCTGACCGGTTAGTACAGCTCCCGGCAGAGGTGGCCGGAGCGCTTCGGCGCGGGAGCGACTCAGGGCACTCGTCCCCGCGCGCAGCTCCCGGCGCGCGGGGGGCCGGCCGCATGACGGCGGTCGGACGACCTCGGAGCAACGTCACATCATTGGAGCACACAGGCTCGGCCGATTATCGGCCGGGCTTCTTGGCGATGGAATTTCATGCATTCGTCACAATAAGAGTGATAGGAATAACATCGACACGACTTCGTGTGAAGTAGATCACATAATTTCCCCTCCGCTCTCTCCTATAATGAATGAGTCGAAAGGAGAGGTTCACATGGAAGCTGTCGAGCTTGCCAGATTACAATTCGGCATCACGACGATTTATCATTTCTTGTTCGTGCCGTTGTCGATTGGACTGGCGTATTTAATTGCATTTATGCAGACGATGTATGTCATCCGCGACGACGAGAAGTATAAGCGCATGACGAAGTTCTGGGGCAAAATTTTCTTGCTCAACTTCGCGGTCGGCGTCGTCACAGGGATCATGCAGGAGTTCCAGTTCGGCATGAACTGGGCCGACTTCTCCCGTTATGTCGGCGCCGTGTTCGGCGGGCCGTTGGCGGTGGAGGCGCTCGTCTCCTTCTTTATGGAGTCGACGTTCCTCGGCATCTGGATCTTCGGCTGGGACCGGCTGCCCAAGAAGATCCACCTCGCCTGCATCTGGCTGGTGGCTGTCGCGGCTACGCTGTCGGCGCTCTGGATTCTTAGCGCCAATGCGTTCATGCAGGAGCCGGTAGGCTTCGAGATCGTCAACGGCCGTGCCGAGATGAACGATTTCTTCGCCTTGCTGGGCAACAAGCAGCTATGGGTTGAGTTCCCGCACGTTATTTTTGGCGCATTGGCCACCGGAGCCTTCTTCGTAGCAGGGATCAGCGCCTACAAGCTGTTGCGCAAGCAGCAGATCGAGGTGTTCCGCACCTCGTTTACGATTGCTATCGTCGTTGCGCTCGTCTCGAGTCTGCTCACTGCATTCGCCGGTCATGACCAGGCGCAGCATCTGATGACGTCGCAGCCGATGAAGATGGCCGCCTCTGAGGGCGTGTGGAATACGACGGAGGAGCATGCGCCGTGGACCGTCATCGCGTCCATTAGTCCGGAGAAGCAGGAGAACCCGTTCCAGATCGAGATCCCGTATCTGCTCAGCGTGCTCTCCTACAACAAGCTGAGCGGCAGCGTGCCGGGAATGCTGGAGCTGCAAGCGCAATATGAGGCCGAGTACGGCCCAGGCGACTATATTCCTCCTGTGCGGACGACGTTCTGGAGCTTCCGGGCGATGGTCGGCGCAGGCATGCTGATGATCCTGCTCGGGATGCTGGGGACGTACAAGGTCATCCGCAATCGTCTGGAGAACTCGCCGCGTTATCTTCGCTGGATGCTGCCGGCGATGGCGCTGCCTTTCATCGCAAACACCGCAGGCTGGATCATGACGGAGGTCGGGCGGCAGCCATGGGTCGTGTTCGGACTGCAGCGGACGGAGCAGGGTGTCTCGCCCGTCGTCTCTAGCGGCATGGTAGCGACGACGCTGATCGGCTTCACGATCGTCTACGGGCTGATCGCTGCCGCCTTTATCTATTTGGTCGTGCATACGGTGCGCCAGGGCGCAGACGTCGACGCGCCGCACCACAAGGCGAAGAGCGGCCAGCCGCAGGACAGCGGCACAGCCGCGGTGCTGTGATTATGATGAGAAAGCGGGGCGAAGGGTAGATGCTCGAGACGGTTTGGTTTATTTTGATCGCAGTGTTGTTCATCGGCTTCTTCTTTCTGGAGGGCTTCGACTTCGGGGTCGGCATGCTGACGCCGTTCCTGGGCAAGACGGATACGGAGCGGCGCGTCGTTATCAACACGATCGGTCCGTTCTGGGACGGCAATGAGGTATGGCTTATCACGGCTGGCGGCGCGATGTTCGCCGCCTTCCCGAACTGGTATGCGACGTTGTTCAGCGGCTTCTATATGGCGCTGTTCCTCATGCTGCTCGCGCTGATCGGGCGCGGCGTGGCGTTTGAGTTCCGCAGCAAGCTGGAGAGCAAGCGCTGGCGGACGATGTGGGACTGGATTATCTGTATCGGCAGCTTGCTGCCGGCGCTGCTCTGGGGCGTGGCGCTCGCCAATCTGATGCGCGGCGTGCCGATCGATGCGAGCATGAACTATGTAGGCTCCTTTTGGGATCTGCTCTCGCCGTATTCGATTGCTGCCGGACTGAGCATGGTGCTGCTGTTCCTGCTGCATGGCGCGTTGTTTCTGTCGCTCAAGACAGAGGGCGTGCTGCGGGATCGGGCGCGCCGGGTCGCTCAGCGGATCGGCGCCTGGACGAGCGCGGTGCTGCTGCTGTTCGTCGTGCTGAGCTACTTTGAGACGGAGATGTTCTCCTCGCAAGGGATCAACCCCGGCCTCGTGCCGGTGCTCGCGGGAATGGCGCTGCTGTCGGTCCACTTCTTCATCAAAGCCGGACGCGATGGCTGGGCGTTCATCATGACGGGGGCGACAATCGTGCTCTCGACGATAACGGTGTTCCTGCTGATGTTCCCGAATGTTATGATCTCCTCGCTTAACCCGGACTGGTCACTGACGGTCTACAATGCGGCGTCCAACACGTATACGCTGAAGGTGATGACGATCGTCGCAGCGACGGTACTGCCGTTCGTGCTGGCGTATCAGGCTTGGACGTACTGGGTGTTCCGCAAGCGGGTCACCGCACAGGATCATCTGGACTACTGACGGTCAGTCGCTGCGAGCGTGTCGCCTGGACGGCGGCGTCTGGGACAGTAATGTAACGACATGAATCGTTAACCACATCAAAAACAAAAAGGGGGCGGCGGCGATGATGAAGCGACTGTTCAAGCAGGTGCAAGGCACGCGCAAGCTGTTGGCGATCAGCGTCGGACTGGGCGCAGCGGGAGGGC
This sequence comes from Paenibacillus sp. 598K, assembly GCF_003851045.1. Lineage (GTDB taxonomy): Bacteria > Bacillota > Bacilli > Paenibacillales > Paenibacillaceae > Paenibacillus_D. Next base: position 675 of record NZ_BFBX01000087.1, on the reverse strand, counting down.
TGCTGCTCATCGTGCAAGCTGTCTATATGGCGCGTATCGTGAACGGGGCGTTCCTGGGCGGCCTCGATCTGACGGCGCTGCTGCCCCCGCTCGGCATCCTGCTGGCGATCATCGGCGCGCGCGCCCTGCTGCAGGGGACGGGCGACTATGCCGCCTCAGCGATGGCGCAGCGGATCAAGAGCCGGCTGCGGCTGCGGCTGGTGAGCAAGCTGTCGGAGCTGGGGCCGGAGTATGGCAAGGGCGAGCGGAGCGGCGAACTGGTCGGCACCGTGTATGAAGGCATCGAGCAGTTGGAAAGCTATCTGAGCAAATATGTGCCGCAGCTTGCGATCTCGATGTTCGTGCCGGT
>NZ_BFBX01000087.1:0-259 GCF_003851045.1 Paenibacillus sp. 598K | reverse complement strand
ATCTCGATGTTCGTGCCGGTCGCGGTGTTCTGCATGACCGTCACGGTTGATCGCCTCTCGGCGATCGTCTTCGCAGTGACGATGCCGCTACTCGTCCTGTTCATGATCCTGATCGGGATCAGCGCCAAGGCCAAGACGGATAAGCAGTTCAAGCTGCTCGGACGGCTGGGCGGCCACTTCCACGATGTGCTGCGCGGATTGCCGACGCTGGCGATGTTCAATCGCAGCAAGGCGCAGATCGACATCATCGCCCGCATCG
>NZ_BFBX01000086.1:16065-18996 GCF_003851045.1 Paenibacillus sp. 598K | reverse complement strand
CCCCCCATCTGCCATTCGGTCAAACAGCCGCAGCGCCGCAGCGCTGGCCGGTCCGCTCGTGCATACGAGCAAAGGAGGCGCTTCATCAAGCACCGTGTCGTCAGGCCGAGCAACTATGCCTGCTGCCAGCGCCCCATCTACCAGACTGGAGAACACTGCCGGATTCTCGACGACGTAGAGGCATTCGGCAGGCGGCAACGCCTCGAGCTGCTCTACCTGGCGGAGCGTCAGCACATGTGGCTGCTCGCCCGGTCGGCACAGATGGACCAGCGACGAGATATCGTCATCCCGTATGCCAGCCTGCCGGTAGATCTCCCTCGCAGCCAAGCTGTCGATGCCTTGCGCAGCCTCCTGCTCTTCAGCGCCGGAGACGCTCGTCTCCGCTGCCGCTGCGCCTTTCGCTGCGATTGCCGCCTCGTCCTCCGCAAGCGAGCCTTGCCCCGTCCAATCCCGCAGCGCCTGGAACAGCAGCCTGCCCGCCACCGTGTTCCGGTCGAGCGCATGCGGATCGCCAGCGACCGCCGCCGCGAGCACCGGCAGTCGACAACCTTCCCCGCGCGCCGCCTCGGTATCGATCAACCTCCGCCACGCCGCTATCGCCCAGCCGAGCTGTTTGCTCGCCAGCCCAAGATCCGCCTTCCATGCCTCTCGCAACGTTCGGTAGGCTGACGCCTGACCATCCCGCAGCCTGTTCAGCCAACCGGCAAGGTCGGCATAACGCTCGTCCTCCGCTGCCAGCAGCGCCCGGACCTCGTCGAATACGGTCAGCCAGTCTTGCTCCAGCAGCTCTCGGCGCTCCGCATGGGTCAGGAGCATGCTACCCGTGAGCAGCTCATGCAGCTGCGGGATCGTCAGCTCGAATACCGATGTACGCAGCTCATACTCGAACTTCGCCAGCTTGACCTCCAGATGCTCGCCCGGCCGTCGATACGAGCCCATGAAGCCGTGCACCGCCTCCAGCTCTTCCGCATACGGATCGCTCACGACAGCCGTTCCTCCGACTCTTCCCAGAGATGCGTAGCGCCTCCAGATCTCGCGCAGCAGCCGGGCAAAGCCAGGCTGGCCGAAATACCGTCTGGCTCGTGCTAGCCGATCCGGCCCATCCTGTTGCTTCATGTCGCTTGCTCCGCCTGCGCCGCCTCGACGTACTCCTTGCGCCGACCGTTCCAGCGGTAGCGGAACAAGGTGACGAAGTCGACATCCTTGGGACGGTGTATCTCATAGATCGCTAGCTGCGGCACGGTGTCAAAGCAGCCCCACAGCACCTGCGACGTCATCATGTAATCAAAGCCCATATCAGTCAGCAGCTTGAACATGTCGCGCATATTCTCCTCGTCCACTCCCGCGAATGCCTCGTCGAGCGAGATCAGGCGCGGCGCGTCGGGACGGGCGTCGGAGTATCGGGACCAGGTCGCCGCGAACAGCGGGATGTACATCGCCATCGCCTTCTCGCCCCCGCTCAGCACGTTGAACCGCGCATCCGTAAGCGGACGATAGCCCGTCTGCTCGCCCTTCCGGTACTTCAGCTCGAAGCGGAACCAATTGCGGTAATCCAGCACCCGGTACAGATGCAAGCGCAACGAGCCCTGCTCCTCCTGCGCCGACTGCTTGGCCTCCGTAATCTGTGCACGGAAGTAGGCGATCATCGCATCGATCTCGTCGTCGCGCAGCCGATGCGAGTCGCGCTTGAGCAGCTCCACCAGATCGAGCACGTCGAGCTGCTCGTCGCCGCCGGGACGGCGAGCCTCCCAGTCCAGACGCAGCCGGAGGCCGCTGGACGTGTCGCGCTCGCCCATCAGCCGGTTCATCTCGCGTACCCATTGCTCGGCCCGATGGATGCGCTGGCGGATCGCCTTGCCGACGCTCCGCAGGATGATCTCCTCATACAGCTCGCGGTCCTTCTCGCTCAGCAGAGCGCTCTGCTCGGCCTCCTGCTCCGCCAGCTCGTCCAGCAGGACGCGCGGCGGCAGCGGCTGCTGCGGATTACGCATCGAGAGCAGGAGCAGCCTGCCGGTCCGCTCGTCCGTCACCGTCTCCATCACATACTCGGTCAGCAGCATACGCGCACTGTTGAACTGCTCGAGCATCCGGTTCGTAATATTCTCGGCGATTCGCCCCTCGAATACCGACATGTACCGCTCCCGGATCTGCTCGGCGTAGGCGATGAGCGCACGCGTCTCCGCATCCTTGTCCGCACCGCTTGAGTCCGCCGCGCCGGGTGTCCCGCCGCTCGCCAAGCCCGCGCCCAGCGTTCCGACGTTTGCTGCCCCTGTGCCCGTCTGCCCAGCTTTCGCCGCAGTTGAGCCCGCCGTCTCCTCCAGCCGCTCGCGCCACTCGTCGACCAGTCCGAGCGCCAACTCGGCCGCCAGACGCTCGCTGGCAGCATTCAGCTCGGCCAGCTTGGACTCGGCCTGCTCACGATACACGGTCAATTGTCCTTGCGCCGACGCCGCCCGTTCACTAGCAGCATTCCAATCGCTCTCCAGCCGCTTGAGCAGCGCCGCGATCTCCGACTGCTCCCGCCGCAGCTCCTCCAGGCGACGGGCGATATCGGCCAGGCCGAGCTCCTCGATCATCCGCCGCAGCGTCTCGACCTGCGTCCGCTGATCGCGCCGCCGCTCATCGAGCTCGTCCTCCAGCAACTCCTCGTCCTCCGTATCCTGCTCCGCCGCCGTCAGCTCCTCCGCCAGCCGTTGCCATAGCCGCTGCGCGTCGCGATACTGCCGCCACAGCGCATGCAGCTCGGAGAGCTGCGCCTCGTAGTCGCGCGCCGCCTCGGCCGCCTCCGCCAGATCTCGCTCGCGCTTCAGGCGGGTCCAGCCTGCAGTCAGCTCATGCAGCTGCCGCTGCAGCTCGCGCCATTGCGCCGCCTTCTCCTTGTAACGCGCGGTCGCCCGTTCCTCCTGGGCGAGCATCGCCTGCAGCCGGTGC
>NZ_BFBX01000086.1:15043-16019 GCF_003851045.1 Paenibacillus sp. 598K | reverse complement strand
CATCGCCTGCAGCCGGTGCTCGCCCTTCTGTAGCTCAGAGAGCTGCGATGCCAGCCCGCGACCGTCCGGGAACCCGTCCCGCTCCGCCGCGAGCAGCCGCTCGGCCTCGCGCGCCGCTGCGATGTCCGCAGCCATCTCGGCCAGCTCGCCATCCTTGGCCGCGATATGCGCCTCCAGTCTGGCGATCTCCAGCAGCCGCGTCCGCTTTCGCGTCTCTCTGCCGATATACTCGGCCCGCTCCCGGACCATCGCTCGGCCCGCGAGCGGACCGAGACGGTAGGCCCCGTCGCCTGCGACAGCGCCTGCCCACTGACCCTCGCCGACAAGGACGCCCTCCTCGTCCCATAGCAAACTCGCAAGAACATCGGCTACCTGAGCGGTCGTGACGCCGCAGCCCTCCGGCACGTCAGGCTGCAGCAGATCGGCCAACGTGTAGCCGAGCTCCACCGGAGCCGGCAGCAGCCACGCCTCCTCCTCGCCGCTCGCGAGGCTGCCCATCCGGCCATCCGGCGCGATCCAGGCATCCAGCAGCCCGGCATGCGCCAGCGCGTCCTCGATGCGCGCCTTGCGCTCCTCGGACACCTCGGGCTTGAAGTCGCAGGCCGCGTAGAGCGGCACCCCTACGCCGACTGCCAGCTTGTCGCGTCGGCCCGCACGGGCGGCGCTGCGCGGCGGCTCGGGCTCGCGGCTCTGCTGCCAAGATCGCAGCTCCTCCCCTAACGCCTGCCGCTCGCTCTCCAGCTCGCTCTGACGACGCTCGATCAGCAGCCGCTGCGCGACCAGCGTCTCGCGGTCCTGCTCGAAGCGGCGCAGCAGCGAGGCCCGGATCGGCTCCAGCGACGGCTGCGCCAGACCGTAATCGCGCACCGCACCGAACGCCTCCCGCAGCGCCTCCTGATCGTAGCCGAGCTGCCGCAGCCCGCGTTGCCAGCCGAGGAGATCCTCCTTGTAAGCCTCCTGCTCCGCCTCCAGCAGC
>NZ_BFBX01000086.1:14146-14817 GCF_003851045.1 Paenibacillus sp. 598K | reverse complement strand
GCCTTGGCGCGTGCCGCCTCCACCCGCTCGCGATGGGAGCGGACGTCGCGACGCCAGCCGTCCCGCCAGTCGTCATGCTCCGGCACGTCCGGCGTCCAGTAGCGATGGTAGAGCTCATGATCGGCGAACTCGATATCCGTCGCCAGTCCTTCCAGCTCCTCCAGCAGCTCGCGCTGCTGGCGCTCTGCCGCAGCGCAGTTCGCGCCGACATCCGCTTGCTCCCGCGCCAGCTGCTCCTGCCGGATGCGCAGCTTCGTCAGCTTGTCGCGCGAGCGCTCCAGCTGCGTCTCGGTGATCTGCAGCGCAGCCGTCGCCGACTCGTACTCCCGCTGCTTGCCGATCGCCTCATGCTTCTCCAGCAGCGCCCGCTCGGCAGCCAGCTCCTGCTGGAGAGCCTGCGCAGCCGTCCGCTCCCCGGCTGCTGCCTCCTTGTCACGGGTCGCTCCCGCCAGCTCGCTAGCCGCTGCCTGCACCTGCTTGTCCGTCTTCGCATGCTCGGCTCGCGCTGCCAGCAGCTCCTCCGAGCGTGCGTACAGATTATGTTCGTTGTACGTATTGTAGCGGTCCTGCAGCCGCGACAGCTCGGAGCGGTGCCGCCGCACTTCGTCGAGCCGATCCGCCATCTGATCCATATCCTCGAGCACCTCGGAGAGCGGCCGCAGCTCCTCCTC
>NZ_BFBX01000086.1:0-14022 GCF_003851045.1 Paenibacillus sp. 598K | reverse complement strand
GGCCGCAGCTCCTCCTCGATGAGCGGCGGCAGCGCCTGATGCAGGATCTCATAGATCGCCGACGGCTTGAAGTCCTTGGACAGCTTGGGACTACGCAGCTGAATCATCAGCTGCAGCAGATCCTGGAAGGCGTCGCTATCCGAGAATCCGAACAAATGCCGGTTCACCATATCCTGATAGCTCTTCTGATCCAGGACGACCTGACCGCCGCTGCCGATCAGTGCCTCCAGCCCCTTGCGGTCCAGCGGTACCCGCACCTCGTCCTCGATCCATTGGTTGCGATTGTACAGCCAGCAGTCGCGGCCGATCCGCCGACCGTCCTCCAGCAGGAAGCCCCAAAATTGCACCTGCGCCGCATGACGGCGCGCCCGCAGCCCGATCCCGATCGTCTTGTAGGCGCCCGTGCCGCTGTGGCGGAATTCCATCCACAGGTAGCCGGTGACATCTGTCTTGCCTGCGTCCTCTTCCCCGAGTAGATAATATTCGATGCGGCGATCCCGCGAGCCGAACGGATCGAGCCGATGCGCCCGCTTGTCGCCATCGAGCACGAGCGGCAGGAAGCTTTGCATCGTCACCGATTTGCCTGAGCCGTTGGCCCCGCGCAGGATGATGCGTCCCTGCTCGAGCTGGAACTCCTCCTCGTCGTAATACCAGAAGTTGAGGATGCCTACCCGATGCATCTGCCATCTGGGCAGCGCCGTCTCCTCCGTTGTCGCTTGCGTCATGATGCTCCCCCTTGCATGTCGAATTCCATGTTGGCATACTCCGCATTCCACCTCGAGAGCACGGGCGAGATCAGGAAGCTCGTCTCGCTCTCCCACCGTCCGAGTCCCCAGTCATCCAGATGCGCCAGACAGAGCGCCGCCAGCTCCTGCGACGTCGATTGCCGCAGCTCCTTGCTCCAATAGTCCTTGTGCCGCAGCTGGAGCTTGTACAAGATCGACTCCATCTCCGTGACCGTGACACGCACGGTACCGTCATCCTCCACATACAGCCCGCCCTCCTCGGCCAGCCGCTTGCGCAGCTCGCCCGCCGCCAGCATCGCCAGGTCAGAGGCAGCGGCCAAGGTCGGGAACAGCTCGCTCTCCGAGGTCAGCTCCGGATGGAAGAAGAACAGCCCCTCGCGATACCGTCGGCCTACCCAGCCGAACGTCTGCTCGAGCTGATCCATAATCGCCCGGCGCTGCCGCAGCATATAGTGAAGGTCCGCCTCATCCCACTGCCTGTCGGTCACGGCGGCCTCCATCAGCAGCCGCCGGTACACCCGGTTGCGCCGACGGTCGGACTCGCCCTGCTGCGTATCCGCATACGGGATCGGGTCCTCCAGATCGGTCAATGTCGAGCAGCTCCGCAGATCGCCGGGGAAACGCCGCAGCACATAGCGGGCCGTCGGCGAGCTCTCGTACAGCACGTTGCGCCCCTCATCCTGCGCCCACTGACTCTCATCGCCGTCGATCGTGTGCAGCACGCCGAGCGCGCGCAGCTTTTTGAGCGCCCGGGTCATCGACAGCCGGTGGCTGTAGACGCGCCAGTCGGCATCGAGACCGTTGCCGGTCATCTGCTCGCGCACCTCCTCCACGATATCCGTCAGCAGGAACTGGTCGAACTCCGTCTTGCCCTCGAGATACCATAGCCCATACGTAAAAAACACATAGTCACGCGGCTCGCGGAACTCCGCGAACCCCATCCACTGGTACGCCGTCACTGGCGTCTTGTCCAGCTTGGCGATCGTCCGGGTCAGGAGCAGCGGCAGACCCGCCTTGTCCATGAACCAATCGCGCAGCTCCTCATAGTGGTCCTTGACCGTATAATACAGCTCCGGCTCCTCTTCCTTCGTCAGCCATGGCCGGTTCAGCAGGGCGTGCATGCATGCCCGCTTGCGCTCTGCCGCCTGCTCGGCATGTCTCCCCTGCTTGCTCGCCCGTCGGGCGGCGTTGCTTGCTCTCATCCAGCTCTCCTCCTGACACGCCAATCGCGTCTTGCTCTATCCTTGCCGGATCCAGTCACGCTTCGACACGGCTCACTACTGTGATGTATCCAACCCAGCCGCAGCTTCCGCCCGCGCTCGATCCGCAGACCCGCCCGCAGCATCGGCCAACACAAAGGTCAGCTCATAGTCCGCAATGTCCAGCTCGCCATCCTCCGCGCGCAGCACGGTGCGCGACTCGGTACGGGGATTGCTCATCGTGATCGTCACGCCCTCCGCTGTCATAAACGAATGGCTCTTGCCTGCCGTGATGCAGCGGCCGATCCAATGCAGCAACCGCCGCCGATCCGCCGCCGTCACCACCCCCAGCTCGGAGAGACTGACGCGTCCTCGCTCCAGCAGCGACTCCATCATGCGCCACTCCTCCGCCTGGCGCACCTGATACGCCTCGCGCTCGCGACGCTTACGCGCTTCATTGTCCCGCACCGCGTCGGCGGTGGACCGCTCGCCCCGCTTGCGGCTGCGGGAGCGCAGCGGCTTCACCATCGGGCGCTCGTCCCAGCTCGAGCTGTCCGAGCGGTCGGTATCCCGCAGGTCCTCGCCCTGCAGATGGCGCGTCCGGAACAGGCCGAACGTATGCGCCGCCAGCCGATGCGCCTCCTCGAGCGACTCCGTCCGTGCGAACCATAGCGCCAGATGCTCCAGCTCGCGCTTGCGGCTGACGCCGGCCCGCTTGCGCTCCTGGATGCGGATCGCGCTGCGGACGATACGGGCGATCGCGTCCTTGGTCGCCCGCTCCAGCATCGTCAGCTCGCTCGGCGACGAGCCCTCGCCGATGAACCAGCGCTGGATATTATGCCAGCCCTGCCGCATCTCCTCAAGCATCGCTTCGCGCTCCGGCGCTTCCTCGAGCCGAGGCTTGTCCAGCTCGCCCTGGAGCGCCTGCTCGAGGAACTGGTCCCTCACGTTCGCGCTGATACGGGCCAGATTGCCCTCGATCTTGTAGGCACTCCGTTGCAGCGCCTGGATGAAGTTTTGCAGATAATCCGTCAGCTTCTCCTTGAAGACGAGGAACGCCTCCGTCACCATCATCTCCTCGGCGCGCGCCGTCTGCAGACTGGCGATGTAGTCGGCGGCATTCTCATGCAGCGATACGAAGGCCCGGTACAGCTCGTTCCACAGCTCGAGCGCCTGCTCCGGCGACAGCTCGCCCGCTTCGCTGCGGATGCGGAACAGCCGGTCCGCGATCGTGTCGAACAGCGACGCCTCCAGCGAGCCGCCGTAGCCGGTCACCTTCTCCAGTCCCTCCAGCATCCGCTCGATCTCGATCGAGTAGGGCCGGAGCAGATATTGCATTTTTTTGCGCAGATATTCCTCGAGCGTCGACGAACGGCCACCGTCATGCCGGGCCGTCAGGTTTTGCCACTCGACGAGCTGGTCGAGATCATGCTGGCACATCTCCAGCGTATAGCCGGGCCAGACATTCCACTCCGCGAGCGCCTCATAGACCTCCTCGGTCCGCATCCAGTAGCGCAGACGCTTGTACTCCTGATAGAAGAACCGCATGATCGCCCGATACCGGACGACATTATCGGCATTCACATATTTCAGCTCGGGCACGCCTCGCAACGATTGCTGCGACAAGCCCGGTCGGCTAGATTCCAAGGGGGTGCCTCCTTAACCAGCAGGTATTTTCTTCATCTTAGAATAGGTTGTCCGTGGAGGGCAAGCCTTTAAGGGGGTTAACATTTGGAAAAAAGAAAAAATGCCCGCGTCGCAACAGTTGCGAGCAGGCGAATTTTATTATCCTTTGTCACTTTCTTTATGGTCTAATTCAAATCGCAACACAAAAAAAGCATCGCCCTCCCTGAATCCAAAACAACGATATTTCCTGCTCGTTCTAAACTTGGATATGTTCTTATTTGTGTACTGAGATCCTCTAAACCAATCCTCTTCTTTTCGAGAGGGGGAGTATAACTTATATTCCAGACCGTCACTTTTCAAAATTTCATCCCAACTTAGCTCATGAAACGATTTAAAGGAGGAAATGAATGCTCTTACCTCACCCTCTGTCAACAGATCAAAACCATGATCTTCTTCCAATAAGTCGAAACATAACTTTTCCGAATTAAATCGGTATTTGCAATACAAATGAGGCGTTACTAACCGACGTTCATGCATTAGTTCTGACAACTGCGAGGGATCAATAAAATTCATGATTACGATCGGTTTATTATTTTTCAAAATTTCAAGCGTATCGTCTTCAAAGGCGGGGTGCTTAAATGAGACGATCACCTTATCACGTTCACACGCCTCAGCCAAGCCATGACCATTTGTGGGAATACTTCCATTAGTAGCGATAACATAACTGTCGCTGGGTTTATGCGAAGGCAAGGTTGTCCAGAAAGGATCTTCAGATGTAAGTTCCCTAATCATTCGTTTAAAAACCCTTATCTCATCCGAAGTCCTTGAGCGATTATCAACCATAACGTCATGCAACGTTTTATCATGCGTAACTAACCTTTGATACATCTCGTGGTGCCGTAGCAAAGCCACAGTGTCCGCTTCTTTAATCAGCTTATGTATCTTTATCATGGGCTTCAAGGAATCAAAAAACAGGTCCATTGTCTCAAACTGCCCATCTAGCGAGTATTCATTAAGTATGATCTCCATCATCACAGCCCCAGCAACTCATCTAAATCATCATCGAACTGATCAAATAGACCTTTTTGATGATTCACCACATTGCCATTCGCTTTAAATTCAATGCGAGTAGGAGTTGTAATATAGTTGTTATCAATTTTAAAATAGTAGACGGAAACATCGTTACTTGTTATCGTCTTTTTATTAATCGCTTTGCGGACACCATTGAAAATATGATCGCTATGTGATTCAATGATAAGTTTTAAACCACTCTGGGCTGCAAATGCAAACAGCTCTGTCAAACGGGATTGCGCTCGTGGATGCAAATGAATTTCCGGATTTTCTATTACAAGAAGATCCCCTTCGTTCGAGGACAATATGGAAACTATAATTGAAATTAAATAACTCAATCCCGAGCCGATATTTTTAGGTCTGACCTTGCGATTTCCAGACATGTGAAATTGGGCTTTGACTTTATCTGTCCGTACAATATCCTCTGTCGTTAACTCGGCATCAATAATATGATTCATCCAGTAATTAACCTGGATTTGCAGGGTGCTTCCAAGCTCCTGATCTTTAATTAGCGAGCTATGAATGATGTCCTTTTTGTGAGTCTCAAAATAATGGATGGTGTACTCACCCAGGTTGCCAAAATTCAAATTGCTGCTGTAATTTTTCGAATACGTATCCTGAGCCCCTGTTCTGTTCGCGGAAAGATACTGAATGCGTTTGTTTTTCCTATGCAAATAGGCAATCATTTCTTCAGAGGGTTGTCCTTCATACTTCCATTTCACCATTTGCTGCTCGTCTTCGTAAAATTTCATTCGCACAGACGCATCATTTTCTGACTCTAGGTGAATTTCAATTTCTTTCGAATTGGATCTGAAGTTTGTAGCTTCATCAAATTCCCCGATCGATACCAAATCACCATTGATAGGAGATCCGATTTCCTCTGTAATGTTTTGCATTGCCAACAAAATCGATTGAACAGCGGTAGATTTTCCAGATGAATTCATGCCTACAAATAAGGTCAGCGGCTTAATCGCGAGATCTGTGTTATCGATACTTTTCAAACCTTTAATTGTCAGCTGCGAAATCACGCTGGAATTCCTCCTTCAACTGATCTATTTTATTGAAAATTTGTGGAATGACAACCCCTCTGCCTCGATCCGTAGACAGCAAATCCTTAAAACTATCATCGTTCATTAACTCATTAACGCGAACAGTAATACGTGTTTTATTATCATTGCATACTTCTTTTCTAAAATGAGAAAATAAATAACCAAAGGATTCGAAAAGAATTAAATTAACAGGGTATCTACGCTCACCATTTGTTCTTCTAAATGCTTTATTCCCAAATAGTAAAAGGTTATTTTCCATCGACAACAAAAAGACTGATCTTACTTTTGTAATATCTTCGTCTCGCATTGCATTAATACGTTCCATTGCCTTACCCAAAAACTCATCTAATTCTTTTGTGCGGTACTCCAATAAATTGCCGTTTGCATCCAAAAGTTTGTTAGTCCTCCATAAATAAAAAGCTACCATTCTTAAAATCATGTAACGATCCTTCATTCGATCCTTTGTAATACTATTGTCCGTCGCCTCAAGAAACGCTTTACTTTCTGCTAAATCCTTTAAAAGCTTTGTTGCTTTTCCTTGATATAGTGCATTTCTCATCTCTTGCTGATTGAGACGAGTCCCTCCTCTGTTCACACGATCAAAAATGTCAAACTTTATTCTTTCTGGAGTAGGCGGCTTTATAACCTGGGCAATAATTTGATAATCCTCCAGCTTTGATTGAAAGGCTTCTCCTAATTGACTAAAATAACAGTCATTAATATTATTTAGAATTTTCAAGTCTTGCAATTTAAATTCATTATCAAGAAACTTAAAGAAAGTGGTCAGTCTTTGTAGGCCGTCAACAACAACCAGCTTCCCATCCTTTGTTTCATTTAGATAAAACAATGGCAATGGGATCCCCATAAGTACCGATTCTATTAATTCAGATTGTTGCTGCGTACCCCATACATATTTACGTTGAAACTCTGGATCAAGAATAATGAGTTCCTTTGAAAATTTGCGTTTTAATTCATAGATTGAGTATTGCTCTCGCTCCACTTTTATTGTCGCATCGGGGTAGATATCTATGTCTTGGGAATTGTCATATTCAAAAATTTTGTCGGTTTCTTGCTCTTCTGTAAATTCTTCTGAAAACCTAGTCTCTGAATTGTCATTCATCAGCTCTCACCAGCCTTTGTTATCAATTCAAAACCGAATCGATTCGATCTATTATACGTATCCTCTCATACTTATCTAAAACTTGTCAAAGCATTCTGAAGCAATCCTATGTCTAGTATAGTACAGAAGTCTCGCCTCTAAACGATCCCACTAAAAAACCAAGGATCTGCCTCAACAGCAGGCAAATTCCTTGGCTATTTTTCTTCTATTCTATGCAGTAAACTAGACGCCTACAACCCCAAACGCTGGCCCTTCTCCATGCGGACGATCTGGGCTTCGCCCTTCTCGGCCATCTCGCGGAACTGGCCGATCGTCTCGCGCATCCGCGGCAGCGCCTCTTGCTTGTAAGCGCTGATGGCGTCGAGCGCCGACAACACATCCGAGAACGATTGCTTCAGCGTGTCGACCGATACGCTCGACTCGAGCGACTGCTTGTGGATCGCTGCGCCCTGGTCCTTGAGCATCCGAGAGGTGCCGCTGATCAGTTGGTCGGTCGTCCGGTTCAGCAGCTCGATCTTCTTGAGCACGACCTGCTGGTTGTACAGCGCGCTGGCGACCGTGACCGCGATGCGGAGCGCCGATACGGTGACGTTGCGCGCCCGGTCGACGCCGCGGATCAGCTCCTTGTTGTTGCGGATGACGACCTCCATCGCCATGACGCCCTGCTGGTTGACGACCTGCATCTGCTGCAGATCCATCAACCGCTGCCGCAGCGGGAACAGCACCTCCTCCGTGATGAAGCGGATGCGGTCCTCCGGCTCCTGGCGCAGCTTCGCCGCCTCGATCTGGCGCTCGATCTCCTCGTCCATGAGCATGCCGAGCTGGATCTCCTTGTTGAGTCGCTTGGTCAGGTCGCGCAGCACCTGCTGCTCGATCTCGAGCGTCGTGTTATCGTTGCGCAGCACCGACTTGCCACGGTCGAGCGAGACGATGATGTCAGCGATAACGGTATCCGCCTTCTCGTACCTGGCGAAGTAAGCGCGCAGCGGGTTGAACAGTCGTCCGAGCAGTCCGCCCTTGGCGAAATCGATGGCGCTCGGGTCGAGGTCCTTGAGCTGCATGTTGAGCTCGGTCAGCCCCTTCGCGACATCGCCGCCTTCGTCGCCAGCCTTCGCCAGATTGCCGACGGATACTTGCAGCAGCGCGTTCTTCTCGGAGGAGGAGCGCATCGTCTGCAGGCCGAACTTATCGATCGATTGCATAATCTCGCGACGTTTCTCCAGCGACTCCAGGTCCATCTCCAGGATCGAGCTGACATTGCCGGTCGCTTGCTCGCGCAGCTGCTTGACTTCCTCCGGCTCCGGCTTGACCTCTTCCTCCAGCGCCGCCTTCAATTGCTGTTCATCGATAACTTCCATCGAAAATGACATGCAAACCCCTCCTATATTAGACAGATGTTATTCCTTGGCCTTGCTCAAGCTTATGCGTTCGACCGATAATGACGGCAATCGCGATCCGTCTACATCTGCACGTTCAGCAGATTGCCGATCTTGTAGACGACATCCTCGGTGTCGGCGTTGATGCTGGCGGCTTCATTGATGCCGGAGATGCTCTGCAACGCCTGGATATCGGCATTGTAACCGATCGTATAGATCGGAATCTGGTACGTCTCGATCAAGCCCCGGATATCCTTGAGCGAGTGGCCTTCGTTGGTCTCGCCGTCGCTGAGGACGAAGATCAGCGGCCGCGTATCCGGATTGACGGCGAGCTCCTCCTGCAGCATCTTCATCGCTACCGCGATGCCGTCGAAGGTGGCCGTGCCGCCGCCCGCCTGCAGGCTGCTGACCGCGCCGACGAACATCGACTGCTGATTGGTATCGTACTTGGCGATCGGCAGATTGATCTCTACCTTGCTGGCATAGGAGACGAAGCCGATGCTGTTGTCGCGGCCGAGATACTTCTGGCCCTGCAGCAGCGATTCCTTGAGCCGATTGAGCGGCTCGCCGTTCATGCTGCCCGAGACGTCGGCGACGAACACTGCGGCGATCGGCTTGTGCGCGTCCTTCTTCTCCTTCCACAGCTTCTGTGCGGCGATCAGCGTCGTCCCTGGTACCGGCTCCAGCTCGGAGACGTAGTCCTTCATCCCGCCAAAGCCCTTCTCCTCAGCCAGCTTCTGATTGTCTGCCTTGAGCGCGAAGGCGGCGAACGCCTTCAGAATATCCTTCTTCGCCTGCGGCAGCTCGCCGAGCGCGTACAGCGGGCTGTCATGGCGCACGCCGAACGGCGTGAACACCGTACCGCCCTGCAAATCCGCCGCATTGGCATAGGTCTGATACTCCAGGACGAACGCATCGAGCGCGCCCGACTTGGCCGCCTCGCGCATCTGCAGCGTCGTCGAGGCGATGAACGGCACATTGGCCTGGAATTGCTCGAAGCCCTGTACTGCCGTCTGGCCGAGCAGGTCGGCGCTGTCGAACGAGGAGAGCGCGGTCACGAGGAAGTTCAGCCCCGTCGAGCTGGCGAACGGGTCAGTATAGCCCATCGACAGCTCATTGGCGGCGATCGCATCGGTGACGGTGCGAACCCCGAGCGAGCCATACTTCTCGACCAGTTCGTCGTACTTCGCCTGCTTGACGACAATGCCGGTGACATTGCCGGCGAGCCGCTTCTCGATCAGCTCGAGCTTGACGCCGCTCGCCTTGACCATCTCGCCCCACAGCTCGTTGGATGGCGTAAAGGCGTCCGGCACGTACTTGCCGGAGCGGATATAGTCGGCAGCCGTGCCGGAGGCGATGTTGCGGATCTTCACCGACACCGGTTGGCCGTTCACGACCGCTCCTGAGCGGTTAAATGCCTCGCCCACCTCGCGCAGCCAGCCGTCCACGCCGGTGCCCGATTTCTCCGTTGAGGAGAAAATCTCGACGAAGCTCGTCGTACTCGGCTCCACCGCGACCTCGAACTTGCCGATATCCGGTAGCGCATCCGCGACCGAGACCGGATCGAGATCGATCTGTCCCTTGATCGGCGCTGCCGTCGCCGGTTTGATTTTGTTGTACACCTTCTCCAGTCGCTTGTCGGCTCCCTCCGCCGTCACCTGATCCTCAGTCTTGCCGAGGTTCGACGTGTACGAGATTCCCAGGTAGACCAGGACGAACACGATGGCGCCGATCGCCAAGAGCGAGATGAGCGCTTTTCCTTTGCCTGCCATTGATTCCTCTCCTTCCTTTGGTGCGGGCCCCTCACCATCTTGTCTTGCTATAGACGGCCCGTCGCTTGCCTCGCCAACCGGTCACCTGGTCAGCTACTCCCTATACAGCTTGGTCTGCTTGATCAGCGCGTCGATCTCCTGCATGCCCGGCAATTCATCGACATCGCGATATTCCATGCTCGAGAGCTTTGCGATCTCCAGCGTCAGCTTATCGAGCTTCAGCACGATCTCCTCATTGGCTTCGAGGTACGCGGCCAGCGTCGTCTTGTACTCCCGGTAGAGCGCCGTCTTCTCCTGCACTAGCCGGGGAGAGAAGGACGATTTTTGATGGCGCTTGGCAAAGCTGCGGAAGTCTGCGGCATCGAATACGCCGAGCTTGTTCATGATGCTGCGGATGTTGCCATAGAACAGCCGCTCCACCTCGATGATGACGCCCATGAACTTCTTGTAGCTCAGCTCGCTCTCCTCGAAGCGGTCGGCCAGCACCTCGCGGATCGAGCGGCTCCGTTGCCCCATCCGCTTCATCTGCTCTAGGCCATGCTCGACCTCCTGCTGTACGCCATCCGTCGAGCGATACGCCGCCAGCGCAGCAGCGAGATCCTCCGGCGTCTGTGCCTTGCGCGTCGCCTCAGTCGGCGGCGGCGGTGGCGGCGGCGACTTCAACACCAGTTGATAAGCGCCATACAACAGCACCAGTCCGCACATGACGAGCACCGTTATTGCAACCGCCCGCTCGAAGGCTCCGCCAGAGACGAGATTCAGACCCAGCAGCCCCGGCGATAGCGTGATGACGCATACAGCGACTACGACGAGCATCAGCATCGCCAGCTTCATCTTATTACTGCCGCCCATTGTCGATCCCCCATTTCATTCCGTCCATGATGTGTCCTTGCATCCTATAACATCTAATACGTCCAACATTCGAAAATGATGCATTATGTTAGCTTTCGCCCTCCATGTCGAAAATCCCTGCCTGTCGAATAGCCCCGAAAGCCCCGATATGCAAAAAAAAGACCCCCGCATCGTCCTACGAGGATCGTTCGAGTACATCTACAAGGTCGTCAGCCGTGCCCGAAGCGGTTACCGTCAAGCCTGCAGCGCCGTCTCCTTGCCCGCATCCGCCCGGCGGCGGACGATCGTGCGGGTGATCCACTTCTCAAGCTCGATGATCACGAAGATCGCCACTCCCATCAGCGCCGGGAAGGTCCAGTACGACAGCGCGATCGGCTCGGTGCCGAAGATCGTGTTCATGAACGGCACATAGGTGATCGCCAGCTGCAACAGGATCAATAGTCCCGATACGATATAGACCGCGCGGTTGGAGAAAAATCCAGGGCCAAACGCCTGGCCCAGCTCGCTGCGGCAGTTGAACAGATGGAACATCTGGGCGATGACAATCGTATGCAGCGTCACCGTGTTGACGGTCGCCTGCTCATAGCCCTGATCCAGCAAGCTCATCGTCATCGCCAGCGTGCCGCCGCCGAGGATGATCGAGACGAACAGGATGCGGAAGATGTAATAGCCGCTAAGCAGCGGCGTCTTCGGGTTGCGCGGCGGCCGCTCCATCGCCTGCGGCTCCATCCGCTCGAAGGCGAGCGCTAACGATACGGTGACCGAGGTGACCATGTTGACCCAGAGGATCTGCACAGGCGTCAGCGGCATCATCGTACCTAGCAGGATGCTGGCCATGATGAGGAAGCTCTCGGCGCCGTTGGTCGGCAGGATGAACAGGATCGTCTTCTTAAGATTATCGTAGACGCGCCGGCCTTCCTTGACCGCCTTGACGATCGTCGCGAAGTTGTCGTCGGCGAGCACCATCTCCGAGGCGTCCTTCGACACTTCGGTCCCCTTGATCCCCATCGCCACGCCGACATCGGCGCGCTTGAGCGCAGGCGCGTCGTTGACGCCGTCGCCGGTCATCGCGCAGATCTTGCCCTTGCTCTGGAGCGCCTCTACGAGCTGGAGCTTGTTTTGCGGACTGGTGCGGGCGAAGATATGGTACTGCTGCGCGGCCTCCGCCAGCTCCTCCTGCGACATGCCGTCGATATCCTTGCCCTCCAGCCCCGCCTCGCCGTCGCCGATGCCGAGCTGCTGGCCGATGGCCATCGCCGTCTCCTTGTGGTCGCCGGTGATCATCTTCACCTGGATGCCGGCGCTGATGCATTCGCGGATCGCCTCGACCGCCTCCTCGCGCGGCGGATCGACGATGCCGGCGAGCCCGAGCAGCGTCAGTCCCTCCTGCAGGTCGTCATGCGTCAGCTCCCCGAGCGTCTCGCCCTCCGGCAGCTCCTTCATGGCGACGCCGATGACGCGCTCGCCCTGTCGGGCATGCTCGCGCATCCGATCCTCCCATGCCTCCCGGTCAAAGCTGACTGCGCCGTCCGCCCCCAGCTGCTGCTCCGCCATATCGAACAGCCGGTCCGGCGCCCCTTTCATGTAGATGACCTGGCGGCCGTCCTGCTCGGTCAGCACCGCCATATATTTGTAGTCGGAGTCGAATGGGATCTTGGATGCTGCCTTCAGCTCCGGCACCTCCGTATCGGCCTTGGCTGCCAGCGTGATCAGACAGCCCTCGGTCGGATCGCCCTGGATGACCCAATGTCCCTCCTCATCCTTGCGCAGCGAGGCGTCGTTGCAGTTTTTGACGCAGCGCAGGAAGGCCGCCAGCACCGGGTCCTCGCTGACCTCGACTTGCTCTTCGTCGCGCTGGATCTCGCCCTCTGGCGAATAGCCGGTGCCGGTAACGCTGTACTCCCAGTCATGGGTCATGATCGAGGTGACGGTCATCTCGTTGCGCGTCAAGGTGCCTGTCTTGTCCGAGCAGATGACCGATACCGCGCCGAGCGTCTCGACGGACGGCAGATTGCGGACGATCGCGTTGCGCCCGGCCATATTTTGCACGCCGATCGCCAGGATGATCGAGAGGATCGCCGGCAGCCCCTCGGGGATCGCCGCCACCGCCAGCCCGATCACCGACAGCAGCAGCTCGCCCGTCTCGTAGTCGCGCAGCAGATAGCCGAAGGCGAACATAAGCGCAGCCAGGCCGACGATGACGATCGACACCAGCTTGCCAAAGCGAGACGTCTGCTTAAGCAGCGGCGTCTGCATCTCCTCAACCTCGGCAATCGACTTGTTGATCTTCCCGATCTCGGTATGGCGGCCCGTCGCGACGACGATGCCGCGCCCGGTGCCGGAGGCGACGGTCGTCCCCGAGAACGCCATATTGGTGCGGTCGCCGAGCACCGCATCCTCGGCCAGCGCATCGGTTCCTTTCTCCACCGCAGTCGACTCGCCAGTGAGCGCCGACTCCTCGACCGCCAGATTGCTCGTCTTGAACAGGCGCAGGTCGGCCGGGATTTTGTCGCCAGCCTTCAGCAGGACGATATCTCCGGGCACGACGTCCGTCGCCTCCACCTCCATCGTCTCGCCGCCGCGCCGCACGTTTGCCTCGAGGGAGAGCATATTTTTGATCCCCTCCAGCGCCTTCTCCGCCCGGTGCTCCTGTACGAACCCAATCGTCGCATTGACGATCGCCACGACGACGATAACCGCCGTGTCCAGCCAGTGCCCGAGCAGCGCCGTTACGACGGCCGCCGCCAACAGGATATAGATCAGCACATCGTGGAAATGCTTGAAAAACTTCAACACGACGCTCGTCTGCTCGCCCTCCGGCAGCTCGTTGCGTCCATGCTCCTCCAGACGCTTCGCCGCAGCCTCCACGCTCAGGCCGTCTCCTTGGTCTGTCTCCAACGTCTCCAACACACGCGTCGTCTCCAGCGCATGCCAGGCTTGCTCCCTTTCCTTCGTCACATGCAGTCGCCCCTCTCCTGATAGCAGTATGGCGTCTGCGCGTACAGATGAGCGCTCATCGCGGTTGTCCTCGGATTTCCAGAATGCCGACTCTTCATGTGGTGGAAATACGGGGACAAAAGCGAGCAGGGCCCACAGGCCCTTGTAAGCTGCGTATGCTCAACCGGCAGGCGCAGTCCTCTAGTTATTAAACGATAACAAGGGATCGTTAAACCCTGCATGCAGAGATCGCTTCATCGAGTAGGCCTATGCG
>NZ_BFBX01000085.1:26652-35655 GCF_003851045.1 Paenibacillus sp. 598K | reverse complement strand
CGGCGCAAACCGCGCTCGCAGCTTGCCGAGCGTGGCCCGGATCTCCCGCACATCCTCCGCCGTCGGCAGCAGCACCGCGCGGAGGGCGATGCCCTCGCGTCGCGCATACAGCCAGACGAACAGCACCCCGGCGACGCCGTAGCTGATGCTGGAGGCGACGGCCGAGCCGATCGCTCCGTAGCCGGGGATCAGCAGCAGATTAAGCGCGATGTTGACGACGAGCGCCAGCAGCGACACGCGCAGCGAGAACAGCGGCGCGCCGCGTCCCGACAGATCGGCGTGCAGCAGCTTGAAGACAACCATGACGACGATGCCCGGCAGCAGATAGCGGATGATCGTCCCCGAGCCAGCAAAGGCCGCCCCGTACATCAGATCGATCATCGTCGGCGCTAGCAGCCAGAACAGCCCGCCGCAGACGAGCAAGAGCGGCACGACGAGCCGGATCAGCTTGGCGGTGCGAGCCACCGCGTCCTCCGACCGTTTCGAGCTGGCGCTGCGCGAGAACAGGATGAGGCCGATCGCCGTCGGCAGCTGCCAGATCAGCTCGGCGATATTGGTGCCGACGGAGTAGAGCCCGACCTCGGTCACGCTCGTCATCCGCTCCAGGAAGACGATATCGATCCGATAGTTGAGCTGGATGACGAATAGCGCGAGCGCGAAAGCAAAGCCTTTGCGGATAAGCAGCGATGGGATCGGCTGGACGACGCGCACCGAGAAGCCAATCTCGCCCCGCAGCAGCCGGAAGGAATAGAACAGCGTCACGAGCAGCATCAGCAGCTGCGTCAGCGCAGCGCCGAACACGCCCCAGCCGAACCAGCCGACGAGCAGCATCAGGATGAGGAAGTTCAGCCCCGTCTTGACGAGCTCGACCCGGTTGATGCCGCCGATCCGCCCACGCCCCTGCATAATGCCGCGTAAATACTGGATGCCCAGATTGGCCGGGATCGTCAGGATACAAACGCCGAGCAGCCACCAGCTGTATTGTCCTTGATACTGTAAGAGGAAGATGACCGTGACGAGGCCGATGCTGAGCAGCGAGGTCAACAGCCACAGGAAGGTTAGCGACGACACGATATCCCGCTGCTCGTAGGTGCGCTGGCCGATATAGTAAGCCGTCGCCTGCCGGATGCCGAGGTCGGCGATCGTCACGACAAGTGTCGGGATGACCAGGATGGCGGTGATGACGCCCTTGCCCTCCGGCCCAAGCAGCCGCGCCATGATGACAGAGATGACGAATGCGCCGAACAGCACGACCATCCGCGTCCCCAGGGTGCTCATAATCTGAAACAGCATGCCTTTTCGTTCCATCGCTGCATCCGCCTCCGTCTTACTCGTCGACCCGGGTGATCGAAGCGCCCAGCGCCGTGAATATCTCGCGGAAGCGATCGTAGCCACGTTCGAGCTGATACAGATTAGTAATCCGGCTCGTCCCTGCCGCCGCCATCGCGGCGACCGCGACCGCCGCGCCGCCCCGGATATCCGTCGCGACCAGGTCCGTCCCGTACAGCTGACCCGTGCCGGAGATGACGGCCGTCTGGCCCGGTGCGCCATTGACGCAGATGAAGCCGCCGTCGCGGACCGTGATGTCTGCGCCGAGCTTGTTCAACTCTTCGCAGTACGCGAAGCGGCCGTCGAGGATCGTGTCGCTCAGCTCTGAGGTGCCCATCGCATGCATCATCAGCACGGTATGGAGCGGCTGAATGTCCGTATGGAAGCCCGGATACGCCGCCGTGACGACGTCGACCGGACGCAAGGGCCGCTCCCAGGCGACGCGGATGGCGCCGGGCAGCTCCTCGATCCGCAGACCCGCAGACCGCCAAGCCGCCGTCTCGGCCTCCAGCACCTGTGTCGTCGCGTTGCGGATGATCGCACTGCCGCGCGTCGCCCCGACCGCCGATATGATCGTCGCCGCGATGATCCGATCGCCCATCACCGTGTGCTCCGCCGCATGCAGCCGCTCCACGCCCTGGATGCGCAGCGTCCCCGGCTCTGTCCAGCGGATGTCTGCGCCCATAGCGCCCAGCAGCTCGATCACATCGAGCACCTCGGGGTTGCGGGCGGCATTACGCAGTGTCACCGTCGAGCGCGACTGGACAGCGGCGAACAGCACATTCAGCGTGCCGCCGAAGGTCGGATAGGCGAAGTCCACCACCGACTCGGGATGCGGCTCGCTCGCCGACAGATGGAGACCGAGCTCGCTCTCCTCCATCCGGTAGCCCATCTGCTGCAGCGCCGACAGATGCAGGTCATGCTTGCGGTTGCCGATGCTGCAGCCGCCCGGCAGCGGCAGGAACAGACCTTGACGCCAGCTCGCCGAAGCGCCCAGCAGCAGCAGCGAGTGCCGGATCTTGCCGGCCAGTTCGCCGCTCAGCGTACCGCCGCGCCAGCCGCCGCCCCGACAGATCAGGTCGGCGCCCTCGCGCCGCACCTCGGCCCCCGAGTCCTGCAGCAGCTGGATCAGCTTCTGCACGTCATTGAGTCCGAGCGGCACATTGCGCAGCGTCACTTCCTCGTCCGCCAGGCAGGCCGCGACAAGCGCCGGCAGAGCGGCGTTTTTGGCTCCGGGCAACGACACCTCGCCGCCCAGCGGGCGACCGCCCTCGATGATTAGATGAGGCTCGCGCAGCCTCGGACGCGTCGTCTCCGCCGCAGTGGCCAGCTTGGACGCCATACCCGCCGAGCCCGCTCTCCCCGTCATTCCTGTTCTCTTCATCCTTCTCTCCCCATTCCGTATCTGAATCGTCATACGCGTACCCAAGCCGAGTCGTCATCGCATCCGGCGATGTCCTCCTCCAGCCGCTCATCTCCCATCTATCATCTATGCTTCAGACGATCAGCACCTCCGGCTCCATCTCGATGCCCAGCTTGCGCAGCACCGTCTCCTGCATCACATGCATGAGCCGCTTCACATCCTGCGCCGTCGCCGAGCCAAGGTTGATGATCCAGTTGGCATGCACCCTGCTGATCTCCGCGCCGCCGATCCGATGACCCTTCAGCCCGACCTCCTCGATCAGGCGTCCGGGATGAGGACCTGCCGGCGGGCTCTTGAACGTACTGCCGACCGTCGCGACATGCAGCGGGAATTTATCCTTGCGGATGTCCGCCGCCGCCCGCGTCCGGGCCATCACATCCTGCTGCTCGTCGCCCCGCTGCATGCGGAACTCGGCTTGCAGGATCAGACTACGCGTCCCCTGCAGCGAGCTGCTGCGGAACCCCAGGCCGAGCTTGGCCGCAGGCTTGCGGTGCAGCACGCCCGCCTCGTCGAGGTAGGTGATGGCAGTCAGCACGCCTGCCGTATCCTTGCCGATGCAGCCGGCATTCATGACGACACCGCCTCCGACCGTGCCGGGGATGCCGGCCATAAACTCGAAGCCCGCGATCCCCTGCTTGGCCATCGCCCATGCCAGTCTAGGCATCGGCAAGCCTGCCTCGGCGATCAGCGTGTCGCCTTCGACCCGCATCCCCTTCAGCCGTCGCCCGAGATGGATGACCGCCCCGTCGTAACCGGCGTCGTCCGCCAGCAGATTGGAGCCGTTGCCCACTGCCAGCACCGGCAGCCCCAGCTCCCGGCACCTCGCATAGAGCGGCTCCAGCGTCGCCAGACTACGCGGCGCCAGATAGTAGGCGCATGGCCCGCCGACGCCCATCGTCGTCATATGCTTCAGCTCGTATTGCTCCTTCACGTCACAATCCAGGTCGCTCCACATTGGACATCCCTCACTCTTATGGTTGCTTGTTACTTTACTGTGCGTCGCACCAGGGCCACGGCCTCTGCTTTGCGTGCTGCCCGCTGTCGCCGCTGTCGCTTGCTCCGCCCGCCGCACCGCGCATGCAGATGGAGCTATTCCCGTACCGGGAACCGCGGGCCCCACCCGGCTCCGCAGTCGTCGCCAGCTGATGCTCGCAGATTACTCTCGCATGCTCGGCCAGACTGCTGCGGGCACTGCCGTAGCGCCCCCGTGCGCATAGCCTCGGACCGCCTCTGCCAGCGCAGGCCGCTCGTTCTCCGGCATCGTGACGGGTCGACCCACCGGACGACCGCCTTCGTAGACCAGGATCAGCGCCTCCATCATCGTCCCCAGCGTAAAGTACTCCTCGTACAGCTGCCGACTCCGCCGACCATAGTAGTCGATCAGCTCCGGGTGCTCGATAAGCCGCGACAGCCGCTCGACGCCTTCCCGGATGTGCTGCGCTTCGAACAACAGACCGTTGTAGCGAGCCAGCACGACCTCGTTGTTGCCGATAACGTCGGTCGCGACGATCGGCAGCCCCAGGCTTAGCGCCTCGACGATCGAGTAGGGCAGCCCCTCATACAAGGAGGTGATCAGATAGATGTCGAACGCCTGGATCAGCTCCATCACATTGCTGCGGAAGCCAACTAACCGGATGCGATCCTCCAGTCCCTCTGCGCGAATCTGCTCGGATATCTCATCCTTGTAGATCCCATCGCCGATGTAGACGAAGTCGACATGGTCGTATCGTGTCGCAATTTCCCGGGCAATACGGAAAAATGTCCACGGGTCCTTCTGCTCATCCAGCCTCGCCGACGTCCCGATCGTCAGACGACCGCCGGACCGGAGCCTGGCCGCTCGCTCAGCCTCGGCGAAGCTGATCACATTGCTCGCCGACCTGGAGCTGGCAGCCCTCAGAGCGGCTGTCTCAGCAACAGGCTCCGACCGCTGATCCAACCCCGGGCCCGCGAGGCGACTATCTGCACTGAAGCCGTTGGGCGCCCCACTCGGGATGCGACTGACTGCACCGAAGTCGCTGGCCGTCTCGCTCGTGAAGCGACCATGTGCATCTGAGCCACTGGACGCCCTGCCCGCGACGCGATTATGTTCATCTGAGTCGCTTGCCTCTCCAGACGACGTCTTGGCTGCCGCTGTCTCGTCCTCGCCAAGCAACTGCCGCCACGCACTGGCATAGGCAGCGGCATCGACAGCCCGATGCGGGCCGCTACCGCTCGCGCCCACTCGCGCTTCCGATCGTCCCGGCCCGGAGATGCCATTGTAGATCAGCACCGACTGCTCCGGCCGCAAGACGCCCTGCTCGATCGCCGCCTGCCGCTCGCCGGCCGAGACGTTGATCGTCAGCGTTGTGATGCGGCTGAGCAGACGTTCCACCGCTGTATAGAGCTTTCGCTTGCCGCCACTCAGCCCGACATTCTGGAACATATATGCGTGCGGCGTATACAGGATTGTCCGCACCCCGCACAGCTTCGCCGCCAGTCGTCCGATGCCTCCGGCCTTGGAGCTGTGACAATGGACGATATCCGGCCGCAGCTCCCGCAGCAGTCGCATCGTCCGTCGCAGTGCGGCCCAGTCGCGACGCGGCGACAGCTCTCGTACCAGCTCCTCCACCGGATACAGACCGATACCCATATCGCGCAGCAGCCCGAGCTGACTTGTGAAGAGCATGTCGGCCCGGCCGTCGCTGTAGATGAGCGATACCCGATATCGGCCCAGATTGAGATGTAGCAGGATATCCAGCACATGCTTGCGCACCCCGCCGCCCATCGCTTCGCAGATCAAGACGATATGCTTTCTCATCATTCGCCTCCTCCCATCCTTGTACAGGTGCGTCGACCGCAGGTTGATAACGGTATGCGGTCCGAGTACCGTACCTACCTTCAACAACTGCAAAACTACCTTTAAATCTGCTTACATTAGCCCGTAGCGCTTGCTTAACTGCAAAACTACCTTTAATTCTGCTTGAACTAGCGCAAATCGCTTGATTAACTGCAAAAGTGCAGTTAAAATGGCCATTCGGCTCTTCAAATGCTCCACACGACGAAATTAACTGCACTTTTGCACTTGCGACCGCCGCAATCGCCGTTTTCGACAAAAATAGAGGTACTATTGCAGTTATTTGCCCACGCGACACCACACGACACCACACCACACCGCATCATCGCCCACGTCCAGCTACCCCGAGCGCACGATCTCGGCGAACAGTCCGCTCGTGAAGGCGCGCCAGCTGTAGCCCGCCGCATGCGTCAGCCCGCGCTCGCGCAGCGAGCGGCGCAGCGCCTCGTCCCCCATCACCTGGCTGATCTTGTCGGCCAGATCGGCAGGGCGATGCGGATCGCAGTAGATCGCATGCGTCCCGCACACCTCCGGCAGCGAGGCGGCCTGGGAGACGATGACGGGACAGCCGCAGGACATCGCCTCGATCGGTGGCAGCCCGAACCCTTCGTAGAAGGAAGGGTAGACGAAGCAGCCGGCATGCTCGTAGAGCGCTTTGAGCTCGCTGTCGCTAACGTAGCCGAGCAGCTTCACCTGGCTGCGGGACGCTGCCGCACTGACCGTGCTAGCGGCCTCATGACCAACTGGCTCCTGCACCATGCCATCTGCCCGGTCGCCGCGTCCCTCCGCCATGCCATCTGCCTGTTCGCCCCGTCCCTCCGCCATGCCATCTGCCTGCTCCACTCGTCCCTCCGCCATGCCATCCGTCTGATCGGCTCGTTCCTTCACTAGGCTGCTCTCCTGCACCCCAACTTCTCCCTCTACTTCGCCAACCGCCGCCTGGCCGAACACCTGCGCATGGGCGCCGCCGACGATGACGCAGTCGTAGGGGGTGTCGCCGAGCTGGCGGATCGCCTGGACGATCGAGGCGAAGTTTTTGTTGGGGCTGCGGCTGCTCACTGCTAGCACATAGTTGCCTGACGTCAGCCCGTGTCTGGCCAGGATCGCCTCGTCGGCGATCGTCTTGGCCATATGGTCGACGCCGAGATGATGGACCGCGATCTTGCGCTCGCCGATCCCGCAGTAGCGCTGAATCTCCGACTTGGAGAAGTGCGACACGGTGATCACCTTGCGCGAGGCGACCCGGAATGCGGTGAACAGCAGCCGGTACCAGCTGCGGAACAGCAGCGAGAAGTTGTCGCGATTGGCGAAGATCGCCGCATCATGGATCGTCACGATCTGCCGTCGCTTGGCCAGCGGAGCCGGACCGCACAGACTGACCAGCAATTGGCCCCGCGACAGACGCGGCAGCTCGAGTTGCTCCCACAGATGGCCCTTTAGCCGACCACGTTGCCGGACCTCGATATGTCGCAGCGGCAGCTCCTGGCGATCGCCTGGAGGGACGACCAGGACGAAGCTGTATCGACGCTTGTCGATCTCGTCGCGCTCCAGCATCTCGTCGAGCATCCGCACCGCCTCCATCGCGACGCGCTGGACGCCGGTGATTGACTGGGTCAGGAAGCGCCCGTTGATCATAATCTCTTGTCTCACGCTGTTCGCCTCCTTGGATTTCGTACTCCTCCGGACGGAGCAGGCAGCCGCCGATCGCCAGCCAGAGGAACACATTATACGGGAACAGCTCCAGCACATTGGTCGTCAGACCGGCGAACAAGCCGCCAACAATCAGCGCCAACGCCAACTCCGCCTGACGCGCGCCGTCTACTCGCCACGTACCGGTCTGCTCCTTCTGGCGCACCCCGCCTGCCTGCCAAGCTCCTGCTCGCTCCACCTGCCTAACACCATCTACTCGCCCAACGCCTATCTGTCCCGCATGCCTCACACCATCTACTCGCCATCCTCCTGCTTGCTCTATCTTCCTCATCCCGCCTGCCCGCCAAGCTCCAGCTTCTCCCGGCCGCCTCGCACCATCTGCTCGCTCCGCCTGTCTCAGACCGCCTACTTGCCACGACCCCGCCCGCTCTGTCTGACGCACACTGCCCGCGCTCCGGACTGTCGACCGTGTCGAGCGCTGCGTCACTGCCTGCATCCGGCCTTCTAGCCGGCTGGCCTGGCTGCCGCGCCGCGCGGCGTACTGCGCCGCGCTGTCGGCATGCCTGAGATTAGCCAGCAGGCGCGCGATCAGCAGTGTTGTGAGCAGCAGCATCAACAGCATGCCCGCTGCGCCGACCTGCTCGTAGAGCGCCAGGTACTGGTTATCCACCGCATAGCTGCCGCTCTCCCGGCCGAGCGCTACCGTCCGCTTGCTGGCCGCGCCAACCGCGCCCAGACCAAAGCCCACCACGCCGTTCAGACTGAGCGGCGAGACGAGATAGTCACCCCAGTGGCTGAAGCGATCAAGCGTCGAGCCGAGCGACAGCAGATCCCGCTCCTGCAACAGCAGCAGCATGCCGATGCCGAGCGTCGGCCCCGCCAGCAGCAGCAGCGCCAGCCAGAGCATCCCGCCCTGCCCGGCCGCCCGCAGCTTCAGCAGATAGAGGCAGAGCTGGCTGACCAGCCACAGCACCAGCGCCGAGCGGATCGTCGAGAGCACCAGGAATACGCCTGTCGTCGCCATCACGGCCAACCGCAGCCAGGGATGCCGGGCCAGCAGCCGCGAGCGCTCCAGCAGCAAGCCCGAGATCGCCAGCAGATAGGCATAGTTGTCCGGGCTGAAGGCGATCGACGGCAGCCGCGGCATGCCGTCGGCGAAGTGCTTGATATTGACGCCGTAGTCAAAGCCCATCGCCATCAGCCGCTCGATCCCGAGCGCATATTGCGTCAGCCAGCCGCCGACCGCCAGCAGGAACACGATCAGATAGATGCGATCCAGCCCGCCTCGCTGTATCTGCGGGGCGATGTACATCCCCAGGAACAGCAGCAGCAGCGGCAGGATCGTAATCTTCACCCCGTACACCCAGACGACGATATCGATCCCGGTCAGCACGCCAAAAGCGCCGATCGCCACCGTCCCGCCGATCAGCGCCAGCAGCGAGAGACCAATCGCGAGCCCCCGCTGCACGATCGACAGGATGCTGACCGCTGCGAACAGCAGCATCAGCACATCCTTGATCGAGCGGACGAGCAGATTGTCGACGAACACCGACATCAGCCCGTAGACCGACACGAACAGCAGCAGCAGCCCGGTCGCACGCGCGATCATCGTCTCGCGAGTCGCTGGCTGTGCTGCCAACAGCCGACCGGGCGAGGCTGCGAGCCTTACAGCGCTGGTCGCCATGCGGCCGCCCCCTTCGCCGGATAGAGGAGGCGCTCGTACAGCTCCTCATGCTGCGCGAGCAGTCGCTCGATCCCGTAACGGCGG
>NZ_BFBX01000085.1:26067-26568 GCF_003851045.1 Paenibacillus sp. 598K | reverse complement strand
CCGCGAGGCCAGCACCGGCGTACCGACCTGGTACGACTCGATGATGACACGGCCAAACGGCTCCTCCCACACCGACGGCACGATCGTCAGATCGACCTCGCTCATCCGCCGCATCGTCTCCGCCCGCGTCAGCTTGCCCATGCAGACGATGCGCTCGTCCTTCGCCGCAAGCCTGCGGATCGCAGCCAGCTCCGGCCCTTCGCCGCAGATGACCAGACCGCCGACGACCTCGGGAGGCAGGCTGATGACAGCTTCCACCAATTGATACACGCCCTTGATCGCCTGGATCTGGCCGAAGTAGCCGAGCCGCAGCGGGCCGTCTGCGAAGGTCCGTGCGCGATATAGCTGCTCGGCCTGCAAGCTGGCGGTTATGCTGTTGGGGATCACCTCGCGATCGGCAGTAGCAAAAAATCCCCGCTTCCGATGCTCCGACAGCACATGCTCGGAGATGCCGACCACCGCCGCCACCGCCGAGCTCGCCCGGCGCGCAACCTGTTGGTA
>NZ_BFBX01000085.1:14140-25976 GCF_003851045.1 Paenibacillus sp. 598K | reverse complement strand
CGGCGCGCAACCTGTTGGTAGAGCATCGAATAGCTGCGGTAGGGGATCGGGTCGAATAGCGAGTAGTCGCGCAGCGTGTGGACGATCGGCACGCCGACGCGGCGCGCCGCCTGCCACACCGAC
Source organism: Paenibacillus sp. 598K (assembly GCF_003851045.1). GTDB lineage: Bacteria > Bacillota > Bacilli > Paenibacillales > Paenibacillaceae > Paenibacillus_D. The sequence continues at coordinate 25,853 of NZ_BFBX01000085.1, read as the reverse complement.
AGGCTTAGCCCGGCGAGATTTTGCGTATGGAGCAGGCCCGGCCGGAGCTGCTCAAGGAGCTGTCGCATCTCTTGGCCTTGGCGGCTGTTGTACAAGTCGCGGATGCGCCAGGCGATCTTATCGATCGCGCTCTTGCTCCTCTGCGTATCGCCGAACCAGTACAGGTTATGATGAGGCAGCCGGAGGATGCGGACGCCTCCCTGCGATTCCTCCACCGTCCCCTGCGCTTGCGGGCCGACCGTGACGACGGTGACCTCATAGCGGCTGCTCAGCGCCTCCGCCAGGATCCGTGTCGACACCTCGGCGCCGCCGATCACATGCGGCGGATACAGGCTATGGGCGATGACGATCGATGTTCTGGGCATGCTCGCACCTCCTTCTCTTCATCGCTTTATGGGCCGATTCTATGCTTCGTTAGTACGCATCTTTGGAGCCGAGCAGCATCCCCGCCGTTTTGACGATGACCGTCAGATCGAGGCGGATGCTCCGCTGCCGGATATACCGCAGGTCGAGCTCGACCATCTCCTCGAAGCTCAGATGATTGCGACCGCTGATCTGCCATAGTCCGGTGCAGCCCGGCGTGACGAGCAGCCGCTGCTTCTCGTAGTAGGTATACTGCTCGACCTCGCGCGGCAACGGCGGCCGCGGCCCGACCAGGCTCATCTCGCCCTTCAGCACATTGAGGAACTGCGGCAGCTCGTCGAGGCTGGTGCGACGGATGAAGCGACCGATCCGGGTCACTCGCGGGTCGTCCTTCATCTTGAACATCGCGCCTTCGATCTCGTTGCTCGCCAGCAGCGACGCCAGTCTCTCCTCCGCGTCGCATACCATCGAGCGGAATTTGTACATCCGGAACGGCTTGCCGTTTTTGCCGATCCGCACTTGGCTGAACAGCACCGCTCCGCGCCGATCCTCCAGCTTGATCGCCAGCGCGATCATCAAGAGCAGCGGCGACAGTGCCAGCAGGCCGAAGGCCGCGCCGGCGAGGTCGATCAGCCGCTTGACGACCAGATAGCCGGTCTGTTTATTTTTCAGTACGCCAGAGTGCAGCGCTTCTTTGGGATTGATCATAGGCCGGTCCCCCCGACTGCGCCCGGACTGACCTGGCGTTCCTTGCTCATGAGCGCCTCGAGCTGCTCCAGCAGAGGCAGGCGCAGATCGCTGCTGCGCAGCGCAAAGCCTACCGACGTCATGATGAAGCCCAGCTTCTCGCCGACATCGTAACGCACGCCTTCGAAGTCGTAGGCGCAGACGCCCTGCGCCAGATTCAACTTCTGGATCGCGTCGGTGAGCTGGATCTCGCCGCCCGCGCCGATCTCCTGCGCCTCCAGGTAATCGAAGATCTCCGGGGTCAACACATAGCGGCCCATGATCGCCAGATTGGAGGGGGCCTGACCGAGCGGCGGCTTCTCGACGAAGCGGCTCACCTCGTACAGCCGTCCGTGACTGCGCACCGGATCGACGATGCCGTAGCGGTTGGTCTGATCGCCCGGGACCGTCTGCACGCCGATCACCGACTTTCCGGTCTGCTCGTATTGCTCAGCCAACTGCCGGATGCAGGGCTTGTCTGCCTGGACGATATCATCGCCGAGCAGGACGGCGAACGGTTCATTGCCGATGAACTTGCGAGCGCACCAGACAGCATGTCCGAGCCCCTTCGCTTCTTTTTGGCGGATATAGTGGAGGTCGACATTCGAGGTTGCGCGCACTTCGTCGAGCAGACCGAACTTGCCTTTGCCGAACAGATTATGCTCCAGCTCGAACGCATGGTCGAAGTGGTCTTCGATCGCCCGCTTGCCTTTGCCGGTGACGATGATGATGTCCTCGATCCCCGAGGCGATCGCCTCTTCGACGATGTACTGGATAGTCGGCTTGTCTACGATCGGCAGCATTTCCTTGGGCATGGCCTTGGTGGCCGGCAGGAATCTTGTCCCTAATCCGGCAGCGGGAATAATCGCCTTCGTTACTTTCTTGGTCATCTCTGATCACCCTGTCCCTTAACATGTATTTTTGGTATAAATGCCAGGTATGGGCTCTTGCCAGGCAAGAACCCATAGCTCGTATTTGTACAATGGGCATCGAACCCATCCTCACATCACACCCTTGACGATGAACGTCTAAGGCTCCGCTTGCCGGAACCCACAGCGTGACCGAGTGCCTCCAGTGATAAAGGTGCGGGAGACACAACCTAAGTTTCTTGATAATTCGGACTATTCGGAATATTGAATCTGTAAGTCAGCTAATCTCCGAAAGCATGTCACTTGCAACCGGATTAATCCTGTCTTACTGTCTTACTGTCTTACTGTCTTACTGCCTCGCAGCCTGCTACTGCCCGTAGTAGGTGTAATAAGCGTAGCTGTCGGCGCCGGAGCGGCTGACGTTGTTGAGGACGACGCCGAGCATCCGCGCATGGGCATGCTGGAGCTTCGTCTTCACCTTGCGCGCCATCTCCTTTTTGACCTTGCCCGCGTCGATGACGAGGATGACGCCGTCGCACTTGGCCGCGAGGATCTGCGCATCGGTGACCGCCATCATCGGCGGCGTGTCGATCAGCACCATTTCGTAGCTCTCCCTGGCACGCTCCAGCAGCGTCTCCATCCGCTGCGAGGCCAGCATCTCTGACGGATGCGGCGGCACCGGGCCGGAGGGCAGCAGGCTGAGCTGATCGATCCCGGTGTCGAGCACGACCTCGCGCAGCTCGCTATTGTTGCTCAGCGCCGATGTCAGGCCGTACCGATTGCTCAGGCCAAACAGCTTGTGCTGCGTCGGTTTGCGCATATCGGCGTCGATCAGCAGCACCCGCTTGCCCGTCTGGGCATAGGTGACAGCCAGATTAGCCGTTGTCGTACTCTTGCCCTCGCTCATTCGCGAGGAGGTGACCATTACCGTATGGATATCCGCATCAAAGTTGGCAAAATCGACGTTCGTCCGAAGGACTTTATAGGCTTCGGATATCGGCGATTTTGGATTCACTTCCGCGATCAGCGGCAGACTAGGCTTCGAACGGGACATTGTTCTCACTCCTCGCTTTTTTCTCGACCGGGACCGATTTCTGCTTGCCGCTGCGCGTGTCGAAGTCCCGATGCTTCATCCGGGGGATCACAGACAGGGTGGGCATGTCCAGCGCGAGCAGGACATCGTCCTCCGACTTGATCGTATCGTCCAGATACTCCAGCAGGAGCGCCAGCCCCAGACCAAGCATGCCCGACAGGAGCAGCGCGGCAGCGATGTTGAGCTGCGGCGAGGGCGAGACCGGCGACGACGCGCGACCGGGATCAGCCGTATTGAGGATCGAGACATTGTCGACCTGCATCAGCTTCGGGATCTCCTCGCGGAATACCTCGGAGACGCTGTTGACGATCAGCACAGCTTTCTCATAAGACACATCGCGCGCCGAGACGCTCATCACCTGCGTTTCGTTGACGGAGCCGACGCTGATCTTGCCTACCAGTTGCTCCGCCGTCAAGCCGAGCTCTGGATGCCGTTCCGCCACCACGCTCATAATGCGCGGCGTTCGGATGATCTCCTTATACGTCTTCACCAGCTGGATGTTGGAGTTGATCGTCCCGAGATCCAGCTTGGCCAACAGGCTTGCTTCGTTCGACTGGCCGACGATCAGCTTGGTGGAGGCCTCATAGACCGGGTCGGCTACTGCATAGGAGTAGATGCCGGCGCCCGCGCCGCCAAGCACCATTAGCACGATGATGAGCCACACTCGCTTTTTGACGCTTGTCCAATACTGTTTCAGTTCCAATGATCTTCCTCCTGACCAGACACAAGTTATTCAATACGCGACCTTTTGATTAAAAAAAATTATGTCTGTCCTTCCATGAAAGATTTATCAGACATAATTCTGGTTGCTAGGACGACAATAATTATTCAATAAGAGAATTTGTCGACTTGAGTATAATTCAATTTGAATTATTTTGTAAACACCTTTTTTGAAAATTGGTCTATCGTCCCGCCTGCCAGCACATGGTCGATCAGATCCTCCGCTGTATAACGACTGCCTTGCTTTTCAAGGATCAGCGTGACCAGCTCCGCCAGGTTAATCACCGGCTTATTGTGGGTCGGGATGAACTTGCGACTGCCGTAATCGTATACCATCTCTTGCTTGATCGGATATTCGGCCTCGTGCAGCCACTCCGCCATCGACGGTCGTTCCTGCGCGTCGCCGACCAGACTTTCATCCTGAGCCAGCCGCTTTAGGAATTCATTCACCCTGAGCGCCCGCTGCTTGCGCAGCAGCAACGCCTGAAGGCTGTCGGAGAGCTCCATATGACGAATTTCCCTCCGGTAATCCATCGCTGCCAGCGATCTGGCCTGATCCATCATTAGTCCATTCCCTCCGTTTCTGAGTACTCAGTATGAGGATTTTGAAACAATAATGTTATACGTTTTGAATAATTATAAAATAGCTTTTTCAAAATATGTGTCGCTTCTTGTCGAAATTCATAAGATTACATTTGGCTTACAAGCCGTAACCGCTTACTATCCGCATCCTGCAACAGTTTGAATCTCCAAAAAAATAAAAGCCACCCGCTCGAATAATCGCGCGAATGGCATAAAAGTGTAAACCGGCGTGGGTCCAGCGAACGAAAAACGGAACATGGGACTAGTAACAAGGCGTGTTAGTCTCCTATCCGCCGATCCCTCAGCGAAGCAGCAGCCAGACTACCCCAACCCAGAACGGAATAGCCAGCAAAAGCCCGTTAATATAGCCGACTCTAAGACTTCCTTCCCGAAAAATCATGAGAAAGTCCCCCTTCAATTTGCAGGATTACTACTAAGTATATCCTTTATTCTGAAAATTACAACCGCTTTCATTAGGATTTTTTCAGATTTGTCCAGAGCGTCTGGAAATTAGGCGCCTTGCACAACTCTGCGCTCTCCTTACGGGACTAAGGTTCGTCCTTTAACGCCTCCCGACTGTTCATTCCGTCTCATTTACTTGGCATTGGCGTCCGAATAAATAGTCCTGTGAGCAGGGTTTGTCCAAAACGTTGCTAAGCCTTCGGAACCGTTTCTCTGCGATCCGTCCGGGATTTCCAGCTGACGCGAGGAGAAACCGCAACAAAGACGCCGCCCGGTTGGACGACGCCTTGTCATCGTGTTTCTTCTATATATAATGATTCATTCCGAATCCTCCTGTGTTATGATTTAGATATCCCTTAGTGAAAAGAGGCGGCATTATGAGCAAGCAATCGTCGATGAAAGTCCAGTGGCTGATCATCTCTGCCCTCGTCTTCGCGGTAATAACAGCGGTCTTCGCCGTCATCAATGTCGAGGCGGTACAGGTGAACTTCCTATTCACCACTATCCAGACGCCGCTCATCCTCGTCATCCTCATCTCGACGCTGCTGGGCGGACTGATGGTATTCCTGTTCAGCTTCGTGCGCCAGGTGCAGATGCAACGCCGGGTCAAGCAGCTCGAGAAACAACTCGCCGCTCTTCAGGACGAGTCATCGCGACCGACGACAGCCACCGAGTCGATCGACGGCTTCGGCCGCGAGATCGAGACATCGGCGACGGACCGTCTGGGAACGCCGGACGAGCCTGCCTTGTCATCGGGCCCCGGCAGCTTGAACGGCGACTCGACCGACCGCGAGCGCTAATCGTCTCCCCGTAACAAGCGCCTGGCAGCATGACAGTGGTCGTCGCTCAGCGTGCTTGCCAGCACATTTGCTTGGAGCAGTCGCCGTGCGCGGGGAGCAAACGGGTTGCCCGTGACCAAGTCATCGCATATTCTCCCCAAGCCGAAAACCCTTGGACGCACTTCCGCTATTCGGAAAGCGCCCAAGGGCTTTTTCGTTATCTATGTCCGCCTGCACGACCTGTTAGTGAACCAGACTGATCAGCACCGGCAAGAGCGGAAAGGAGATGAGCGTGCTCCACAGGATGCACTTGGCGACCATCGTCGGCGACGCCTCGAAGCGCTCGGCGAGGATGACCGAATTGACCGCAACCGGCATGCAGGAGAGGATGAACAGCACCGAGAACAGGATGCCGTCGATGCCCATCGTATAGAGCGCCGCCAAGGCAGCCACCGGCGACAGCAGCAGCCGCGCGCTCATGCCCGCCCAGAAGGCCCGGGTCATCTCCGGATGCAGCTTCACCTTGCTGACGTTCATCATCTGCGCGCCGAGCACGACCAGTACGACGGGCGAGTAGGCCGCCGCAGCCATCGAGATGCCCCCGACCAGTCCCTCAGGGAGCGGGATGTCGAGGCTGCGCACGGCAAAGGCAAACAACGCCGCATAGATGGCCGGCAACGCAAACACCGAGCGCACCGCCTGCTTCACGGAGAAATGCGACCGCGCTGCGAAATAGATGCCAATCGTGTTGACGATGACCATCTGACCGATGACATAGACCGACACCTTGTCCAGACCGAGCTGGCCAAAGGCGAGCAGCACGAGCGGCAGCCCGTAATTGACGCTGTTCGTGAATGTCGAAACGAGGGTCAGCCCCGCCTGCTCCTGCTGCGGCAGCTTGAGCAGCCGCCCCAACCCGAGAGCCAGCGCCCAGAGCAGGATCAGATTCAGCAGCGAAAAGCCGAGCGTCTTGTACACATCATCCAACGTAATCTCGGCCGTCAACAGCGTATCGAGCAGAATCGCCGGACTGAGGAAGTACAAATACAACGTCAACAGCGGCTTCGTATCCAGTTGCCGGTACCGGGCCAGCAGCGCGCCGACCAACACAGGGATCGTAAGCGGCAGGATAACTTGCAGCAATGTTTCATAGATCGTCATAACCATAGGAATCAATCTTGCCTTCTTTCAAAAGTAGGAATCAACTTACTTCGTCTCCTCGCCGACAATAAACGTGAGCCGTCCCGGCAAGACCTCAAGCTCTGCCGGCGTCTCCATATAGACCTCGCCGTCCGTATCCGCCCGCTTGGGCTGCTCGGTGTGGATCGCCACACGCGATGATAGACGGTAGTCGATGGAGCTGGCCTCGGGGTCCCATTGCTTGCTCGTCTTCTGACCGAGCACCTCCAGCAGCAGCGGCAATCCCGCTTCACGGATAATAAAGATATCCAGCAGCCCATCCGTCAATCGCTGGTCGGCTCCCGGCAGCTCGTTGGTGCCGAGGAAGCCGCCGTTGGCGACGAGGATCATCACCGCCTCGCCCTCGACCATACCGTCGTCCGTCTCCATCCGATACGCAAATGACTCCGCGGCCCGCACCTGCTGCAGCGCGCTGAAAAAGTAACTCAGCTTGCCGATCATCCCCTTCAGCTCGGGATTGATGTTCTCTGAGGTATCGGTAATAAGGCCAATGCCATAAAAATTAGAAAAATGCCGTTCGTTCATTCGCCCGATATCGACAGTCAGCGTCTGTCCGGCGACGACCGCCTCGGCTGCTTGTTGGAGCTGCTGCGGCATACGGAGCGATCGTGAAAAGTCGTTGCACGTCCCGCCGGGCAGGATGCCGACGACCGGCGGATGGGCCAGCTGCGCGAGCCCATTGACACATTCGTGCACCGTGCCGTCGCCACCGAGGATGAGCAGCAGGTCGACCGCCTCCGCCCGCTCCTTGCAATACCGTTCCGCATCGCCCTGCTCCTTGGTCTGGAGCAAGGTCAGCTCCCCGATAACGGGGGCCAGCGTCCGCGTCAATATAGCCAGTTGCTCGCCAGTCTCAGCTTGTCCGGCAGAGCCGTTATAGATCAATAGCGCTTTTTCGAACATGTCAGCCCTCTCCCTCTCTCGCGTATACAGACAATCCCGATGTCGCACACGTACGAGCTTCTCCGCTTCGTTTCTAGTATATTCGATTCCCGACAGTCGACACAAATCACGCGATTTCTAAAAATATTGTAAATGAAAGCATTCCCAAGAAAGATGGAGAATGTAGGCAGATGTCTCGTGATAACGGCCCATTTTTAAATATTCTGAATATTTACAATACTCAATTTATGTAGTATATTTTACTCAAGCTTAACACGGAAGGGGATAGACCATTGGAAAATGTGAGCGAAGCATGTTGACTCGCGTTCCCTTGAACAAGGAACCCATCGGATAGGATCCACTCCCTTAAAAAAGGAATGTATCTTGCAACATCCGGTGAAAACATGCGGGGGATTCCAGAGGTGACCAGTCGGATTGAGCCCACAGGGGATTCGAAGTTGTGCTGGTACGAAACAGCAAGCAGGCGGATCACCGAGTATCCATAGCACCAAAAAATCTGAACGGATTGCGATTGATGGTAGGTAAGATCACGCAAGACAGTGGAACGGAGTTGTAGGTAACAATTGAATAGTCCATGTGCGAACAAATAAAAGTTCCGGTTATCTTTGATAAGCGGAACTTTTATTTTTGTTGATTGCGGCTGCGCTACCGACGGCGACAACATCGCCATCTACATTCCGTTTTTCGCCAGCCAATCGCTCTACATCATGATATCGACGATCTTGATAGTTGAGACGCTGCTCGCGCTATGGACACGACAAGTCGCCCCGACTAGCCTGTCGCTGCATGACAGGCATCGCCGGGGTTGGTCCCGTCAAGCATAGTTGTGCGAGGTCTCTACGGTGCCGTCCGCACGATGGATGATCGCGCTGCAGTTGCGATCGGAGGCCAGCTCCTTGGCTACCTCCACCGCCTCTGCCTTGGTGGACAGCTCGCGCTCCGGCTGATCGCTCCCCTCGGCCTTCACCGCCCAGACATCGCCGCTCGGCACGACATGCAGATGAGGATGATCGCCGCCATGATGATCCGGATGCTCCTCCGCCCATTCCTTGGCTTGAGACGTCGCGATTGCGATCGCTCGCCCTTCCTCGTATTTCTCGCCGAGCAGCGCATTGGCGATCTCGATCGCCTTGTTCCGCACACGCGGCTCGAGGTTTTTCATCGATGAGGGATAATCTCGCTGTGTCCAGGGCATCTCTATCCGCCTCCTTCGATAGATCGGGTCTCAGTACTCGGGTATCAGATGGGGTCGTCCGACCGCCGACATGCCGCCGGACCCCGCGCGCTGGGAGCTGCGCGCGGAAAGCATCCGTTACTTGGTCTGGTCCGGGTGATTGGCTACCGCGCTATAATCGTTGACGTAGGACCCCGCATTCAGCGAGTTGTACTCACGGAAGGTGTCGTACGCATGATTCCTGCGCAGCTCGTCAGACTCCACCAGGACGAGGATGCGTCCTTCCTTGACATAGTCGCTGTACCGGCCGGCATCCTCCTCCGGGATACCCAGACCGATCAAGCCGCCGACCAGACCGCCTGCTCCCGCGCCGACTGCCGCTCCCGTCAGCGCCGCTGCGATCGGTCCTGCCGCGAGGATCGGTCCGATGCCCGGCACGGCCAGCGCGCCAGCCCCAGCTAGCAGCCCCGCCAGTCCGCCGAGCACGCCGCCCGCCGTCGCGCCTGTCGCCAGCCCTTCGGGCGCCTTGGTCCCGGTCGCCTCCGAGACCGAGTCCACTTCATCCTGATCCCGGGCGACGATCGATATCTCATCCGTACTGTAGCCGCGCTTCTTCAGCCCTTCGATTGCCTCGATCGCTTCCCGTTCCGAGTGGAACACACCGATAATCTGCTTCTCGCTCATGTTGAATCCCTCCTGTGTAGATAATCGCCGAGGCGCGCTTACGTCCTCCGCTATAGTAGGTACTTACCCTGAGAGGGAGATTGTAAACGCAGCCGTATCGGCCTCCTGTCAGAGCACCGGCGACAGCAGTCGGGCTAGCGATTCCTTCAAGCGCAGCTGCCACGGCCTGTGTTTGTACTGCTCTCGCGTCAGCTCCAGGCAGCCTTCGGCATCTTTTTCGAACAGCGCCTTCAGTCGCGATGCCGTGGCCGTATCATAAATGAAGGCATTCATCTCGAAGTTCAGGCGGAAGCTGCGGATGTCCATATTCGCCGTGCCGACCGAGCCGAGACGGCCGTCGACGACGATCGTTTTGGCATGGAGGAATCCCGCCTCATACAGATAACAGCGCGCGCCGCTCTCCAGCAGATCGCTGAGGTAAGAGGAGGAGGCCCAGTATACCAGCTTGTGATCGGGGTTTTTGGGGATCATGATCTTGACCTGCACGCCGGAGAGCGATGCCAGCTTGAGCGCGGTCAGCAGACTCTCGTCCGGGATAAAATACGGCGTCTGCAAGCAGATCGATTCCTTCGCTGCATAGATCATCTTCAGGTAGGCGTTTTTGATCGGCTCGGCCTCGGAATCGGGACCGCTCGAAATAATCTGCATACCAACGTTGCCGCCCTCCCTCGGTCTGGGGAGATAACGCTCGTCGATCGGGATCTGCGACTTGGATGCCAGATTCCAGTCGAGCATAAATTGCACCTGGATCTGCTGCACCGCGCCACCCGCCAGCTTCAGGTGCGTATCCCGCCAAAATCCGAAGCGTTCATCGAGGCCGAGGTATTCGTTGCCGATATTAAAGCCGCCGATATAGGCCTCATAACCATCGATGATGGCCAGCTTGCGATGGTTGCGATAATTGAGCCTGAGATTAAGCAAAGGGATCCGCGACGGAAAAAAGGCTGCCATCTCGCCGCCCGCCTCCACCAGCTCGGAGAAAAAGCGCTTCGGCAGCGCGCGCGAGCCGACATGATCAAACAGGAAACGGACCTCTACCCCTTCGCGCGCTTTGCGGGCCAGCGCGGAGATCAGCCGTTGTCCCAGCTCGTCGTTGCGCACGATGAAATACAGCAGGTGGATATGCTCCTCGGCCCGCTCGATGGCGTCCAGAAGCGAGTCAAACTTGCTTTTGCCATCCGTAAAAATCTCGACCCGGTTATTCTGCGTAAACAATGAGTAGGCGCTCACCAGATTCATCAGAATCATATCATGATGGCCTGCGATAGCGGGGTCGCGATAGACGATCTTGCCTTGCTCAAGCAGTTGGAACTGACGTTGCAGAATCTCGCGGATCTCCTTGAGCCGGTCCACCTTCACCTTATAGATCTTGCGGCGGCTCAAATTCTGACCGACGATCAGATAGAGGATGAAGCCGACAGTCGGCAGGAACAGCAGGATGAGCAGCCATGCCCAGGTCGCCGCCACATTGCGCCGCTCCAGGAAGATAACTGTCCCCGCGAAAAAAATATTAAGTAGATAGAGGATGCCAATCGTATCTTGTAAGATGCTCATCTGCATGAACCACTGCCCCCCCGCTGCCGCACCTTGACGGCCCTATAAATGAAGACCAACAAACTAACATAATGAAACGTCCCTCGATGCCCGTATGACAGCGCGGGGTTTGAAGCTCGATGCAGACGACAGATCGTTCGCATAGGAGCAGTAACCGGACATCCGTAGAGCTATTGCGCAATCAATGTCAGGCAGCGCCGGGAACGCCGGGAACGGAACACCTCGCAGCCTTTCCTATTAATATAGCAGATCTTATTAATCGCACCAAACCGTTTCTGCCGCAGGGGCGATGTGGGATTTTTCGTACACATCGTGGTCGGGAGCCCTCTGGGGGGCCCATGTGTGCGATTTTACGTACACATCGCGGTCGGGGCGCGCCCTGGCGGACGCATGTGTAGATATCTTGCAACCTATTCGGATGCGAAGGCGGTCTCTCCAGTACTTATGCGATTTTTCGCACATTTCGGGGCCATGAGGACAGTTTTCCCAGTACTTGTGCGACTTTTCGCACATCTTGGAGCTCCGATGACCGTTTTACCCAGAACTTGTGCCATTTTTCGCACATCTTGGAGCTCCGATGACCGTTTCCCCAGAACTTGTGCCA
>NZ_BFBX01000085.1:805-13987 GCF_003851045.1 Paenibacillus sp. 598K | reverse complement strand
TGGAGCTCCGATGACCGTTTCACCAGAACTTGTGCCATTTTTCGCACATGTAGTGGTCGGTGGCACAGCCTGATCCGAGATGTAGAACAAAACATTCTGTGTACCGAAAAAAGCATGCCCTGACCGTAAGGTCCTGACATGCTTCGTTAACAGTATCGCAGCATCGGCGAAGGTATAACACAACGAGGACAGAGCGTGCACATCGCCCCCAGCCCCGCCGCTGCGTAACCGCGCAGGACGGCGCCTTTCCTGGCTACGCCGAACGGGTCACCGCCTCGACACTGCATATTGCGCAAGAGCGACGCCTTTCACAGCATCCTCAACACGCTGCCTCTACACACCGCACAGGACGACCCCATACGAGGCATCGTCCGCATGGCTCGGCGTCGCGACTGATGCATTCCTATAGGGGAGCGTCCGCACGACTCGGCCCCTGCGACATACGCATACCCCCGCAAGGGAGATCCCCCCGGCCCGGCAGCGTCGGCTGCGATTATTGCGCTGCGTTGCCTTCGGCTGGCGCATTGCCTCCCGCTGGCGCGTTGCCTTCAGCCGGCGCGTCCGCTGGCGCGTTGCCTTCGGCTGGCGTCTGCTCGCCGTTGTCGGCGGGCTCTTCCTTGTCGGTCAGCACATTGGTGATCGTCGCCTTTTCCTTGATCTCCTCCAGCCACGGCGTGATCAGCGGGCTGGCCTCTTGGCTGATGAGCTGATTGCGCAGCGACTCCGCCTCTTCCTCATAAGTCGGCGTTACTGCTTCCTGCTTGGCCGTTACCTTGATGATGTGGAAGCCGTTCGGCGATTCGACGACGTCGCTGATCGCGCCTATCTCAAGCGCGAACGCCGCTTTTTCGAACGGCTCATTCATCATACCCTTGCCAAACGCGCCGAGGTCGCCGCCCTGCTCCTTGGAGCCAGGATCCTGCGACTTCTCGCGAGCGAGCTCGGCGAAGTCTGCCCCGCCGTCGAGCTCGGCTTTCACCGCTTCCGCTTCCTCGCGCGTCCCGAGCAGGATATGCGACGCTGTCACCTGCTCTGGCGTGCCGAGCTGATCCTTGATGCTCTCGTAGTATTCCTTGACCTTCTCGTCGGTCACATTAGTCTGCGACTCGAATTTCTTGCGCAGGCCGACCTGGAAGTACAACTGCTCCTTCAACGATTCCTCGGTCAGGTTGTTCTGCATGAGGATCATCTCGAACTGCCCTTCCGGGTAGCTCGACTTGATCGACTCGAGCTCCTTGTTCAGATCCTCATCGGAGACGACGATGCCCGACTTGTCGAAATCCTGGCGGATCAACTCCTCGGTGATCAGGTTGTCGAGCGTCTGCTCGCCGAGTGTCTGTCCGTTCCCTGCCGTAGCGATCAGCTTCTCATAGAGCGTCTCCTTGCTGATGCCTACACCGTTGACGCTCGCTACGTCCTCGCCGCCGATCGCGCCGCCGCGCATCGCGCCCCAGATCGTCACGCCGATCAGCGCGATCAGCAATACCAGCGACACGCCCATCCAGCCGCGACCGCTCGCAGGCGCGGACGGAGGCGGGGTCATGCCGCTGCCGCCAGCTCCGCCGGACGTTGCTCCGCTTGTCGTCGCTACCAAGCCTTCACGCTCGGCGTCCGCATCTTCGAATGCATCGGTACGGCCGCTCTCATCGAAGCCCGCAGCCGAGGCCGGATACGGCTCGTCAGCCCGCGTCACATCCGCCTCCGGCGCAAGCTCGTCCAGCCGATCGCTCTCGAGCCCGGATGTCGTCTCGGGCGTCGTCTCTTGCGCCTGCCCCGAGTCCGTCTTGCGGCCCTCGTCGGGGGCGCTTTCTCCGTGTGCGCCGCCAGGCAGTTTGTTCTCTTCGTCCTTCATTGCCAGAAACCCCTTCCGTCTATTTGTTCCCTGATGTCTTTCGTGTCATTATTGGTCTCGCTCACGTACACTCGCTTCGCAATATCCAAGTATACCCTACGAATATAGCAAACTCATGGCGAATTTACCTTAAAACAAAATAAATTTTCGCAAACCCTCGGCCCCGTCAAGCCAGTTGCCCTTCTTTTGAGGGAAAAATTTAAAAGGCTGAATTTAAATTGCAGGATAATATTAAAGCGTGTAATATCAATAGAGCACTGGACAAAGATGAGACGGCTGACATCTACTGCATAACTTATCAATCGCAACGCGTTGCACTTAGCCGTGTCATTCCGGAGAATTGTAAGCAACGTACAAGAGAGGGAAGCTTATACCTTGCTTATAATTGGACAAAGGAGGTCCCTCAACATGTCCATTAAACTGAAGCTCTCGCTCTTCATCTCCCTGATCGTCGCGGTTACGCTAACCCTTAATATCTCCATCTACTATATATCCAGCAAAAACGAATGGATCAGCGCAGCAGAACAACAGGCAACCAGCATCGCCCGACAGATCAGCGCTACCATCGAGGTGTCGGAGCAAGCCAAGCGCCAGGTCGAGCAAGCTGTCGGTAGCTCATTGCGGTCAGCGGCCGTCGCTGCGCTCGAGCTGCTGCCCGACGACTACGAGTCGATCAGCAACGAGCAGCTCAAGTCGGTCAGCCGACAGATCGGCGTCGACGATATCACGATCTGGGTGCAGCGTAACGATGATATCGTCACCGTACGATCCTCGGAGCCCGACGAGATCGGCCTCAGCTCCCAAACCTGGGGCTACTGGCACACCGCATTCAGTGAACTGTTCGATCTGCAACCTGTTACCGTCCGCGAAGGTCAGCGCCTGGAGCATTTCTGGTCCGGCCCCTACAATTACGCCACCTCCGACCCGTCCAAGATCAATAAGTGGGGCTACTACTACGATGGCACGACCAATTATATGATCAACCCCTACCTGAATGCTCAGTCCCTGCTGGCCTTCGAACAGCTGGCTGGCACCAACGCCCTGCTGAAGCAGCTCATCGACGAGAATGCGAATGTGCTCGAGATTACCGGCTTCAACGCCGAATTTTTCGGCAAAGATCCGATCCTCCGACTCAAACGCGGCGTGCTCGTCCACAACCTCGATGTGCAGGGCATTCTCTTCGGCGATTACACCTATCGCAACGAAACGGAAGACTTGCAGCATATACTGGAAGCCTCCGAAGAACGGCATATCGTCACGAAGACCGACTCGATCGGCGGCGTCGCCGTATTGAAGAGCTTCATCCCGCTGAACGCCGATCAGGACTATGTCTTGAGCATCACGACCGACTACGAGAGCGTGCTGCAGCTGCTCAATCGCCAACTGATGCTCCATATGGGCATCTCGGCTGTACTCGTCCTGGCAGCGATGGGAGCGAGCTATACGATCTCCGGCCTGCTGCTGCGCACGCTCAACCAGATCCTGGCCAGTGTCAACACGATCGCCAAAGGGCGCTTCGGCGAGCTCATCCATATCCGCAGCCGCGACGAGCTCGGGGAGCTGGCGTCGCGTGTCAACTCGATGTCGACGAATCTGCAGCAGTACGTCGAGCAGATCCGCACCTCGTCAGAGGAGCTGCAGAGCACCAAGCAGTACCTGGAGTCCTTCATCAACCATACCTCCGACGCGATCCATGTCTCCGCTCGCGACTGTAAAGTCATCATGGCCAATCAGGCGTTCGAGACGATCTACGGCTGGACGGCGGAGGAGGTGCTCGGGCGTCCGTTAGCTTACACACCCGCGGAGCATGAGGCGGAATTCGCAGAGCTGCTGGCGCGTGTGCTGCGAGGAAAGTCGATCACCGATCATGAGACCGTCCGGCTGACCAAGTCCGGCCAGTCGATCGACGTCAGTCTGACGATCTCGCCGATCCGCGACGAGCATGATGAGATCGTGGCAGTCGCCACGATCTCCCGCAACATCACGTACCGCAAGCAGACGGAAGAGATGCTGCGGCGCTCGGAGAAGCTGTCGGTCGTCGGACAGTTGGCCGCTGGCGTCGCTCATGAGATCCGCAATCCGCTGACGACGCTGCGCGGCTTCGTCCAGATCTACAAGTCCACGGGCAAGCTCGACGATCAGCACCTCGAGCTCATGCTCGCAGAGCTGGATCATATCAATTATGTTGCCAGCGAGCTGCTCGTCCTATCCAAGCCGCATCTGATCTCCTATCAAGTGGTCCAGTTCGAGCAGATCATCGCATCGGTAGCGCTGCTGCTGGAATCGCAGATCGGCAGTCACCCCGTCTCGACCGTGATCGAGAGCGACCGCCCGCTGCCGCTCGTCTACGGCGAGCCCAACCAGCTCAAGCAAGTGCTCGTCAACCTGCTCAAAAACGCGATGGATGCGATGCCGGACGGCGGTCCGATCGAGATCGAGCTATCGGTTACAGAGCAGGAGGAGCTGCTCGTCCGCATCACCGACCACGGCATCGGCATGAGCCCCGAGCAGTTGGCGCGGATCGGCGAACCGTTCTATACGATGAAGGAATCGGGAACGGGGCTTGGGCTAATTGTATGCCAGCAGATCATCGCCAACCATCAAGGACGAATGCACCTGTTCAGCCAGGAGGGCGTCGGCACAACGGTAGAAGTGGTGTTGCCGCCTTATCATTCTTGACGATCACAGGTTAGCTTACTTGACAATATGATATGCTATGAATACTCCCACCACTTACCGATGCTGACGCTCGGTTGAAGTGGGGGTTTCAGATGTATCAACCTGATGTTCTCAGGATGCTTAACACCTGCGGAGTTGACACGTTGACGGACTGGTTACCGTCCAACCCCTCTATCCCATCGGTACGTTTCGCATGTACGTTTGGGAATACTTTTTGGTCCCGATCTGCGCCTTTGCGGCCAGCCTGACCAGGTGATGACTGACTTTGTGAAACCCGTCTTTGATCCGCCGATGGCGCCGCAGGTGCAAGCGTTCCAAACGTTTGGACGTATACGGGCCTTCTCCCGGATCTTTGCCCTGGCGAAGTACACGGGTATAGTGCGCTTTCATCTTCTTGTAGTATTGATTAATTGCTTTGAAAATCCCGCCCTTCACGAGCATCGGCCGCGCGCCGGTTGTCGTGACGAAGGTTGCGAGATTGTCTACCTCCAAGTCAATGGCCATCCTACGTTCAGAAGGAGCTGCGTCCGGCATCGGCTTGGGCTTTTCCACCGGAGTGGCGAAGATCCGTTCAACCACAAACTGTCCATGACGAGGAAACTAGCGAAAAAGGCCGTCAAGTTCTGGAACACCACCTTCAGGATGCCCTGGCTGCTCTGTGCAGGAAGGGAGCGGTAATCGGGCTGCTCCATCACCTTAAACAAGCCATCCAGGAAGGGATAGGTAAGAAAGCGCTGCGCAGGTGTCGGAAACTCAAATGGACGGGAACGATTCTTTGCCCGTCGTCGTGCATTCATCGTATCCAGATACGCGGAGAGGGTCGCCATCACTTGCTGCTGCAACGGCTGGCACGCCGCAGACTGCCCTTTAGCGGTAAACACTTGCCGGATATAAAAATTAGCGGTATTATACAGATTCCTAGCCTGCTGACACGCTTCATGAAGATAAGAAAACAACCGATGACCAGGCTTGATCCACACTTGATAGGTTTGATAGTCGAATGTTGGTGCGGACATGAGATCCATCTCCTCTCCTCCCAAATACGAATATATGTTCCCTTATATCATATCGTATCATAAGGGAGAAGGAAAGAACATTTTGAGGGTCTAGATAGAGACGCAGCAAGCGTAAGGGGACAGGAGACATGGAGATACCTGCCCCCTGATACGACGAAGAGGTGAAGCCATATGGACTTACGCAAGCTGAGGCTCGACGAACCGTCTACCAATAGCATGTTCAGCGACGAACGGGAGGCCTACGAGCGGGATTATGCCCGGCTCATCCAGTCCCCCGCCTTCCGTCGCATGCAGGGCAAATCGCAGGTGTTCGGCGCCGGCACCGGCGACTACTACCGGACCCGGCTCACGCACTCGCTGGAGGTGTCCCAGATCGCCCGCGAGGTCGCCCGGCGGCTGGGCGGTCAGTATCCTTGGCTGAGCAAGGGTGAGCATCCCGGTCTGGTCATCGACCCGGCTGTCGTCGAGTGCGCGGCGCTCGCCCACGATCTCGGCCATCCCCCCTTCGGCCATCGCGGCGAAGACGTGCTGAACCGGCTGCTCCAGGAGGAGTGCGGTCTGCCGTATGAGGGCAATGCCCAGAACTTCCGCATCCTGATGTTCCTGGAGAAGCGCGCTGGCAGCGGCAGCGGTCTCGACCTGACTGCATCGGTGCTGCTCGCCATCAACAAATACCCCGGCAGCCTGGACGATCCGGGGCGGGTCAAAGGTGTCTACGCCTCGGAATGGGCCGGCATCGACGAGCTCCGCCAGCGCTGGCAGATGCCGCCGGGCGCGCCGACGCTGGAGGCGCAATTGATGGATCTGTGCGACGATATCGCCTACTCGACCCATGACATCGAGGACGGCATCCGGGCGGGCAAGATCAGCATGAACCGATCGTTTTTTGAGGATCATCGCCTGATCCGGGATGTCGTCCAGGAGATCATCGCCGATGACGGCAATCACGCCTTCGGCTGGGAGAGCGTCGATATCCCCACCATGGTCAAGCAGGTGCTCGAAACCTACCTGGCGCAGTGGGAGTCGATCTACATCAGCTGCGAGCGCGAAGCCTCGCGTACCAGACGGGAGATGAAGGCGCGCTGGGTGAGTACCTTCGTCGGCAGGATCGGCATCATCGACGATCCCGATCACGGCTGGAAGCGCGTCACCTTCGTCCGTGACGGCGTCCAGGACTTCGGCCTGCTGCGGACGATGGAGATCCTCAAGAAGCTGGCCTGGGTGACGCTGGTCAAGGACTTCCGGGTACAGCGCCTGCAGATGCGCAGCGAGATCCGGCTGCGCGGACTGTGGGAGAGCTTCATCCAGCCCGAGTCCGGTCGTCTGATCATCCCTGCCGACTGGATGGCCAACTACGAGCGTCACAAGGACCACTGGAGCTGGCCTCGCTTCATCGCCGATTACATCTCGGGCATGACCGACACGTACGCCGAGAAGGTGTACGCCGAGCTCTACACGAGCCACTCGGGGACGATCTACGAGATGGACTAGAGGCGGCGGCTTGCCCCGGCAGGTCGCTGGGGGCGTCGCGTAAGTTCATCCGCGCGTGGCGCAGGCTCATCGGTGCGTAGCGCGCTAGTCCATCGACCTCCGCGCCGTTCCGCCGTGCATGCCAGGTCGCGATACGGAGCAGCATTCCCGAGACGCCTGCACTCGAGCAGGTTCGCCAGACAGCAACAAGCATCAGCCGAAGTCGACTGATGCTTGTTTGTTGTGCTTGCTGTTAGCTAGGGTGTGTTTGCATAACTCCTATATTTCCTACAATCCAATCTCTCGGCCGTTGCCAGAGACAGGCAAGTCCTCGTCGCTCTGCTTCATGAACGGCCACCAGTTGGCCTCGCCGAACGTCCGCACCATGACCGGTACGAACAACGGCAGCATCAGGAGCGCGTACATGAACAGTCCGCACAGGACGACGGTAGCGATCTGCAGCAGCGACAGGACGCCCGACGGCAGCATCGCGGCGAAGGTGCCGCCCAGGATGATCGCTGCCGAGATGATGACCGTGCCCATGTTCTGCATCGCCATCACGATCGCTTCGCGTGGCGAGAGATGACGGTATTCCTTGAACCGGTCCATCAGGAAGATGCTATAGTCGATCCCCAGCGCCATCAGCATGACGAAGCCGAAGAACGGTACGGTCCAGCTGATGCCGGAATAGCCAAGGATGCGGACGAACAGCACCTCTGCGATGGCCATCGACGTATAGTAGGTGAGCAGCAGAGACATAATCAGGTAAATCGGCATAACGATCGAACGCAACAGCAGGATCAGGATCAGTCCGATACCGACGATCATCAGGATCACGGTCCGGGAGTAGTCACCGTTGGAGATGTTCTCCAGGTCGTGGTTCATACTCGTGACGCCCTCGATGGCGAAGGTCGCCTGCTCATAGCCTGCGCCGCGCAAGCCGCGCTCGGCCGCCACCGACAGCTCGTCGATCCGGTCCATCGTCGACTGCGCATACGGGTTGCCCTCGAAGACGACGTCGAACTTGGCGATCGACCGATCCTCCGACATATACACATCAAGCGCCTGCTGGAACTCCTCCATATCGATCGCTTGCTGCGGGATGAACCATCCGGTCAGCTCGCGGTTCGGCGCGCCCGACAGCTCGGTCAGATACGTCTGTGCCGATCCGAGGCCATCCGTCACCTGCTGCAGTCCGTCGACGCTCTGGTCGAGACCGTCGGTCAGCTGCGTCAGTTGGTCTCCGAGCTCGGAAAAGCCGGATTGCAGCTCCGCTTGCCCGCTGGCCAATTGATCGAAGCCGCCGCTCAGCGCCGGCAGCTGCGTGACGATCTGACCTTGACCGTCGGCCGCCTGCGTCAGACCGGCCTGCAGCTTGGAGAGGCCATTGACCAGCTCGGTCAGACCTTGCGCCAAGGCTTGCTGACCGGCACTCGCCTGCTCCAGACCGCCGTTGGCCTGCTCCAGCCCAGAGGCCAGACCGGCCAGCTGCGTGTTGAGCTCGGTCAGGCCGCCGGACATCGCTTCGGCGCTGCCCTGCAGCACAGCCAGCTGCTGCGCCAGCCCTGCATAGGCTTCATCCTGCTGCAGCTCGGGGTAACGCTCGCCGAGCGAGGCCAGCCCTTCGCTGGCGCCAGCCAAGCCCTGCGCCAGCTCGCGCTGCGCGCCGGCGAACTGCTCATAGCCGGCGGTGATCTGGCTCAGGCCGCCGCCGAGCTGGCGGTAGCTGGCGAGCAGCTGCTGCGCGCCGTCAGCCAGCTGCTGGGCGCTCGCCTGCGCTTGTGACAGCCCGGCGCGGATCTCGCCTGCGCCGGCAGAGCCATCGCGCACGCCTTGCTCGATCTGCCTCAGCCCGGCGCCCAACTGCGCGACGCCCGACTGCAGCTCGCGAGTGCCGCTGATGAGCTGCTCGGTGCCGCTCACCGCTTCCTGGAGCTGCGGGGCATTGTCGCTCAGCCCCTTGCTCGCCTCGCTCAATCCTTCCTCGATCTGCGTCAGACCCGACTTGCCCTCGCCCAGGCCATCGCCGAGCTGCTCGACCTGCTGCGTCACCAGGAAGTCCTCCAGTAGCTCGCCCGTCGGACGCGTCGCGCTGCGCACAGTCTTGACGCCCTCGACGCTAGCCAGCTCGCGGCTGACCCGCTCCATCGCGGCCAGCCCCTCCGGCGTGTCGAACGGCGCGTCGGACTTGACGACGATGGTCGACGGCAGCGTATCCCCAGGGCCAAAGCTGTCCGAGATAATCTGGAAGCCGCGCACCGAGTCGTAGCTGTCACCGATCTCATCCAGCGAGTTAAACGATATCTTGCCATCGTACACCGAGAGGAACGGCACCGTCACCAGCGCCAGCAGTACGAGCGCCCATACCGGACGCTTCAACGAGAAGCGTCCCATCGCGCCCCACAGTCGGCTCGGCTTATGCTCGAGCGAGCCCCGAGCCGGCCAGAAGATCGCCTTGCCCAGCGTCGCCATAAAGAATGGCACAATCGTCACCAACGCCAGCAACAGCACCGCGATGCCGACGGCCACCGCTACCGCCGAACGATACAACGTAAAGGTCGAGAGGCCGATCGCCGAGAAGCCCACGAGAACCGCCAGGCCAGCGAAGAACACGGTACGGCCGGCGCTTTTGTATGTGCTGAGCACAGCTTCGGTCTTGTCTCCGCCGCTATGGGCAAGCTCTTCCTTGAAGCGGCTGATCAGCAGGATGCAATAATCCGTACCGATCCCGAACATGACCGCGACCATGAAGATCTGGGTGAAGTTCGACAGCGGGAAGTTCGCATACTCGACGAGGAAGGCGACGACCGACTGCGACAGCAGATAGCTGAGTCCGACCGTTACGAGCGGGATCAGCGGCGCAACCGCCGAGCGGAATACCAGGAATAGGATAAACAGGATGAAGAACAGCGTAATAATCTCCGTCTTGCGCAGCCCCTCCTGGGAGCTCTGGATGACGTCATCGCCGATTAGCCAGTTGCCGGTATAATAGTGCTCCACCTGCACGTCGTCGAGCAGCCCGTCGAGGTCGGCGCGCAGCTCCGCAGACGTCCGGTCGCCTGGCTCGGTAGCAAGCAGCGCCAGCACCGTTTTGCCGTCCTCCGATACCATCTGCCCCTCCAGCTCCGGCGTCTCCAGATGCGTCATGACCGACGTCACGCCGAGCGCCTTGCCTTCGGTCTGGAGCTGCTTGACCGCCTTGGCGATCTGCTCATGGTCGGCATCGGTCAGTCCGTTCTCATTATGGAAGACGACGACCGATGACAGCTCTCCTCCATCGCCATTGCCTGCGAGCTCCGCCGCCAGCTTGGCCGCTTCCATGGACGAATATCCGTCGGGAACGGTGATCTGCCCTTTGTCGCGCACGAGCTGCGCCATATCCGGCGCGATGAACAACAGCCCTACCGATGCAGCGATCCAGAGGGCGAGGATGAGCCATTTTAATCTCAGGATGGTCCTCATGCTTGCTTGCCGCCTCTCTCTTCATGGACTGATAACAACTTGGCCAGCTTCTCGTAGGACTCGACGAATACGCGAGCCTCCTCCTCCTCGAAGAGACCGATAAAATCGGACAACCGCTCCTGAATCTTGGCCATAATATAGACCGCAATCTCGGAGCCCCGCGGCGTGAGCGCCAGATATGTCACGCGCCGATCCTTCTCATCCGGCTCTCGCCGGATCAAGTCCTTGTCGAACAACCGGGTGATGATCGCCGTGATCGAGCTTTTGGCCACGCAGAATATCTCCGCCAGCTCCGACGAAGTGACCCGTCCATGCCTGTGAATGTAGCGAATCATCAAATACTGGTCGGCCGTGATCTCCTCCGGCACGATACTGCGGATGATCGCACTGACTTGCCGATTGACCGTAAATTGCGCCTCCTCATATCGCGTGATGATGCTCCCGAACTGATTCTGATCCATTGTCTCCTCCTCCCTACGAGCCCAATCCCGAACAACAAGCCTAAAAAACGGTTTGTCTCTCGAATAGTTCGTCTATATAATAGT
Source organism: Paenibacillus sp. 598K (assembly GCF_003851045.1). Taxonomy (GTDB): domain Bacteria; phylum Bacillota; class Bacilli; order Paenibacillales; family Paenibacillaceae; genus Paenibacillus_D. Next base: position 2,963 of record NZ_BFBX01000085.1, on the reverse strand, counting down.
TCGATAGACGAACTATATCAAACAGACAACATCGCTGTCAAGACAGGGCGGCTCGACAAAAAAACGCCTTCCCCTCAATAGGAGAAGAAGACGTTGGCGGATGGGAGGGTATATTTCAGGCAGCCTGATATAAGTGCACACTACACCTTCGACGCACCTGGATGATCATCCGGATGGTTGATCTTGCGCGCCGCATAGAGGACGGGCGTCGCCGCCGCAGAGATGAGGAACTTCAGCACATACGTCGTCACGAGAATCTCGAGCCATACCCCAAGCGGGTAGACGCCTGCAAAGGCGATGGTGCAGAACACCAGCGTATCGATCATCTGGCTCACTCCCGAGCTGCCATTCATTCGCAGCCACAGCTGTTGACGCGACGGGAAGCGCCGCTTCAGATAGGAGAAGAGCCGAACATCGAGCAGTTGGCTGATCAGATAGGCGCACAGACTCGCGGCGACGAGCCGGGGAGCCAATCCGAAGATCGCGACCAGCGCATCCTGCGCCAGATCGCCTGGCTGCGGCGTGAACACGAGCGCCATCTGCATGATGATCATCGAGACGATTAAGGTAAAAAAGCCGAACCATACAACCTGCCGTGCTTGCTTCTCGCCATGCTTCTCATTAATTAGATCGGTAGCCAGATAGATCGTCGCATAGATCGTATTGCCTAGCGTGGCCACGATGCCCACCAGCTCGATCGTCTTGATGACCTGGATATTGGCCAGCACGGTCGCCAGCGCCACCCACACGAATAGCCCCTTCTTGCCGAAGAGGCGATAGCACAACAGGAACAACCCGAAATTGACCGCTACGAATAGCAGGCCCCATAGCAAATTAAACATCTGTCAACGCTCCTTAGTTTTGGTAACGCGGGAGGATCTCGAACCGCGAGTCGGTCCGGGCTGCGGCCCGGCCGCCTGTCTATTCGACAGTCTGCCCATTAATGTACTACAGATGCCGTTATCTCGCAAGCGAATCTTGGTCCGACCCCCGACCTGAGACTAGGTAAAAAACCATACCTTGGGCCGTTACCCCACGACTTGAAATCGCCTATTATAGTAGCAGGTACTAAATAGAGATAGAACGTCCCGGCTCGACCTTCTACATATACTCATTACGCCAAAGGAGCGTTGTCCCATGTACGAAGCGATCTCCCCTACGGTAGTAGGACTGCACGCGCTGCTGTTGATCCTCTGGGCTGTCGCCGCCTACTACGCGACCAGTCTGACCAAGCTCTCTACCCAAGCGGTGCTTAAGCAACGCGCGCGCAAACTGCTCTGGCTGCTGCTGCCCATCGTCCTGCTGACAGGCAGCCTCGTGCTGACGATGACGGTGCCTTACTTGCGGCTCTCCGGCCCGCCGCTCCATGAAGGGTTGTTGCTGCAGGTACCGATGCTCATGCTATCCACCGCAGCCATGTTGCTGTTCTCGCTGCCCCGGCTATGGTCGATCGTCCGTTATATCGGCAGCTCCCGCAAGCCGCTATGCCCCGAGCAGCGCAGGCTCGCCGCCGATCCTTACTTCGTTACGCCTGTGTTCGTCTCTACAGCTAGCGCTGCCTGCAGCCTCTACTATGCGCTCGCGCCGCCGCTGGCGCTGACGCTCTCCTGGAAGCAGCTGCTGCTGCCTCCGCTGGCGTTGCTCCTCGTATTCGGCATCGTCGCGATTGCGCAGCAGCGGATACACCGTCGGCTCAGCTCGCCGGCACGGCAGGCGGCGTAGTCGTTCGATCCTGAACTAACGTTCCGATTAGTGTGACAAGGAGTGGGGAAGCGTGACGAGGACTGGGGGAGCCTGCCGCTCACATGTTGCGAGCGAGTAGGTCGGAAGACCTGTTAGCGCTTTGTTACAGCTGTTATCCCTTAGCAGTAGATTGCTTTAGCCCAAACCAAGGCCAGATTCGGCCGAACGGATAGCGATAACTGCAAAATGCAGTTAAGCGTTGATAGGGACCGCACGAGGATCGCCCATAGTCAGGCCATGCACGTACCGCGAATGGAGCAAGTCTCCATAAGCGATGAAGACGCGAGACCGTGCAACGTCTATAAGAACGATATTAGGATCGCCCATAGCTAGATTGTAGGCTGGTTTGTCGGTCGTATAGACCGGAGCACTGGCGCAAGGCACACAGGCCTCCGCCTCCACATCGATGTGGAGG
>NZ_BFBX01000085.1:0-696 GCF_003851045.1 Paenibacillus sp. 598K | reverse complement strand
ATGTGGAGGCGGAGGCCTGTTATTGCATCGGGATCATGCGCCCGTTAAGCTGTGTTCCGGTTTCCGAGCCCTTCGCCCGGAGGCCTTGTTCAGTAGGCGGATACGCCGAGCTTGTCGATCGTCTCCTGGATGAACGCAGGCTCATCCTCGGGCGAGCGGGAGGTGACGAGGTTGCGATCGACGACGACCTCCCGATCGACGAACTCGCCTCCGGCCTCACGGATCTCGCCTTCGATCTCCGGATAGCCGGTCAGCGTGCGCCCCTTGAGCAGTCCAGCAGAGGCAAGAATCTGAGGACCGTGACAGATCGCCGAGATCGGCTTGCCGTCCGCGTCCATCTGCCTCACGAAGTCGAGGATCGGCTTGCTCTCACGCAGCTGGGAAGGCGACTTGCCGCCCGGGATGATGACGGCGACATAATCGTCCGGGTTCGCCTCCTCGATCGACAGATGCGTTGTGTAGGTGATCGTGCCTTGCTTGCCCGTCAGCTCCTCGCCCTTCTTCAGACCGATGATGACCGCTTCGTCGCCGTTTTTGGTGATCGCTTCATACGGATTTTTCATCTCGGAATCCTCGAATTGGCCAGCCAACAGAAATGCTACTTTTCTCGTCATTTGTTTCATTGGAATAACACTCCTTTGAAGAGACATGACGATAGCATGCCCCTTAAGTTACGGTTTATTACCCTGCCCCCCC
>NZ_BFBX01000084.1:66986-67629 GCF_003851045.1 Paenibacillus sp. 598K | reverse complement strand
GCAGCAGGAGCAGCCAGACGGTTACTTCAGCACGGTCAAGTCCCCCAACCCGGAAGAGCGCGAGGCGTTCACGCTGGCGATCAAGCTGGCGGAGGAGCGGCAGGCCGATCTGATTATCGGGACCGACCCGGATTGCGACCGGATGGGCGCAGTGGTCAAGAACCAGCAGGGCGACTATGTCGTGCTCAGCGGCAATCAATCTGGCGCTATCATGGTGCATTATCTGCTCAGTCAACTGCAAGCGCAAGGCAAGCTGCCGAGCAATGGCGTCGTCGTCAAGACGATCGTCACGAGCGAGATGGGCGCGGATATCGCCCGTCATTATGGCGCGGAGGTCGTCAATACGCTGACCGGCTTCAAATATATCGGCGAGAAGATGACCGAGTATGAGCGGACAGGCGAGCGTACCTTCCTGTTCGGCTACGAGGAAAGCTACGGCTATCTGACCGGCACCTATGCCCGCGACAAGGATGCTGTCGTCGCTTCCCTGCTCATCTCTGAAGCGGCAGCCTATTACAAGTCGCAAGGCAAGACGCTCTACGATGTGCTGCAGGAGCTGTACGCGCAGTTCGGCCATTATCAGGAGCATCTGGAGTCGCGGACGCTCAAGGGCGTCGACGGCGTCCAGCAGATCGCGGCGATT
>NZ_BFBX01000084.1:63923-66897 GCF_003851045.1 Paenibacillus sp. 598K | reverse complement strand
TCCAGCAGATCGCGGCGATTATGGAGGACTGGCGCCACCGGGCGCCGCAGTCGATCGCTGGCGTGGCGGTAGCGGAGCTGCAAGATTACTTGCCGGGACGCGATGGCTTGCCTCCGGAAAATGTGCTGAAGTTCATACTGGCCGACGGCTCCTGGTTCTGCCTGCGACCGTCCGGCACTGAACCGAAGATCAAAGTGTATTTCGCCGTTCGCGGCGCATCCGGGCAAGAGGCCGCGGCAGCGATCCAGAAGCTGACGAATGAGGTTATGGCCCGCGTGGACAACCAAGCTTAAGGAGTGGAACTTAGTGCAATCGATCCAACTGTGGAGCCGCAGGGCCCGCGTCGTCTTATGGGCGCTTGTGATCGCAGGACTTATCGCGGCTTTGCCGCTTGGGGTTTTGCGTTATCAAATGGAGCAAACCTCCAAGCAAGTGGAGTTTGTATACAATTACCGGGATCTGGTGCAAATCGCCAGCTTCCAGGCCAGACCGCAGGATTTTATCGACGAACAGCTCGAGCGGATGCGCGAAGCCGGCATCGGTACGATGGCGGTGTTCGAAGCGACGTTGGAGGAACTGGGCTGGAGCGGTCGTCTCAAGCTGTACAGCTCGGCGCAGATGGCGGAGCTGCAAGGCGAGCCCGCGCCGGACAATGAGAACTTCACGTATATCCTGTACGCGAATGAGGAGGCGGAGTCCACGCTCGGTCCGATGATCGAGAGCACGATGGCGAGCGTGGAGATTCCGTACCGTCCTTACACGTATGACGACCTGAGCGGGCTCGTCGTAGAGACGCCGCTCGAGGACGCGACTGCCAAGACGATGCTGCCGGACCCGCTGACGATGCAAGAGCTGCACGATCGCGGCTTCCAGCTGCTGCCGCGGCTCTCGGACCGTACCAAGCCGTACGATCCTGAGCTGACGGATCGCACATTGGCCTGGTTTCACGATCTGGGCGTGAAGCACATCCTCTTCGACGGCGACGCGGTCAAAGGCTTCGCCGATCATGCGACAGACAAAAGTCTGGACAGTATGGCGGAGCTGCTGAAAAAATACGATATCGGCATCGTGGCGATCGAGAACCTGAAGACGATGCAGAAGGGCTTCCAGACGCTCGCTTACAAGCTTGACTACGATGTCGTCCGGCTCTACTCGCTCTCGGCGATGGATGCCGGCCGACTGGCGCCGGAGACGATCGCAGACCGCTTCCAGCTCGCAGGCAAGGACCGCAACATCCGGATGTTCTACATGAACGGTCAGCCGCTGCGCAGCGCGGATCGGGGCGGCATCGTCCATTCGCTGGACAACATCTACGACTCGCTGGCTGGCAACAAGGATACGCCGGGCGCGGTCAAGCTGCTCGCTGACGTGGGGTATACTAATGGCACCGCTGAAGCGTTCAAGTCCAGCTACGAGCCGGGCTCGTGGATGAAGCTGCTCAAGGGCGTCGTGGCGCTCGGCGCCATCGCGATCATCGCGCTGTTGATCGGAGCATTCGTCCCTGTGTTGCTGCTGCCGGTGTTCGTCTTGGGTCTAATCGGCAGCGCCGGTCTGTATGTGCTGTCGCCAGCTCTGCTGGAGCAAGGACTGGCGCTTGGCGCAGGTGTCGCTTCGCCGACGCTGGCGCTCATCTGGGTGTTCGGCCGGATCCGCAAACATACCGAAGGCGACCGACGCGTCGTCGGCGGAGAATGGTCAGGCGAAGGCGACAAAAAGGGCGGCACCGGCATGTTCGACGGTAAATGGGTGTTCCCGGAGCTGGGTAAAGGCCGCCGTCTGACGATGGCAATCGGACTATACGTGCTGACTGCGATTATCTCGCTCGTTAGCGTGCCGCTGATTATCGGCTTGCTGAACAGCATTTCCTACAGTCTGGTGCTCCAGCAATATCGTGGCGTCAGCGTGCTGCATCTGGCCCCGATTGCGTTGACAAGTCTCTACGTCTTCTTGTACTCCGGCTCGCCGCTCGACAATTTGCGCCGCTTGCTGCGGATGCGGATTACGGTGCTGTCGGTGATGATTGCCGGCGTGCTGGGCGTAGTGGGAATGTACTATTTGTCCCGTACAGGCAATGCCGGATCGGTGAGCGGGATTGAGTTGACGATCCGCAGCTTGCTCGAAGGCACCTTCGGGGTGCGGCCGCGCTTCAAGGAGTTTATGTTTGCCCATCCCTTATTTTTGCTCGGGCTGTTCCTTGCGCTTCGCTACCGCGCGGCGTGGGTACTAATAATTGTAGCCTCGATTGGGCAACTTTCTATTGTAGATACGTTTGCACATATTCATACGCCGCTGTACATCTCGTTCATCCGCGTAGTCCTGGGTCTTGGCGTAGGAGCGATCATCGGATTGGCGCTGATCGTTGCGTGGCAGATCGGGGAAGGGGTATGGCGCAGATGGGCAATGCCGTTGATCCACAAAAAACGTACCGCCTAGTCCTCTCCGGCTATTACGGCTTCCACAATAGCGGCGACGAGGCGGTGCTGCGGTCGATCCTGCTGGCGCTGGAGACGGCGGCTGCCGAGGCCGGTATAAGAGTCGTCCCGGTCGTCCTATCCGGCGACCCGGAGGGGACGCGTCAGATGTATGGCGTCGAAGCCAGGCATCGGATGCGTCCGGCAGAGGTGCTCGCGGCGCTCCGCGAGTGCGACGGCTTGATCAGCGGGGGCGGCAGTCTGCTGCAGGATGCGACCAGCGCCAAGACGATCCCGTACTATACGGGCGTACTGAAGCTGGCGCAGCTGCTAGGCAAGCCGACCTTTATCTACTCACAAGGCATCGGACCGGTCCAGCGCCGCTGGATGGACCCGCTCATCCGCCATGTGATGCGGCGCAGCGCGTATATCAGCGTACGCGATCCCGAGTCCGCCGAGCTGCTCGGGCGGATGGGCGTGGATCGCTCGCGCATCGAGGTGGTCCCTGACCCGGTGATGGCGATGCCGCTGCCGGAGACGACGGCGGCGATCGGCGCCAGCGA
>NZ_BFBX01000084.1:29623-63870 GCF_003851045.1 Paenibacillus sp. 598K | reverse complement strand
CGAGCCGCTGGCAGGCGCATCGCGAGTGCCCGAGATCGGCGTGTCGGTGCGCTATTGGCGCAAGGATCGGGCCGATCTGGACCGCATCGCGGCAGCGCTGGCGACGCTGGCTCGCAGCCGCGAGGTGCGGCTCCGCTTCCTGCCGTTCCATCTGCCGGACGACCCCGAGGCGTCCGCCTATGTGATGGAGCGGCTCGGTGCGATCGGCAGCAGCACGGCGGAGCTCGTCGCCGCCGAGGAGGACCCGCAGCGGATGCTGCTCACGGTGAGCCGTTGCGATCTGTTGGTCGGGATGCGGCTGCATGCGCTCATCTATGCGGCCAATCAGTCGGTGCCGCTGCTCGGACTGTCCTACGATCCGAAGATCGACCAGTTCCTCGGCAGGCTGGGGCTTCGCGCCATTGGCACAACCGAGTCGCTGGACCCGGATGGGTTTGCCGCCGAGGCCGCTTGTTTGCTCGACGATGGAGCAGCCTGGCGGGCGTCCAAGGCGGAGGCAATCGCTGCGCTGCAGCAACAAGCTTTGCAGCCGGCGCAACAAATCATCCGGCTCATACGTCAAATTTAGCAGGACAGTGCTCGAATCGAATGAAGAGGTGAATGCACGGCATGAGTTTGTCAGTCCATGAGAAGCGGCCGGAAGCTGGACAATCGGCGGCGATGCCTGAGGTGCCGGTTGTGCCGCTGTATGGCATGTCCTTCTCTCGCATGAATATGAAAGACACGGTGGCGTACCTGACGGCTGGCATCGAGCAGCGCCGGACGATGCAGGTCATCACGGGCAACCCGATCATGATCATGACGGCTCTCGACAATCCGGCGTTCCATCGGGCGATGCGAGAGGCGGAGCTGCTCGTGCCCGATGGGGCGGGCGCTGTGTGGGCGGCCAACCATGTAGGGATGCCGGTGGCGGAGCGAGTCGCCGGGTTCGATCTGCTGCATGAGCTGCTCCATGTCGGCGAGCAACGGCGTTGGTCGGTGTTCCTGCTCGGCACGACGCAGGAGACGATCGACGAAGCGGCTGCGCGACTGCAGCGCCAATATCCGCTGGTGCGATTCGTCGGCACCCATCACGGCTTCTTCGGGGACGACGAGGATGCCGAGGTGATCGCCAAGATCCGCGAGGCGGATCCGGACATGCTGTTCGTCGCGCGCGGCGTCCACAATCAGGAGCCGTGGATCGCCAAGCACAAGCAGGCGCTCGGCGTACCGGTCATGATGGGGATCGGCGGTAGTCTGGACGTCATCGCCGGCAAGCTGAAGCGAGCGCCGCTCTTCATGCAGCGCCTGGGTCTGGAGTGGTTGTACCGGCTTTTGCTCCAGCCTTCCAGGATCGGCAGGATGATGGCCTTGCCCAAATTTGTGATTAAAGTGTTGCGGGACCGCGAAAACGTGACAAAAGAATATCCAACCCCGTGATAAATCTCTGAAAATGCTGAAAAACGGTTGAAAATGGCGTTGGAGTTTCTTATTTAATCGGAGTATAATTCATTCCGGTAGAAACACAAAGGGGAGTAGGAGATGTCTGTGAGCGTTTCGTATATTATGGGATTTGTCATTGCACTTATATTGGCGTTGTCGTTGACGCCGCTTGTTAAGCGTTTTGCCTTCAAGATCGGGGCGATCGATAAGCCGAATTATCGCAAGGTGCATACCCGCATCATGCCGCGATTGGGAGGTCTAGCGATCTACGCCGCTTTTATCGTCGCTGTGCTGGGCGTGCTGCCATTCGTGCCTGAGGGGATGCTGAGCAGCTACGACAAAAACCTGATCTTCTCCATTATGGCAGGCGGTACGATCATCGTGCTGCTCGGCGCGCTCGACGATCGCATCGAGCTGTCCGCCAAGGTGAAGCTGCTCGGACAGATCGCTGCGGCTTGCGTCGTGGTCTTTGGCTTCGGGGTGAAGATCGATCTGGTCAACGTGCCGTTCGGCGCGACGATGCAGCCGATCGCCGACTGGCTCAGCATTCCGTTGACGATCCTGTGGATCGTCGGCGTCACCAATGCGATTAACCTGATCGACGGACTCGACGGCCTGGCCGCCGGGGTATCCGGTATCGCTATCGCGACCATCCTCGTGATGGCGCTCGTAATGGGCTTCGAGCCGACGATTCTGCTCAGCTGTGTCTTGCTGGGGGCGATTGTCGGATTCCTGTTCTACAATTTCCATCCGGCCAAGATTTTTATGGGCGACTCCGGATCGCTGTTCCTCGGCTTCTGTCTCGCGACGCTGTCGATGATCGGCTTCAAGCAGGTGACGATCGTCTCCTTCGTCACGCCGCTCCTGATTATCGGCGTGCCGCTCTCGGACACCTTCTTCGCGATTGTACGCCGCTGGATCAACAAACAGCCGATCTTCGCGCCGGACAAGGGACATCTGCATCATCGGCTGCGCGACCTCGGCTTCAGCCACCGTCGGACGGTGCTGATCATTTACGGTATCGCCGCGTTCTTCGGCTGCTGTGCGATCGTCCAGTCGACGCTCGTCCAGTCGCCTGCGGCGAACTGGATTACGTTCGGGGTTATCGTCATCCTGACGTTCCTGCTGCAGATCGGCGCCGAGCTGATCGGCATCGTGGACAAGACGCGCCGCCCGGTCATCAACTTTATCCAGCGCAAGCTGCTTCGATGGAGCCCGGAGTCCCGGACCTCCAAGTAACTGCAACGCACGCCATTATTTATCGCGCCTTGACTCGTATGACGAGTCAGGGCGTTTTTATTTTGGCCGTGACGGGCTTGCCCGCCGTCTTGCCAGCCGTTTCACGGTCAGCCCTAAAAAATTCGCCCGCCGCCGCCGATAATTATAGATACAGTACCTGCAAGCTGACTTGAGGCGGATGCAGGCAGAGGGGGAACGCGATTCGATCTTTACCGGCCCGTAGACGAAACGACCGATGAGTAGTGCCGCGAGCTCAACGCACACATTCGATACAGTTACGCTTTCGAGGGAGAATTCCTTCAGAACATTTTTTAGGAGGACCACATGTTAAGAAAAGCACTTTCCATTGTTATGACCGTGGCGTTGCTCCTGACGATCGCGCCGTTCTATCCTGCGCAGGTGGAAGCGAATACGTCGCGTATTTTTTCTTTTGTGAATGAGCAGTATTCGCCGGGCAGCGCCCGGATTACGACCAACGAACGCGTTAATCTGACCGGGACGATCAACAACGTCATCGGCAGCACAATTACGTACAGCGTCTATCAAATGGTCGACGGTATCGAGCATGAGACGAACCGCAACGAAAACCAATCGACCAATATTTCGTTGAGCGGCAACAGCATCGCCGTCTACAATGTGCAGCTGTATCCAGGACTGAACAAAATTACGTTCAAGGGCGTCCAGGGCAATGCCGAGGTAAGCGATTCGATCTATATCGAATACCGCAACAGCCCGACGTTGTTCAACCTGCTGGCCAGTCTGGACGGATTGCAATATGAGATTCAGGAGTATGGGACAACGGTCGTACACTCCACGCTCTCGCAAGGCAAGTCGAGCGCCGATATCAGCATCAGCGGCCGCGCGCCCAATGCCGAGCGGGTTACGGTCATCGTCAATAATCGCAGCTACACCTACACCGTGAACAGTCTGAATGACTGGGCTTTTGTCGCCGCGCCGGTCAATATCGTCAAAGGCAAAAACACCGTCACGATCCGCGTGTTCAACAATAACCAGTCGGTCGAGACGACGCGCGACATCGCCTTTTATAACGGACAGGTCACCTTCTACGATCTCAATCTGACGGCAGGGGCGGTCTCGGCCAGTCTCGAGAAGAACCCTAACTTCTCGGTTCCAAATAGCACCAACCTCAGCCTGAAGGGCAAGGTCATCGTGCCGGTCGCCTACAATCAGCAGACCGACACCTACAGCCCGACGATCTCGACGGCTGCTCTGCAGTATAAGCTGAACAATGCGCTGTTCGCCAACGTGCCGGTCGCGAATATCAGCTTCGAGCCGGTCGGCTTCGTGCCAACCCCGAGCACTCGCTTCATGACGCTTGCATTTACCGTTGATCTGGGGACAACCGGCTCGGCCGCCTTGCCGTTCAACGAGATGCACACGATGCAGTTCCAGGGGATGAACATGGTCAAGGTGCCGGCCGGAACCGACCAGTCCTCGACCTACTCGTTTACGCTCCGCAACAGTGGGCTCGCTTATATCGAGGATGTGAACTATCTTCCAGGCTTCGCCTCAGGGACGACCGACGGCCAGCTGGAGGGGATGCAGGGCTCGGATATCGAGAAGGCGGATATCTTCTCCCTGCCGATGGGCGTCGAGATCCTGATCGGCAACTTCGGCAGCTACCGGACGAATCTGCCGGCCAACCTGCTGCAGATCGAAAGTGTCACCGATGCCGCGGGCACGCTGCATACGGGTGGCGATGACACAGGCGAGTCGACCAATCCCAATGTTAAATTCAGCTACAAGCAACGCAGTGTCAGCTACGTAACGCAACGCAATGTCGATGGCGTGGAGCAGCAGTTCCTGCGCGTCTTCCTGGAGATCCGCAAGCTCCCGTCGTCCGGCGCGCAGACGTTGCGCTTCAAGCTCAACGATGCGGCTAACGCTTCGGCGGATCTGTATGTCGCGCCGATAACGTTGCTCTACGGGCCTTACGCGAGCTTTACCAAGATGCTGGACGACAAGACGGTCAAGTATGATACAACGCTGGCCAATAATGACGGGTTAACGGCTCTGCTCGCGAATGAGCTGGATTATTTGCGGGGCGAGTTGCTCAATATCTCCAATCCAAATGATATCGTCTATGAGACCGTGGCAGGTCCTCCTGTGCAGCCGCAAACCGTGTTCTTGTACATCAACAACACGCATATTCCGTTGCAGCAGGATACGGGCACGGGCGGGACAGGCACCAACAAAGCCAAGTTTATTATCAAGTCGGATTCGTATACGGCTGCCTTTAACGCCTTGTTCAAATCGGGTGAAAACAACATCAAGTTCGTGTTCCGCACAACCAAAAACAACTATGAGCGGAACATGAAGCTGATCCTGGTGCCGACTAATCTTCCGGTCATCCCGGCGCCCAATACGGATGGCGTCTACCCATACAGCATAGGTCAGCAAAATCCGTTGCCGAACGATCCCAATTTCCCGCTGACAGGCAATGTGTATACGACCAAGGAAGCCGAGATGAACATCTATGGCACCTTTGACTTTATCGATCTGGGCGACACGCCGACAGCTGCGACAGCCAAGCTCACCGCACTCGCGAACGACAAAAGCAACTACTCGATCAAGATTGCCAGCGCGGGACAAGCCGATATCGTCTGGTCGCTGAACAACTCAATGGTGACGCGACATCCGGATCAACCGGCCTACGAGAATGTGGTCATCGGAGGAACGAATACCGTGCCCGGGCTTACGGTGCAATACCATCTGAACACGCAAAGCTTCTCCTTCATCCTGCCGAACCAGCAGCTGCCGGTCGACGGCAGTCCGAAGGTGTACAACATTACGGTGTTCAACAGCGGCGAGACGGGACCGAGAGCGACCTATCGCCTCGAGATCAACCCGACGACGATCCCGTATACGATCCTGGCGCCGGTCCTGGAGAAGCGGGTGATGAACCAGAATTTCGTCGAGGTCGTCATCTCCTCGCCCGGTGCGGACAGCATCACGATCAATAAGCAGCCCGCGCGTAAAATTCTGTATCGCGATTATGGACGGATGGAGAATGGCGCTCCGCGTCTCATATCGGCATTCAGCGCGCTCGTCAGCGATCTGAAGGGCGGCAAGGATACGCGGGTCGATCTGATCATTAAGCGTGGAGACGATGAGATCAAGGACTACTTCAACCTGAAATATGTGCCGGAGTCGATCCCGGGACATCAGATTATGGAGACGATGAAAAACTCGCACAAGCTGTTCGACAACAAGCTGACGCTGACCTTTGACCGCGGCACCAACCTGATCCGCACAGACTACAATGTCCCGGACAATCTGAAGGGGCAGGTCTACAACGGACACAAGCTGCTGTTCGCGATCGCGAACCCGGTAGACGGCGTCGTGGACCGTCACGACTTCGAGTCGGTCCCGGCCAACTATGACCTGGACTTGTCGCTCGGCAAGGTGCTGTTCGCAGCCAGCTTCCCGCAGCGCTACATCAAGTCCAGCCCGGTCTACTGGATCGATCCGGGGCAGGCGGACGATGCGACGACGGTTAACGTCTACGATCCGATCAGCGCCGGCGTCGACCCGTATCCGTTTTCCCGAGAGGAAGGGGTCACCCAGAGCTATTACTTCGCACGGGCGAGCGATCGCGAGCTGGTGCCGTCCAAGCGCGGCTCGCTGACGCTGTCCTACGATTCGACGATTCGCCAGGGCGCAGGCACGATGGTGACGGTATTCCGCTTCGATGCGTTCACCCAGCAGTGGGAGAATATCGGCGGCGTCGTCGACGCCGGCAAGAACACGATTACCGTGCCGTTCGACAAGTTCGGCTATTACACCGTCGCCAAGCTGAGCTATGGCTTCAACGACATCACCGACCATCCGTACGCGCGGGAAGCGATGGAGGCCATCTATACCAAAGGCGTCATGAACGCCATCGATCCTAGCGGGATGTTCGGCGGCGATCAGTATGTGACGCGCGCCGAGTTCGCCCGGATGATCGTCCGCGCGCTGGAGATGCCGCTCAACTACGACGGCGCCAATCACTTCGACGACGTGCCGAACATGGGCAACGCGATCAATATGAATGCAATCTGGGATTACCGCTATATCGAGACGGCCGCGCGTTCAGGCTTCACGAGAGGGACGCGACCGCGCGCCTTTGATCCAGAGTCGCCGATCGTCCGTCAGGACGCCGCTGTTATGCTCGCCAAGGCGCTCAACATGAAGCTGGAGACCGACGCGGCTAAGGTGCGCTCGGGCCTGCAGAAGGTGTTCAAGGACGAAGGTTCGATGGACTTCTACGCTGCGCCTTCGGTGCTGGCGATTCAGAAGAAGGGCTTCATCCAGGGCGCGCCTGTCGACATCAACGACGCCTCGCGCGGCAAGGTGTTCCAGCCAAAGGCCAGGCTGCTGCGCAGCGACGCGGCGATCATCATCGCCAAGGTCATGGCCGATCAGAAGAAACTGCCTAAGGTGTATACGCAGTAGAAGGCAGCCCTCAAATTAACGCCTACGGTCACGGGGTCGATCTATTAATTGATCCCGTGCCTCTTCGGCATTTTGAGGGCAGCCTGTAACGTTAACAATGAATAAATTAAACGGCCGTCCCGCCAAGGTGCGGCCGCCTTGCAATCTATTGTCAAAATGAGGTATAATCACAAAACCGTGTGTTAATCTTAGAAACCTCTATGAATGCTCAGAAATAGATTTATAGAGCTCTGGGATCCTCTCAGAAACGCAAGGGGAAGTTGTTGGAGAAACTGGTGCGAGTTTTTTTGCATGGGAAATGTTTCTCGGTGACGAAAGGCGGGTAACAAGCTATACTAGGTTTCGACAGCATACATAATATGAGGTCTATGGCAGCTAGTGGCGAAACCGGCCAAATGTTACATAGTTATGAACACGGAACGACGGATTAAAAAAACTTCAAACTTTTTTTCTCGGAATCGCAACTTTTCCGAATCGCCTGCGTTTATATACATGGAGTCGCACAGAGCGGCCCCGACGCAGCGTTTCTGAAAATGTGCTTTACGGTAGAGAGTGCCCATTGTATAATGTTGTAGTGGCATGTGAATCTACCATAATTTTCTACGCTAGTTTACAAGTTTCTGCGACATGATCTTACATAATGCTTAGGAGCATGCCACGCAGACTTTCTTTATTATATCGCGCTCAACTCTGGGAAGGGGGTGAATCGGCCGATGAGGGAAACGAGCCATCACATTGCAAGACAAGACTCTCAACAACCGAAACATTTTAGAGGAGATGAACAAAAGGTTATGAAGAAAAGTTTATCGCTGCTTTTGGCCATCGCTATGGTGTTCTCCATGTTCGCTGCCATGGCGTCTGCTGCTGACAACGAGTTAACAACTCAGCAGAAGTTCGACGTTCTGATGGAAGCAGGCATCTTTGAAGGCTACCCGCCAAACAATGATCCTGGCCTTGATCGTGAAATGACTCGTGCGGAATTCGCAAAAATTCTCGCACTGCTGACTGACGCTCCATCCAATGCTTCCGCTGCTACTTACACTGATGTACCTGCAACTCACTGGGCTGCAGAATACATCGGAGCTGTATCCGCTGCAGGCCTGATGAACGGCGTTGGCCAAAACAAGTTCGATCCAAACGCTAAAGTATCTGTCGAGATGGTTGCCATCACGGTAGTACGTGCACTGGGTCTGGACGAAACAACTGGCACTCTGACTGGTACTTACAGCCCTTGGGCTGAAGGTTTCATCATTGCAGCTCAACAAGCTGGTATGCCAATCGTTGGTCCTAACTACAAAGCGAACGCTCTTCGTACCGTTCTGGTAGACAATGCCTACACTCTGTGGGTACTGGGTTCGGTAGAAGTTTCGAAAGTTGAAGTTGTTGATGCCAACAACATCAAAGTAACTTTCAAAAACGGCGATGCTGAAGAAGTAGTTGACGTTGCGCTGGAAACTGCTCTGGTTCCTAACCAAGCTACTAACGTAACTGTAAAATACCAAGGTGTTGACTTCGTTGTTTCCGTAAACCTGGAGCAAGCTGCTTTCGAAGCTAACGCTACTGGCGCTAAGCTGGTTGAAGTTAAATTCAACAAAGCAGTTGACGACACTAAAGCTAAGTTCACAATTAAAAAAGGTTCTGCTGACGTTGCTGTAGCAAAAACAACTTTTGCTGCTGACAAAAAATCGGCTGTTATCGAACTGAGCTCGAAGCTGACTGCTGGCGATTACGTTGTATCCGCTACTGGCGTTGAGACAGAAGCTTTGACTGATTCGTTCACAGCTGAGAACGAAAGAATCGAAACACTGGCTTTCAACAGCGATAAGCTGGCTCTGGCTAACCAAGAAGGTACTCGCGTAAGTGTAACTTTCAAAATTACTAACCAATATGGCGAAGACATCACTTCCGCATTTGGTGGCCAAGTTAACTTCAGCACTTCCAAAGGTAGCATCAACAACTCCAACGGAAGAGTGACGCTGACTGCCCCAGGTACTAGCACTTATGTTATCAATGAGCCTGTACTGGTAAGTGGTATTCATCAATCGACTGGTAAGACACTTTCCGCTACATTGACAGTTGGTCCTCAAGCAATTGTTGACACTATCACTGTTAAGGAACTGTACCATCCAGAAGGCAAAACAATTTCTGCAGGCGCAAACTTTGGTGAGTTTGTTCTGCTAATCGATGCTGTTGACCAATATGGCAACAAAGTCGGTGCAGCTGAAGTCAACAGAGATGTATTCATCAATGTGACTAATCCTCAAATTTTCCAAATTGCAACTACAGCGATTGATAACCAAGGTAAAGACAGAAATAGCGTAGGAGTTCGCTTGGCAGCTCCTATTGGAAACACTGCCTTCGAAGGTACTAACACAGTAAGATTCATGACAAAGCTTACTGCAAAAACTACTAACTTTGAAGTAGTGGTTAACAAAGGTACTGCACTGCAATCTGTTAGCTTGGAGCAACCAGCTAACACTGTAGCTGCTGGTGATGAAACGACTCGTATTCCATTCACTGCTGTTGATGGTCTGGGTAACCCAATCACTAAATTTGCTGACCTGAGAGACAAAGTAACACTTTCGGCTAGCAACGACACAGGCACTGAGAAAAAAGCAGTTCTGAAAGAAGATCTGGCTACTAAAAATGCTTATATTGAATGGCAAGTCCCAGCTGTACAAGGTAGCTACTCCATTACTGCTGTTACTACAGGTACATTCCAGCCTAGCAGCCTTATTATCACTGTAGCTGCCCCAGCAACTCCTACTACTGTAGACGGCACTAAAGACATTACATTGAACACAGTTGCTACTGCTGCAACAACCGATTTTGTCTTCTCGCCTTCTAAAGTTGTTGTAAAAGACCAATATGGTCGTGATTTCAAATTGAATGACGATAAATTCTTCGACGAAGGCTTCCGTCTTGAGTTTGTTACAAATGCTAACCCTGAAGTTGCAATTGGCACAATTGATTCTGAAGGGGATACAGTAACTGTACAAGTTGCTGGCGAAAACACTGTAGACTTCAAAATCAAACTCGTTTCTGGAACTGGTGCTAACCTGGTGGTTCACAACTCGAAGGATGTATCTGTAAGCACAGTTGCTAACAGCAACCTGAGAAACTACCAAGTTAAAGATACTGGTAAGCTGTACAATGCTACAACTCATGCTAAAGATGTTAAAGTTGTTGCTACTGACATCAATGGTAGAGAAGTTGAAATTCCTAGCAGCCAGTACACAGTAAATACACCTGATCAATTGGTATTTGCTAATGGCAAGATCTCTGTAGCTCCTAACGCAGTTACATTTGCTCCAGGTGAAACTGAGAAAACTTACAACTTCACTGTAGTATTCAACGTCAACAATGTTTCTTCGATCACTAAGTCGGTTGTTGTAACAAATGTTGCTCCACAAATCCAAAAAGTTGTCTTCAAGGATAACCTGGGTAACGGTGGTTTGAAAGGTGAAGGAAACGTAGTAACTGGTCCTGCTGCTAACGTGACAGTTGCCAAGATTATGGATGCTTTCCGTTTTGTTGACCAATACGGACATGAGTATGATCCAGCAACCATTGCTGCTGCTACAACTGTATCTGTAACAAAAGTTACTGGTGCTGAAGTTGGAACTACTAACCCAGGTCCAGCAACACAAGTTACTCTTACTAATGTTCAGGCTAACGCTCAAATTGAAGTTAGTTTTGTATACAACAACTTCACAATTAACCTGACTGTAAAAGCTAACTAATCTCCACCCCAAAGAAGCCCGGCCTAGCCGGGCTTCTTTTTATTTGCGTGCAAACTGAAACTTTTCGTAGAGTTACTCGTCTAACTATACAGAAGCCTATGCAGGGGGGAATTTAGGGAATGAAGAAGGTAATGAAGGTGGCTTGCACGACCGTGCTGGCTGTCAGTTTGCTTGCAGCGCCTATCGTTCAATTGGGCGGGGTGTCTGTCGTGTACGCGCAAGACCAGCAGAAGCTGAAGGCTTTTCCAGGCGTGAAGCTGAAAACGTTTATGATCTCATCGAATAGCTACATACAACTGAAGGACGTCTATTTTCAATACAAAAACGGCGAGAAAATCGTGCACTTCACAGCGGCTGTTCATAACGGCGACAAGCGGGAGATAGATTTCCTCGATTATTGGGTTGATCTCTACGGAATCAATGTCAAATATAAGCTAACGGCCAATCCGACCAACAAGAAAAATGGCAAAGTCGCTTCACAATCGACGGAAGAGTTTAAATTCTATGCGTCGGTTAACCCTAAGCTGAATTATGCCGATCTCCGTTTCCGAGTCATCAAATGGGATCTGAACGCCAGCAACTATGAGCGGGCGATTGGCTCTGTTAATGTACCGGCCAATTATGCGAATACTGTGCCTGAGCATTATAGCTATGTTTTACGTCAAGGCACCGAGAAACTGCAGTCCTATGTTAGACCTAGCACAACCTTTAAGCTGGGGGATCAGACCCAGTTCCAAGTGACGTATCGACTTGAGAATATCGGTCTGATGAGCAAGGAGCTGGCGCAATATCAATTTTATCTAAGAACCAAGCTGGGGTATATGGTGAAGCTAACGCCTGATTACGCTGCCGATGCCAAGCTGGAGCCGGGAGACGGCAAGGATCTGGTCCTTGCGGGAAGTGTCCGTTCCAATGTTGACCTTGCCGGAGCCCAACTGTATGTCATCCAACAAGAGGGCGAAGAGAAGTTTGAGCGTCCGCTTGCGATGTACAAAATTCCTTGGAGCAAAACCACTTCATTCGTCACGCCTTCTGATAAATCCAAAGTGCTGACGATTGATGGAGAACGGGTAGAGCAATCGATCTCTGAAATCTATGCCGAGACTGGGGACCAGCAGGACAAGCTCGTCATGACAGTAAAATGGGTCAATAAAGGGACCAAATCGGTCACGCTGCCGAAATATAAGCTTGAGCTGCAAAGCGCCAAAGGGGAGCGTTATCCCGTGGCATTGCCAGCCGAGGATCTGGTGTTAGCACCTAACTTGACGCAAGAAGTAACGCTGCAAGCGAATGTACCTGCAAAGGTTGAGGGCGGTTGGACCTTACTCGTCCATCAACCGGCAGAGGAAAATAAATCGGCAGGTTATGTACTGGCTGCTCTCAAGCTGCCAGGCATCCAGACGGATACTAGCAGTCTGACTCGAAAAACGTATCGCGATGCTAGAGGAACTTATGTGTATGGAGTCGATGCGATCGAGCGGTTGCCGTGGGGTGATCAGGATATCGTCAACATCTATGTCTCAGTCGAAAATAAAGGAACGAAAGACCAGGTCCTGCCTCAAATCCAGCCGTCGGTCAAGTGGAATGGCGCTGAGCTGAGTAAAGAGGCCATCTCGTTTATGAGACTGGATAGTAAAATGACGCTTCCTCTGGAAGACAGAGCTAGCTACGTCATTTCGACGAAAATCCCGTACACGTCCACTATGGAAAAGCTCGATATTACACTTAGCGAACCGATTAAAGAGGATCAGGTGAAAACCTTGACGCAATTTACGGTCAACTCTGCACCTAAAACGCCTAGATATAATATCGACAAGCCATACACCGTGACTTCATTTAGTCGAAATGCAAGCCTCAAATTCCATTCGACGTATGAGTTTGAAGGACGCACATCCAAATTGTTTTATGTGGAATTCAGTTATAAAAACAATGAAAGCCGGTTCGCTCAATTGCCGACGCTGCAAGGCTTCTTTCGGACGAAGAGCGGACAAGTGGTCGAAGCGCAGATTACGCCAGTCAAGGATCAGATTAGTCCAACAGGCGAAGCGCTCGTCATAGCATCGGCGAAGGTGCCTAAATCCTTTGATCGAAAGGAATTGGAGTTCATCGTTGGCGAGGCTGTCACAGCCGGCAAGCCAACCACGGGTGAGGATAAGCCGGATGGCTGGATGCAAGGCGCTTTCTACGAACTGCCTGATAACACCTACTCGGTTAAAAATGACTTCCTTGACCTTGAGCTTAACCCATATGTTTTCTCGTTGACGAAGACAAATGCAGGCATTACAGGTAACTCTGCATTGAAGCTGGATCTGACGTATAACCTGAGCGATTCTGAAGCGTACGAGAGCAGCCCAGTTTCGCGCGAGTTGTTGTTCGAAGTGGTTGAAGGAACCAACCATTATGAACAAAAGGTTGCGCTGCAAGGCGAAGAAGCGTTGAAAAAGGGCGAGAATCAGACACATTCCTTAACCTTTACCGGACAAAATATTAGCCGAGTCATTACGAACGGCTACACGATTAATATTTACGAGCAATACGAGGGTCACCGGAGACTGTTGGCGTCCAAGAAGTTCAACCAATTCACTGTAGCTCCAGCCCCAGCTCCTGAAAGTGGAGGAGGCGTCGAACAATGAACAAAACCTCCCTCGTCAAAATAGGAGCGGCGGTGACGATCCTGGGGACGGGTATCGTACTCGGCTCGGTGTGGTCGACACAGGCCGAGGGCAATGCCCTGAAGCCCGGCTCGACGCAGGACCCGGTCGTGACGAAGAGCTATGTCGATGAGCAGATCGCTGCAGCGTTGGGGCAAGGGGGCGGCACGACGCCGCCTCCGACGGCTCCAGGTACCGTGAGCCCTCAGGTAGAGGTCGTGACGGTGAAGATCGGCCAGACGTTGATTGCTGAACAGGGTGCCCAGTTTGTCGTACGTGCAGGAATGGCACTGGCGTATAGCCAGGATGTCGACGGTATCTCGGACGTCACAGACGGCAAGGACATCAAGAATGGTCAAGCGGTGCCCAAAAACCATCTGCTGCTGTTCCCGAGAGATGGTCGGGGGATTTCCCCTGATCCTACGGTCAATAAAAATCAGCTCGTAGTGCTTGTATCCGGCGGGTATACATTAAAATAAGGGCATGTCTGTACTAACTAAATTTCCCCGAGTTAACAAGATGTTATACGCTTGGCCGGGGTTTCGCCTCCACATACTATATGCATCAAACCGATGGAGGTGCAGTTCATGTCCAAGCGCAGCAACAAAATTGTCGTTCCGGCGAGCAAGCAAGCATTGTACCAGATGAAGTATGAGGTCGCTGCAGAGTTAGGTTTACAGGTCGGTAGCGGCTACCGCTCCCAACCGTCAGGAGAAGGACTGGATACCGAGTTTGCTGGCGAGCTTGGGTCAGTGACAGGCGGTCAAGGCGCGTATCACGCCAAGGAATCCTGGTCGCATCTGGCCACTCGCGAGGCTGGCGCGGTAGGCGGCGGAATTACGCGTAGGCTGATTGCCCAAGCTGAGCAAGTGTTAAGGGACTCACATTGACAGATAGCGACATATCCGGTATCATACTGTCCTAGAAGTGTTGGTTCACAACCTTTTCCGCCCATGGAAAAGGTTCGTTTTTTGAATATGGACTTACGTCATATGAAGCTTTTAGGAGGTTGATACGGATGTCGATTAAAGGACGTCATTTATTTACATCAGAATCGGTTACAGAAGGGCACCCAGACAAGATCTGCGACCAGATCTCGGATGCGGTGCTGGATGCATTTCTTGAGGTAGATCCTTATGCGCGTGTTGCATGCGAAGTCTCGGTAGCCACTGGCCTAGTGCTGGTCATTGGCGAGATCAGCAGCCGTGCGGACTATGTGGATATTCCAGCGATCGTGCGCCGTACGGTCAAGGATATTGGCTACACGCGTGCGAAATACGGCTTTGACTACAACACTTGTGCGGTACTGACGTCGCTTAATGAGCAATCGGCCGATATTGCTCAAGGCGTAAATGCTGCGATCGAAACCCGTGAAGGTAAAAACATTCGCGAGGAGAACGAGGACATCGGCGCAGGCGACCAGGGCCTGATGTTTGGCTTCGCAACGAATGAGACACCAGAGCTGATGCCGCTGCCGATCGCGCTGTCGCACCGGATCTCGCGTCGTCTGTCCGAGGTTCGCAAGAACGGTACGTTGGACTATCTGCGTCCCGACGGCAAGACTCAAGTCACCATCGAGTATCAGGATGGCAAGCCAGTCCGCGTCGACGCGATCGTCGTATCGACCCAACATGCCGAAGAAGTATCGCTGGAGCAGATCCAGAGCGACATCCGCGAGCATGTCATCGCCCCTGTCGTGCCTCAAGAATGGCTCGATGCGGATACGAAGTACTACATCAACCCGACTGGCCGCTTCGTCATCGGCGGACCGCAAGGCGATGCTGGTTTGACTGGCCGTAAAATTATCGTCGACACCTACGGCGGCTATGCTCGCCATGGCGGCGGCGCATTCTCCGGCAAGGATCCGACAAAGGTTGACCGTTCCGCGGCTTACGCGGCTCGCTACGTGGCCAAGAACCTCGTTGCAGCCGGACTCGCTGACAAGTGCGAGATTCAACTGGCTTATGCGATTGGCGTAGCTAACCCGGTCTCGATTAATGTCGACACGTATGGCACAGGCAAGGTAGACGAGGAGAAGCTGGTGGAAGTGATTCGCAATAACTTCGATCTGCGTCCTGCCGGCATCATCCGCATGCTGGACCTGCGTCGTCCGATTTATAGCCAGACTGCCGCTTACGGTCACTTCGGCCGTACCGATATCGATCTGCCTTGGGAGCGCGTGGACAAAGCAGATAAGCTGAAAGCTGACGCTTTGGCTTAAGTCCTTCTCATAGAAATACTCAAGCCGTCCGGCATTGCCGGGCGGTTTTTATAGTGTGCCCCTCATTAGCATCTGATTTGCTTATAATTCGACTTTTTTCGACGGAATGCCTCGTAAATCTATCAGATGGTGTAATATTTTGATAGCTTGGTCCCATGCCCATATGTGGTGTGATATGGTAATATTGGTTGTAGATAGCTGGCCAGCATCTAATACCATTTGTTGGAGGGACAATTGATGAAGTTCAAAAAACTATTCATTGTCGCTGTTGCTATGATCTGCATGATGGCATTCGGTCAATCCGCTTTCGGAGCACATGGTATCTATGATAGCAAGGAGACAGCCGGGATGCTGTTCCCGTTGCCGTTTGATGACAGGCAGCTTTATATCTCGGACTCAAGCGATGCTGATTGGTATGTCTATACGAATAATACCTCAACGCCGAAGTCCCTGTACGCTAGTGTAACGGCGCCCAATGCTTCGTACAGTTTAGAAGGAAGCTTCAAGTACGTTAGTGGCTTTGAATCCGGTCTGTTTAGGGCAAACGGTTTAACCTTCCTTTCCTTTAACAATATTCGTCTTTTGCCTGGAGAGTCCTTTTACTTAAAGATCAGCGCCTCAGATCCAACAATGGATTTGTATAATTTGACAGTAATTGCTAATGAAACAATCTAACTCTAAGAAAAGCTCTGCACACCGCAGAGCTTTTCTTAATTTTGACCTGAATTTTCCCCATCCGCTCCTTTACCCCCGCGCCATTTTGTCGCATCCCTAAACTTCCAGTCGGTATTGACCGAAGATATATGTACGACTGACAATTTTGGGGAGTGAAGCTGAAGTGTTGCGGACTTGCAAAATGATATCCATCCTCCTGGCAGCCTTGATGATCGTCCAGGTCATCGTCCCCGGCTTGCCTGAATATGCTCCGATTGTGCATGCGGGGCCCAACGGCCCGTTATTATTCGCGACCTATCCGACGGACAATGCAACGAATGTGTCGCCGAATGCGGCGCTGCAGCTGCAATTTGACGAAGCGGTCGTTAAAGGGACGGGCTCGGCAGCCGTCACGCTGCGACGCGTCTCGGACAATGCCGTCGTCGAAACGTTCGTGGTGGCGACCAGCTCGGCGGTGACGATCGGCTCGGACAGCCGCCAGGTGCGGATCACGCCAGCCTCCAGCAGCCTTCAGCTGAATACAGAATATTATGTGCTGATCGATCCCGGCGCATTCCGCAATGCGAACGGTCAAAACTATGCCGGTATCTGGGATGCGACGACGTGGAATTTTACCGTTACGCGCGCTGACCAGACGGCCCCTACGCTCATCGGTCGGACTCCTGAACCGGGCGGCACCCTGGCGATGGGCGGCGAGCTTCAGCTGCAGTTCGATGAGACGGTCTATGCCTCGAGCGGCAATGTGACGGTGCAGCAGCTCAATACGAACGGCGCGGTCATCGATACTCAACTGATCGGAGTAACAACGACCAATGTACGCGGCGGCGGCACGAGTACGATCACGATTACGCCAACGACGCCGCTGGCTCCCAGCAGCAGCTACAGAGTCTCGGTGAGCGCTGGCGCGTTCAGGGATGCCATTGGCAATAGCTACAGCGGCCTGAACGGCTGGACGTTCCAGACCTCGGGGCCGCCGATGGCGATGCCGGCCTTGTTCCCGCCCGACGATGCGGGCGGCATAGGAGCGCAGATTACGCTGCGGATGACATTTGACATCCCGGTCGCCAAGGGCAGAGGCATGATCGTGATCAAGCGCGTATCCAACAACAGCACGCTCTTAGAGTACAATGTTGCGAATAGTCCGTATGTCACGATCGATGCCAACGACGCTCGTATCGTCCGCATCAGCAGCACGGCGCTGACGAGCAACCAGGCCTATTATGTGCTTGTAGACCAGGGAACGTTCGTGAGCCAGAGCAACCCGTCTGTCGCCTTCCAGGGCATCACAGACGCAACGCAGTGGAACTTCTCGACCTTCCCTAGCACGGATGCGATCCCGCCTACGGTCACGAAGCTATCACCCTCCGTAGCGCACAATAGCGGCACGCAGACGAGTCTGAATGCCAAGCTGGAAATGACGTTCAGCGAGCCAGTCTATCCAGGCTCCGGTCAGATCGTCATTCGCAACCAGCAAAATAATGCGATCTTCGCCTCGATCCCTGTTACGTCGAATCTCGTAACCGGAGGCGGGACGGACAAGATTACGATCTCGCCGAGTACCCAATTCGTCAATAACTCGTCGTATTATGTCCAGATCGGCAATCAGGCGTTCCGCGATGCGGCGGGCAACAGCTATGCCGGGATACCCGATACGGACAGGACGACGTGGCGCTTCACGGTGACGCAGGATACGTCGCAGCCGCAGCTCGTGGCGCTCACGCCGGACAACGGCGCGACCGAGGTGCCGCGCACCGGCAAGCTGATCGCCACCTTCAACAAGCCGATCGAGCTCGGCAATGGCAGCATCCGCATCCGCGCAGCGGGCAGCGGCACCGCTCCGGCCGTGCAGCCGGTCGCATCGATCGACCCGGACGATAATCGTCGCCTCATCCTGACGGTGTTGCCGAGCGATCCGATGATTGCGAACACAGCCTATTATGTCGAGATGCAGCAAGGCGCGGTTCGGGATATCCCGGGCAATGACTTCGGCGGCATCCTCAATGAATACCGCTGGACGTTCCGCACGGTTACCTCTGACACGGCCGCGCCAACGCTGAGCAAGTCGGAGATGACCGGCGGCACCCGGATCATCCTGACCTACAACAAGGAGCTCGATCCGACCTCGGTGCCGGCTCCGGCGAACTTCTACGTCACTGTGAGCGGCTCGGCCCGGGCGGTGACGGCTGTAGCGGTGCAGGGGACGACGGTGACGCTGACGCTGCAGAGCGGCGTCGTGTTCGGCCAGGAGGTGAAGGTGTCCTACTCGAGAGGCACTTCGCCGATCCGCGATCTGTCGGGCAACTCGGCGGCCGCACTGAACGGCACAGTCATCAGCAATACCCAGCAGACGACCTTGCCGCGTCCGGTGAGCGGGACGGTGAGCGGCTCGCTCGTCACGATCACGTTCAGCGACAGTCTGGCCTCGCTTTCGAGCTTGGGCGTCAGCCAGTTCAGCGTCTACTCTGGCAGCAGCTACCGCAGCATCTCTACCGTGTCGACGAGCGGCACGCAGCTGTTCATCACGCTCAGCTCGCCGATCACCGATGGTCAGGCAGTCGCGGTCAATTATAGCATCGGCTCCTATCCGCTGCGGGACATCTCGGGCAATGCGGTGCAGGCGTTCAACAGCTTCGGCGTCCGCAACGTCCTGGACACGACCCCGCCAGCTCTGCAGAGCATCAGTGCAGCAGGCACCCGCGTCATCCTGAGCTATAATGAGGCGCTTAATCCCGGCTCGGTGCCGACAGCTGCCAACTACAGCGTACTCGTAGCAGGCGTCGGCCGCACGGTCACCGGCGTGGAGATCAGCGGCTCGCAGGTGTTGCTGACGCTCTCCTCCGCAGTAGCAAGCGGTCAGACCGTCGTCGTAAGCTATCTAGGCGGCTACCCGCAGCTGGCGGATCTGGCAGGCAACGCGGCTGCACCGTTCAGCAACCAGTCGGCGGGCTCGGTCAGCTCCGACAATACGCAGATTACAGGAGCGAGCGTGCAGGGCCAGACGCTGACGCTGGCGTTCCCGTACACGCTGCATACGGCCTATGTGCCTAGCTCGACCCAGTTCTATGTCCGCATATCCAATGTGGTTCACACCGTGACCGGCGTCTCGATCTCCGGCTCTACGGTCAATCTGACGCTGCACCGCAGCGTTGCGACTGGCGAGCCGGTGAGCGTATCCTACACGCCTACAGGGACCCAGTTGCAGAGCACAGGCGGGGTTATCATCGCAGCCTTTACAGACTATCCAGTGGGCAATCAGAGCTCCTGGACGGGCAGCGTCAGCCTGCCGTCGGACTTCGAGCCGTCTGACCGCGGCGGACTGAATATGAAATTAACGGTCGCTACGACGACCTCCGGGTTATCTCCAGCCGCCCGTGTCGCTCAGCGCTATACGATCTCGGGCGATCGGCTCTCGGCGGCCTATACAGCGGTCCGCAATGGCAGCAGCAGCACGCCGCGCGTCCAGTTCACCGTGCCGTCCAGCGAGCTGGCGGCGATCGTCGCGGTGCCGATGTCTCACCTGGAGGCGGCAGGCAAGTCGACTCCGGGCGCTATATTCGCTGTGTTGTACAAGGAGACGACGTACGAGATCCCGGTGGCGTCGCTGGACTTCCAGGAGATGCAGCAATTGGTCGGCGCCGCCGGCCATCTGCTGATCGTGATCGAGCCCAACTCGACGACCGAGTCGACGGCACTCATGTCCGCGATCAGTCGCTCGCGTGCGCAGGTGATGGTCAGTCCGATGAGCTTCCAGCTGTCCGCATCGGCTGGCGGCATCGACAAGCCCATCACCAGCTTTCTGGGGTATATCACCCGTACGGCAAAGACGTCAGTGCAGCTCGATCCGCTCAAGACAGCGGCGGTCTGGCTCGATCCGGAGACGAGCATGCTCTCCTATGTGCCGACGATGGTGACCAATACCGGCGGCTCCTCGACGATTGCTTACAAGCACAAGGGCAATAGCGCCTACGCGATTGTCAACGGCCTGCAGAGCTATAACGATCTGAACAATCATTGGGGTCGCAACGACATCCTGATGCTGGTCAACAAATTCGTCGCCGACGGGCGGACAACGACGACGTTTGATCCGAATGTTCCGGTGACGCGGGGCGAATTTGCAGCGTTCATCGCGCGCGGGCTCGGCCTCTCCGGCGACAAGTCGGCTGCGACTCGCTTCAGCGACGTCAATGGGGCAACAGTCATGGCGGCCTACATCGGAGCGGTCTCCAAGGCGGGGATCGTCGAGGGCAATCCGGACGGGACGTTCAAGCCGGACCAGTCGATCACGAGGCAGGAGATGGCCGCGATGATGATCCGCGCGGCAGGCGTCGCCGATGTGCGCATCACGATCCCGCAGACGAGCGTCGCTTATCTGTCCCGGTTCAAGGATGCGGGCACGATCGCGCCGTGGGCGCGCGAGGATATGGCACGGGCCGTAGAGGCGGGGATCATCAACGGCATGACGGCCGATACGATCAGTCCGCGCTCCGACGCGACCCGCGCTCAGGCAGTCGTCATGATCAAGCGGCTGCTCGGCTATATCAGCTTTATGAATGTATAGTATAGGCTTCTAGCATGGATGCGAGGAGGACGAGGCGATGAATCGCAAGGGGGAGCAACCGTTGGGGCACGGAGAGCCGCAAGGTTGGCTGATGCATGACCGTCAGGAGAAGGAACGAATGGCGGTGACGATGCTGAAGCAGCGAATGAACAATATCGTCGTCGCTACGCTGACCGGATTGTCGGCAGACGAGGTGTCGCGCTTGAAGGCGGATCTAGGTTCGGCCTAGATGAACATGGGGTCTGAGAGAAGGTATAGCGAAGTTATGGACTGATGCTAATTGCGGCGTCAGTCTTTTTTTTCGACAGTTAACTGCGATCGGGACGATATTTTAGGAGTGAACGACCAGACTTGATTCCGTTGGCCTAAAACGACAGGCGCATGACGAAAGTTGCGGTTGCGAGATTAGGATATTCTCATGAAGCGTAACTTTTTTCGACTTCTAACAGTCTATAAGTAGTAGATTTATAGATGGGAGAGTTGCCACATAATGCGTAAACGGGAAGTTGACAGACGGAGTGGGCCGCGTGGGCAGGCAGAGCGCATCGGAGGACAGGACTTCGAGCGGGACTTGGCGCATGCTACCAGGAGCACGGCAAGGACCGGCGAACGGCGCTTGACCCGGCGCGTGCTGATCCTGGCGCTTGGCGGCACGCTGCTGCTGCAGCCATGGGCTGCCACCGGACCTGGCTGGGTGGAAGCGCTGACGGGAGGGACTCAGGTCGTATCAGCGGCTGAGGCCACCTCGGGGCTCAAGCAGACGGCGGAGACGATGATCACGGCTGGCGCGAAGCGGATCGATTACATATGGACCGGTACACGGTCCGGCAAGAAGGTACAGGCTAATGTGCATGTCATCGAGATCGATCTGACCAATCCGCATGTGTCGCTTAACGTCATGAGCGGCACAGGCACTAATCTGACGACTACGGCGTCGATCAGCAGCATGACGAAGGCGACCGGCGCGGTCGCCGGCGTCAACGCCGACTATTTCAACATGAGCGCCGAGGGCGTGCCGATGGGGGCGCAGATTACGAGCGGCACACTGATGTCCAGTCCGTCCGTGTTGAAGGGGATGTACGCCTTTGCCATCTCCAACGACCGGACGCCTGTCATCGACCGCTTCAGCTTCGAGGGCAACGTCGTCACTGCGGGCGGAGCCAGCTTCCCGCTGGCTGGCATCAACCAGACCTCGTATATGACCGAGCCCGCATCGGGCAGCGGCACGTACAGCCACGTCAACGCGATGTACATCTATACGAGCGCCTGGACGGCGGCCGAGCGGCCTAACACGAAGAATAGCTCGACGACGCCGACCGAGATTCTCGTGGAGAACGGCGTTGTCACGCAGGTCGCAGAGAATGGCACCTTGCCGATACAGCCGCCAGCGAACGGCTATATCCTGCGTACCCATGGCACGGCCGCCCAGTTCGCCAAGCAAAATCTGACCGTCGGCGCAACCGTCAGCGCCAGCTACAATCTGACCTCGCTGACGACGGGCGCCAAGAAGGACCCGGGGTCCTATCAGATGATGGTCGGCGGTCATACGATCCTGGTCGAAGACGGCAAGGCGTCGAGCTTCTCCCGCGATGTGAGCAGCATCAGCGGCAACAGCGCGCGCTCGCGTACGGCCGTCGGCTACTCCCGCGACAACAAAAAGGTCTACCTGGTCACAGCCGAGGACTACGGCAACAGCTCCGGCATGACGCTCAAAGAGCTGCAGGAGGCTATGGTCCGTCTCGGCGTCTGGAAGGGGCTGAACCTCGATGGCGGCGGCTCGACGACGATGACGGCTCGGCCGCTCGGCGAGTTCGAGATCGGGCTGGCCCATCCGACGGAGAATAGCGGCGGCACGACCGAGCGCCGCGTCATCAACGGCATCGGCGTCTACACCTCCGCTCCCAAGGGAGAGGTCAAGGGCATCAAGGCGAGCGGTCCGAGTGTCGTCTTCCTGGGACAGTCGGCGGGCTACTCGCTGAAGGCTTACGACACGTACTACAATCCGATCGAGCCGACCGGCATGACCGCGCAGTGGAGCGTGGACAGCGGCTTCGGCGCGGTCAACGGCAGTACCTTCACGCCGTCCCGCTCCGGCAAGACGACGCTCACCGCCAAGTCGGGATCGGCTAAGGATGAGCTGACTGTAGAGGTCATCGGCGCTTCCCAGATCAGCGAGATGAGCGTGGCGGCTTCGTCGTCCAGGCTGCAGGCAGGCACCTTGATCAATGTCCCGGTCCGCATCAAGCTCACAGATGGCCGCGAGATGACCGTGCCGGCGGGCTCCGTCCGTTGGGAGCTGAAGGGCTTCACCGGCGAGGTGAAGGACGGCGTGCTGAACGTACAGTCGGTTAGCCCGGATGCGACCTCCGGCACTGCGATCGCGCGTTATGACGGCTACTCGGCGCTCGTCTACTTCAGCGCCGGCGACGCCAGCGCGTCGAAGAGCTGGGAGAGCTTCGAGGATGTCAAATATCCGATCACGTTCCAGTCGACGCCGAACGGCACGACAGGTTCGGTCAGCGTCGACAGCAGCCTCTCTGGCATGACTTCCAAGGGGTTGGTCATCAGCTACGACTTCACCGCAGGCACCGGCACCAAAGCCGCCTACGCGGCGCTGAATGGCGAAGGCCGCGCGGTCGAAGGCACGCCACTGGCGATCTCGGCCGATATCTACGGCGATGGCAGCGGCAACTGGGTGCGGGCGGAGGTGACGGATGCGTCAGGCAAGCTGCATTATGTCGACCTCGCCAGACCGCTGGACTGGACGGGCTGGCGCACGGTCAAAGCCGATCTCGGCGCGCTGGGTATGACGTATCCGGTGAAGGTCAAACGCATCTACGTCGCCAATCCCGAGCAGGGCCAGAGCGAGCGGACGGCGGTCGGTCAGGTGGCGATCGACAATATCGCCTTTGACTACCCGGCCGCGGCGGTATTGCCGCCCGCGCCGCAGATCGCCCTGACGCTGGGCAGCACGCAGGCGACGGTAGGCGGTACGGCGACCAAGCTCGATGTTGCGCCGGTCGCGCTGAACGGAGTCACGTACTTGCCGCTGAAGTTCGTCTCGGATGCGATCAAGGGGGAGGTCGCCTGGGACAATACGACCAAGCGGGCAACCTTCCTGCGCGGCGACAAGCTGCTCGATCTGTGGCTCGATCAGAAGTCGTATGTCATCAACGGCAAGCGCGCGAGCGCAGAGGCGGCGCCGATCGTTCGCGGCGGCAGGACGCTGGTCCCGGTTCGCCTGGTCTCGGAGCAACTCGGTCTGCAGGTCCAATATGATGCAGCCCAGAAGAGAGTTACCATCCAATAATTTAGGTCTGGACAGATCGGATGTGGTATGATGGTAGAAGCAACCTTCCAAAGAGAAAGCGAGCCGAGGCGCTTGAATTATCGAATTAACGACATCGACCGCGTAATTAAAAACGCTATCCATGTAATGGAAGACAGCAAATATCAGATCTTCGAAATATGCGAGTCTGCCCGTCAAGAGCTGCTGCTGATGACGCAGGAGCTGGAGACGGTATTCAAGGAAACAGCTGAGACGATCGACAAGGTCGATCGTCTCGAGCTGGACTATCGTCGTTCCCGGGTCCGGCTGACTGAGGTCAGCCGGGATTTCGTGAGGTACAAAGAGGCGGACATCAAGGCCGCCTATGAGAAGGCGACGCAGATCCAGCTCGATCTGATGGTGTATCGGGAGAAGGAAGCGTACCTGAAGGCGCGCCGGGACGATCTGCAAAAGCGGGTCAAAAATGTCGAGCAATCGATCGAGCGGGCGGAGACGATCAGTTCGCAAGTTAATGTAGTGCTGGAGTACCTCTCGGGCGATCTGAATCAAGTGACCCGAATTTTGGAGTCGGCCAAAAATCGCCAGGCCATCGGGCTCAAAATTATTCTGGCGCAAGAGGAAGAACGTAAGCGAATTTCCAGGGAAATCCACGACGGGCCGGCTCAATCGATGGCTCATCTAGTGCTTAGGACGGAAATTGCCGAAAGAATGCTTCAAAAGAAGGAATTTGAATTAGTGCAGGACGAATTAGTAGATTTGAAGAGCCAGGTGCGATTAGGACTGGAGGAGATCCGTAAAATCATCTTCAATCTGCGCCCAATGGCTTTGGATGACTTGGGCTTAGTACCTACCTTGCGCAAATATGTGCAGGATTTTGAAGAAAAAGCGAGAATAAGGACGACTTTTGAAACCGTAGGACGAGAGATACGATTGCCATCGGCGATGGAAGCTGCGATCTATCGATTGGTTCAAGAAGCCTACACCAATGCCCTCAAGCACGCTAGCCCCTCCATCGTATCGCTCAGCATTACCTATCAGGCGCACATCGTCAAGATTATCATTCAGGACAATGGCGTCGGATTCCTAGTCGAACAGACGGAGGCCAAGGCGAAGGACAATTCCAGCTTCGGACTCATCGGTATGCGAGAGAGAGTCGAGCTGCTCGAGGGGAGGATGGAAATCGAGTCAGCAATTAACGAGGGAACGAAGATTACGATTCACATTCCCATAAATGCGGAGCCTAGAAAGGAGTAATTGACGATGGACGTGAAATCACCGGCGAACCGGACGATCAAAGTACTTATAGCGGATGACCACCAACTGTTTCGTGAAGGGTTGAAGCGCATCCTCAACATGGAAGACGACCTGGAAGTGATCGGAGAGTGCGGAAACGGGATTCAGGTCCTTGAGTTTTGCAACCGGCAAAAGCCGGAGGTTGTCCTGATGGACATTAATATGCCGATCGAGAACGGGGTGGTCGCCACAGAGCGGCTGCGCGATATTTTCCCCGATGTGAAGGTCATCATCCTCTCGATCCACGATGACGAGAGCTATGTGTTCGAGACGCTGCGCAAGGGCGCGACGGGCTATCTGCTCAAGGATATGGAGGCGGAGGCGCTGGTCAATGCGATCCGTTCGGTCGTAAGCGGCCATGCCTATATCCATCCCAAAGTGACCGGCAAGCTGATCAATCAGCTGCGCCGGATGACCTATCTCGACGAGATCGGCGCCTCCGCAGGCGCGGCAGCCTCGGAGGAGACGGGCGTCAAGTTCGTCGCAGGCGAGAACAACCCGCTCACGCGGCGCGAGGCGGAGGTACTGCGTCTGATGGCCGAGGGCAAAAGCAACAAAAACATCGGCGAGTTCCTCTATATTAGCGAAAAAACGGTTAAAAACCATGTCAGCAGCATCCTCCAGAAGATGGAGGTCGACGACCGCACGCAAGCGGTCATCAACTCGATCAAAAACGGCTGGGTGACGCTGTAGCATCTGCGGACGACCCTTCAGGTGGCCGCCCGGGACGATTAACGAAAGATCCTTTCGTTACGGCGCACGCCCTAGCCCCTTCAAAACTTGTAACAACAAGCTTCGGCACGCACGACTTGCCGGGGCTTTTTTCGTATGCGGCGGCAGCAACAAATTTTTTTGCTTTGGGGTGCAGGGGCAAGCCGGTCGGCGAGCGTCTAATAGAGTAGAGCGAGAGGAGGGGAGAAGATCAGCGACGAGGAATGGGTACGGCGCATGCTGGAGGGCGATCAGGCCGCCTTCGAACGGTTAGTGGATACATACCGCGCCGAGCTGTACGCAGCCGTCTATGCCGTCCTGCGAGATGCCAAGGATGCGGAGGACGCGCTGCAGGAGGCATTCGTGGCGATCTATCTCGGTCTCCCCGGCTATCGCGGACAAGGGCTAAAGACGTGGATGTCGCGGATCGCCGTCAACAAGGCCATCGATCAGAGGCGTAAAAAGCAGCGGCGAGAGCGGCGCTCCTCACTGACGGAGGAGCCTGAGCGCGAGCTGTCTGCGCCAGACTATGAAGAGGCGGACGGCCGCGTGGCGGAGCGTCTGCTGGCGGCAGAGCGGCAAGGCCAGCTCGGTCGTCTCGTCGGCTCGATGCCGGCCGCCTACAGGCGGGTCATCGAAGCCTTTTACTGGCAGGACAAGAGTCAGGCGGAGATCGCCAAGGGCGAGCAAGTGGCGCCCAAGACGATCGAGTCGCGGTTATATCGGGCGCGTCGATGGATCCGGGAGCGATGGAAGCGGGGGGAGGAGCAGGAATGAGTCATCGGAGTGAAGCATACTGGAGACGTTATGCCGAGACGGACAAGCTGTCTCGGGAGGAACGCGATGCAGCGGAAGCGCATCTGTACGAGTGCGACGCCTGTCTGGCGCTGTATATGCAGGCTGTCGAACAGTTGGAAGTGCATGCAGTAGTCGGCAATGAAGCGGAGACTCAGCTGAAGGCAGGGCTGCGATCGCATCCGGCCGTGCAAAAAACGACGGCGCGGCGACGCGGCTGGACATCGCGGCGGCGAACGTTGGTCCATTATACGATTGCAGCTGCGCTGACTTTATTCCTGCTCTCCAGCGGCGTCTGGCAGCACTATCTGGACCAGACGGCGCAGCCGGGGCGGACGTCGGCGGCGGCCGCCGACGGCGGGACGATCAGCGAGCAGATGATGGCGCGGACGACGGAGCTGTTGCAGACGTGGAAATCGGCAGCAGGGCTGACGGAGCGCCGTTAATGAACAAAGCGCGGGGCTGCAGAGCGCGAGCTGCCGCAGAGAAGGAGTGTGAAGGATTGTGCAATTTAGCGGGATGACGCTGCTGGGCATGTCTGTGGTCCCTGGACTGGGGCATTATATGATTCAGCGGCGCGGACGAGCCTTTTTGTATCCGTTGCTTTTCTTTGGCTTTATTTTCCTGGGGATTGTGATAGGCCTGGCGACAGGCCGCGAGGATCCGGTGATCGCTTTTGGATTTTTTGCTGCTTGTATATGGGGGATCAATATGCTCGACATGATGATTCACCTGCTGGTGCGACCGACCCCGAGAGCAGCCTTTCCGCCTCCGCCAGAGGGCAGCTATGCGGGAGGTCAAGCACCTTATGGTCCTGCCGGCGATTACGGGATGCAGCCTTATCCGCAGGGGCGGACGTATATCCCGGCCTCCGACCCGGAGCGGCGCAATATAGTGGAGCGCTTTTATACGATCTTGCTGTCCACGGTGCCGGGGTTGGCGCATTTCCAGCTTGGGCTGATGCAGCGCGGCCTGACGTTGCTGCTTGGATTTTTTGGAATCGCGGCGATCATCCTGTTCATCAGTGCGGAAGCGAGTCGGTACTTCGTGATCTTCCTGGTGTTGCTGCCGATCATCTGGATGTATGGGCTTTTCGACGCGATGCGCCAGCTGGAGCGCAAGCAGCTCGGCGAGCCGCTGCAGGATCGCTCGATACTGGAGGACTGGGAAAGCGAGAGAGCGGGAGGACGGCGGAGTCGTCTGCTGGCGACGCTACTCTCCGTAATGCCGGGGGCCGGGCATATGTACCTGGGCGCGCAGCGGCGCGGCGTTCAGCTGATGGGAGCCTTTTTGCTGGCCTTCTATTTGCTCGATGCGCTGCAGGTGCCTCTGTTTATGTTTGTTGTGCCGATCATTTGGTGTTATTCGTTTTTTGACGCCTTGCAGCTCGGGGCCAGATATGAGCGGATGGAGGGGCTGATCGAGGATGTGCCGCTGATCCCCGGTCTGACGGCTGGCCGGCGCTGGCTGGGCGCAGGGATGATCTTGCTCGCAGGGTATATCGTGTTCCGGCAGTTCCTGTATACGTGGATCGTCGAGATCTTCGGCAGCCAGGCGATCTGGGTGCGGGAGCTGCCGCGTTATGTGCAGCTCGGCTTGATCGCGTTGCTGCTGCTGGCCGGCGGGGTGAAGCTGCTGCTGGACAAAGGAACGGATCGGCGGATGCCGGGAATGTAGTCCTGTGCGCTAGCCGCTGAAGCAGGGACGGAATACAGGACGGCGTGAAGCACACCCCGTACCGATGCAGAGATGCGTCGGCGGGGGTGCTTTTTTTGTTTGCGCGAAGTAGGTTGCAAAATTAAACATAGTATAATAAAATAACCTTAAACATATTAACCGCATAGGAATTAAAGGTTAATGAATGAACGGCTGACAAGACGACTTGAAGCTAAGCGACATAAGGGGGGATCAGGGAGACAAGCAACAATCTATAGCAGGACAGACAGAGGGGCGATAGCTGTGAGCAGGATGCCAATTGTGGAAGTGAAGGATTTGAACAAGAGCTTTGCCTTCAAGGGGCGCAGGACGCAGGTGCTGAGCGATATCTCTCTGCGCGTAGAGAAGGGAGAAATGATCTCGCTGCTTGGGCCAAGCGGCTGTGGCAAGAGCACCCTGCTTAATATGATCGGAGGGTTCGACAGGCCGGATAGCGGCATAGTGCGGGTCGCTGGCCGGGAGGTGCTCCGGCCGGAGCGAGACTGCCAGATGCTGTTCCAGGACTACGGGCTGCTGCCATGGCGTTCGGTCGCAGCCAATATCGAGCTAGGTATGCTGTCGGCCCGGTTGACGCGGAGGGAGCGACATGAGCGAACTGCGCACTATCTGGATCTGGTAGGGCTAAGCGAACAGGCGGACTGGTTTCCCCATCAGTTATCGGGAGGGATGAAGCAGCGAGTGGCGCTCGCAAGGGCGCTAGCGGTGCAACCGGCGTTGCTGTTGATGGATGAGCCGTTTGCAGCGCTGGATACGTTTAACCGGTACTATCTGCAGGATGAGCTGCTGCGTATCCAGCAGCAGGAGCGGACAACGGTCATTCTGGTGACGCATGACATCGACGAAGCCGTCTATCTCTCCGATGTTGTGCTGATCATGGATGCCCGGCCAGGGACGATTCGCAGGGAGACGCGATTGCAGCTCATGAAGCCGCGTGACCGCGGCGATGGAGATTTCCAGCATTATCGCAAGCAGATTATGGAGATGTTCCAGTTCACCAGAGCGATGCAGACAGAGGAGTTCAGCATTTAAGAGATACAGGATGAGGGAGGATGAATGCATGCAGGCTAGCAGGTCAAGACAACTCGTTGCAGGGCTGACAGTCGTATCGCTGCTGCTTCTTGCGGCTTGCGGAGATACTGCGCCAACGCCCGCCGGAGGCGATCAGAAGAAGACGGTCCGCATCGGCTATCTGCCGATTACGCATGCGGCGCCGCTCTATCTGGAGCAAGGGCTGGATAAGGAAGACTATGAGATCGAGCTGGTCAAGTTCGGCTCCTGGCCGGATCTGATGGATGCGCTGAATACGGGTCATATCGACGGGGCATCGGTGCTGGTCCAGTTGGCGATGCGTGCCAAGGAGCAGGGGATCGATCTGAAGACCGTGGCGCTTGGACACAAGGATGGCAATGTTGTCGTCTCTTCGCAAGCTATAACGTCTGTAGCCGATTTGCGGGGCCAGAGCTTCGCAATTCCAAGTCGATTCTCCAGCCATAATATTTTGCTCTATGAGATGCTCAAACGCGAAGGACTAGCGTACACCGATGTTGATGTAGTGGAGCTGCCGCCGCCGGAGATGCCGGTTGCACTGGCCGAGGGCCGGATTGCCGGTTACGTGGTTGCCGAGCCGTTCGGCGCCGCATCGGTCGTCGCAGGTCACGGCAAGGTGATGTTCCAGTCCGACGAGCTATGGCCGGAGTCGATCTGCTGCGTGCTGGTGCTTCGTTCGGACTGGATACGAGAGCACCAGCAATTGACCGGCAGCGTGGTGGAGAAGTATGTGGAAGCCGGACAGCTTGCAGAGCGCAAGGATGCGCACGCCAAGGAATCGTTGGGGACATACCTCAATGCGAAGGAGGAGGTGCTTGATCTGTCGCTGGAGTGGATCCATTATGACGATTTGAAGCTGGACGAAGCCTCCTACCGCACGTTAAGCGATTATTTGGTGGAGATGGGCCTCTCGGACAATCCGCCTGCTTTTGACGAGTTTGTGGACAACAGCTTTATCGAGAATGTATTGGAGAGCCGATGACTGGGAAGGTCAGACTTGCCTATGGCGTAGCTGGCGTGGCTCTGTTGCTGGCATTGTGGCAACTGCTGGTGCTGTTGCGCGGGGCCGGAGAGGCGCTCTTCCCTTCGCCGCTGGGCGTCGCCCGCGGGATCGCAGAGCTGGTGGACAACGGTATTCTGTGGAAGCATCTCAAGGTTAGTCTGGGGAGATTTATCGTGGGCTACCTGTCCGCCTGCGTCATTGCGGTTGCGCTCGGACTGGCGCTTGGACGGGTTCAACCGCTCTGGGCGCTCCTCGATCCTGTCATCCAACTGCTTCGTCCGGTCTCGCCGATCGCTTGGGCGCC
The DNA here is from genome assembly GCF_003851045.1 of Paenibacillus sp. 598K. Lineage (GTDB taxonomy): Bacteria > Bacillota > Bacilli > Paenibacillales > Paenibacillaceae > Paenibacillus_D. The sequence continues at coordinate 32,745 of NZ_BFBX01000084.1, read as the reverse complement.
CTTTATCGTCTTGTGGTTCGGCATCGGGGATGCGCCTGCGATCGTGATTATCTTCATCGCTGCTTTTTTCCCGGTGCTGCTATCCACGGTGGCCGGCGTACGCAGCGTGTCGCCGATCTATCTGAAGGTCGCGCAAAATATGGAGCTTAGCCGCGCCCAGTTGACGCGGCGCATCATCCTGCCAGCCGCGTTTCCGACGATTGCCGGCGGTCTTCATCTGGCCATCGGCACGTCCTGGATATTCCTCGTCTCCGGCGAGATGGTGGGCGCGCAATCCGGCCTGGGATTCCTTATTATCGACAGCCGCAATACGCTGCGCATGGATCTGGTAATGGCGGGCATCGTCTTGATCGGAAGCTGCGGTCTGCTGCTGGATCGGGCGGTTCGCTGGTTCGAATATTGGGTGGAGACGCATTGGGGATCCGGGGAGCGCCGATAAAGCGGCTCGGGCACGGCGGCAGGCGGCGAGCCTCCGCCTGGGCAGGGGAGGCTGACGCCAGATTAGCGAGGGGAGGTCTGGCCGTCTGTTGGCGCCAGCTCGGTGACGGCAACATCCTCGACCTGACGCTGGCAATGCTCGCAGTGATACGCGATCGTTACTTCATGTCCGCAGGAGCGGTGAACCAGCTTCTTGTAGCACTTTTGGAGGTTGCGGCGTCCCCACAGGACGAGGGCGTGGAAGACATCCTCCAGATCCCGACCGCTATCGGTCAGTTGGTAATGGTAACGGGGAGGATGCTCCGAGTAGAGGACCGAGGCCAGCAGGCCTTGCGCTTCAAGATATTTGAGTCGTTCGGAGAGCAATTTGGAGGATAGCCCAGGGAGCGCCTTCTTGATTTCGTTGAAGGTGGTGCGGCCGACAAGCACCTCGTGGATGATCAGCAGGGTCCAGCGGTCCCCAATAATATTAAGCGATTGAGCGATATTGCACGGTAGATCGTATCTGGCTTTCATCTGGCGGCCTCCCGGGTTATGACGCATGTTTTTAAGGTTTATTTCTGTTATCTAGTTACTATTTTACATCAACTGAAAAGGGGAGATCAATATGGCGCTTTATTTGGCTGAATCGGAGCTTGAAGGTGGCAGGGAGGATAGAGGGCAGCTGGAGCAGCGATTGGAGGTGATTGCCGGGGAGGCCAAGTCTCGTGACCTGCGAGTAGTGGAGGTTCAGATTGCTGCGGACCATAGTAAAGCCTACCTTATCTTCGAAGCGCAAACGAAGACGGAAGTAGAGGCGGCGCTGCTAGCGGCCTCGACGCCGGCAACGCTGGTCAAGGAGGTGCGTCTGCTCGGCCAGGCGGCTGAAGAGGCGGTGGAGACCAACTATCTGGTCGAATGGAATCTACCGACGGATCTGACCATGGAGCAGTATCTGGAGCGCAAGCGTCAAAACTCCGTCCACTACGCCGAGGTGCCGGAGGTATCCTTCTCGCGAACCTATGTATGTGAAGACATGAGCAAATGCCTGTGCTTCTACCAGGCGCCCGATGAAGCGGCGGTCAAGCGGGCAAGAGAGGCTGTCAGCGCGCCAATCGATGCCATCACCCCGATCGCCTCGCACAGCCGTGTCAGAGCGGGGGACGGCGAGGGACTATGACCGGGGCATCGACAGAGCAGCGGCTGGATCAAATCATACGCGAGGAGCTGCAGCCTTATGTTCGGCAGATCGATGCTCAGGGGCACTATCCGTTAGGTTACCTGGAAGCGCTGGGTGCGGCGGGATTGTTCGGGGCGGCAGGCCACGAGTCCGGACAGACGCACCGGGAGCGCGTCCGGCTGATCGAGAAGACGGCGCAGACTTGTCTGACGTCTGCGTTTAACCTCTGGTGCCATCTTGCGGCCATCGCGTATGTTGGGCTTGGCGACAACGAGCGACTGCGACGCGAGGTGCTGCCCGGCCTGCTCGATGGACGTCTGCGCGGCGGCACCGGCCTGTCCAATCCGATGAAGTATTACGCCGGATTGGATCGTCTGTATTTGAGCGCAGAACCGCTAGGCGCAACGGGATATCGCCTGCAAGGGACGTTGCCGATGGTTTCCAATCTGGGGGATAACCACTGGTTTGCGGTTATTGCCGGGACAACGGAGGGGCAGCGGATCGCGTTTTTCCTGCCGTGTACAGCGCAGCGTCTAGGCCGCAAGGAGCGGGCTGGCTACCTGGGGTTGAACGGCAGCGCCACCTATAGCTGCGTCTTCGATGATGTCGAGGCGGGGGAAGACTGGGTGCTGGCAAGGGACGCCGACAGCTGGATCGAGCGGGTGCGGGCGGTGTTTATCCTGTATCAGATGCCGTTGGGGTTGGGACTGATCGAGGCAAGTATCGGCGCCATGCGCAAGAGCGCCTCCCGCCAGGGCGGCTGCAGCCGTTACCTTGCGGTCCAGCCAGAGAGCATCGAGGCCTCGCTGGCGCAGCTGAGACGGCGCACCTACGAGCTGTCGGTAGCGTCGGCTTTGTCCGTCTCCTGGGAAGAGGCGCTGCAGCTGAGGCTGGATACCGTGCATACGGCGCTGTTGGCCGCGCAGTCAGCTATGCTCTATGAGGGCAGCGCCGGTTATTTGCAGTATAGCGGGAGTGCCCGCCGATTAAGAGAGGCTTATTTTTTGGCTAATCTTACACCGTCCGTCCGGCATCTGGAGATGCTGACCCGGCGATTGACCGGGGAGGACAGGGGACTGACGGCGTCCAGCTAGTCGGTCCGTATGTCGTCGGACGATTCACCGCTGCGCCCATCTATGCATATAGTGTCTCAGGTGTCTCACAAAGGGAGGCGGCTCTGATGACAGCCATATTCATAGGGGTGATCTCCTGTTACCTTCTGGCTATGCTTGCAGTGTATATATTGGGACGCGCCGGACGCAGGCGCGAGATTGCGATAGCACATTATATCCTGATCGGCGGCGATGAGGCTCAAGGACTGGAGTGGCATATCCGGCGCATCCGCTGGCGCGCATTCTGGTCGGGCATCCCAGCCCGCATGACCGTCGTCGGAGAGGGAGAGGCGAGCTGCAGCAGTCTGATCGCCAGCAAGCTGCTCGGCCCGGAGGATCGCATCGTCCGCGTCGGCGCATCCGGCCAGTGGCGGGTGCTGCGCTGCGAGGGCGGCCGTCTCGCTGGAGAGGCG
>NZ_BFBX01000084.1:29076-29590 GCF_003851045.1 Paenibacillus sp. 598K | reverse complement strand
GTCTCGCTGGAGAGGAGCCGCTGCCGACGCAGCCTGCGAGTCACAGACGCCGCGCTGTCGGAGCGCAGCCAGGCAGACCGGACGGCCCGGGCAATCCGGCGGATCGGGAGCCGGCGCGGCCAGACGGGCCTCGCGGCGTCGGCGGTCCCGGAGATGTCGAGGACTATCTGTTCTGGCTGCGGACGCGCGGCGTGACTGCGCCTGGCGAACGCACGGTCGTCATCGACCTGCGTCGCGTACGCGCCCATAGCCGGGTATGAGGTCGGAGCAGGCTAGCTGCCGCTGGTCGGGGAGCTTGCGGGAGGCGGGTTGCAGGCTCCGGCGTCGACAGGCTGGCGAGACGCACACTTGCGAGCACAAGGTGGAGGCTTGTGAGTGGCAGGGCATACGCTGATCGGGCGACAGGTTGCGCGTTTTGCGGAACGATGGCTGCGGGTGAAGCTTATTCCGGTTGCGCGTTCTCGCGCATTCCGGTATGATGATGGCATAGAAGAGAATACAGGACGGCGTGAAG
>NZ_BFBX01000084.1:28627-28878 GCF_003851045.1 Paenibacillus sp. 598K | reverse complement strand
GGCGTGAAGCACACCCCGTAACGACGCAGAGGCGCGTCGGCGGGGTGTGCTTTTTTTGGCGTCCGGGCGGGGAGGAAGCGAGGATGAAGGCATGGGTGTATATCGTCCGAACCGGACAGCGGTGGCAGGCAAGATGCAGCATCGAGCTCGAGCTGGATGTACGTTATTGGCTCGATGCGGACTTCCGGGCGGGCGTAGCGTCAGTCGTCGGATGCCCGCCAGATGAAGCAAGCGAGCGGCTGCTGTGGCTG
>NZ_BFBX01000084.1:27889-28433 GCF_003851045.1 Paenibacillus sp. 598K | reverse complement strand
GAGCCGTTGCCGCTCGGACAAGCGGTGCAGCTCGCGGAGCAGTGGGGAACGGGTCGAGAGGGCCAGTGGGAGAAGACGGGCAAGGGGGCCGGGGAGCGCGCCGGGGAGCGCGCTGGAGAGCGTGAGGCGGCGAGGCGGCTCCTCCGACATCTCGACGAGCTGCGCAGCGCCGACCGCTCGAGCCCGGAGCCGGGCCGCGTCGATCTGAGGGCTTATATGGGGACTGCAGCGGAGGGCGGCGAAGGGCAGACGGCAGGGAGCGAGAGGGGAAGAAGGGGCGAAGAAGACAAAGACCGTCGGGACGAGCAATTGAGTGTGGCTAGTCCAGCAGCAAGCCGCCCGCTCGTCCGCCTGCAGCGCCTGGCCGCCCCTGATCCGGCGGCGGCTCGCGCGCAAGGCCGCACCCTGGCAGCGGCTGCCCTCGCCGCCGCTCAGGCGCTGCAGGGCCGTGCGCTGCTGCGCCGCGAAGCGCACGCCCTGCTGGCCGGCGCGGGCGCGGCCCCGCCCGAGGCCGCGAGCTGGAGCGCGATGCTCCAGCTCGCGG
>NZ_BFBX01000084.1:0-27684 GCF_003851045.1 Paenibacillus sp. 598K | reverse complement strand
GGCGCGCGGCTGCGCCGGACGCCCTGCGGCGGATGCGGCCGCAGGTGCGCGTATTGCGAAGCGTGCCTGACCATGGGCAAGGCACGCGAGTGCGAGCTGCTCGTGCGCGGCGTTCGCGCGCACGGGCAGCCGCTGGGCGCCGCCGGGGACGAGGCGGCGGAGGGGCGGTTGCAGCGCTGGGGGCTTAGCCCGGCGCAGCAGGCCGCAGCGCTGCAGGCGCTGCGCTATATCGAGCGGGCGCCGGAGGCGGGCGACCGCGAGCGCACCTTCCTGCTGTGGGCCGTGACGGGAGCGGGCAAGACCGAGATGATCTTCCCGCTCATCGACTCGGTGCTGCGGCGAGGCGGCCGGGCGCTCGTCGCGACGCCGCGCCGCGACGTCGTGCTGGAGCTCGATCCGCGCATCCGCCGGGCGTTCCCCGAGGCGTCCGTCGCGACGCTCTATGGCGGCAGCGAGCAGCGCTGGGAGCAGGGCGCGATCACGCTGGCGACGACGCATCAGCTGATGCGGTTCGAGCAGGCGTTTGACCTGGTTGTAGTGGACGAGATCGATGCCTTTCCCTTCCATAACGACGAGATGCTCTACTACGCCGCCGACAAGGCGCGAGCACTGCAAGGCGTGCAGGTGCTGCTGTCGGCGACGCCGCCGCAGCGGCTGCGGCGAGCGGCCCGGCGGGGGCGACTGCCGCATGCCTCGGTGCCGGTGCGCTACCATCGACATCCGCTGCCAGTGCCGCAGCTGCTGCGCATGCCGTCGGTCGATGAGCTGCTGAAGCGAGGGCTGCTGCCGGCGACCTTACGCCGGGCAATCGAGGTGTCGCTCGGGCGCGGAGCGCAGCTTTTCGTGTTCGTCCAGCGCATCCGCCAGATCGAGCCGCTGGTCGCGCTGCTGCGACGTCTATTCCCCGGCACGCTGATCGAAGGCACCTCCTCGCAGGACCCCGACCGGACGGCGCGCGTACTGCGCTTCCGCAGCTGCGAGATCCGGCTGCTGGTGACGACGACGATCCTCGAGCGGGGCGTCACCGTGCCCCGGAGCGATGTTTTCATCCTGGACGCCGACGGCAAGCTGTTCGACGACGCTTCGCTTATCCAGATGGCCGGTCGGGCGGGCCGGTCGGGCGACGATCCGCGCGGTCGCGTCGTCTTCGGCAGTCCGGCGCGCAATCGCGCCCAGGCATCCGCTGTCCGGCAGATTCGCCATATGAATCGGCTTGCGCGACGTCAGGGCTATTTGTTGCCATCAGAGGAGTGAGAGCCCGGCACAGCATGCAAGCTTCGTGAAGCCTGCCCCGCCGTCTGCCACGGTCTGGCATAGTAGGGAGGAGCGATATCAAGATGAGTATCTGGCAAATCCCGCTCTATCAGCGGGCTGTACGCTGGCTCAAGGGGACGCTGCGGCTGCTGGCACCGCAGTATCCTGACTGCCTGATGTGCGGCAGGATGGCTCGACCTGGACTCCACACGCTGCGGGCTGCCACAGCTCCCAACGCGCAGGGGCCGAGATCCGGCGCGCCGAATAGGGACGACGCACAGAGCATCCTGCAATTGCACCCCCGGATCCACGCGCAGCTATGCCCGGACTGTCGGAGCAAGCCGGGCTGGATCCAGCCGCATGAGATCCGCTGCTACGCTTGCGGTCGGCCGGAGCGCTGCCCGGATTGCTCGCGCCGCGAGGATGGCCATCTCCTGTGGAATCGCAGCGCTGTCCGGTATACGCCGGAGATGCGAGAATGGCTGGCCGATTACAAATATCGCGGCCTCGAATCGGCAGGGCCGTTGCTGCACAGCATGCTCTACCCGCTGTACGATCATATGTTGACCGAGCGCAGACGGGCGACGGGAGACGCGGCCTGGAGCTGGGATACGATCGCCTTCGTGCCGCTGAGCGCGGAGCGTCTGGAGGAGCGGGGGTTCAATCAGGCGGAGCGCTTCGCCGCAGGACTGGCCGAGCATGGAGGGCTCCCTTACGCCCCGCTGCTGATGCGGACGCGAGACTCTGGCCGGCAGAGTCACAAAAACCGCGAAGCCCGCATCGCCGAGATGGCGGGACTGTTCGCCCCGGCGCCGGGCTGTCCCGGGTATCTTGAGCATCTCTATACCGTAGCAGGCGTCCGCCGACCGGTACGCATCCTGCTTGTGGACGATATTTATACGACAGGCAGCACGACGCATGCTTGCGCCGCCACGTTGCACGGAGCCGCGGGCGTACCGCTGGAGATCAGCGCCCTCACCTGGGCGCGTGCCGTAAGTGGACCATCACATGATTTGAATAATTGATAGGTTGGATAATTCATTGACGAACTCGATTTGACTCCCGGCTATATCGGTCAGATAGGATGTAATTACAGCGAGGTCCCAATTAATGTTGGTATGGACGAGACAGCTTCCTTGCACAGTAAACTCTCCTGGGGCAAGGGGGTCAGGACCAATCCTTTGTTCCTCGATTGCACTCATTCGTTGCAGGGTGGCTCCAGTGACAACGAAGATATCCACCTTAACGGTCCCTGCCGCAACAGGATTCACTCGAAGTCTGAAACTATAGGATACAAGGTAATAGGTGTCGGGCAACACGATGATATAATCGGGCTGTTCAGGCGGTTCGGGCAGAGATATCGTTGCGGGACTATTATTGAACACCTGCGTAAAATTAATGGGATTATATATCGATTGGATAAGGCCAGTAGGACTAAATACGGCGTTGTTGCCGATCGGAGAGGGGCCGGTGATGCCGCTCTGTCCTGTCGCCCCGGTCACGCCCGTAACGCCTGTCGCTCCTGGTACGCCGGTAGCTCCTGTCGCTCCGGTGATGCCTGCCGCGCCTGTTAAGCCGGTGGCGCCGGTCAAGCCCGTCGCGCCCGTGGCGCCTGTTGCGCCCGTCGTCCCGCCAACTCCGGTAGCCCCCGTAATCCCGATGGCGCCTGTCACGCCTGTCGCTCCTGTCGCTCCGGTACTGCCCGTGGCGCCAGCGATTCCTGTAAGGCCTGTAGCCCCGCTAGCCCCGGCAGCCCCCGTCGCGCCCGTCGCGCCGGTGACTCCGGTCGCGCCTGTGCGCCCGCGAGCTCCGGTAGCCCCGGTTGGACCAATACCCGTAGCTCCGGTGCTTCCCGGCCTGCCGATCTCCAGCCAGGGGGTCCAGCTCGCTCCAATGTCCGTGCTGCTGCGGTAGTACAAGACCAGGTTGGACGTATACAGCTGCTGTACGAAATTTCCGACTCGGGAGACATACAGCGTCCAGACCGCCGGCAGCAAGACCGGCGGGGTGTTCAAGGGGTCAGGAGCGTCTGGACCCTCTGATCTATAGACCCCTGCATCGACATATTGGTCCAGATTGGGGGTGCCAGGCAGCGCGTCGGAGAAGGGCAAATAATGCAGGATGACCTCTCCGGTCTGACCGTCGACGCTCAGTACGCCGCCTGCTGTGCCTGTCGGTCCGGTCGGTCCGACAGGGCCAGCTACGGGAGAGAGGGCGGTCGTGGTCTTCAGCTTGGAATCCAGTATGATCTCCTGACGGAAGATGGTCTCAAGAATCGCTTGGGCGCTCCTGTTGACCTGCATCACTTGATCGATCGATGCGGGCGGGCCGCTCAAGCCGGGGAGGGTTCCGAGCGCAAGCTGGATTTTCTCCCCCTCTGCGTTTATGATATGCGCCAAGCCAAGCTCCTCCATAGCGATGGACGAGAGCAATAAGTTGACGGCATCATCCCGGGTTAACGTAATTGTAGGCGTGATATTGGGCACATTCGGTTGTGACATGCGATGAGTTCCTCCTTTTTACACAAGATCGAGGTATTAGCCTACATAATCTGGACGATCGTTATACTTGAGAAACCTTCATTAAACGAGGGCGCGGCAACGGGATTCTCCAGCACGTAGGAGCTGGTAAGCGACAGGGTCGTGTTGGCCTCTGTAGAAATCAGCCCGCTTGCGGCCATCGTAAACTCTCCCGGAGCTACCCCGCCCGGGGCAAGCGTCTGCTGCTCGATCGCGCATAGTCGCTGCACTTCGTTGTCCAGCAGGACTAGCAATTCGCATTTGATATCTCCGGTGACTGCCAGAGGGACCGCAACTCGAATGCTGTAGGAGACATAGTAATAGCTGTCCGGCAGCAAGGTGATGCCAAGACTATCCGGGTTCAGTTGAATATTGGCGGGGTTGTTATTGTACACCGTCTCCAACAACGTGGGATCGCCTGTAGCGGTAAGCTCGCCCATAGGTTGGAAGACAGCATTGTTGAAAATAATCGTTGGTCCCGTCGCCCCAAGGGAGCCCGTCGGCCCCGTCACCCCCGTCGCCCCGGTCAGGCCTGTCGCGCCTGTCGCTCCCGTGAGCCCGGTTGCGCCTGTCGCCCCGGTCATCCCTGTCGCCCCTGTCGCGCCGGTAAGTCCAGTGACCCCCGTGAGCCCGGTTGCTCCGGTGACGCCCGTAGCTCCAGTCGTCCCGTAGCTCCAGTCGCCCCGGTCTCTCCAGCCACGCCGGTCGCACCTGTGGCTCCGGTCACCCCTGCGGCCCCTGTGGCTCCGGTCGCGCCTGTCGCGCCGGTAGCCCCCATGAGTCCGGTTGCTCCAGTCACGCCGGTGGCGCCTGTGACGCCTGTCGCCCCGGTCAGACCGATCCCCGTCGCGCCGGTCGGCCCTTGCGCGCCGATCTCCACCCAGTCGGACCAATTGGCCCCGGCGGTCGTGCTGCTGCGATAGTACAAGACCTGGTCGGAGACATAGATCTGCTGCACATAATCGCCGACCCGTGAGACATACAGCGTCCAGACTGCCGGTTCAGGCACCGAGGGCGGTCGATCCGATGGCGCGGATCCGCCCGTACCATCCGAGCTGTACACCCCTGCCGCGATGTATTGCCCCAGTCTGTTGCCGGAGGGCAGGTTGTCGGTGAAGGGCAGGAAGTTCAGCGTAACGTCGCCTGTCTGGCCATCCACGCTTAAGACAGCGCCGGACAGCCCGGTGGCGCCTGTCGGTCCGGCAGGGCCGATCATCGAAGGGAGGGTCGACGCCGTGCGCAGCTTCGATTCGAGCATCATTTCCTGACGGAAGACCGTGTCCATCATAGCTTGTACACTGTCATTCGTCTCGAGCACTTGTTCCAGCGTAGCAGGGGTAGATCCGGGCAACGTCCCGAGGGCAAACTGGATCTTTTCCCCTTCCGCATTGATGATATGTGCCAAGCCGAGCTCTTCCATGGCAATTGACGAAAAGATCAGGTTAAGCACTTCGTCGCGAGACAACGAAATCGTTGGCGTAATATTCGGCAGATTGGGATTTGACATGCTAAGCTCTCCTTCGTACTCAAAGTTATGGTATTCTATTCATGAGCCCTTCTTATGTGCCTAGTAAGTCCTCGGGTTAGCGTGTACCTTTTATGGTTATATCGGGATAGGGGCGCCGTATGGGCACTGTCCCCCCCAGCCTATGCGCGAGCAAGAGCATTTTGCTCCCGAAGACGGGTCAGCCAATGTCTATGTTGTGTGTTGTCTAAGGTCCCAACTATTATTGTCGCAAAGGAGATCGTTGCACTTATGAAAAAAATAATGTCCCTCTGTCTCTCGCTCGTCCTCATGCTCTCCATGGTAGGCGCTGTCGCTGCCGCCGAGCGTCCGATCTCGCTCTGGTATGGCGAGCAGCAGGTAGAACTGGGCGCTGCGCAGCCGGTACTGCAGGACGGCGTCACTCTGGTGCCGGTCAAGCCGCTGTTCGAGCAGATGAGTCTGAAGCTCGGCTATGATGCGTCGACCCGCACCATTACCGGTCAAAATGACGACTTGTCCATCTCTTTACAGATAGGCGCCAAAGAAGCGACCGTGAACGGCAACGCCGTGACGCTGCCGGCAGCCGTGGCCAGCCTGAAGGATGTCACCTACGTGCCTGTGCGTGCGCTCGGCGAGGCAGCCGGATACCGTGTCGTCTGGGATGCGCAGCAGCGTGCGATTCAACTGCAGGGCGCAGCAGGCGAACAAGGTCAGGAAGGCGAAGAAGCTGCTGGCGAAGGCAGCAAGGGTTTCCTGTGGAAGGCCGAGGGCGAAGGCAGCGATGTCTATCTGCTGGGCTCGATTCACGTAGCCGACTCGGACATGTATCCGCTGCGCGCGGAGATCGAGGAAGCGTTCGCGGCGTCGGATTATCTGGGCGTGGAGCTGGATATCTCCGATGTCAGCCAGGATATGGAGGCGCTGACCGCCGAGCTGGGCATGTACCAGGATGGCACGACGCTGAAGGATCATATTCCTGCCGAGACCTATGCTGCTCTTGGCGAGCTGTTGAAGGGATTGGGCTTGCCGCAGGACTCCTTTGATGTCTTCAAGCCGTGGATGGTCTCGACCACGATCGACTACTTGCAGATTGGCGATGCCGGCTATGAGGGCGACCTCGGTATCGATATGTATTTCCTGCAGGAGGCCAAGCAGCGCAAGCTGCCGATCCTGGAGCTGGAGAGCGCGGAGCTGCAGCTGAAGATGTTCAACAGCTTCTCCGATGAGCTGCAATTGCAGATGCTCGAGGGTTCTATTGCCGCTTATAACGCAGGGCCCGACGAGAATGCGCAATTTACGATCGACCATATGATCCAGATGTGGATCGACGGCGACCATGAGCTGCTGACCGAGCTGACCGAGCAGTTCGGACCAAGCGGGGAGTATATGGACGCGATGCTGACCGACCGCAACAAGGGCATGGTAGATAAAGTTAAGGGTTATCTCGATGATCAAGAAGGCAAAACCTACTTCATCGTCGTCGGCGCCGCCCATATGGTCGGACCAAGCGGGATTGTGACGCAGCTGCGCGAACAGGGCTACACCGTCACCGAGCTGTAGCCTGGAACTGTAACTCGATGTAAACCGATGTAATCCGAGCTTTTCCCGAACAGCGACGTTCCGCGTCCTCATGTGCAGGCGCGGGACGTCTTTGCGATGGCGTAGGCGCGCCCCCCAAGGAGCTTGGCCGAAAAAAGAGATGAAATCTATGGCGCTTTCCGTTAAACTAGGAAGTAATATTGGAGGGTACTGGAAGGAGCGCCAAGCTATGAATCTGGGGAATTGTCCGCGCTGCGGCAAGCTGTATGCCGTTAATTTTCGTGAAGTCTGCCCTGCCTGCATCAAGGATATCGATAATGAATATGAACGGTGTGCCACCTACCTGCGGGAGAATCGAGGCTGCGGGATTCAGCAGCTCTCCGAGGAGACAGGCGTCTCGTACCGGCAGATTACCAAGTTTATCCGCGAAGGACGAATTTCGCTCATAGATGCGCCGAATCTGGCCTATCCATGCGAGATGTGCGGTACGTTTATCCGGGAAGGGAATATGTGCCTGGATTGTCGCGCCAAGCTGGTCAAGGAGCTCGGAACGGCCAATGAAACGGCTGCCAGCGCCGCGGAACGAGCGAAAAACGCCGCCGTCTACAAAATCGGCGACAAGCTGCGCAAGGAATAGTCTGCCAACCGAATCGCTATAAACTTTCTCATACAGGCTGCCGATATTACTAACAAGTAATCATCGGCCTTGTTTATTTTCAGCTATAATAGAGGGCCGTCCGGTCACGTCATAGATTAGAGGTGAAGTACGATGAAAATCAATGAGCCTAACCGCATCTCCGGGCTTCAACCATACAACCAAACCAAGGGACAGCGCGCGGAACAGACGGGGGCTGCCAAGCGCAAGGATCAAGTCACCATATCTCCGGAGGCGAAGGAGCTGTTGGAATCGAATCGGATCAACCAGGCCGAGCGGGCCGAGCAACTGAAGCAGTTGAAGCAAGAGGTCTCCTCGGGCACATACCACGTCGAGGCCGGCAAGATCGCCGAGAAGCTGCTGCCCTACCTGAAGTAAACCTCCCAGAGGAGAGAAAACCGACATGAATGAACCGCTCCAAGTCGTCATGGATACGCTTCAACAGCTGACTCGTCTGCATCGCGAGCTGTGCGAGCTCGGCCAGCACAAGCGCGATGCGCTGGGCGGCGGCCAGGTGGATACCGTGGCCCATATCTCCAGTCGCGAGAGCCGGCTGCTGCAGCAGATCGGAGAGCTCGACCGGCAGCGTCTGTTGGCTATCGGGCAGTATGTCGCGCGGCAGGGCTTCGCCCCCACCGGCTCGTTCCGGATGGAGCAGCTCATCCAGATGGTGTACAAGGCCGAGGAGAAACAAGCGCTCCGCACGGCATGCAGTGAGCTGCAGGAGACGCTGACTGAGCTGCAGGAGATCAACGACTTTAACCAGCAGATGATCCGGCTCAATCTGGAGTACGTCTCGTACTCCATCGACCTGATCGCAGGACCGCCGGAGGAGGACGCGACCTACCATCGCTCCTTGCAGGCCGAGGGCTTCAAGCGCTTCAGCCAGTTCGACACGAGAGCTTAGAGAAGAGGTGTAGCAGAAGTGAGATCTACCTTTCATGGTCTTGAGGTCGCCAAGCGATCGCTGTTCACGCAGCAGGCTGCGCTCAATACGACAGGCCACAACATCGCCAATGCCAATACTACCGGCTACTCCCGTCAGGTAGTCAACATGGTCGCGGCCAAGCCGATCGAGGCGTTCGGGATGAACCGTACGACGATCCCGGGCCAGACCGGGATGGGCGTGGAGTTCAGCTCGATTACGCGGATCCGGGAGAAGTTCCTGGATGACCAATTCCGCAACGAGAACAAGTCCTTCGGCAATTACGCGATCCAGCAGGACACGCTCGAGAAGCTGGAGGCCATCGTCAATGAACCCAGCGACACAGGTATCCGCACGGTACTGGAGAGCTTCTTTAACGCCTGGTCGGATCTCAGCAAGGCGCCGGAAAACGCCGACGGCCGCAAGATCGTCCGCGAGCAGGCGCTGGCGCTCACCGATGCGTTCAATCATACCGCCAAGTCGTTGCAGGATCTAAAGGCCGACCTGACAGAGAGCGTCAGCATCAAGACGACGCAGATCAACTCGATCCTGGGCAATATCGCCAAGCTCAACGGCGAGATCCAGCGTATCGAAGGGCTCGGCGACGACGCCAATGATCTGCGCGACCAGCGCGATCTCATCACCGACGAGCTGTCGCAGATGATCAACATCCGCGTCACTGAGGGCACAGGAGGCTATACGGTGACGATGGGCGGCATCGAGCTTGTGGCCGGTCAGGTCGCAGAGCCGCTGACAGCCGCTGAGATGGAGGACTACTTCGCTTCGGGGGACCTCAATAGCGGCGAAGTGTTCGGGATGATCCAGTCTCGCGACCATTTCGTGGAGGGCTACATCGCCGACCTCGATCGCCTCGTGGACAAGCTGGCCAACGGCGACATGGAGATCAAGCTGCCGGCAGGCTCCGTCCTGCCGGAGGGCACGACCCTGAACGGCGTGCTCTATGCCGGTGCGAACCGGACGCTATCGGAGGATACGACGGTTACCGTGAAGGGGCTGAACGGGCTGCATCAGCTCGGCTACAACTTCTCCTCCGAGCCGGGCGGGCTGCCGTTCTTCACCAATGCCGACGGCACGACGGAGAACCTGAAGGCGAGCGAGATCACGCTCAACCGCGAGCTGGCGGACAACCCGACGAAGATCGCCACTTCGATGCGGATCGCGACCGTGGATGGCGAGGAGAGCGTTGTGCGCGGCAACAACTCGCTGGCGCTGCTGTTCTCGCAGGCTCGCGATTCCCGGATCAACTTCGGCACCGCATCCGAGCCGGATCTGGCTACCGTCGATTCGTACTTCCGCTCGGTTGTCGGCCAGCTCGGCGTCCAGGCGCAGGAGGCCAATCGCCAGCTCGCCAACTCCAAGACGCTGGTCGACCAGGTCGACGCGCGCAGACAGTCGGTCAGCGGTGTCTCCCTTGACGAGGAGATGGCCAACCTGATCAAGTTTCAGCATGCGTACAACGCCGCCGCCCGCAACATGACGATGATCGACGAGACCTTGAACAAGGTCATTAACGGCATGGGTATTGTAGGCCGTTAAGCATAAGCGCCGCTAAGCATAAAGGGAGTGAATAATACATGTCCTTACGCGTCACGCAGTCGATGATGAGTAACCAACTGCTCCGCAACGTGTCTAACAACCTCGGCCGGATGAACAATCTGCAAAATCAGCTATCGACCGGCAAGCAGATCAATGCGCCGTCGGACGATCCCGTAGGCCTGACCTTCGCGATGCGTTACCGCAGCGAGATCTCTGCCAACGACCAGTATATCCGCAACGTTGACTCGGCCAAGTCGAGTCTGGACTATACCGATATGGTGCTCTCGCAGGTCGGCGACGTCCTGCATCGAGTAAGGGAGCTAATGGTGAAAGGTGCGGATGGCACTGTACCACAAACAGGATATGACGCCATCAAGTTGGAGATCGACGAATTATTCAATCAGTTAGTCGAGATTGGAAACAGCAAGTTTAATGGAAAGTATGTTTTCAATGGCGAAATGACAGAAACCGCCCCTTACCCGACTACGACAATTAATAATGCGAATCCAGATGCTCCAAAGGTTTATCAAGTAGCAACTGATGACAAACAAATCAGATATGAGCTTGCTCCAGGCATGGTGCTTGGCGTCAACATTACTGGTAATGATCTGTTTGGAATGCCTGTCGACGAAACAAATGGACCTGTGGAAGAAAGCGACAATATGTTTTATGTTTTAAAGCAAGTCTCGGAGGCGCTAGGTGCGGGAGATAATCAAAAAGTTTCTAGTTTGTTGGGAAACATAGATAGTCGAATAAACATCCTTCTGGAGCAACGAGCGGAAATAGGAGCACGCAGCAACCGTGTTTCGCTGGTTGAAGGTAGATTGGAAGATATCAGCGTCAATCTGATGACTATAAAGTCCAAAACTGAGGATGCTGACTTGGCAATGGTAATTACCAATTTAAAAATGGAAGAAAATGTTTATCAAGCTTCCTTATCTGCAGGAGCCAAAATCATAAAACCAAGTCTGATCGACTTCTTAAGATAAGAGGACAGGTAAGATGAACATTCCCCAGATCCATATACAGCAGACACCAGCCAGAATAGGTATTGAGGCTGAACGAGGGGCACAACAGCTAGAGCAGCCAAGAGCCACTCTTCAAATGAAACAAGTTAGGCCTCAGTTAGATATCCAGCGAAATGAAGGGCGCCTTGAGGTCAACCAAGAGCGGGCTTGGGACGCGCTTGCTTTAGGGAAAAACCTGGAAACCATGAAGAAAATCTATTCGATGGCTTCAAGCATGGCTTTAAAAGGTTTGGGTCGTGTAGTGGAACAGGGTAATCGAATGGCGGCCATTCATCATGGAGGCAACCCCATCGCAGATTCGGCAATGGATTGGAAAAGAACCTTTCCTGAATTTGATTTCCGCGGAGCCGCATCAGTTGATAATGTTGATATTCATTTTATTCCTGACCAGCTTTCATTTCGTGTAGAGCGAGGACGAATTGATATTCAAACCGAAGTCAATCGACCTGTTCATCATTATGAAAGAGGAAAGCTTAGTATCTATATGGAACAATATAATCGCGTGGATATTACACCTCCGCAAGTTGATAGGACAGGATAACAAAGGAATTCGTATCTTCAGAACTATAGACCTGGTTCGTATACTTGAGGTATACATGGTCTATAGTTCTTTTAATGTTTGGGGACTAAGCCAACAAGGAGGAGCTTATAGTGATAGTAGAAACTCTAACGCTAGGCAATATTGAAATAACAAAGGATCAGTTGATTTGGTTCGAGCAAGGTTTACCAGGCTTTGAGCATCTTCGTTCCTTCGCTCTTATCCACCTGGAAGGTTCTTTACCTGTGAAACAGCTGCAATCCGTTGAAGAACCAGCGATCTCTTTTTTGGTTGTAGATCCTTTCGGGTTCTACCCCGATTATGAGTGGGATCTTCCGGAATCCATACAGTTCGAATTAAAGATTCACGAAGCTTCTGCTTTAAACGTATTTTCGATTATCACTATACCGAGCGATGTAGCAGAAACAACGATTAATCTGATGGCACCAATTATTGTGAATTTTTCAGAACAGCTGGGCAAGCAAATCATATTGCAAACCTCGCGTTATCAAGCTCGGCATCTATTATTTGCTGGAACTAAAGATCAGGCTTAAATATGACAAAGGAGGGATCCCATGCTTGTCTTATCTCGTAAATCAGATGAATCGATAATAATTGATGGGAAAATCGAAGTTGTTGTTCTAGGCATTGAAGGAGATGTTGTCAAGCTGGGCATTAAAGCGCCTAAGGAAATAGATATTTACCGGAAAGAAATATATTTAACTATTCAGAATTTAAATCAAGCAGCCTTGCAAACGCCAGCTTCCCTTAAACAGTTGACGGCGTGGCTAGAGATGGGAGATCAACAAAAAAAGAAGTGAATTTTTCAAAAATCTATTGTTTTGCTATACACTTCCGAACTTGAACGTTCGATATAAATAGTAGCACGCGAGTAGGGCGGCCGACCTATTCGTGTAAGCTTCCGCAAGGATGCGGAGAATCGAACATTTCAAGGAGGAAATATCATTATGCGTATTAATCACAACATTGCAGCTCTGAACACGCACCGTCAATTGTCAACTAACAACCTGGGTGCAAGCAAATCCCTGGAGAAACTGTCTTCTGGTCTGAGAATCAACCGTGCGGGTGACGATGCGGCTGGTCTGGCGATTTCCGAAAAGATGCGTGGACAGATCCGTGGTCTGGAGCAAGCGACTCGTAACGCGCAAGACTCCATCTCCCTGATCCAAACGGCTGAGGGCGCACTGAACGAAACACACAGCATCATCCAGCGTATGCGTGAGCTGGCTGTTCAATCTTCCAATGCTACAAACACAAACGAAGATCGTGCAGCACTGCAAGACGAGATTGCACAGCTGAAAGAAGAAGTTGACCGCATTGGTAACAACACCGAGTTCAACACTAAAAAGTTGATCAACGGTGAATTGTCTGGCAACAAAATTGGCGGAACAGGCGGAGTTATTGGTGAAGCTACTGCAGCCTCCATCTCGACTGGGGATTTTGACCCATCAACTTTCACTGGAGGATCCACACAGAAATTCCAAGTTGATATTGATGGCAATAAATTTGATGTTGATTTAACAACTGCTGCTCCTGCCGATTCTTTTGCTTTCTTCAATGCACTGAAAACTGAAATTGAGAGCTATATTAATGCTAATCCAGAGCTAGGGATTACAGCACCTAAGTTTGAGATTGATGTTACAGATCAAACAACTATGAACTTCACAATCACTAGCGGCACTACTGGTTCGAATTCAAAAATCGAAATCAAACCTCTTTATGATGACGCTGCTCTTGGTCAACAAACTGCTGGTGAAATCAATGACCTTATTACAGAAAATGCGACAGTTGTTGCTGGTTCTGATGGTAAAATTTCTGCAGATTCTCTGACTGCACTAAACGCTCTGACTTCAACGAGCACACTGAAAGTATCAGTTAACGGTTATGATCTCGATGTTGTTCTTACAAACGCAGGTGCAGCAGCAGCAACAGCTTCTGCTGGCGACGACATGACAACTATCGCCGCAGCTCTCAAAACTGATATTAATGCAGCACTTACTAACTACAAAAACCTGACGGGCAAAGATTTTGGTAGCGTAGAAGTTTCTGTTAAAGACGGAGCGTTCGTAATCGAGTCCGACCAGCCTGATACTACTAACTTCCAATTTAAATTGGATAATACATCCAATGCTCTTGGTCTTGGTGGAACCGGTAGTTCGGCTGAGGGCGGTCTGAATTTCCATATTGGTGCTAACAAAGATCAACAGATGAACCTGCAAATCAATGACATGAGAACTGCAGCCCTCAACATTGCAGACATCGACATCTCGACTGCAGACGGCGCTAACAACGCTATTGAGAAACTGGACGCAGCTCTGGTAGCAGTTTCTAACGAGCGCTCCAAAATGGGTGCTGTTCAAAATCGTTTGGAGCACACGATCAACAACCTGGGTGCTACATCTGAAAACCTGACAGCTGCTGAGTCCCGTATCCGTGACGTGGACATGGCAAAAGAAATGATGGAGTTCACTAAGAACAACATCCTTACTCAAGCTGCTCAAGCCATGTTGGCTCAAGCCAACCAACAGCCGCAAGGCGTACTGCAATTGCTCCGTTAATAACGGAAGCATTAACCATGAAAGGGACTCTAGACCTTCTAGGGTCCCTTTTGTTTACTAGGAGAGTGAAGTTAACCCTGTGGAAAAGTCTATTGATGTTATAAGAAAAGTACTTGAACTGTCCGATACTTGCCAGCAAGCTATCGAACATATTAAGAGCATGCTGAATGAAGGCGCATTCGATCAAACCACCTCATTGATGAGTGATACCTTTGAGGGCTTTTATCAGTTGGAAAAAGCCCTGCCGAGCCTGAAAAAACAGTTATCCGACCATAATATTGAATCACTCGTCCTGCAGTTAAAGCAATCCTTTGAGCAAGTTGTGTCTGCATATGAGCAAGGCAGGCGGGGGCTGGTACAGGAAAGGATACAATTTAATCTTCAGCCAACATTCCATAACTTGCATGGGGAACTAGAATCCATACTTCGTCCCTACACATTATCGTGATTATTATTAGACGCTATCAGCCTCCGTCCTCTAATGGGATAGGAGGTGTTTTTGTGTGCAAAATTATCTCTTGATAGCTAATAGAATTGAAAGGATTGACCGATATAGATGGTAAATAACAATGTCCGTGGAGGTCATGCGCATGAGTAGTTTATCCCCTGCCCCTGGTGGCGGGCTTCCTGAAAGAAGCGAACCCAATCCATTAATAAAGATTGGACTGGATACTAATATTGCTCAAGCCAATTCAGTCATTTCAGCGAACATTAACAACATGAAGGATCTCAAACGAGCGGCTTTGCAAGGTGAAGGTTACACGATAAGCGATGAGCAAATTGTAAAAACGATTGAACGCTCAATTAAGGCTCTTCAAGGAAAAGAGACTACGCTGCAAATCTCTGTTCATGATAAGACCAAAGCGATTTTAGTGAAAATCATGGATTCGGATACGGGGGAAGTATTACGAGAAGTTCCTCCAGAGAAAACGCAAGATTTTGCTGCCAAGTTATGGGAACTTGCAGGATTGTTTGTAGACGAGAAACGCTAATTCAAAAGGAGATGTTTGATAAATGGGGATGAGAGTTAGCGGACTCGTGTCCGGTATGAATACAGATGAGATTATAGCCAAATTAATGAGTGCCAATCGAATTCCACTCCAAAAAGCAGCACAACAAAAGCAAGCTCTTGAATGGAGACGTGATGACTATAGGAGCCTGAATACAAAATTGATGGCTTTTCGTGATGCTGCTTTTAATATGAAGCTTCAATCGAATTATCTATCCAAGCAAGTCACCTCCACCAATGAAGCAGCAATCTCAGTGACGGGTAGCGCAGCTTCCAATGAGGGAAGGTACTCAATAGCAATCGATAATTTAGCTAAATCAGCAGCTATTACATCTGGCCAGCTTGGCGGAACAGGTGGAGCTAAAAAAGAGATGGGTAGCCTGGGGTTGCCTGCTACCACTGCGCTTTCAATTGGTGGAGATAAAGGGACTGCAGTCATTGATATCAAAACAAATGACACCGTTTCTGATGTGGTTGCCAAAATCAATGGAAAATCAACATTAACAGGTGTAAAGGTAACTTATGATGAAACGATGGACAGACTGTTTTTTGTTTCATCTAAAACAGGCAGTAGTTCAAACATATCTCTTGAAATGGAGAGCCCTCAAGTTTCTCAAAATCTTCTGGAATCTGTGTTTAAGATATCGGGAGCCACTGAATCGACGGAGGAATCTGTTATTATAAAAGGATCGACTTCATTCACTGGACCATCAGCACTTATTGACGAGTCCCTTGAAGCTCCTCAAATAATTAGGGTGCATGTTCAAGGAGACGATCCATTAGAATATACAATTACCTCGAAAACAACGATTGGTCAGTTGGCAGAAAAAATGAATAAAGATCTAGCTGATTCTGGCATATCAGTGTATGTTGATAGCGGAGGAAATCTATCACTATTGAATAAAAGCAATAAAAGTATTAGTTTTACTGACGACTCAGACAGCGGCATTGACCTCGTAGGCAAAATTGGATTTGATGGCTCTCAAACATCTGGAGATCCATTCAAAACTTTTGCAATATCCATGTCAGGCGAAAATGCGAGTGTCCGATTTAACGGCCAACCGGCAGTTGAGTATCAATCTAATACGTTCACTATTGCAAATATGACTTTCACAGCAAAACAAGTAATTAACGACCCCGTAGATATTGTAGTTACACAAGATGTAGAAGGTGTATTTAATGCTATTAAATCATTTGTTGAAAAATATAATGAGTTAATAGATGAAGTGAACTCAAAGACCTCTGAAAAAAAATATAGAGATTTTAAGCCTTTAACTGACGAGCAACGCAAAGATATGAAAGAAGAAGAAATTAAGCTTTGGGAGGAAAAGGCGAAAAGTGGTATGCTGGCAAACGACCAGATGCTTCAAGCGGGATTAAGTAGCTTTAGACTTTCCTTAACAGCCTCAGTTACAGGTCTCCCCGCAGGGCAATTAAGCAATCTTGCTGACATTGGCATTTCTACGAGTATCGTTACTAATGGCATTGTATCAGGCTCTTATTCGGAAAAGGGAAAATTATATATTGATGAAGCCAAATTGAAGAAGGCCATTTCAGATAATCCGGATGAAGTCATGAACTTATTCATTGCGGATGACAAAGATCCTTTATCTTCTGATGGTGATGGTATTGCTACTAGATTGCACACAGAAGCATCGAGACTTATTAATAAGATTACTGAAAAAGCTGGCGTAACCTCTATGGTGGATGATAAGTATTCGATTGGCAAAGAGCTGAAAGAGCATGATAAAAGAATTGATCGTCTTACTCGCCGAATGGAAGAACTTGAAAAACGTTACTACAAACAATTCACCGCCATGGAAACCTATCTGAACCGCATGAATTCCCAAAGCGCATGGCTCGCACAGCAATTCTCAACAGGAGGGTAATCGACAATGCAGCTACAGCAACGGAACAAATACCTGGAGACGACGGTACAGACCGCTAGCCCGGCTCAGCTCTTGATCATGCTCTATGACGGGGCCATCCGTGCCAGCCGCGCGGCGATCGCTGCGATCGAGGCAGGGCAGATCGCCGAGACCAATACGCAACTGCAGAAGGTCCAGGCGATCATCGACGAGTTCGTCATCACGCTGGATCAGAGCTCGCCGCTCGCGCCGGGGCTGCTGCAGCTGTACGATTACTTCAAGACCCGTCTCACGGAGGCCAATGTGACCAAGACGGCAGCGCCTGCCGAAGAGGTCGTGGCCTACCTGGTCGAGATGAAGGAGACGTGGATCCAGGCCGCCAAGGTCGTCAACCAGGCCCAGGGCGCACCGGCAGGAGGACAATATGGAAGCTACCATCCGTCTACTCACACAACTGTCATCTGAGCTGATCGAGCGGCTGGAGACAGCCGAGCTTGAGGAAGTGTCCGATTACATGAGGGAACGGGACGCGATCTTTCTGCAGCTGCAGCAGATGCGTCCGTCTCCTGCCCAGGCTGCTGAGCTGCGACCGGCCGTCGACCGCATTCTCGCGATGGATGCGGAGATTGTTGGTCGAATGCTGCAGCTACGGGCTGAGGCTCGTAACGAATTGGATAAGGTCTCGAATGGTCGCACGGCGAAGAATACGTACGAAGATAGTTATGGTTATGAGCAGGAAAGTTTCTTTTTCGACACGAAACGATAAGCTTCGCCAAAGAGCGCCCAGCGCTCTTTTTTATTTGGACGAACCCTTACGCAGCGTGGCATAAAACGCTTTCAGAAAGGAATTGACAATCCTGTGACGATGCGGTATATTTTCTTTGTGGGCTTCATAAAATGAACTCTCACAGCTATTTGAAGACGAAGGGAATGTTCTGAATGCAAGGTAAAGTAAAATGGTTCAACGCAGAAAAAGGCTATGGCTTTATCGAGACTGAAGAGGGCGGCGACGTATTTGTTCATTTCTCCGCGATCCAATCCGAAGGTTTCAAAACCCTCGAAGAAGGGCAATCCGTAGAATTTGACATCGTCGAAGGCGCTCGTGGCCCACAAGCTGCTAACGTAGTCAAACAATAATCTTCCGGCTGCGAAGCTGCAAGGATAGCTGGCATTAGCGAGTTCTATATGCTGGAACTGACACCCTCGGGGGCGACCCCGGGGGTTTTTTTGCAATTAAAAAGAGACTGCCTGATAGACAGTCCCTTAAAGCGATTTAATTGTAGTAGACAGCGCTTGGGTAAGGCTCGATGCCATTGGCATAGTAATAGTTCAGGCTGCTTACGAAATCTATAATTTGATTCGTATTCAAGTCGTAAACTAACAGGTCAGGGCCAGCATACATGTCCAAAAAATCAAGTCTTCTGGGGGTGACCCAATTACGAGTGTCAACAAACGAGGAGTAATAGTAGGTTGGTGGCCCGGATCTAAACTCTGAGACATGGTACGTAAACAATGTTCCTTCATCCAGGACAAGAAAGACCGCGTTATTTGAACTGGCATAGTCAGAGGAATAGCTCATTCGAGTAGTGATTGATTTGACCCTGATATCGCTCACCTCATGTTTTCTTTGCCAGTAGTTGCCTCCTTCAGAAAAATCAAATAAACGTACCCATTCAAGTCCGGGATTATTACCTGCGTTAACAATTAAGTTTTGGTTTAAGTAATAATCACCGTTAGGATAACGCCAGGCCACAGATTGGAACAATGGGGAGGTTGAGACCAGCGTAGTTGCTCCTCCAGGACTTGCCATGTTCATTTTAATCGTATAAGAGCTGCCCAAGCTACTTACTGAGGACACTCTAAGCGCCCAGTCAGCCGAATATAAGCCATTTGCCAGTAAAGCATTGCCGGGACCCCCGCCTAAGCCTGTCGGGTAGGCAGTATTAGTATTCCAGTCGATTTCAAACAATTCGATTCGATAGTCTGAATTGTTCGAGACTAAGTCAAAAATAATCGTGCGCGTCGTATTGTTGCTAAAGAAATAGAAATCAGAAGGATTAGACGCTGTGAGGTTCTTGGTGTGATAAAAAAAGTCCCCGGTTACAGTAAAATCAGCCATGATGCTTACAGGGGGAGGACTCACGGACACCGGTTGGGTATAATCAGGTTCGATGGTGCCCGTTACAGCTGCTTCAGTTGTGTCTGGTTGATTAGAGCTTAGTAGTTGGGACGTTTCAAGCTCGTTGTCATTGTCATAGGCAGAAACGGGGAGGGCCAGCAAACTGATGATTAGGACTAGAGCAAAGGTGCGCATGGACAAGAAACGTTTGAATTTCATAATTCTCCATCCTTTCAACTATAAATTTGAGTAGAGAGAAGTAATGATTTCAAAGTGCCTTCTTTCCAAGCGAAAATTACCTCATGAAAGGTGAATCTTAAGATGAATGGCATGCATTAGGTGGTGAAATAATTCCCTCTATTTTGTATATCGTCTTCTGTGGTTCGAAATGTTATGTTTTATAGATTTATTAGCAGAACTTTGGTAAAATTGGGTTTGGCGACAAGGACATCCAACCCCGACTGAGCCCACTGAAGTTCAGTCTTTTGCCACATCCCGAGTGGCGTTCTCGTTTTGAATAGCGCCCCTGATTGTGGTATAATTGTAAAGAGACCAAAGGAGGAGTGCCTCATGCAATACAACATTCGTGGCAAGAACATCCCAGTTACTGACGCCCTTCGCGATCACGTGGAGAAAAAGCTGAGCCGGCTGGACCGTTACTTCGAGGAACCGCTCAATGCTGAAGCTACAGTGACCCTGTCTGTCACACGCAACCGCCAAAGCGTCGAGGTAACGATCCCGCTCACAGGGCTGATGCTCCGGGCCGAGGACAGGAATGACGATATGTATGCCGCAGTTGACCTTGTCGTGGACAAGCTGGAACGTCAGATCCGCAAGCACAAAACTAAGCTGAACCGGAAGTTCCGTCAAGAAGGCAGCATCAAATCTCTGTTCAAGGATGAAACGGACAACAGCGCGGTATCCGTAGCTGTCGACGAGGACGAAGCGTTGGAAGTCGTCCGGACCAAGAAATTCACGCTCAAGCCTATGGATGTTGAAGAAGCGATTCTCCAGATGAATCTGATCGGACACACCTTCTTCATGTTCGCCAATGTGGACACGCAAGAGGTGAACGTCGTCTACAAACGCGGCGACGGCAAGTACGGCTTAATCGAACAAGGCTAGACCCCTGACGGGAACAGCCCTTACAACAAAACCGGACCTTCCAGGGTCCGGTTTTCTGCATAGAGACAGGCTCAAAAGTGAGCGCGCGAGCGGATCGATCCGACAAAGTGGCTGGCGTGGCTGCGCAGGCGCAACTTTGGCCTGCACCTTACGTCTATAATGATGGAAATCCCTACGCATTGATTGCGGGAGGCTGTACAAACTGTTACAATTTAGAGATATAGTCAAAAAGCGAAAGGGGCTTATCATAGACGATGCTCGGACTTGTGAAAAAATTATTCGGGGACGCCAATGATCGCGAGATTAAACGACTCTCGCGTGTGGTAGAACAGATCAATGGTCTGGAATCGCAATTCTCTGCTCTGTCGGACGAGCAGCTGCGGGCCAAGACGGAGGAGTTCAAGTCGCGGATCGAGAAGGGCGAGTCCGTGGACAAAATATTGCCTGAAGCGTTCGCCAATGCGCGCGAAGCGTCCAAGCGGACGCTCGGCATGCGGCACTTCGACGTGCAGCTGATGGGCGGTATGGTGCTGCATGAAGGCAAGATCGCCGAGATGAAGACAGGGGAAGGCAAGACGCTGGTGGCGACGCTGGCCGTCTACCTCAATGCGCTGCTGGGCAAGGGCGTACATGTCGTCACGGTCAATGATTACCTGGCACAGCGGGACAGCGAGTTGATGGGACAGTTGTACGAGTTCCTCGGCCTGACGGTCGGCTGCAACCTGCACGGCCTGACGCATGAGCAAAAGCAGCAAGCGTATGCTTGCGATATTACGTACGGGACGAACAATGAGTTCGGCTTCGATTATCTGCGCGACAATATGGTGTTGTACAAGGAGCAGATGGTGCAACGGCCGCTCTATTTCGCCATCATTGACGAAGTGGACTCGATCCTCATCGACGAAGCGCGGACGCCGCTCATCATCTCCGGCCAGGCGGCCAAGTCGACGGAGATGTACCATGCGGCGGACCGCTTCCTAAGCAAGCTGAATGGCGAAGAGGACTATACCGTCGATGTGAAGCTGCGTACGGTGGCGCTCACCGAGAGCGGCGTGGAGAAGGCGGAGAAGGCCTTTAACATCGAGAATCTGTTCGACCATGCGAACGTGCTGCTGAACCACCATATCCAGCAGGCGCTGAAGGCGCATGTCATCATGAAGCGGGATGTCGACTACGTCGTCCAGAACGACGAGGTCATCATCGTCGACGAGTTCACGGGACGTCTCATGTCGGGACGCCGTTATAGCGACGGCTTGCATCAGGCGATCGAGGCCAAGGAGCAGATCAAGGTACAGAACGAGAGCATGACGCTGGCGACGATTACGTTCCAGAACTACTTCCGGATGTATCGCAAGCTGGCGGGCATGACCGGTACGGCGAAGACGGAGCAGGAGGAGTTCAGCAAGATCTACGGACTCGACGTCATCCAGATCCCGACCAACCGCTCGATGGTCCGCAAGGACATCGCCGATGTCGTGTACAAGACGGAGAACAGCAAGTTCAAGGCGGTCGTCGAGGAGATCGTCGCACGTCACAAAAACAACCAGCCGGTGCTGGTCGGTACGGTCTCGATCGAGAATTCGGAGCGCCTCTCCGAGATGCTGAAGAAGAAGGGCGTCTCCCACAAGGTGCTCAATGCGAAGTACCATGCCGAGGAAGCGGAGATCATCTCGCGCGCTGGTCAGAGCGGCTCGGTGACGATCGCCACTAACATGGCGGGTCGCGGTACCGACATCCTGCTCGGCGACGGCGTGGCCGATCTGGGCGGTCTGCATATCATCGGCACCGAGCGGCATGAGAGCCGCCGGATCGACAACCAGCTGCGCGGCCGGGCCGGTCGTCAGGGCGATCCGGGCTCGTCGCAGTTCTACCTCTCGCTCGAGGATGAGCTGATGCGCCGGTTCGGCGCCGAGAATATCATGGGCATGATGGAGCGGATCGGCTTTGAGGAGGATCAACCGATCGAGAGCCGGCTGATCAGCCGTGCCATCGAGTCGGCGCAGAAGCGGGTCGAGGGCAACAACTTTGACCTGCGGAAGGTCGTCCTCCAGTACGATGACGTCATGAACCAGCAGCGCGAGGTCATCTACAAGCAGCGTCGCGAGGTGCTCAACTCGGAGAATATCCGCGAGGTCGTCCAGGAGATGATCAAGCCGGTCATCGAGCGGATCGTCGTCGCACACTGTCCGGAGGAGGAAGTGCCGGAGGATTGGGATCTGCAGGCGATCGTCGACTATGCGCATGCGACGCTGCTGCCGGAAGGCTCGCTGACCAAGGACGATCTGTGGGGCAAAGAGAAGGAAGACATGCAGGAATTCATCCTCGACAAGGTCAACGCCTACTATAACCAGCGCGAGGAAGAGATGGGCGCGGAGACGATGCGCGAGTTCGAGAAGGTCGTCGTGCTGCGTGCGGTCGACAGCAAATGGATGGACCACATCGATGCGATGGACCAGCTCCGTCAAGGTATCCATCTACGGGCATACGGCGGCACCGATCCGCTGCGCGAGTACCAATTCGAGGGCTTCGAGATGTTCAAGGAAATGATCGACCACATCCAGGAGGAAGTCACGAAGTACATCATGAAGGCGCATGTCGAGAGCAAGGTCGAGCGCAAGGCGGTCGCCGAGGGTCAAGCTGTCGACAACAAGGCAGAGCCTGCCGCCAAGCGTCCGATGAAGCGCGAGGAGCGTGTCGGCCGCAACGATCCGTGTCCATGCGGCAGCGGCAAAAAATACAAGCAGTGCCACGGCGCATAAGCGACGGCGCTAGCGCTAAATAAACACGCGGATGTCCGTAAGGACGTATCCGGACACAGCGGGCGGTCTCCATACAGGGGGCCGCTCGCCATCCTGCTGATGAGGTGAGCGAACATGATCGATCCATCGATAAAGCAAGACCTTCGCGAGATGGCGAAGAAACTTCAGAACCTTAGGGGGTCTCTTTGACTTAGATCTGAAGCGCGAGCAGATCGACAACTACGAAGAGAAGATGACCGCCCCCGATTTCTGGGACGATAACGAGAAGGCGCAGGCGCTGATCGCCGAGCTGAACGGCATCAAGTCGGTCGTGGAGAAGTATGAGAAGCTGCAGGCGGACCAGGACGATCTGCAGATGATGCTGGAGCTGGTCGAGACCGAGGGCGACGACGAGATGGCGGCCGAGCTGGCCGAGAGCGTCGAGGCTCTGGTGAAGTCGGTCGACGAGTTCGAGCTGCAGCTGCTGCTCAATCAGCCGTATGACCGACTGAACGCGATCGTCGAGCTGCATCCCGGCGCAGGCGGCACAGAGTCGCAGGACTGGGGCGAGATGCTGTATCGGATGTACACCCGCTGGGCGGAGAAGCGCGGCTTCAAGGTCGAGCTGCTGGACTACCAGGACGGCGACGAGGCCGGCATCAAAAGCGTGACGATGCTCATCCGCGGCTACAATGCCTATGGCTATCTGAAAGCGGAGAAGGGCGTGCACCGGCTCGTAAGGATCTCTCCGTTCGACGCGTCGGGACGCCGTCATACGTCGTTCGCTTCGTGCGATGTCATGCCGGAGATCGACGACGATATCGAGATCGATATCCGCTCGGAGGATCTGAAGGTCGATACGTATCGGGCCAGCGGCGCGGGCGGACAGCATATCAACAAGACGGAGTCCGCGATCCGCATCACGCATATGCCGAGCGGCATCGTCGTCTCCTGTCAGACGCAGCGCTCGCAGATCAAAAACCGCGAGCAAGCGATGAAGATGCTCCGCTCCAAGCTCTACGAGCGCAAGATCGAGGAGCAACAGCGGGAGCTCGCCGAGATCCGCGGCGAGGTCGCGGACAACGCGTGGGGCAGCCAGATCCGCTCGTATGTATTCCACCCGTACAGCATGGTCAAGGATCACCGCACCCAGGTCGAGACCGGCAATGTCGGCGCGGTCATGGACGGCGATCTCGACGCCTTCATCGACGGCTATCTGCGCAGCCAGATCAAGCCGGAGAGCTAAACGGTCAACAGACGACGCGAGGCAACAAGACAGTCGAGGGTTCTAAGTACCAGCCATCCGCATCCGCCACGCCTGGCTGGTAGCCCTAGCTCAGCCGATTATGGCCAAACAAGCCACCCCTTCCAGGATGGCTTGTTTGGCGTGGTCGAGAGGTGGCGCGGCTGGAGGGGGATGAAGGCGACAAGGCGAGAGCAAGATGAAGCGGAGGCTCTCGACGGAGGACATAGACGCCCCGGCTTGCACGCTGTAATCGCACGGTGAGGAGCTGCTGGCGATGGGCTGGCGCTGTGTTGGTTTGCTGGAGGAGGAGTCGGTGCTGATCCGTATCGTCCGCCTACTGGTCGTGTGACCAGGCACTCGTATGCTCACGCCAGAATATGCTCATACTGGGAAGGAATATTAACCGGATGAGCGGAGGGTGAGCATGCGGCATAACGAGGATACACGTAGCAAAACAGGCTTCCGACTGCCGTCGCCGCCCGACCTGCGCATGAGCGCTGGCATGGCGGGGCGTCGTCGCCGCAAGTCCCGGACAGCGGGCGGCGATGCCGGGCAGTCTGTCTTCGCTCAGACCGTGCTGCTCCTGCTGGGCGCGATGACGATCGCGCTCAGCTTCAATCTGTTCCTGCTGCCGAGCGGAGTCGCCGCAGGCGGCGTCTCGGGCATCTCGATCCTGGTCGAGCGGCTGCTGGGGCTCACACCAGCGGTGACGCAATGGGCGCTGAACATCCCGCTGTTCCTGATCGGTTGGGGGCTGCTAGGGCGACGGTTTGCGGCCAAGACGCTGATCGGCTCGCTCGTGCTGCCCTTGCTTGTGCTGCTGACGGCACAGCTGCCGCCGCCCACGCACAACCCGCTGCTGGCGGCGATCTACGGCGGCATCGGCGTCGGGCTTGGTCTTGGCCTCGTCTTCCGCGCGCGCAGCTCGACGGGCGGACTCGATCTGGCCGCCCAACTGCTTCATCGTTATACCGGCCTGCCGCTAGGACTGGCGGTCGCCTGTCTGGACGGCCTGGTCATCGCAGCGGCGGGCATCATCATCTCCCCGGAGAATGCGCTCTACGCGCTGATTGGCCTGTTCGTCACCAGCAAGACGATCGACATCGTGCAGACAGGGCTGCGCGTCTCGAAGGTTGCCTTCATCATCTCGGCCAAGGCCGACGCGATCGGCGACGCGGTGCTGCATGAGCTAGACCGAGGGCTGACGAAGCTGACTGCGCTTGGCGGCTACACCGGCGAGTCGCGGACCGTGCTGATGGTCGTGCTTGGCCAGAACGAGGTGTCGCGGCTCAAGCTGCTCGTTCAGGCAGTGGACGCATCGGCATTCGTCATCATCAGCGACACCGCCGAGGTGCTGGGCGAGGGGTTCAAGCGGTGAGGGGACGGGACTAAGTCATGCGTTCCCTTTTTATTTTTCGGTTTGTTATAATAGATTCACTAACATAACTTGGATGGTGAATGTATTGGACAAACTCGATCTCATTCTCGAACAACTCCAAGAGATAAATTCTATTTTCTCTGCTGTTCGTAATCGAGTGGATGAAACGGATGCAAAGATGGATTCAGTATCAATGGATCTTCATAAGGTGTTAGGTTACGTTACTGCTTTACAAGATGGACAGGAAAGACATGAGCGTCTACTTGAGAGGCTGGCTCTTCGATCCATTGAACAGGAAACTTTGCTCGAGAATTACCAAAAGTATAAACCATGAGCGTACTCATCGATATTTAACTCCATTAGATCCCCGGACGCGGAATATCAGCTTGCACACATAACAAAGCTTACAATCACGGAATCGCTGTTGTCACCAGTCCGGCCCACGGAGCCGGAAGATGTGCGAAATATCGCATAAGTATGGCCGCTCCGGCCCACGGAGCCGGAAGATGTGCGAAATATCGCCCAAGTATGGCCGCTCCAGCCCGCGGAGCCAGAAGATGTGCGAAATATCGCATAAGTATGGCCACTCCGGCCCACGCGGAGCAGTCGAGTCCATATAATTGTGTAAAATGGCTGTTGGTAAACATTAATAAAAGCCATGTTGAGGGTTTTCTCTTAGAATGAGGTTGTCGAGACAACATTCATAGGAGGAACAACAACATGACTCAGTTTCAGATTACACTAAATACGGAGCTTTTACACCAGTTGTTTATTGGAGATTCCAGAGATGCGGGTATAGCCGCTTTATTGGAAACCGTCCTGAATCAAGTGCTTAAAGCGCAGTCCGTCGAACAAGTAGGGGCGGAGAAGTACGAACGTAACGAAGATCGTACCACCCTTCGCAATGGGTATTATGAGCGTGGCCTGACGACAAGAGTAGGGAAGTTAACGCTTCACGTGCCTCGTCATCGAGACGGGAGTTTCTCAACGGAGTTGTTCGCCAGATATCAAAGAAGCGAACAAGCGCTGTTGGTGTCCTTAATGGAGATGGTGATTCAGGGCGTCTCCACTCGCAAAGTCGCGAATATTACGGAGGAGCTATGCGGAACGGAATTTTCAAAGTCCACCGTAAGTGAGCTTTGTAAATCCTTGGATCCGCTCGTTCAGGCCTGGAACAACCGTCCGCTCATCAAGGCGTATCCCTTTGTCCTCGTCGACGCGATATACGTCAAAGTGCGTGAGGAGGGTAGAGTGCGCTCCAGAGGCGTCCTGGTGGCTACTGGAGTCAACATGGAGGGAAAGCGAGAGATTCTTGGCTTTGCGATGGGAGATACGGAGTCAGAGGCTACGTGGGGCGCGTTCTTTACGCAATTGAAGGACAGGGGGCTTAGCGACGTCGACATCGTCACAAGCGACCAGCATAGCGGACTAGTGAACGCAGTGAGGCAGCAGTTCCAAGGGGTGACTTGGCAACGGTGCCAGACCCACTTCATGCGCAATATTTGGGATGCCGCCCCGAAGGCGTTACGTGATGAGTTGAAGAAGTATGTACGACGCATTTTTGACGCCGCGGATATGCCTACCGCTCGGACGTTGCTAAAACAAACGTATGCACGTTTTCAAGACACCGCGGCCAAAGCTATGCAGATTCTTGAAGAAGGCTTCGATGATGCTACAGCGGTGCTGGAGCTGCCGGAGGCGTGCCGAGTAAGAACGCGGACAACCAACATGGTCGAGCGTTTAAATCGCGAAATACGGCGTAGGGAGAATGTAATTGGTATTTTTCCCAATCGTGACTCCGTCATCCGACTGTTGGGATCGGTGCTCATGGAAGTAGATGAAGGCTGGGGAGATGAAAAACGATTTATAGACATGCGGGCATACGCGGCATGGAAAAAAGAAAAAGGTAGCCGAACGTAACCTATCCGGCTGACCTCATCTAAAGAGAATTTACACATAAATTTGGACTTGACCCACGGAGCCGGAAGATGTGCGAAATATCGCCCAAGTATGGCTGCTCCGGCCCACGGAGCCGGAAGATGTGCGAAATATCGCCCAAGTATGGCTGCTCCGGCCCACGGAGCAAGAAGATGTGCGAAATATCGCCCAAGTATGGCCGCT
>NZ_BFBX01000083.1:145227-162448 GCF_003851045.1 Paenibacillus sp. 598K | reverse complement strand
GGCGGTGCGACGAGCGGCCATATAGCTCTCCAGCGACGGCGTCGCCGAGCCGAGCACGACGGCGGCGCCATGCTGTCTCGCCCGCCGCACCGCCACGTCGCGGGCATGATACTTCGGACTCTCCTCCTGCTTGTACGACGACTCATGCTCCTCGTCGATGATGATCAGGCCGATCGACTCCAGGGGGGCGAAGATCGCCGAACGGGCGCCGATCGCCACCTTGGCCTGACGATGCCGGATCTTGCGCCATTCGTCATAGCGCTCGCCCTGCGACAGCCGACTGTGCAGCACCGCCACCTCCTCGCCGAAGCGCCCCTTGAACCGCTCGACCATCTGCGGCGTCAGCGAGATCTCCGGCACCAGGACGATCGCCTGGCGTCCGCTCGCGATGCAGCCGGCGATCGCCTGCAGGTACACCTCCGTCTTGCCGCTGCCTGTGACGCCCTGCAGCAGGAAGACGCGGGACACCTGCGCCTCGACCGCTTCGGCGATCGGCGCCAGCACTTGCCGTTGACCATCCGTCAGCGGCAGCGGCTGCGAGCGCTCGAAGTCTCGTCCGGCATACGGGTCGCGCGACTGCTCGACCTCTCGCAGCTCGAGCAGTCCCTTGTCGGCGAGCGCCCGGACGCTGCTCGCCGAGGCTCCGGCCTCCAGCAGCAGCGCTTGCAACGGGATGGGCGACTCGCTAGACAGCACCTGCTCCAGCAGCTGTCGCTGCTTGGCCGCGCGCGTCGGCAAAGCCGCTAGCGCCTGCGCCGCCGCGTCTCTGTCCGCAGGCGGGAAGACGGTCAGCACAGTGCGTACGGCGAGCCGGTCCTTGACCCGGACATCCTCGATCAATGCGCCACTCTCGAGCGCCTCGCGAATTTCCCGGGCATACTGCGGGTAACGCTGTTGCAGCGACGCAAGCTTCATGCTTCCTTGCCGCTGCACCAGCTCCGTCAGCTCCTCCGGCAGCGCCGTCTGCCACAGTCCCTGCCTGTCCGCAGCCTCCTGACCCAGACGGATATAGCGCTCGGCCTTGCCCTTGAGCGCCGACGGGAGCATCGCCTGCAGCGCGGCGATCCAGGTGCACAGATACTTCTCGCTGATCCACCGCGCCAGCGCGACCAGATCGGCCGAGAGCGGCGGCAGCGGGTCCAGCAGCTCGGCGACGTCCTTGAGCCGGCTGCCAGTCACCTCGGCAGCCTCGGTCAGCTCGACCACGAAGCCCTGCAGCGTCCGACCGCCGAACGGCACGCCGACCCGGCTGCCGACCTCGATCCAGCCGGACATCGCCGGCGGGATGCGGTAATCGAAGGGGCGATCGGTCTGACGACTCGGCACATCGACGATAACTCGTGCGATCAAGACGCCCCGCCCGCCCGACGCTCCATCCGCTCGGCGATCAAGGCGAGCAGCCGATCCGCGACCTCCCGCTTCGAGAGCTGCGGCCACGAAGCAACCGCGCCGCGCTTGTCGTAGACGGTGACGATATTGGTGTCGCCGTGGAAGCCGGCGCCTTCGGCGGATACGTCGTTGCCGACGATCAGATCGCATTGCTTGCGCTCCAGCTTGTCCATTGCATGGCGCTCGAGCGCCTCCGTCTCTGCAGCGAAGCCGACGAGGAACTGGCCTTGCTTGCGCTCGCCGAGCAACTGCAGGATATCCTCGGTCCGCTCGAGCTGCAGCGTCATCGCCGCCCCGTCGTCGCCGCTCTTCTTGAGCTTCTCGGAATGCTTGATCACTGGACGATAATCGGCGACCGCCGCCGCCTTGACGACGAGGTCGGCATCGTCAAAGCGTGACAGCACGGCCGCGAGCATATCCGACGCCGACTCGGCGCGGACGATCTCGATGCCGCTCGGCGCCTCCGCCATCGTCCGCGCGGCCACGACCGTCACCTGCGCCCCCATATCCCGCGCTGCGGCAGCGATAGCGTAGCCCATCTTGCCCGACGAATCATTGGTCAAGTAACGTACGGGATCGATGCGCTCGACCGTGCCTCCTGCGGTGATGAGCACCCGCTTGCCGGCGAGCAGCCGGCGCTGGTCGAAGTGGGCGCGCACCGCCTCGACGATCTCCTCCGGTTCGGCGAGCCTGCCCTTGCCTACGTAACCGCAGGCCAGCAGCCCGCTGCCTGGCTCGACGAAACGGACGCCGCGCGAGGCGAGCAGCTCCATATTGCTGCGGACAGCCGGATGCTCGTACATATGCACATTCATCGCGGGCGCGATCAGGATCGGCGCGGTCGAAGCCAGCACGGTCGTACTGAGCATATCGTCGGCCATCCCGTAGGCCAGCTTGGCGAGGATATTGGCGGTAGCCGGAGCGATCACGATCAGATCGGCGTGGTCCGCCAGATCGATATGCGAGACGACCGCCGGGTCCTGCTCGGCGAAGGTGTCGGTGTAGACAGCATGGCGAGAGAGCACCTGCAGCGTTAGCGGAGCGATGAATTTGACCGCGGATTCGGTCATGATCACGCGGACGTCCGCGCCCGCCTGCGTCAGCTTGCTGCAGAGCGCGGCCGCCTTGTACGCGGCGATGCCGCCGGTAACGCCCAGCACGATTCGTTTGCCTGTCAGCATCAGTCGGTATCTTCCTTTCGCAAGCGTAGTCGAAAAAAATAACAACCGCGAGGGTTGTTACTTAAAGGTGAGCTTAAGATTTTATCGTAGGATCGGAGATAACCTCGACATGGTCGTTATAGATCTCTTCGAGCGCCACGCCGACAAACTTATGCGAGCGTGGGTTCTTGAGCTCCGACTTGACGCCGTCTCGCAGCGCTCGAGCGCGTCTGGAGGCTGCGACGACAAGCGAATATTTGCTGTCTACTTTTTTGACCATCTCGTCAATGGACGGATACAACATATGCTTCTTCACCTCATACTTTCTCTGATGGCTTCCGCTTCCTTGGCCGTCTCGCCCAGATATCGCTCAATCCGGCAATGCTCGGCGGTGACGATACTCTGGATGCGGCTGCAGGCCGCTTCGATCTGATCGTTGACGACGGCGTAATCGTAGTGGCGCATTAGATTCATCTCACGCACCGCTTCGTTCATCCGATGATCGATCAGTTCATCCGTCTCCGTGCCGCGTCCGGTGATCCGCTGCTTCAGCTCATCGAGCGACGGCGGCGTCAAGAAAATAAATACGCCCTCCTGGAACTTCTCCTTCACCTTGAGCGCGCCCTGAACCTCGATCTCCAGAATAATATCCTTGCCGGAGGCAAGCGTCTTCTCTACGAAGTCGCGCGGCGTGCCATAATAGTTGCCCACATACTCGGCATACTCGAGCAACGCGTCGTGGACGATCATATCCTGGAACTGCTCGCGGGAGCGGAAGAAATAATTGACCCCGTCGACCTCACCCTCGCGCGGCGCACGGGTCGTGGCGGAGACCGAATAGATCAATTCGGGCATCCGGTGGCGGAGCACCGAGCAGACGGTGCCCTTGCCGACGCCGGAAGGTCCTGACAATACAATCAATAATCCTTTTTTCATGATACTCCCCATCTGTTCGTCCTATTCGTCGTGATCGTCATCCTTGGTGGACAACCGATGCGCCACGGTCTCCGGCTGAACGGCGGAGAGAATGACATGATCGCTGTCAGTAATGATGACGGCACGCGTGCGGCGCCCGTATGTCGCATCGATGAGCATGTGACGGTCCCGCGCTTCCTGGATAATCCGTTTGATCGGCGCCGACTCCGGGCTGACGATCGAGATGATGCGATTAGCAGAAACAATGTTCCCGAATCCGATATTAATGAGTTTAATAGCCATGACTTCGATTCCCTCCGGTTTTCCAAGTGCATTCACTCGCAAGAATGATAATCGCTTCGTCAGCGCGCGGGGTCCGGCGGCATGACGGCGGGCCCCGCGCCTATAATGTTTCGAAGTTACAGGCATAGAGATGCTGGAATGCTACTCAGTGTTGACGAAAAAAAATGGATGCATACGTTCACGGCTTGGCCATCAATGACCTTATTCTAATCCATTTTCAAAACGGGAACAAGTGAAAATGCGGAAATTTAGGCCAAATAACTACTTATCCTCGCAAAATCTCCTGCTGACGCCCGGTTTTGACCCAAACATACTCGGTCAGCTCGGCGGACATCTCGTAGAACATAAACGGCGTCATCAGGTAGATGCCGTTGAAATGCGGCAACGCGCTGTCGAGCAACTCCTTGGCGATCCGTACACCCTCGGCGCGTCCCTGCTCGCCCTCGAGCCCGTGCATGCGCTGGCGCACCTCGTCGGAGAGCTGGATGCCGGGCACCTCATTATGCAGATACTCAGCGTTGCGACCGCTCGCCAGCGGCATGATGCCGAGGAATACCGGGATCGGCAGATGCGCTGTCGCTTTGGCGATCTCTTCGATCAAGCGCGGATC
The DNA here is from genome assembly GCF_003851045.1 of Paenibacillus sp. 598K. Taxonomy (GTDB): domain Bacteria; phylum Bacillota; class Bacilli; order Paenibacillales; family Paenibacillaceae; genus Paenibacillus_D. Next base: position 158,071 of record NZ_BFBX01000083.1, on the reverse strand, counting down.
ATAGACTGGCTGCGTCATAATATAATCGGCGCCCGAACTGATCTTCTTCTCCAACCGCTGCACGGCCTTCTCCAAATATTTGACGTTCGGGTTAAAGGCCGCCCCTACGACGAAGTCCGCACGCTGCTTGAGCGGCTTGCCGGAGAAGGCGATCCCTTCGTTGAGCTGCTTGATCATCCGGATCATCTCAAAGGAGGTCAGATCGTATACCGAGCTGGACCCTGGCAGATCGCCGAAGCGAGCCGGGTCGCCGGTCACCGCGAGCACATGATCGATACCGAGCGCATCAAGCCCCATCATGTGGGACTGCGTGCCGATCAGGTTGCGGTCGCGGCAGGCGATGTGCACGAGCGGCCGGATGCCCGTGCGCTCCTGGAGCAGCGAGGCGAGCGCGATGTTGCTCATCCGCGTGACGGCCAGCGAGTTGTCGGCCATCGTCAGCGCGTCGGCTCGCACCGCCTTGAGCGCCTCTGCCCCAGCCATAAACTTGCGGATATCGAGATCCCGCGGCGGATCAAGCTCGACGATCACCGTGTGACGCTGACGGACCAGATCGACCAGGCTTGGCTCCTTCGGCGGCGGCTCCTGAGCACCACCTGCACCTCCCTCGGGCGACCGGACCTCAAGACGCTCTGACTGCAGCTCGGCCTCGGCCTCGACCGGCTGCGGCTCGTAGCCTTGCAGGGCGCCGCTGATCGCGGCGCAATGCTCCGGCGTCGTCCCGCAGCAGCCGCCGATCAGACGCGCGCCGCGATCTGCGAACTTCCGGGCCATATCGCCGAAGTATTCCGGCGGCGCCGTATACGTGTATTGCCCATCTACATAATCGGGAATCCCCGCATTCGGGAATACCGAAAGCGGGATGCCGATATCGCCCTGCACCGTATCGAGCGCGCGCAGGATGCCGACCGGACCGCTGCGGCAATTGAGACCGACGACATCTGCCCCTGCCGCCTCCAGACGCGCGAATGCTTCGGACAAGGTCACGCCATCCTTGGTGCGTCCGACATCCTCAGCCGAGAGCTGGCAGATCGTCGGGATGTCGCCCGCTTCCCGCACCAGTGAGAGGACAAGCAGCAGCTCCTCCAGGTCAAAGAAGGTTTCCATAATCAGACCGTCGACGCCGCTCTCCAGCAGCGCAGCGATCTGCGTGCGGAACGCCTTGCGCAGCTCCGAGGTGCGGATCGTCTTGCGCTGACCGCTGCGGATTGAGCCGATCGAGCCAACGACGTAAGCATCCTCGCCGACCGCCTCCCGCGCCAGTTGGACGCCAGCGCGGTTCAGCTTCACGACCTCGCCCTCCAGACCGTATTTGGACAGCTTCTCATAGTTCGCCGAGAACGTATTGGTCTCGATCAGTCGGGCTCCCGCCTCGTAGTACGCACGATGCACATTCCGGATGACCTCCGGACGCAGCGTGTTGAACTCCTCAAACGATACGCCGACAGGAAAACCCAACTGGTACAAATACGTTCCCATCGCGCCGTCGCCGGTAATCAGCGAACGCGTTACGGCCTCCCGCAAATCTGGTTTCATCGGCCTCTCCCACCCCTTATACTCATCATTGAATATGCCTATTCGTTCCAAAAGCCGAAAAGCAGCGCCCGGACAGCAACTGCTTTTCGGCTCTATTATTCGGCTGTCAGCCTTGCACCGTGCCGCGGAACACCTCTGCCGCCGGGCCGGTCATATAGACATGATTATCGGCTTCGCTCCACTCGATCAGCAAGTCGCCGCCCTTCAGCGACACGGTTGCGATACGATCGGTCCAGCCGTTCAGCACCGAAGCGACGACCGTCGCGCATGCGCCTGTGCCGCAAGCCAGCGTCGGACCTGCGCCGCGCTCCCAGACTCGCATATCGGCTTGCTGTCGCGAGTTGACGGTGACGAACTCGACGTTGATCTTGCGCGGGAACAGCGGATGCGTCTCCAGCTTGGGGCCCCACTGCTGCAGATCAAATTCCTTGGCGTCGTCGACGTAGATGACGCAGTGCGGATTGCCCATCGAGACAGCGGTGAAGCGGAACTGCCTGCCCTCCAGCTCGATCGGATGATCGACAACGCGGTCCAGATCGACTGTCGTCGGCACCTGCAGACCGGACAGCACCGGCTCGCCCATGTCCACGCGCACGGTCGCCACCTTGCCGCCCTCGATCGTCAGCTGCACGCGCTGGACACCGGCGCCCAGTGTTTCTATCGTAATCTGATCCTTATCGGTCAGACCGTTGTCATAGACATACTTGGCGACGCAGCGGATCGCATTGCCGCATTGCTCGGCCTCCGAGCCGTCGGAGTTGATGATGCGCATCCGGAAGTCTGCTTGCTCCGAAGGCAGAATATAGACGAGGCCGTCCGCTCCGATGCCGAAGAACCGGTTGCACAGCTCGATCGCCAGCTCCGATACCCGCTCAGGCAGCGCCTGTTCGCCTGCGACGACGATGAAGTCGTTGCCGAGGCCATGCATTTTTGTAAAGTTCATTTGCGTTGCACTCCTTCAGGTACCTGCTAATGGCTAGTTTTCCTATTAGCATAATACAAAGCGGGAGGAAACGCCATGTCTTTTTTGCTCCTGCTTACCCTCCTGCTCCTCAACGCGCAGCCGGACGAGGGCCGCCCAGCGGCGTGCGGTGTTGGGTCTTCTTTTTGGACGAGCCAAGCACGCTGCCGATGCCCATCACGAACGTCGGGATGCCCGCAGCGACGAAGACGAGACACCAATGTCTGAAGTCAAGCGGCACCGTCTTGAAGATCGGCTGCAGCGCTTCGATGTAGAGCACGCCCAGCATGAGCAGCAGCGACGACAGCACCGCCAGCACCAGATAACGGTTCTGCAACGGATTGCGATGGAAGATCGAGCGCGAGCTGCGGCAATCAAACACATGGATCAGTTGAGCCATGACCAACGTAGCGAACGCGACCGTCTGGGCCTCGATCAGATTGCCGGGATTCTCGCGCAGCGTAATCCAGAACGCGCCAAGCGTGCAGATGCCGATCAGGAAGCCGCGGCTAAGGATTTTCCAGCCGAGCCGGCGAGAAAAGATATTTTCCTTGGCCGATCTGGGCTTATGCTTCATCAGATCCTTCTCCGCCTGATCGACGCCAAGCGCCATCGCCGGCAGCCCGTCCGTGACCAAGTTCACCCACAAAATCTGGATCGGCACGAGCGGCAGCGGCAGTCCGGCCATCATCGCCAGGAACATCGTCAAAATCTCGCCGACGTTGGAGGCCAGCAGGTAGCGGATGAATTTGCGGATATTCTCGTAGATGCCCCGCCCTTCCTCGATCGCTGCGACGATCGTCGCGAAGTTGTCGTCGCTGAGGACCAGCGCCGACGCCTCCTTGGACACGTCCGTGCCGGTGATGCCCATAGCGATGCCGATATCCGAAGCTTTGATGGCAGGGGCGTCGTTGACGCCGTCTCCGGTCATCGCCACGACATGGCCTTGGCGCTGCAGCGACTTGACGATGCGCAGCTTGTGCTCGGGCGAGACGCGAGCATACACGTAGATGTTGTCGACCTCGCGATCCAACTGCTCATCGGTCATCGCCGCCAGCTGACGGCCGTTGACCGCGACGCCGCCGCGCGGCAGGATGCCGAGCTGGCCGGCGATCGCCTCGGCAGTCGTCTGATGATCGCCGGTGATCATCACCGTCTTGATGCCCGCCTGGCGGCAGACGGCGATCGCGTCGCGGACCTCCTTACGCGGCGGATCGATCATGCCGCTCAAGCCTACGAATACGAGCTGCTGCTCCGCCTCCTGCTCGGTCTCGACGCTCTCCTGGCCGCGGATATCCCGATAGGCCATGCCCAGCACCCGCAGTGCAGAAGCAGCCATTCCCTCTGCGGCAGCCGCGATCTTCTGCCGCAGCGTCGCCGTCAGCGGGATGACGTTGCCGTCCCACAGCACATGCGTGCATTGCTCGAGCAGCATGTCGGAGGCGCCCTTCACGCAGAGCAGGCGGCCGCCCTGATGCGTGACGACGACCGACATCCGCTTGCGCTCAGAGTCGAAGGGAAACTCCCGCTCCCGCTTGTACAGCCCCTCCAGCGCCTTGGCCGACAGACCCATCTTGGCGGCCAGCACAGCCAGCGCACCCTCCGTCGGATCGCCCTTCAGCAGCCATTCGCCTTCCTCGCCTTGCGTTGCTTTGGCGCGCTTGCCCCGCTCCTCCTCAGGCTCCTTCTTGTAGAGGACCGAGTTGTTGCACAGCGCCGCCACCTGGAGCAGTCGGCGCAGGCCCTGATCCTTCTTCAGATCGACATGCGCGCCAGACTCCGTAATCTCGCCTTCGGGGACGTATCCCTCCCCGCTCACCTCGAGGCTGCGACCGCCCAGCCATAGCCGGGTGACCGTCATCTTGTTCTGGGTCAACGTGCCGGTCTTGTCAGAGCAGATGACCGAGGCGCAGCCCAGCGTCTCGACTGACGGCAGCTTGCGGACGATCGCCTTGCGCTTGATCATCCGCTGCACGCCGAGTGCCAGCGCGATCGTGACGATCGCCGGTAGCCCCTCGGGGATCGCCGCTACCGCCAGGCTGACGCCGGCGAGGAACATCCCGTACGCCGGCTGTCCGTGCAGGATGCCTGCGACGACGACCATCACCGTCAAGGCGACCGCGACGATGATCAGGATCTTGCCGAGCTGCTCCAGCCGATGCTGCAGCGGCGTCTCCATCGCCTCGGTCTGCTGGATCAGATCGGCGATCGTCCCCATCTCCGTCTGCATCCCGGTACGGACGACGATGCCCTTGGCCGTGCCTCTCGTCACCATCGTCCCCATGAAACCGAGATTGCGCTGGTCGCCGAGCGGCAGCTCGCTCTCGCGGATCGGCAGCGCCGTCTTGCCGACGGGCACCGACTCGCCTGTCAGCGCCGACTCCTCTGCGTACAAGCTATTCGTCTCGAGCAGCCGAATGTCGGCCGGCACACGGTCTCCCGGCTCCAGCAGCACCAGATCGCCAGGCACCAGATCGCTCGCAGCGACGCTGATCACCTGACCGTCGCGCACGACGCTGGCGCTTGGCGCCGACAGCGCCTTGAGCGCCCGCAGCGAGCGTTCCGCACGGAACTCCTGGACGAAGCCCAGGATGCCGTTGATGACGATGATCGCGATGATCGTCACCGCGTCGAGATATTCTCCTAGCAACGCAGAGATGAGCGTCGCACCGACGAGCACCAGCACCATAAAGTCCTTGAACTGATTGAGCAGCAAAGTAAGCGGCGAGATTCGCTTGCCTTCGGACAGCTCATTGCGCCCGTAGCGCTCCAGCCGCTCCGCCACCTCCTCGGAGGCGAGGCCGCGGACAGGGTCACAGCCGATTTGCCGGCTCAGCTCCTCTGCATCCATTTGATGCCACTTTTTTTGTTCCATGTTCCTTTAGTCCCCTCCCGCTTCGTCCGGCTGCCCGATCGAACAGCCTGTCATGGCCTAATGTATTCGGACAAACCGTAATTTATCACCGGCAGGGCTTAAGTTTTTGGGACAACTATGGCATGATAGAAGAACTGTATACTTCTCAGGCTGCCTCCAAAGATTCGATCCCGTGCCTCTTCGGCCTTTTGAGGGCAAGCCTGAATCATGCATTCATTGAAGGAGATTGAGAAAATGGCATTGGACGGCATCGTCACGCGCGCGATCGCAGCCGAGCTGCAAGGCTGCATCGGCGCACGCATTCATAAAATCCATCAACCCGCCCCCCGCGACCTGGTCCTCCAGATCCGCGGCAACGGCGCGCAGGGCAAGCTGCTGCTCTCCGCCAATCCGACGTACCCGAGAGTGCACTGGACCAAACAGACGTATACAAATCCGAAGGAAGCGCCGATGTTCTGCATGCTGCTGCGCAAATATTGCGAAGGCGGCATCATCGAGCAGGTGAAGCAGATCGGCAACGAGCGCATCCTCCATCTAACGATCCGCAGGCGCGACGAGCTCGGCGACGTCATGCTGCGCACGCTCGTTATCGAGCTGATGGGTCGGCATAGCAACATCATGCTGATCGATCAGGATACAGGCGTCATCCATGACGGCATCCATCATGTGACGCCGGCGATCAGCAGCTACCGGACCGTTATGCCAGGCTCCGCCTACATGCCGCCGCCCGACCAGCGCAAAGCCAATCCGCTGGACGTGGATTCGGCAGCTCGCCTGGCCGAGCAATTGGAGGAGACGGACGGGCTCTCCGCGCTCCCGCAGCGGCTCGTTGAGGCATTCAGCGGCGTCAGTCCGCTGCTCGCTCGCGAGCTCGGCCATCGCAGCGGGCTGACGCAGTCCGCCGAGGCGACGGATATCCGGGAGCGGCTGTGGCCGGTGTTCGACGCGATGATGACCGACTTCCGCGAGCAGCGCTATACGCCGGTCATCGTCACCGAGCCTGGAGGACGCTCTGTCTTCGCCGTCACCGCGCTTACCCATCTGGACAGTCCTGCCGACGCTTATGAGAGCATCAGCGAGTGTCTCGAGGCCTACTATGGCGACAAAGCGCAGCGCGATGTGGTCAAGCAGCGCGTCTCCGATTTGTTGCGATTCCTCGCCAACGAGAAGAGCAAAAACGTAAAAAAACTGGAGAAGCTGGCGGAGACGATCGAGGAAGCCAAAGAAGCTGATCGCTATCGCGTGCTCGGCGAGTTGATCACAACGTATATGCATCAGATCCAGAAGGGAGATGCAGAGGCGGAGGTGGTCAACTACTACGATGAAACAGGCGCCACCGTAACGATCGCGCTCGATCCGCAGCTGTCGCCCTCGGAAAATGCGCAGCGCTACTTCAAACGGTACAATAAAGCGAAAAACAGTCTAAGCATGGCAACGGAGCAGATGACCGCTGCGCGCGAGGAGATCCGCTACCTCGAGACGCTGCAGCAGCAGCTCGACAGCGCCTCGCTCGCCGACATCGAAGAAATCCGCGAGGAGCTGATCGAGCAGCAGTACCTGAGGGATCGCAGCAAACGCGGCGGCAAAAAGAAAAAACCGGCCCGGCCGTCGCTGCTATCCTATACGTCGTCCGAGGGGGCGAGCATCCTCGTCGGCAAAAACAATACGCAAAACGAATATCTGACGAACCGGCTAGCGTCCTCCTCGGATACGTGGCTGCATACGAAGGATATCCCCGGCTCGCATGTCGTCATCCGCGGCGGCAGCTTCGGCGACGCCACGCTGGAGGAGGCTGCGATGCTCGCCGCTCATTATAGTCAGGCGCGCGCATCGAGCCAGGTTCCGGTCGACTATACGCTGATCCGCCATGTCCGCAAGCCGAGCGGCGCCAAGCCCGGCTTCGTCATCTATGATCATCAGAAGACGTTGTTCGTCACGCCAGACGAGCAGCGCCTCCAGGCGTTGCCCGTGACCGCGCTGACGTAGCGAGCCGCGATTGCGGCAGCTATGGTTGATCGCCCCACGCCAAAAGCGCCCCCAGCATCTGATGCTGAGGGGCGCTTCCTTTTGTGCGTGGCTAGCTTGCGGAACCAGGCACCCGACTCTGCGATGCCAGAAGAAAGTGACTCCTCTTCGCACCGCTTGCGACTCAGGCGTCTCGCGATATCCGCTCAGTCTCCAGCAGTGTCTGTATCCGGTGCACGGCACGCTTGCCGTCGCCATGGATCATATGGATTGCCCGGCTACCCGAGAGCGTCGCCGTCTGCCGCACGACCGCGCCGCCTATAAAGGCGAGCGTATGCGGCGATGCCGCGGCGATCCGACGATCAAGCTCCAGCAGGAAAGGCTCGGCCTGCTTCAGCAGTTCCTCCGATGAGAAGCTCAGAGCGATCGCCTCGGGCTGCAGATCGTCAATGCAGTCGAGGATGCCCTTAATCGCGGGCGAGGCTCCCAGATAGACGACTCTGTATCCGGCTTGGCGAGCGAAAAATCCGACGAACAAAATGCCAAGCTCATGCCGCTCGCCCGGACCGCAAGCCGTAACGAGCAGCGGCTGGTCGGCATGCGAGCGAAACTGTGCGCACAACGCCTGAACGGTCTCTCGAATCAAATGGCTGCCAAAATGCTCCTGGTACTCGGAAATCTGCTGCCGCTCCCAACGTTCGCCCAGCCCGACAAGCACCGGTTGCAATATATGGGTCAGCACATGCTCGGCCGGATACTGCCACAGAAAGCGGTCGATCAGTCGGCGCGCCCGCTCCTGATCGATCTGCTCGATCGCCGCCAGCAGCTCGCTTACCGGCTCGTCCCAGAGCGCGGAAGGCCCGACGAAGGCGGATACCGGCGAGAGCTCCAGACGCTCCGGGAAGCTGGCGGAACGCGGCGACGCAGCCTCGCGGCGTTCCTTCTCCATCACCGCCATAGCGATTGATACGCCGTCATCCACTTGTCGCTTCAGCCAGCGCAACGTCTCGATATCGTCCTTGCTGTACGCCCGGTACCCGTTGGGCAGCCGCTTGGGCGAGACGGCCCGATACCGTTCCTCCCATTTGCGGATCAATTGGGTCGAGAGCTCGGTCTGCGCAGCCACTTCCTTGATCGTATAGATCCGCTCCTTCATCACTCTCGCCTCCCCGCCTGCCGCAGTAAAGTGAGGACACTCATATCGACCGTGCGCGAGCCGATCTCGCCGTGGAATACCTGACCTTGACGCACGCCATGGAAGTCTGACCCCGCTGTCGCGATCAGGTCCAGCTGTGCCGCCAAGGATGCATATCGCGCTTCCTGCTCGGCGGTGTGGTCCGAGTGCGCAACCTCGAGCCCTGTCAGGCCCTCGCCCGCCAGCAGCTCGATCACTCGATCGTCGCCGTAGAGCCCCGGATGCGCCAGCACGCTGACGCCGCCCGCCTCGCGGATCCACGCGACTGCCTCCTGCGGCGTCACCTTCGGCACCGCGACATAAGCGGCTGCCCCTTCCGCCAGATAGCGATCGAAGGCCTCCCTCATCGTGGCGACGACGCCTTTGGCGAGCAGTACCGCTGCGATGTGCGGCCGTCCGACCGATTCGTCGGCGGCTGCCTTGCCGGCAGCCGCCCGCACCTCCTCCATCGTCACGACCAGTCCCAGCTCGCCGAGTCTGGCCAGGATGCGCTCGTTGCGCCGCTCTCGCCCTTCGCGCAGCTGTGCCAGCCGCTCCTGCCAGAGCGGCTGCCGCCAGTCGGGTCCGTAACCGAGCACATGGATATCCCGCCCTTCCCAACTCGTGCTGATCTCTACGCCTGCCAACACCTCGATCCCGACGCGCGCCCCTTCCCGGAGCGCCTCCTCTACGCCGGCCATCGTGTCATGATCCGTGATGGCCATCCCCGCCAGCCCTGCCTCATGGGCGAGACGCACGACCTCGGCGGGCGTGAGCAGCCCGTCAGAGGCCGTCGTATGGAGATGCAGATCAGCCCGGTTCATAACCATTGCCTCAGATCCCGTTCGCGCAGGAACGCGAGGAAGGTTACCGCCGAAATCGGGAGGAGAGCCGACTTCAAATAGATGGAATAAAACTGACGTTTGAACTGCACATCAGTAATCGGGAGCGTGCGGATAAGCCCAAGCGACACTTCGTGCTTCACCGAGGAGCTCGAGAGGAACGAGACGCCAAGTCCAGCCTCCACCGCCGACTTGACTGCCCCTGTGCTGCCGAGTTCCATGACGATCTTCAGGGAAGCCAGGTCAATCTGGCAGCGTCGCAGCTCCTCCTCCATCACCAGTCGAGTCCCGGACCCTTGCTCGCGCAGCACGACAGGATACTCGAGCACATCGCGGATCGACACCTCAGAGGCAGCAGCCAAGGGGTGAGAGGACGCGACGACCAGCTTCAGCTCATCGCTCAGCACTGCCTCCATGTGCATGTCGGGATGATTGATCGGCGCTTCGATCAGTCCGAAGTTGAGCTGATGGTTGACGATCTCCTCCGTAATCTGGGCCGTGTTCATCACCTTCATGCTGATGCCGATATGCGGATACTCCTGTCCGAAGGGGCCGAGCAGCCGAGGCAGGATGTATTCGCCGATCGTCAGCGAAGCGCCAAGCTGGAGCCTTCCCTTCAACTGCTTGGTGAACTTCGACATCGAAGCATCTGTCTCGCGGATCAGATCGATGCTGCGCTGGGCGTAGGGGATCAACGCGCTGCCTGCCTCAGTCAGCTCGATGCGCTTGGTTGAACGGTGCAGCAGCTTGGTGCCAAAATAGTCCTCGAGCGACTGAATCTGCATCGTCACGGCAGGCTGCGTCATATGCAGCGCTTGCGCGGCGGCGGAAAAGCTCCCCCGCTCGGCAACCGTATAAAAAATATGAAGTTGATGAAAATTGAGTGCCATAACGGTCATCCTTTCTGTACTGCCTATTATAGCAAAGGTTGGACAAAGCAGCGACACCCAAGGTGAAACGTTTACGCCATCCTTTGGCGGCATTTATGGCACAACAAAAAAACACGCCTCTCTTTGAGGGCGTGCGGGCATCAAGGTGCAACGGTCCATCGGGCTGCGTCGCGGCTCTCGCCGACGAATGGTTACTTGCGCTTGCGGCTGTTCTTGATCAGGGTCATCCTCCGCGAATGTCGCAACCATGAGTAATACGATTTCAAATCGCGCAGCTCGATCGTCTCCGACATGCGTCCAAGGAAGGTTACGACGATCATCTTGTGAAGTGGATTGCCGACCAGATCGGTCTCGCGCTCCAGCTTGGCAAACTCGGCGACGAAGACGAGATCGTCGTCAATGAGATAGACGTCCTCCTCATTGCGATAGTAGGATTCGACCCGCCCTTGCTTCAAGCACTCCCATATAAACCCGGCGATATCCTCAAACCCTGTTTTCTCACTTTCCACCCGGTCCGCCCAACGGATCTTCGCATGATTCGTGATGACGACGTCAGCGACCTTCTTGTCGCCGAGCACGACATGAAATGATTCATATGTATTCCATCTTTCGGTTGTTTTGTCTTTCATCTCGAATCCACTCCCCTCGCAAACCGAATGCGAAACAGGTATTTGTACCTATATTCTACCACGATCATAGTGTAATGCATATGGTATAACAAGAATAAGGTCCTATTTATGGTCAATAAGACCCATTCTCTCTAAATTATAATGAATAAAAACGCGTCTTGTCTTCCATATCCGAAGAGTATTCCGTTTTTAGCTCGTTGCGATACGAGCGCTCGATTTTTTTGACGAACGGGAGACGTTGAATGTTGCGAATCGTGTCCTCTGCTCGAACAGTATCCATATAAATGACGACATAATGAAGCTTGCGTGACATATAATAGACGGATCCGTACTTATCCAGCGTTCTCGCCGCTTTCAAGTCGCTGACCCAGACAATATAGCCTGTTCTTTCAGAGAACATGGTCTTCCTCCTTTGGTCGATAATGGACCGGCGCGGGTAAGCGCCGGCCTCTCTTTAGCCACAGCCGCCGCTGCCGCACGAGCACGAGCCGCCGCTCCCGCAGCCGCCGCCAGCAGCGCGCTCGTTGCCCGGCACTTTCACTGTCTCGGACACGGCATACGCGATTAACTGCGCGGTCTCATGCAGCAGCTCGTCGACCTCGCGCTCGGCCGCCTTGAACCGGCTGACGCTGGGCAACGCGTCCAGCTCGGCCTCCAGCGCCTTCACCTTGTCCTTGGCCTCGTGGTAATCGGGGTGAAAACGGCCAAACCGCTCGCAGTCGGCGAATAGCTCCTTAGCCTTGCGGAAGCGTGCGGCCAACGCTTGCACAGCTTCATCCTCCGATACGACAGCTTTCCAGTATAGATAGTCGGCCACCGGGGCCGATGCGTTGATCATATCGCCCAGCTCATAGGCCCTCAACAGCAAGGCGCCCATGTCGAGTGAAGTCCCGCGACCGTCTTGCGCATCGCTCGCTGCAGACTTCAGCTGATCCAGGGTTAGCATCCGTCCACTCCTCCTCTTCGCAGCTTTTCGGCTGCTTCTCTATCATAACATGAAATGCTTCAAAAAGTAGAGCGCTTTATTGCTCCCTCCGTTACTGTCAAGTGAAGCTTCATCTCATCCCACATCTCCGGCGTCCAGCATACCTGCTCCGGCCGGCCGCAGTCGCTCGCGCGCAGGCGGCCCGATACCGCCCATCCATCCTCCCGCTGCTGCAGCCGCTCGGGGATCAACACCACCAGCTCCGCCTCCCTGCCAAGCTGCAGCGGGAGCTGGCGCTGCAGGGCGACCTCGATCATCTCGCGCGCCGTCGAGGGATGATAACGCCCCAATCGATGCACCCAGGCGGCAGGCAGCTCCGACAGCTCCGGCAGCAGCCTCGCTAGCGTCGGGGGCTCGCCGGGCGGCAGCAACGTCGGCTCGTCGCCGCCAGGCCGCCCATCGAGCGCCGCTTGCCGTTCCGCCGACGCTCCCTTCTTGTGCGTCTCTCCGACCATCCGTACCGCTACTGCATCGACCGATGCCTCCACCCCCCACTGACGCAAGGTCGCTGCATATGTCGGATCCAGAGGGGCTGCCGATGCCGCGCCGAGCTGCTCGATCAGCGCCTCGGTGCTCCATCCGAGCCCGCAAGCCTCCGCCACCGACTCCGCCGTCATCCTGTAGGTCGTGTATAGTTCGTGACTGACTCGCTCGGCGGTCATCTCCAGCAGCCAGCGCACCTGGAGGGAGCTCTCGCGGGTCAAGATCAGCTCGCCGCTCCGCTGGATGCGCAGATGCTCGGGCTCGGACACTGCCGGATCGGACGCTGCGGGCCGCATCGACACCGCCCAGCGGTACAGGCGGCTGCCATCCGCCCCGATCCCTTGCTCCAGCCAGCCTAGTCGACTCAGACGCTCCAGCAGCTCAAGGCTGCCCGCCCCGGCCCGATCGCCGCCGGAGCGGCAAGCCCAGTCGATCAGCTCGTCCGTGCGATGCCATGACCCGCAGGTCTGGACGCCCAGCGCTGCGGAGGCGCAGGCCTGCGCC
>NZ_BFBX01000083.1:144493-145097 GCF_003851045.1 Paenibacillus sp. 598K | reverse complement strand
GAGGCGCAGGCCTGCGCCTCCGAGCCGCCGACGTACTCCGTCAGGACGAAGCGGATCAGTTCGGCCTCGCATATGTGCCCCGGCCGGGCCAGCCAGTCTCGCCAGCGCTCGTCATCCGGCACATAGCCGCCTTCGGTTGCCTTCAGCCATTTCTGAGCGACACAGAGGTCCAGCAGCCAAGCCAGCGCTGGTGAGACGCCTTGCGCCAGCGCCTCGGCGACCCGTGGCAAGCCGTCGACGGCGGCGTCCGGCACCGCCAACTGCCGCTCCAGCCGCTGCAGGACGCGCCGGGGCAGACGACCGCTGCGGGTGAAGGTATAGCCGCAGCGCGCCAAGACAGCCAACAGATGGAGCGCTTCGCAGATGAGCGGACTGTTCATCCGCTCGCCGGCCAGACGCTTCACGCCGCTCTGCGCGGCGGCCGGAGACGGGGGCCGCGCCAGGACGCGCAGCCAGCACGGATAGTTCTCGCGCGGCATCGCATACACTTGCTCTCCCCAGCCGACCCGGATGCTCCAGACCATCCCGCAGCTATGCAGCAGTTGCAGCCCATAGCGCAGCTCGAGGCCGGACCACGGCCCGTCAGCTGCTGCGCGCAGCAGCT
>NZ_BFBX01000083.1:143605-144224 GCF_003851045.1 Paenibacillus sp. 598K | reverse complement strand
CGGGCGCTCTGTCGCCTGTTCGGTCTCGACGGACGGCTGCTGCTGGCCGTTGAGCAGCTCATAGCGGTAGCCTTGCTCGACCATGAACAGCTGCCGACGCCGGGCGAACTCCGTCTCCTTGGTCCCGTCCGTGACCAAGCTGTAAAACCATGCGCGATTATCGTCCCGCTTCGGCCGCAAAATGCGCCCGATCCGCTGAGCCTCCTCCTGTCGCGAGCCGAAGCTGCCGGAGATCTGTACAGCGACTGCCGCATCGGGAAGATCGACGGCAAAGTTGGCCACCTTGGAGACCACCAGCGTGGCGATCTGGCCCCGTCTGAACGCTGCGAACAATCGCTCCCGCTCCTCCTGGCTCGTCTCGCCGGTGATGAGCGGCGCCTGCAGACGGCGGGCTGCTAAGCGCAGCTGATCCAGATACTGGCCGATGACCAGACGCTGCTGCCCTTCGTGACGGTGCAAGAGCTGCTCCAGCACCGCGAGCTTGGCCGGATTCTCGCTGGCGATGCGCAGACGGAGTCGGGCAGCCGCCTCATCGTAAGCTTGTCGCCGCGAGTCGCAGAGCGGCACGCGAACCTCGTGACAGGCGAGCTCGGCCAACCCGCCGCGCGCCTCCAGCGCC